>CAXYYB010000002.1:0-244853 GCA_964293225.1 uncultured Symbiopectobacterium sp. | reverse complement strand
CCTCTTACCCCGCCCCTCTCCCCCGCATAAAAAAACACCTGTTAAAAAATTCATGCTGCAACCCTCAAAACTGGTGCCAGTGGCGGCGGTGAAGTCATGCCCTGATTGGCTCGGGAGTAGCGTTCGACGTACAACCGCAAACGCGTATTTGCCTCCCTGCGCCCCGCGTTTTCCTTGCGGTAAGAAACCGGCTCTGCGTCGTATGCGGCCTGGTACGACTCCGCGTAGGCATGCGCGATTTTTTCCCGCTGACCACGCGGTAACTTTCCCAACATTTCCTGAATCCAAACGCCATCCTCACGGCAATACGCGACTGGCATAACAGGTTTCACATAGTTGAATGCGTCCATCCGAACCTCCGAAAATCAAACGGTTGTGTTAATACGGCGGATGGCCACCAGCACTATTCGCGCTGATGCGGGATAATTTGAGTGTTAGAAGGTTGCTCGGATGAAGGGCAGAAAACGCTGTAGAGCAACATGATGCTTTCCTGAAACTTGGCGATAACCTGATAGCTGTTTTCGTCGATAGCACGCCGTTCTTCCGCGTCTATCACGCCATCCTCAGTCGCACGCCGGATTAACTCGGAGTGCTTGCCGATGTACTCTATGGCTTCCATCAGGCGTAAATTCACATCGCCATTCTCGATCTCTTCGACGCTCGGAAGACGCACGTTAACGCTGTTTGACTGGCGGGAAACCGCATCAGCAAACAAGGTTGTGCTACCAGCTTGCTGTAACACCATCAGCCAGCCGATCGGGAAAATCTGGTTACTGTCGGGGCGCAGGCGGTTAAACAGCGCGTCTTTAGTAACCCCCAACCATTCGGCAGCCTCGGCATATCCACCAGGCAAACCCGTAATGATTTTTCTGGCTAGGGATATCACCCATTCGGGCTGTTTCTCTGCCTGCCAATCTGCTGGTCTAGTCTGTGACACAGTTGATCTCTCCTGGCTGTGGTTACAATCAAGCAGCCTTTTCGTCATCATTTCCGTATTGCAACCACGACGGGTCACAGTGCAGAGCCTTTGCAATCTCAAACAGAAAACGTGGGCGTTTTGTTATGCCAGCTTCAATTAGTTGAATTGACTGCTGGCTAACTCCTGCTGCGTTAGCAAGTTCATCCTGGGTCATTTCCAGTTCTAACCGTTTCTGTTTGAGGCGTTCAGAGATAGTTTTCATAGCACCCTCTTAAACAAACTTTCTTGTATTTAATTACAAAGTTTATTGTTTGTCAATTACAGGTTTTCTTGTGAGGATCAGGAGGGATAATTAACGGAGCTTCACATGACCATTGCCAGCCGGGTTAGATTCAAACGGGATGAGCTAGGGCTTACTCAAACAGAGCTTGCAGAACGGGCGGGAACTTCTCAGCAAGCAATTGAGCAACTAGAAAATGGGAAGACACAACGCCCAAGATATCTTCCTGAGTTGGCAAATGTATTAGGAGTGAGCGTCGATTGGTTGGTGAAAGGCTCTGGCGATGCTAATGTCACCTATGTTGCACCTCACAAACCAAGGCAAAATTATCCACTAATAAGTAAAGTTCAAGCGGGATCATGGAACGAAGCCGTTGAAGCTTACACTTTGCGGGATATTGACCACTGGTATGAATCTGATGCACACATTCAGGGTCAGGGATTTTGGTTACTCGTTGATGGTGAATCAATGACATCACCTTCAGGACTGAGCATTCCTGAAGGGACTCTGGTTCTCTTCGACACAGGAAGAGAAGCTGTCAACGGCAGTTTAGTCGTTGCCAAACTAACCGACTCTAACGAAGCCACGTTTAAGAAATTAATTATTGATGGCGCTCAACGCTATCTGAAAGGACTCAACCCTTCATGGCCCATGATTCCCATCAATGGGAACTGCCGGATCATCGGTGTAGCCATTGAAACGAAGATGCGACTAGTGTGAACACCCCATCGACAAACGTTAAAAACATTGACTACGATCAGTATCAATAGACTAAACGGTATTGAAATTGAGCTTTTTCCGCTAATTGTTCCTATTGCGTACACGGATCTTTTAGTCCAAAATTCTAATACGCAATTGTTACGTTGCATTTCAGAATAGAGGACACCCAAATGAAAGACAGCACAGTACGCCTTTTTGTTGGTGCTATGGGCTCTATCCTTGATATAAGCCCAGCAGATAATTATAGTGAATATAGGAACATGCCGCCGGATTCAGACTTAATCCGAGGTGACTGGGTTACCGTGGGAAATCAGCTTAGGAACGCGATTATTGAACATGAGACGTCGCAAAGGCCCTCGCAAGACGACCTTGAAGCAACAGCCTATAACACAACTTATTAATCAACCTACAGCAACTTCCGTAAGAGCTCAGGAAGGAAAAGCGGAGCTTTTAGTAAATGAGGTTGTAAAAAACCCACAGATTCTTGAGCGATTATTAACCAGACCTGAAGTAGCGGGGGTCATGATGCAAATATCTACAACGCATCGTTCTGGCCCCTTGCCTGATGCCGAAGAATTAGCCAGATACGAGCAAATATCCCCTGGTTTTGCCAGAGAGATAATGGATATGGCAAAAAGCGCTCAAGAGCACAGGCAACAGCAGGGTAAAACATCTCTGTCAGGAGCTATATGGAAGGACAGAATCGGCCAAATTTTTGCTTTAATTTGTGTTTTTGTTTTCTCATATGTAGCAATAGAAATGATTGATCATCAAGCATATACACAAGCAACTATCTTACTCGGTGCAGAGTTAGCTGCCCTTGCTAGTGTTTTCATACTTGGTCGCTCAATAAAATTGCCACCGAAAGAAGAACCGAAAGAAGGCTCTAAAAAATAATTTTTCCCGCTTCGGCGGGTTTTTCTTTCCCCCAGCAACCAGCTCCCTCCCCTACCTTATGTCCCATCGCATCGACAGCATCAACACCGATTAAATAAATCATTTATCACATCTACAGCTGCCACAAACATTACTGAAAATAAATAACCTTAAAAAACAATATCTTTTGTAAAACTCGCGCAAAACAACAAATTTTCTTGTTTACAAAAACAATATTTCTTGTATTTTTAAGTCATCGAGACAGCCAACCGTCTCAGATGACCGCTTAGACCCCTGAGCATTGCAAAGCCAGGGCGAGTGCGAGGGGTGTAGGGGTAGTGAGAGCTACGTCGTGACCATAGCAAAGGATTTAGCGGACTTATAAAGCGTCGCCTGTGGCGCTTCATTAAGACCACTGAATGAGGGTAAGAGGATGGTTATTTACGACATAAAGACAATCAACCATTGGGAGCCTGTCGTTACGGTATGCGTCAACGGTGGCGAACAAGACGCGATCGCTTCTATGAAAAACCAGATGGAGAGAATGGGATACGCGGGAGTAGAGGCGGCAGAAATTCGTCGCATGAATGAGTTTTATTGTAACGGCGGTTACGCATTAAGAGCGGCTGAGGATTTTCACGCAGTGCAGTGACTTCACCCTGCGCCTGTCACCGGGCGCATGAATGAAACCACTGAGTGAGGGTAAGAGGATAAAAAAGACTACGTATCAAAAATTATCGAGAGGATAGAAAGAGCGCACTGCACCTACACTCAACCGAGTTCTAGTTTGCGACGCTCCAGTGGACTGCTAGCTGTACACGGCGCTCAAAAGTTTATCAACCGCTTCTTGCCTCGCAGAAATAGAATTTGCTGATTCAGCGCTGCCATAAGTATTCAGATTACTCACTGCCTGAATAATGTTCTTTTTTACTAAGAACTTCTTATCAGCCGGTAACTCATTTATTAACTGAGTCACTGCGAGTCTCAAAACATCATTTTCAGCAGAAAGATTTTCAAGTCGCTGAATGACATAAGCAATCATCGTATCGTCAACTGAAGACATACAGATACCCTTATTTTGACTGTTGAATGACCAGTCTACGGTATTCCATTGGCACTGAAAAGCAAGGGAGCACTCGACGAGCGCGGTCAAAGCCCCGGAAAGTTGGAGACGTCATTTTGTGTCTGCCACCGGTACATAAATGTAACCATCCCCACCAGCAGTTGAGGTCACAATGAAACCTGACACCAACAAACCACGCATTTCTCCCGCACAACATTTACGCCTGGTTAAAAGCATGCGGTCACATTGTGACTATCTCGAACGGTGCGGCATTCCACCAGCAGCACGATTCAATATGGCCATGAGTGTTGGTCGTGAACATTACGCCGAAATATCTCAATGAGGAATTATCTCAATGCCATGGATTAGTACATATACAGGGCGGCATTTTAATTATCAGCAGCCATCACCCGATGATATCTGCATTGAAGATATCGCCCACGCACTTTCCCAAATCAACCGGTTCTGTGGTCACACTCAATACCCCTATTCAGTCGCGCAGCATTCTGTCGGTGTTAGCTACTTAGTCCCACCGGAATTCGCTTTTGAGGCGCTGATGCATGATGCCCATGAGGCGTATGTCACCGACATGATGTCGCCGCTTAAGCGGTTGCTGCTGGATTACCAGCAAGTTGAGGCAGATATAGAGGTGATGGTGCGTATCAAATTCGGCCTGCCCTTCAAAATGAGCGCCGCAGTTAAACACGCTGATTTGGTCATGCTGGCAACTGAAAAAGAAGCCCTGCTGCATCCGGGCGCTGGCGAATGGCCGATTCTGCGCGGAATTGAGCCATCCGATCGGTTGATTGTTCAGATGAGTCCGGGCGCTGCAAAGCGCGAATTCATGGCCCGATTCAACGAGCTATCACCTCAATAACTTTCGCCTTCACCAGGGCATAACCGGGCGTGGTTTCGCGTCGCCGGATTCGTAACCGGCACACAACAGGTAAGAGCGTTGACGAGCAAGGCATAAGTGTCGGTTCAATTCCGAACAGTTCCATTCAGTTGGAAGGGTTGGGCAACGAAAAGGTTCGTTCAATTCGAACACCGGCAATGCTCTTACCGTTGTGGAAACACAACATTCCCTTGTCTGTGTCTTTGGCGGTCAACCGATCTTCTAACCAACCTACGGAGGATGAAGATAATGTTCTGCGGTTGACCGTCCTTTTTATTCACAGAAGGGTGGCGGTTTCACTTAACTCATTTACTACTTGAGTCAATCTGAAAGTCTAAGCCCGTCCCCCTTCACCCTTCTGTGTGTGAAAGGAGAAATACCCATGTCTGATAATGCAGAAAATAAATGCACGCCGTTCAGTCAACAACTTGCCTATATCAATAAAGGCACTCTTGATGCTGAATTAACTGAAACCCTCGCAATGATTATTCAAGCTGTTCGGGAAACTCGCAAAAAGGGCTCGGTAACACTGACGCTGAGCGTCGAAATGCTGAACACTCGTACAGATGACCAAATGAAGGTGACGCCGGACATCAAATTCAACAAACCGAAATTGGACCTGGCCGATACCGTCATGTTTTCTACTGCTGACGGCGACCTGCTACGCGATGACCCTGACCAGATGAAAATGGACCTGAAAGTCATCGACACGCCAGCTAAGCCAGCTCCCATTTCATTGCAACAACACGGCTAACCAGCTTTATAGCCTAACCACTCCCGAGTAATTAATTTATCACCCAACAAAGGACGATCATTATGTCGCAAGTTGCTGACGGCTCTGCCGTGTCTGAAATTCGTAATTTGGCTATTGCAGCCTATAAACCGAATACCTATATCCCGGTTGCTGTAGTACCAGAAGAACACCGTGTTACATCGCTCGAACAGTATCAACTTAACCCATCGCTAATTCGCCAAGACGTCAACCTGATTTCTGTTACGTCATTGATTGGCTATGTTAAAAAATACGAAGACGAGCGTACCGCAATCTTTGCCGATAACACAAAAACAAAAATTGTGGCCGTTCTGGATTATCACAAAACACCCACCCTGCCAGAATGGGGAAAACATAAGGCTATCTACGATTGCCCATTCTCGAAAGAGTGGCTGGCATGGACGAAGCAGGATGGACAGCCACTGAATCAAATCGTTTTCGGTGAGTTTATCGAAAACCATATCGGTGATATTGCCGCAGTAAGCGATACCTATCCCGGCCCTTCTGGTGTTGAATTGCTGGAAATGGTTCTGGCATTTCAAGAGACGCGCAAGTCTGAGTTCAAATCTGTTAAACGCCTGCATGATGGCACAACTCAATTTGCGTATACGGATGAGAAGACAGGGGGCGGTAATACCACTCTTCCTGAAAAAATCAGCCTGGCAATCGCGCCCTTCCATAACGGTAACCCTTACAAAGTTGATGCACGTTTCCGTTATCGCATCAAAGAAGGTCAGTTAATCCTCTGGTATGAGCTGATCGACCCCGAAAAAATTGTTGAGCACGCCTTCAACGAAATTGTTACCGAACTGCAAAACGCTCTCGAAAATATCCCGGTGTATGAAGGTTCGATCTAAACCTCACCACTAATAAATGCTGCCTTATGCGCGCCCTGTGGTGCGCATAGTGAAGTATTTACCCGACACAGGAGAACACTATGGCGACCTTATATCAGCGTTACCAAAAGAAAGACGAGTTAAAATCGGATATGACAGCCAGAAAAGCTTATCTGGTGCCAATTGCTGAAATTTACACCGAAGATGGCTACAACGTCCGAGAATTAAATCAGGCGCACGTAGCCGAGTTTAAAGATGCGTTTATGGCTGGAGAATATATCCCGCCACTTGCTGTAGAAATTACTGAACGCGGTGTTAAGGTCATCGATGGTCACCACCGCTATTATGGTGCGCTTGCAGCTACCGAAGCTGGATGTGAAATTCTAAGACTCGAATGTAAGGATTTTATCGGTACAGAAGCCGATAAAATTGCATTCATGATTAGTAGTTCCCAAGGGCTGGCGCTTACTCCGTTAGAACGTGGCGCAGCTTATTTTAGGCTTGAAAATCAAGGCTGGACCAATGCGCAAATCGCACAGAAGGTTAAGCGGTCCGAGTCTGACATACTCCAACACTTGCAGCTTCATAAAGAGTGTTCAGGCTATATAAAAAGCCTGGTAAGGGCTGGTTCTCTGAATTATGCCCTGGCTATCGATATCACTCGCGAACATGGGGTTTATGCTGACACAGTTGTCTCTAAACTCATGGAGAAAGCAGAGTCAGTTGGTAAGAAAAAAATAACAAAGGCAATTGCCAAACCACAATTCCCCGCAGCTAAAACAAAGCGCCTGATTGAGTTGGTTTATAAATCAACAAAACTGATTAGTCAGGACCGAGAGCATGACTATTTAATGCTGCCCAAAGGCGTCAAAGATGAGGTAATGGAGATTTTCGACGCGTACAGAAAATACGTCGAGGAACAAAATGAACCTCAGCCAGAATAAAGCCCCTTTGTGGATTGCTGAAAAAGCAGTGTCTCTGCTAAAGCAAGTTAGCACCGGCCGGAAAATCCCCTTCCGTACTCACGGGAAAAAATACCAAACATTACGGGTTAATAAGCGTTGGCGTTTACTGTCACATGACGGCAAAAGTTGGAACCTGATAACGCACAACGATTACGACAACCTGATCGACAGATAACGAGCCTTGCCACCAGCAAGGCTTTTTATTCGAGGTTCCCCATGCGTCACATCATTCGGGGTGAACTGACCCCAAGCGAAAGAAGGGCAGCAGAAGAAGCCCTTAACAACCACCAGCAACGTTACGGGGATCATGCCCGTCGTAAAACCACCGAAACATACCGCGTAAAAGTTGGTGAAAAAATCGTAGCAGTTGAAATAGCAAACAGAACTGCCTCTTACGTTGCCACTGTAATGAATCATCACCGCTCACTGCAAAATATGTGTGGGGTTCCAGCATGACAACATTCCAAATGAAAATGGCCCGTCCAAATGAAGGCGAAATGGAACTGTTCTGGAAGCTGTTTCGAGCCGCTGCCCGCGTTGAAGATCGTTGGAACGTCAACACAGTGCCATTTCTCGCAGAAGATTTGCAAAACGACGACTTAAGCCGCGCACAAAAGCTGTTTTTGTTCCGTGCATGGCAGGTATTGGTAGATGGTCACGGCGGCTTTGGCCGTCTCATGGGTGCGTTCGACACCTATGTCCATAACTTCCAGAATGCCGGTGCTGACTACGTAGACCTTAAACCGTCACTGCAAGAGATATGGGGCGACGGTCAAATCCTGCCGGTTGTTCTGGAAGCCTATGAAGAGGCCAAGGCAGCTATTCCTCACCACAACGGCCTTATGCAGCTATCGCAGGAGTTAGCTGAAGCTAAAAGACACATCGCAGCCCTTGAGCAGCAGTTAGCAGCAGAGCGGGGGTGGGTGGTGAAGCTGCCGGAACGCACAATCGATGCTGTTTGCCTGAAAGCGGCAGAGATACACAATCGCGGGCGTGGGCTGGATGATGATGACGCCCAGGGTGTTATCGATAGCATTCGCGAAATTCTGGATGCTGGTATACCGGTTGAGGGGGAATAGATGGCGAAAGGAACATACTCAAAAAGACAATGGCTAAATAAAAAAGGAAGCCCATCAACAGGTGCTGTCGCTGCATATCATGGTCAATCCCCTTGGGAACGGAAAGGTGAATATTACAGCTATTTTGAGGTGTCAGATTGTCACAACTCGATCAGGCTGCATAAAACAGAGATTGATTCACAACGGGACTTTATCAGAAAGATACGGAAGCTCTCACTGGCTGCAAAAGAATTTGCTGACTTCCTTGAAAAAAATAAATAACAGGTGAACACCATGACTGATTTATTGAGCAATGAAAGGCTGGAAGCTATTCGTGTAGCGTATCGCGACGGTGACACAAATTTCTATCTTCGCGATACTGAAATTACGGAAATTGTCACGGAGCTACTACAGCGCCGTGAGGCGGCGGAGAAGCCGGTAGCGTTCGATATTCAGGATGCTGACGCCAGAGCGCGCGGTGAACGTGGATTCTTGCGCCGTTATGCCGGGATCAATGAAGATGATATACGGGATTACGAAATAACCGTTACTCCGCTATTCGAACAGCCCCCCCTCACCAGCGCCGAACGGGAAAGACTGGCCGATTTAGAGCGTGCCCATGAAAATTGGGTAGACCTGAATTTACGCAATGCTGAACTGTGCGGGAAACTCAAAGAAGCCACTGACCGACTGGCGGCTTATGACAGGGCGGCGAAAGAGCCTGCCTACACACGTTACGACTGCGGATGCTGCGGATATGAAACACTCTCCGATAGTAAATATATTCGTTGCCCGAAATGCAATCACAACAAGATGTCGGCTACACCGTTATTCACCGCCCCACCCCTGCCTGTAGTGCCGAAAACGCTACTGCGTGAACTCGTTGATGTCGTCTGGCAGGAAGCCAAGGAAAGCACTGAGGTGCCTAGCACTAAATGGGCTGATGAGTTAATCGGTAAAGTCTTTCCGTCAGCACAAGTCCTGCCTGTAGTGCTGGATGAGCGGCAATCGACATTGCTTTTCGATGAATGGTTCAAGGCCATTGAAGCCGGTGACGACGAAAACCGGAAGGAGCCAAAATATTTATCTAAGGAATGGAACGAGTACCTTGCACGCATGCAACTTGCTCGGGGCGCATGGAACGCCGCAATGCTCAAGTATGGCGATTTTCGGGAAAATCAAAATCCGTCAACCAAGAATTTTCGGGAAAACGCGGAAACGTCAACCAAGTACCCAGAAAAGTTGCCCTGTGACGTGATGCTGCAACCGGGTATGACCATTCGTAAGGGCTGCCATACTACCACGCTGCTTTTTGCTCTCAATCGCAGATCTGTGTATGAGGCTGAATTATCCGCCATGTCCGCAGAAGATAAAGCCGACATGCAAAAGGCAATTGAGGAGTTCAAGCGCCAGCTTGCTCCCGTCCAAATCTATGCAGTAATACCGGAAGGTTGCTGTGTCATGCCAAAGAAGCTAACGGCAGATAACGGGGCAAAGGGTGCGCTGTCTGGCGAGTTTTCTGAAACGAAGACCATCAGTTGCCCTGAGTGCCTCGGTGATGATGAATGCGAAACCTGTGATGGTAGCGGGACCATTAAAATAAACGTTCCTGTCAGTTGGACAACTATCAAAGCTATCTGGGCCAAAGGCGTTGAACACTTTGCCGCGACTCCCCAGCCAAATAAGGATAACTCATGAACCATTTGATGATCGACCTTGAAATGATGGGCCAGTCAACTCAAGCACCTATCGTTTCTATTGGCGCTGTTTTCTTTGACCCAGCCACCAGTACGCTCGGTGAAAAATTCTATAGCCCCGTCAGCCTCAAAAGTGCCATGCACGGCGGCGGCATCCCTGATGCTGAAACCATCCTTTGGTGGATGGAACAAAGCGAAGAAGCAAGAAAGGCAATCAGTGTTAGCGGGTTTCCGCTGGTTGTTGTGCTGCACGACTTTAAGCGGTTTGTCGTCAGTAATTGCGACCCTAAATATGTGCGTGTCTGGGGTAATGGCTCGGGGTTCGATAATGTGATTCTGCGGGAGTCATGTAAGCGGGAATACTTTGAGGATATTTGGCAATGGTTCAATGATCGTGACGTCAGAACGATTGTGGAATTAGGGCGTGAAATCGGTTTTGACCCGAAGAAAGACATGCCGTTTGAAGGTGAACGCCATAATGCGTTGGCTGACGCCGAGCACCAGGCTAAGTATGTATCTGCTATCTGGCAGCGCTTGTTTGCGCCCCACCAGCAATAAGAGGTGATAAGAATGGCAACACGATATATTGGGCGCAAAGAAATGTGCAAACTAACAGGTAAAAGCTACCCTACACTTTGGCGGATGTATGCAAGAAAGAAGGAATTTCCAGCGCCGCAAAAAAGCGCCAGCGGAACATTCCTAGGTTGGCCCGAGCACGTATATGAAGCCTGGGTTCAGCAACAATCGCTGAACTAAAAAAGTCTAACGCCGGGAAACACGGCGGGGTTTTACAGCAACGTTTTTAACCTCCCTTCCCACAACGCGATCACTTCGCGCTTTTCCTTTAAATAGTCATATCTATCATAGTGTTTGCGTGATACGCCCGGACGTTTGTGATTCTGGACGATATCACGCAACTCTGAACTGATCCCCATTTCCCCCGCCAGCGTTTTAAATGTCCTTCTGATATCCCTTGGCGTGAATGCCGAAATTTCTGTTTTAGCGCATAGCTTGCGAAGCTGTTTGCTGAACTCCGCAGACAGCAAGTACCCTTCCTTGGTCTTTGCGGGGAAAAGGTACTGAGAGTCAGGATATAACCTTACCTGTGTTTCAAGAATAAGACTCGCTGATGGGCAAAGCGCAATGACGTGATAATCACCATTCTTGGAAATATGCGGTGGTACGGTGAGTGTTTTCCCTTTTTTGTCCCAGTTATCGCGCGTATTTGTCATTAACTCCCACGGGCGCTGACCACCGGTATACAGGCACAAAAGTGCCAGCCTTGCGAAATCGGGATTGATTGGGCATGCAATGTCATCCACATTCAGCAACTGTAATAATTGCGTTAGCTCATCCCAGGTCAGAAACCTATCTAACGCCTTATCCGCACCCTTCTGAGCGGGAACAACAGACACAGGGTTACGATCAAGGCCATATTTAACTTTGCCATTTATGTTAGCGGGATCATTATCCGCAAACAGTCCAAAATTAAAAACAGCATGAAGGCTGGTTCTCACCTTATTCGCCCCTGCCAATACGCCCCGTTTGATGAACTCGGCCAGGACTTTCTTCACATGATCCGGCGTCACGTCTTTCGCAGGCATATCAGGGGAAATAAACCCTGTGGCCAACACCTGTTTAAGCCGATTATCTGTTTTATCGTAAGAGCGGTGCTCCAGTTTCTTCTGATCTGAAATGTAATCATCAAATAGCTGTTGCACCGTCGCATGTTCAAAAACCACCAACTCTGGCGCTGAAACATTAGCCGCAGCCTCCAATGCTTTAGCTGTTGCATCTGCCAGTGAAAGATGGGGATAATCACCCAAGGACAAAAACCTTCTGGCTCCATCTTTGTGGTACTTGTACACAAAAACTTTACGGCCAGATGGGTATACTTTTATCCCCAATCTTCCGGTGCCGCGAGTTGCCGCAGCTTGCCAAATGTAGTACGCCGATTCCTTGGGTTTGATGCCCTTTATCTTGCTATCGGTTAGCAGTATTCCAGCCATTACAGGTGCCTTAACGGGTGTCGTAATGGTGAAATACTATGATAGCGAGTGAAATCAAACAACACCTTAAAATCATTAAGTATCAAATGGTTGAAACCCAATGAAATCGCTAAAAACCAAAAGAAACAGCACGTTAGCGGACTTCTAAGCCGTAGGTCACAGGTTCGAGCCCTGTAGGGCGTACCATTTCGACGTAAACAGACGTCAATCGATGTCTTTTTTATGCCTAAATTTCAGTGAATTATCTATAAATCCGCGGCTTTCCGTCAACCAGACGCTACCGACATCTCCGTACATCAAGTAGGATTTGTTGGTATAAGTGATGGTACAAGCCCGTTCAATGAATTCTTATACCAACAACCAGCGTATGCCGACACCTCAATATTGCCTGCATCGACATCATTGCGAGCACGCTGAATGTTAGCCTTTAGCCGTTGCAGCTTCATCGCTTCCATTTGCTCATAATCCTCAACAGAAATGACGACAGCAACGGGTTTGCCGTTGCGGCTGATCTGTACCGGTTCTCGCGGTGCTTTGAGCCACATATCACCAAACTGAGTTTTGGCTTCATTGGCTGTGAGAGTGTGCATTACATCACCATATATATCTGTTGATTGGTCGTCATGCTGACCGCTACATTCCGGTATTTGTCGGGAATGACAGGCGGTAAACAGCGCAGAAATAGCCTCCTATTAAGGAACGCGATAGGTCAAGATAGCTACACTGCTGCGGATAATTATCAGAGTCCGCGCTAATGAAAAAGGCCAACAAAGCCACCTTCCCGCACGATGCGACGTTTAAGCAGTTTTTGACGCATCCGGAGTCCGCCCGGGATTTTATACAACTGCATTTACCTGAAAAACTGTTGGCGCTTTGCGATCTCACCACCTTGAAGCTGGAATCTGGCTCGTTTGTTGAGGATGACTTAAGAGCGTTTTACAGTGATGTGCTTTACAGCCTACAGACTTGCGCGGGAGCAGGGTATGTCCATGTGCTGATTGAGCACCAAAGCAAGCCGGATAGGCATATGGCATTCAGGTTAATGCGTTACGCGATTGCCGCGATGCAGCGGCACCTTGATGCGGGGAATAAAAAACTGCCGCTGGTGATCCCGATACTGTTTTATGCGGGCAAGCCGAGCCCTTGCCCGAATTCCACCAACTGGCTACAACTGTTCGACGATCCTGTTTTAGCCAAGCAGCTATACAGTGAAGATTTCCCGCTGGTTGATGTGACGATCATTCCCGATGAGGACATCATGCAGCATCGCAGTATGGCCGCGTTGACACTGATACAAAAGCACATTCGCGAACGGGATTTGTCTGACTTGATGGACCGGCTGGTAACCATTATGCTGACCACTAACATGACCAGACAGCAGGTCAGATCGCTGATAAACTACATGATACAGGCTGGAAATACGCTAGACGCGCAAGCTTATGTAAGGCAACTGGCACAACGGGTGCCGCAACATGGAGATGAACTGATGACCATAGCGGAACAGTTGGAACAGAAGGGTATCGAAAAAGGTATTAAACAAGGTAGCAAAGAAGGGCGGCGTGAAGCCACGCTGAACATCGCCCGAGAACTGCTTCAAAACGGTGTGGAGCTAGGTATTGTTATGAAATCGACGGGCCTTTCTGAAGAGGAATTGGCTAAACTACGTCATTAATGAATAGCCAATTCGAATCCTGTAGGGAAAAAATCCTTATCTAAACATTACAATTCGGCGTTCCATTTCCCGAAATAACGCTTTAATTTCTCTACCGTGTGTCGCCATTTCGGCGTTGTAGGCTTGCAGACCGTATTCTGGTTGCCGAAGAACCCCACTTCGTTAACGGCTTTTTGCTCAGTGCGGGTTTCCAGCCATTTCACGGGGACAAAATACTCAGACTTCTCGGGGTCATCCGCATTCAAGCGATAGAGATCGCGGTATTTCAGCACATCCATCGCCAGTTTTTCACCGTCTTCCGTGTTGATGGTGAAGCTGCTGGCAGGCTCAACGGTGCTTTGCACGATACCCACGCCAACATAACCCGTTTTTGGGATGTTCACCCAGACGCGATTGCCGGGCTGAAGCTGTTTTAAGGTTTGGCTATACCAACTGCCACCACCGGCACTGATAAATCCGTAACGGCGTGCCTCTTCCCAATTGCGACTGTGCGGGTCGCCAAACGAGACGTAAAACTCCCCGTTCCACGGTTCCTTCGCGTTAGCGCTTGCTACGGCGGTGGCCTGTGCGGCATTGGTCTGTGTTTCGCTCGGGTCGATAAGCCAGGTGCGGCTTAAGAACTGCTCGTCGCCGTGTTGGAATACCTTAAAGAACAGCACATTAATTGAGATACCGTTTTTGCTCAGATAGTCCACGATGCGCTCGGTGGAGGGATCCAGCTCTGCCGCCACAATGATGATTTGGTGCGACTGGTTGAGCGACTCTTCTTCCAGTTCGGCATTAAAGCGCTGCTTAAACACCTCGCCCAGATTGCCGCCGCCGGAGAATTTTTCATAAATCTGCGACAGACGATCGGCGGTTAAATCGTCCACCCAAGAGGCGTAATCCAGCGCCTGCGCCACCACTTCACGCGGCGTGCGATCGCGCTTAAGCTCAATCAGGATCAGCGAGGCATCCGGCGCAATAGCCAACAGATCGATACGCCCTTTATCGAGCGTCGGTTCCTGATGCCCGATAATCATCCACTGGTCAGAGAGGATAGTGGGATCGTTTAAGATCATCTTCTCCAGCAGTTGTTCGCTGGCGAGCTTGCTGAGGGTGAGCGGTTGAGGGTTCTCCCCTACCCGCCAGATAGCATGATGAACCGGCATCGTCTGTTCCTTAGTGTAATGCTGCGTCTGTGAGCGCATCCGCCAGTTGGAGCTGGGTTTGTTGGGCAGATTGCAGGCGGGATTTTAGAGTGTCACAAATATCATTAAATCGCTTCACTTCGCTAACAATTCGCTGTTGTTCTTTGATTGGAGCCAGAGGAAAGATAAAGCTTCTGACTTTCTTCCCGTTTAGTGCGGGTTGTGCTCCTCCGTGCCCATCTCCTCTATGGGACAAATACTTACTTTTCGCCCATATCCAAACATATTCAGGTTCGACAAACACTTGGTTAAAAACAAAAGCAGCAACATTTTGATTAGTGCATGCATCAATACCTAAAATTGCCGTCTGCCCTCTCGTTTTTCCTTGCCCAATAATTGCCATTAGTACGCTTCCAGCTGGAATCATACTTGTGCTCGAATTTTTAAAACCCTCAGATGTAATTTTTTCTTTTGTATCTAAAATAACTTCATTTGCAACTTCTCCAGAGCTAACCCAAGGGATATCTCCATTCCAATATTTTTTTTCAGATCTATCCGGAGTACTTCCCAACCGTATATCAGCAAAATCCTGAACAACAATATTTAACCAAGAATGGGGTAATAAGGCAGGTTCACCCAAAGGTTCAACTGGAGGATGTTTTTTAATTTTGCCTTCTTTCACCAGTTGCGCTTTTTCCTGTTCAATACGTTTAAGCAGTTCAGAAGCCGGTTCGTCATTAGGGTCTTGCGGCACCAGTTTCCCCATCACCGCCAGTTGCAGAACGGTTTGCTTAAGTGCATCGATACTCGCTTCGGTGGTAAACAGCGTTTCGAAATGCTGGCTGATTCGCGCCCAGTTTTCGGCAAGTTCTTTAGCATTCTGGCTTTCGGTCAACGTTGCCAGCAAGGTTTCAACCAGTTGTTGATGCGCTTCCAGACTGGTTAAAGATTGCTGTTCCAGTTGATCGCACAAAGATAATAAAAAAGTAGTCTCTTCCAATAATTGAGCACAGTTTCTCTTGGAGGGCATAGCTACTAATAGCATTTCCAAATTTGATTTGTTTAAATTCTTAATTCCAATACCTTTACCCGAAGATCTTGTTTGCTCTCTGTACAATGGTGTTTTGAGGAAGAATCCGATGAACTCATCGATTATTTTAGAGTATATTCTGACAACACCACAGAAAGCACCAAATGTGTAATTTCCATTCTCAAAAAATTGAGCAGCCTTTCCAACAAGTGACTCCGAACCACTTGACATGGCTATTAATACATCCCCCATACGCAGGTATTGTTCAGGGGAAACCAATTCCTCATCAACATAGACAAGAGGCTCAAGTAAAATTTCAGATTGGATATTATTCGCTCTAAGAAGAGGAAGCATGCCGTCTTTCTTTATTTCCGAAGATTGAGCTTTCCCATATGTCACACCACGGATAATTTCAGCGACATCCCCCAACCTCACCCACTCCCATCCCACCGGTAACTCAAACGGCTTCTCATCCCCGCTAATTTCCGGCAGCGGTTTCTGCTTTTTAATTTTCCCCTGCTTTACCAGCTCCGCTTTCTCGGCAGCAATACGCTTTAACAACTCAGACGCTGGTTCATCATTCGGGTCCTGTGGCACCAGTTTGCCGCGCACCGCCAGCTCCAGAATCAGCTCACGCAGTTTCTTAATCCCATAGAGGTCGATTTTGCCGTTACTGCCACGCCCGGCCGTAGAACGGGTTTGCAGCGCAGAAGACCAGATAGCAATATGGTCGGTGATCAGCTTCTCCACAGTCATCAGTTCGCCCCCTTGTTGCCCGTCAGCGCAGCGCCGAGGATATCGCGCAATTGGTTACGCAGTTCGCTGATTTCCGCCTGCTGCGTCTGGTACTGCGCCAGCAGCTCATCCGGGTCGTGGCTAATGGTTTCACCTTGATACGGGTTCTTGATATCCAGGTTGAAGTTGCGGGCAATGATGTCGTCGATACTGACTTTCCATGCCTGATGGTTCTCTTCGCGGCTGGCAAAACCGTCGGCTTCGCTGCCCCACCAGTCGATCTCGGTCTGGAACTCTTCAAACTTCATCGGTTTGGTTTTGCTGTAGTTCTTCACGCCGTCCGGGTATGGGTGCTCGTAGAACCACACCTGTTTAGTCGGCTGACCTTTGGTGAAGAACAGAATATTGGTTTTAATACCGGTGTACGGGTTAAACACGCCGTTCGGCAAACGCACGATGGTATGCAGGTTGCACTCTTCGGTGAGCAGCTTTTTGATTTTGGTTTTTACACCTTCGCCAAACAGCGTGCCGTCCGGCAGCACCACCGCCGCCCGGCCTTTGTCTGCCAGCACTTCGATAATCAGTTGCAGGAACAGATCGGCGGTTTCACGGGTCTGCATCTCTGCCGGGAAGTTTTTCTCAATGCCGTCTTCTTCGGTTCCGCCAAACGGTGGGTTGGTCACAATCACATCAACCTGCTCATCCCACGAAGAAAGCGGCTTGTTGAGGGTATTGTCATGGCGAATTTGCACCGGCACTTCAATGCCGTGCAGCAACATATTGGTGGTACACAGCAGGTGCGGAAGTTGCTTTTTCTCCACGCCATAGATCTGCGTTTGCAGCGTTTTGTGGTCTTCGGTGGTGTTGACGTAATGTTCTTTCACATGGTCGAACGCACAGGCAAGGAAGCCGCCAGTACCGCACGCCGGGTCCATAATCGACTCGCCCAGTTTTGGATCGATGCGGTTGACCATAAAGCGCGTCACCGCGCGCGGCGTATAGAATTCCCCCGCATTACCGGCGCTTTGCAGGTCGCGCAGGATCTGCTCGTAGATATCACCAAACAGATGGCGCTCCTGGCTGCTGCCGAAGTCGATTTCATTGAGTTTGTTGATCACCTGGCGCAGCAGCGTACCGTTTTTCATGTAGTTGTAGGCATCACTGAACGCCTGTTTGACCACAAAGCCACGCGGATTTTTATCAATCGGCGCGGTGAGGTTTTTCAGCGCCGGGAACAGATCGTCATTCACAAATTCCAGCAACGCATCACCGGTGATGCCCTCGCTGTTTGCCGCCCAGCTACGCCATAAATAGCGTTGCGGGATCGGGAACTGGTAGTTATCCTGCTCCAGTTCCAGCTCTTCTTCCTGAGTATCAAAAATTTTCAGAAACAGCAGCCATGAAAGTTGCCCCAGACGCTGGGCATCGCCGTCCACCCCGGCGTCTTTACGCATAATGTCCTGAAGGGATTTAATGACTGAACTAATCGACATGTTTTCTTTCCATACGTAAAAAAGGATGCCACCGATCGCAGGCGCGACCCGTGGCACGATGTTTATGCATTATCAGGCTGAGCGCGGCGGTAGCTGGTAGATTTCGTTCTCCAGTTCGTTAACGGCTTTTTCATACGCCTTCTTGTCACCAAAACGGGTTTTGATGATTTCTATCGGACGTCCCAGCGCATCAAACGGTTTCAGTTTCAGCACCTGCACGTCTTCGATTTCCTGCACCCCTTCATCGGCGTATTTGTCCAGCAGGGTATTAAGCACCTGCTGCGCTGGCTCGGCGTATTTGGTGAAATAGTTACGCTTACGCACATTGGCCGCACGCTCCTGACGGGTTAACGGCGGCTGACCGTACACCACATGACAGAGTAAATCAAACGGGTCGAGATCTTTACCCACCTCTTCGGCCAGCACATCCCACAGAATCCCCAGTTGTTCCAGCTCTTCAATGATGACCTGTTTGCGGGGGGCATCCTGCCATTTGCGTACAAAGCCATCCAATGAGGCATATTCACTGTCTTTGAGCATCGTTTTACGGGTGTAATCCTGGAAGGATTCAGTCACCAGTTTGCCATCAGAATCGTAATACTGAACGCGTTTAGCCAGCACTTTCACGTCCACGCCATTCACATAGAATTTGCGGACTTTGCTGTCGTCATCGTGATGGAATTCACCGTTGCCCC
This sequence comes from uncultured Symbiopectobacterium sp., assembly GCA_964293225.1. Classification (GTDB taxonomy): domain Bacteria; phylum Pseudomonadota; class Gammaproteobacteria; order Enterobacterales; family Enterobacteriaceae; genus Symbiopectobacterium. The sequence goes on along the minus strand of CAXYYB010000002.1, from coordinate 226,008 downwards.
AATGATTATCATGATTAATCTGGTAGTCAGCGGCATCTTCTCGCGCTTTATTGACGACATTATCGTCGTCATTTTCCTCATCCAGTTTTTCATTGAAATCGGAATCTTGATCGGAAATGTCGTTGGGTTTTACCACCAGCACTTTTTCTGGCAAGCCATCAAAGCGGGGATCGGCAAATAACTCGGTGGCTTTTTTGAAGTCGAGGATGGTAAACCACAGCTTGCCGTACTTTTCGTTGATTCGTGTGCCGCGCCCGATGATCTGTTTAAATTTGGTCATCGATTGGATATTTTGATCCAGCACCACCAGCTTGCAAGTCTGCGCATCGACGCCTGTGGTCATCAACTCTGAGGTGGTCGCAATAACTGGATAGGCTTTTTTGGGATCGATAAAATTCTCCAACTGCGCCTTGCCGATCTCGTCATCACCGGTGATTTTCATCACATATTTTTCGTTCTTCAACACCTGTTCCGCATTGAGTATCACCAGCGCATGGCGCATGCGGTCGGCATGATCGATGTCGTTGCAGAAAACAATGGTTTTATCCATTGGGTTGGTTCGTTTCAGGTAATCGGTGATGGTCTGCGCCACCAGCATGGTGCGCTCATCGATCACCAGCGTGCGGTCAAAATCTTTCAGGTTGTAGATACGGTCTTCAATTTCTTTGCCGTATTTATCCAACTGACCTTTGACGGGCCGCCAGCCTTGTACATCGACGTCAATATCGACACGCACCACTTTGTAAGGAGCAAGAAAACCGTCTTCAATGCCCTCTTTCAGCGAATAGGTGTAAACCGGTTCCCCAAAGTAATCGCTATTAGAGACCTCTTCGGTTTCTTTCGGTGTTGCAGTTAGGCCCACCTGAGTCGCGCTGCCAAAATACTCCAATATCTCACGCCAGGCAGAGTCTTCAGATGCGCTGCCACGGTGGCATTCGTCAATCACTATCAGGTCAAAGAAATCCGGTGAAACGTGTTTGTAGGCTTTCTGGTATTCTTCCGGGCCCGTTATCGCTTGGTACAGCGCCAGATGTACCTCATAAGCCGGATCGATGGTACGCCCGGTGACTTTGGTCATCGCTGTGCCAAACGGCTGAAAATCATTACGCTTCGCCTGGTCGACCAGAATATTGCGATCTGCCAGGAACAGAATGCGTTTTTTGTTTTTGGCTTTCCACAACCGCCAGATGATTTGAAACGCGGTATAGGTTTTGCCCGTGCCGGTCGCCATGACCAGCAGAATACGGTTCTTACCTGCCGATACGGCATCTACCGTGCGGTTGATCGCCTGCATCTGATAGTAACGGGGAGATTTCCCACTGCCATCGTCGTAATAGTCCTGACTGATAACCGGTAGTTGCTGCTGAGTAAACCCTTTCCAGACACAGTATTTTTGCCAGAGCTGTTCAGGTGTTGGGAAATCGCTAAGGGCAATTTCGGATTCGAGTTGTTGCGGGTTGGTTTTATCGTGGAAGATGAATCCATCACCGTTGGAGGCAAAGACAAAGGGCACATCAAGCAGGCTAGCGTAGTCCAATCCTTGCTGCATCCCTTTGCTGATGGCGTGCTTATTGGCTTTGGCCTCGATAACCGCCAACGGCAAGTTCGGCTTGTGGTAGAGCACGATATCAGCAGATTTGACTTTGACACGTGAAGCCAGTTTTCCGCGAACCACAATCTTACCATCACGCAATTTCACTTCCTGACGAATCTGCGCCAAATCATCCCAGCCAGCCTCCTTAAGCGCAGGCAGAATAAATTTGGTGATGATATCCGTTTCAGTCAGGTGCGTTTTGTTGACGCCAGCCATAGCAGGTCACTCCACGATATTGGATTCGCTCTGATTTTACACAGAATAGTGTGTTTCGTAATGACCTGAAATAGCTTTTCAGGCCACTGGACTGAAAAGCTACTGCTATCTTGTTCCCTGCTAATAAAGCCATTTTTAGGGAAGATATTGTTATCCTTTCAGGAATGTAGCGGCGAGGTGATTAACCAATCACGCCACACAGGTATATCCCATTGACATATCCCATCAATCTTCTATGCTGCTAGTACGAAATGTATCCAAGGAGATTGCCATGGAGAAAACTACGGTATTTAAAAGCAATCGCAGTCAGGCAGTACGGCTCCCTAAAGCCGTTGCACTGCCCGATGATGTGAAACAGGTTGATATCGTTGCGATTGATCGCACGCGCATCATTACTCCAGCAGGCGAAAGTTGGGACAGTTGGTTTGAAGAGGATGGGGTAACGCCTGACTTTATGATCACCAGGGAGCAACCCGATGATCAGGTCAGGGAAGAGTTCTGATGCTTAAATATCTGCTTGATACCAATATCTGTATTTACACCATCAAGAACAAACCGCAGGAAGTCAGGGACGCTTTCTACCGTCATTACGGGCAGTTTGCTATCAGTTCTATCACGCTGATGGAACTGATTTATGGCGCGGAGAAATCGGTAAACCCAGAAAAGAATCTTGCCGTGATTGAAGGGTTTTCTGCGCGTCTGGAAGTGCAAACTTATGGCTTTGACGCTGCCGTGCATACCGGCCAAATTCGTGCCGAACTGGCAAAACAAGGAACCCCTATCGGCCCGTATGATGCCATGTTAGCCGGTCATGCTCGGTCCGCAGGTTTGATACTGGTAACGAACAATGTTCGTGAGTTTGAGCGTGTGCCTGGTCTACGCGTGGAAAATTGGGCCAGTGGATAAGCCGTATTCTGCCCTCTCCCACAACAGGATATAATCCACCGTCAACTGCGGATAACCCGCCAGCGGATCGCTCATGACGATTCGGAACCTCCCCACCGCCCAACGTCCCTGTATCCTCGGTAAACCCAGCAGGTCATGTTCAAATACCTGATTGTCAGGCCAGCAGACGGGACCATACGTTTTTGGTGCCACACCCAATGACCCGACAATACCGTTTACTGTCACGATGATACGTATAGCGTTTCCCGTCTCATCGTGTATTTACCCCTATCATGCTGAGATACGCGTTAAATCACTATTCAATTGAGCCCGAAGGTTTTACGCAAACTGGAATCAACAGGCCCGGCAGGCATAAAGCGGCGCAATTTACGTAACAGGGAAGCTTGCCCTGACGGTGTGCGGCGCATCTGCCATGGCCCCAGCGCAGCATCCACAATCGTGGCTGCAACCCCGTCGGGGGCTGGAGCAGCGTTGATACTGTTGATGATGGCGTGTGATGCCTGTCCCCGTTCGCGATCGTAGCTGCCAAGTTTGATGCTAGTCTGTGGTGCGTTGATATCCAGATTGGTTCGGGTGAAAGAGGGCTCCACCAGCGTGACACGGATACCAAACTGGCGTACTTCGTGATCCAGGCTTTCCGTTAGCCCTTCCACCGCATGTTTAGACGCAGAATATAGCCCCATGTACGGTGCCGGGAGGAAACCAAGCACCGAACTCACATTGACGATCCGTCCGCTGCCCTGTGCCCGCATGATCGGCAGCACCGCCTGTACCGTGCGCAACAGACTGAATACGTTGGTATCGAACAGGGCGCTAGCTTCCGCCGTAGAGGTTTCTTCCACTGCGCCGACTAAGCTCGTTCCCGCATTATTAATAAGCACATCAATACGTTGAGCCTTCTCAATGACAGATAAGATACCGCGCTTTACCGCGTCGTCGTCACGCACATCCATTTCGATCAGTTCCACACCGGACAATACATTTGTGGTGTTGATATTGCGCACGGTGCCGAAGACCCTACAGCCCTGGCTGACAAATTTCTGTGCTACAGCACGCCCTATGCCAGAGGATACGCCAGTAACGACTACAACTTTTTGTTTCGACATAGCAACCCCTCTTAAAACAGATAATTAATAAGCAATGGAGCGATCACGGATGGCGAGCCACCCTGATCTTGAACCAGATGGAATACATCGCTGGCAAGAACACCAACGTCAGGACGGTTCCTGCTAACGTGCCGCCAATCAATGTGTAGGCCAGCGTTCCCCAGAACACCGAATGGGTGAGCGGAATGAACGCCAGAATGGCCGCCAGCGCTGTCAGTAGCACCGGTCGGGCGCGCTGTACGGTGGCTTCGACGACGGCACGGAACGGGTCCAGCCCCTCCTGTTCGTTGTGGTGGATCTGTCCAATCAGTATCAGCGTGTTGCGCATCAGGATCCCTGATAACGCAATCAAGCCAACCAGCGCATTAATACCGAACGGTTGCTGGAACAGCAGCAGAGTTGGCACCACACCGATTAACCCCAGCGGACTGGTCAGGAACACCATCACCATCGCCGCAATCGAACGCACCTGCAAAATGATAATGAGCAGTGTGAGGGCGATCATGATCGGGAAAAGCGGCAACATGGCGACAGTCGCCTTGGCAGATTCCTCGATCGAGCCGGCCTGTTCGATCCGGTAGCCTGCCGGCAAACGCGCGATGATCGGCTGCAACTGTGCCATGACGGCGGTGGAAACATCTGGCGGTTGCAGTCCTTCGGCGATGTCGCCGCGAACCGTGATGGTCGGCGTGCGGTCACGGCGCCGCAGAATGGGGTCTTCCATACGCACATCGACTGTACCGACCTGAGACAACGGAATACGCTGTCCAGCGGAACCGACCAGCGTAAAGTCGGCGATCCTGGCCGGATCGAGGCGGATGTCGCCCGCCGCGCGACCAACAACCTGCACCGAGCGAATATCTTCACGCACGTCTGTCAGCGGGGTACCGCTCAGCAGGAATTGCAGTTGCAAGGATACCGAGTTAGTGGTTAACCCCACGGCCTGGAGCCGATCCTGGTTGAGCGTGAAGTGCAAGGTTGGAACACGCTGTCCCCAATCTGTATTGACGGTGCGCATCATCGGGCTGGCGTGCATAACAGTTTTGACTTCATCGGCGATGGCGCGCAGCGTGTCTGGATTCGGTCCCATGACGCGATAGGCGACAGGGAACGGCGACGGTGGGCCAAACACGATTTGAGTGACACGAACCTGTGCCTCCGGTGCCAAGCCGTCTGCGATTACCTCGCGCAACTTGAACTTGAGGGCTTCACGCTCTTTGTCGTTACCTGCCAGCACCACGATTTTGGCGAACGATGGATCGGGCAATTCAGGTGACATCGCCAGGAAGAAACGCGGCGCACCCTGGCCGATGTAGGACGTCACGATTCTGGCTTCTTTCTGTTGCGCCAGCCAGGCTTCGACTTTCGCGGTGGCAGTGCTGGTCTGTGCAATCGAGGTGCCGTACGGCATCTGCACTTCAACAAGCACTTCTGGTCGGTCGGACGTCGGGAAGAACTGCTGCTTGACGGCCCCCATACCAAGCACCGATACCACGAACAGCGTGATGACCGCACCGGCAACGATCCACTTGTGGGCAATGACGAGGCCCAACACCTGCCGAAAGCGGTTGTAGTTACGGGTATTGTAGATGGCGTCGTGTCCACCCTCGACCTTCTTGATATCCGGCAGCATTTTTACGCCCAGATAAGGGGTAAACGCTACCGCTACCACCCAGGAAGCGATCAGCGCGATGCCGACAATCCAGAACATATTGCTGGTGTATTCGCCGGCAGTGGAGCGAGCGAACCCGTTCGGCATAAAGCCGATGGCTGTCACCAGCGTACCGGAAAGCATTGGGGCTGCCGTGTGGCTCCAGGCATAGGCCGATGCCTTGATGCGGCTATACCCTTCTTCCATTTTCACCACCATCATTTCGATGGCGATGATCGCGTCATCCACCAGCAAGCCCAGCGCCAAAATCAGCGAACCCAGCGTGATGCGGTCGAAATTCTTACCGGTGGCGGCCATGATGACGAACACGGCAGCCAACGTCAGCGGAACCGCCGCAGCGACCACAATACCGACTCGCCAGCCCATGCTGAGAAAACACACAGCCATCACAACTAACAACGCGACAAAGAATTTGACCATGAACTCGTCGACCGCCGAACTGATGTTGACGGCCTGGTCAGTCACTTTGCTCAGCGTCATGCCCAGAGGAAGCTCGGCATTGATGTTGGCGACTTCCGCTTCGAGCGCCTGACCGAGCTTAAGCCCGTTCCAATCATCACGCATCACGACGCCCAGCAACAGCGCCGGTTCACCGTTGCTGCGGACCATGAAGGTCGAGGGGTCTTCATAACCGCGCTCGACGGTGGCAACATCCGCTAACTTCAGTGTCCGTCCCTGTGCCACGATAGGCGTCTGGCGGATTTTTTCCAGGTTATCGAACACACCGTCGACGCGCACAAATACCTGCGGCCCTTTGGTCTCAATGGAGCCGGCAGGGGTTAGTACGTTCTGGTTATTGAGCGCAGCGAAGATATCCTGCGGCGTGACGCCGAGCGTAGCCAAGCGGTCGTGAGAGAACGAAACGAAAATACGTTCAGGCTGCTCGCCAATAATATTGACCTTCTTCACCCCGGGAACGTGCAGCAATTGCTGGCGTAAGGTTTCCGCATCCCGCACCAGCAGCCGCTGCGGTTCGCCTTTAGCTTTGAGCGCAAACAGGGCGAACGTCACGTCGGCATATTCATCGTTAATGATGGGACCGATGACGCCGGCTGGCAATTTTTGGGCTTCATCACCCATCTTCTTACGCGCCTGATAAAATTCCTCCTGAATCTCCGAAGGCGGCGCGCTGTCTTTCAGGGAAAGCATGGTGATAGCCAGACCGGGACGGGTGTAGGTTTCCGCGCGGTCATACCAGCGCAGCTCCTGCAGGCGTTTTTCCAGCGGTTCGGCGACCTGATCCTGCATCTCCTGCGCCGTGGCTCCCGGCCAGGCGGTAACGATCGTCATTTGTTTGATGGTAAACGGTGGATCTTCCGCGCGTCCGAGTTGAAAAAACGCGAGGATACCCGCGACAGAAATCAGGAGAATCAGGAACAATGTGATGGCGCGTTCGCGTACCGCAAGTGCCGACAGATTGAAACGGCTTTCACTCATGGCCGATCTCCCGCAGCAGCCGTCGTGGCAGCAACCTCAGCGACCCGCACCGCTTCGCCTTCGCGCAGTAAGTGTGTGCCGAGTGCTACGATCTGTTCACCTTGTTGTATCTGACCGGTGACGCGTGCGGTGTCGTCGCTCATGCCCTGAATAGCGACCGGGCGCCAGGTTACCGTCGTCGGTTCACCATGGATCACCCACACCCCAGGCCCTTTGCCGGCATCAAACAAGGCAGCCAACGGCACTTGCAGGTTCCCCTGCGTCGCGGATTGCTGGTCGGGGATGCGGATCATCACCGTTGTTCCCAGCGGTGCATTGGCCTGCTCGCCTTGCAGTACATAGCGCGCCTCAAATGTGCGCGTCAGCTTATCTGCCGTGTTGGAGAGTTGTCGCAGGGTCGCTGGGCTACCGTTACCTGCCTGACCAAAGCGCGTCGCCAGCCCGGTCGAACCGAGCACGGGGCGCAGCGTTTCCGGCAACTGGATAATCGCTTCGCGCTGCCCGGCCTGTGCCAAACGCACGACGGGTTGTCCGGCACTAACCACCTGGCCCGGCTCAGCCAGCGTCTCCATGACGATGCCATCACCATCAGCGACCAATACCGCGTAACGACTGGAATTCCGCGCTACATCGGCCTGAGCCTGTGCCGCGCTAAGCTCAGCTTTGGCGGCGTCTGCGGCTGCTTTTACCTGGTCGTAAGCGGATGCTGATATAGCACCGGTGCCACGTAGACCACGGTATCGGGTTTCATCTTCTGCAGTTTGTAATGCCCGCGCACGGGCGGCAGCCACAGCTTCCTGTTGTGCACGAGCAGCGAGTTCCAGATCGATAGGGTCAAGACGCATCAACGGCTGACCTCTTTTAACCGATTGTCCCGTATCGACCAGTCGCTCTAACACTTTGCCAGAGACTCGGAACCCTAAGTCACTCTCTATTCTGGCCGCAACCGTTCCAGTGAATGTTCGTGACTCAACGTCAGAGCGCTGTATTGTTGCAGTACGTACCAGCGGTGCCTGCGTTCGCGGATCGGATAGTGTTTTTTCGCCGCAGGCGGTCAAGGCAACCGGCAATGCGCAGATGACGGCAAGTGAAAGGAGGCGGTGACGAGCCATAGATAGAGTCCCCTTAACAGATTAATCAGGAGACCCATCTTCAATCAAGTGACCAATTTAGTCAATAGTCACTATTTTATGTCTGCTTCCGAACTATGGCGATAAGCTACGCAGTATCAAGCTGGACAACTGTGCCTGCGCTTTCTCAGCATAATCAAAAGTGTGCTGCAATATCAGTGGGTTGAGATAAGGGCGCATCACGAGATAAATCGCTGCCACCGTCTCATCCAGCGGTGTTTTTCGTTCAAAATCACCGCTCTGTCGGCCTTCCAGTAAAATGTCATGTAACAAAATCTGAATGCGCTCTTCATACGCAATTGCCGACTGCCAACGCTCGCTGGCGGAGGAAGCGGCAATCTCATAAAGCTTTCGATCCTGAAAAAACAGACGCAAGCCGGCTTCAACGATAGTCTTAAACATTTGTCGCAGTTTTTCCGGTGGCTGCTCGGCTTCCTCAACGGCAGCACGGACTTCTGCTTCAATCTTTCGCAGGCAGTTGGCGCAAATCATCTCGCCAATGACTTGTTTGGATGAGAAGAATTTATAAATATAAGCTTTTGAAAAACCTATGGCTTTGGCGAGATCGGAAACCGTAGTTTTTTCATATCCATAAAGACTGAAGTGCTCAGTTGCGGCGCTCACTATCTGATCCCGTACATCATGATCAGCCGGGCCCCGGTTTGACACAGGATAAGGGTTTTCTTTACTCATAGTTTGCAATTTGCCCCTGACGTAATACACAGGGGTATAAGTTTACCCCTTGACCTTACCGTTGACAACGAGTGACTAATTTGTAATATGGTCACAAGTCAGTGTCATGTCTATGGTGAAAAATATGTTACCCACGTCTCCCGTTATTGCCCTTTCGGTGGCTGGTTTGCTAGCCGGTTGTACCGTAGGCCCTGATTACACACGGCCTGCCGTGTCTACGCAGGAAAAATACATTGGACTGGAGGCTGTTAATCAACGACATGCCACCGCCCATGCCGAGCTTCTGACGTGGTGGGAGGGTTTCGGCGATCCGCAATTAACCCGATTTATCACGCAAGCGTTACAGCAGAATCTCGATCTTGCCCAAGCCTCCGCACGTGTCATGCAGGCCCGTGCCGGTCTTGGCGCGGCGAATGCCGCACTGCTCCCCTCCGGCAATATTTCCAGTCAGGCGGGACGTGCCTACCAGTCTGTCGAAACCCCGTTGGGCAGAGTATTGAGCTCGACACCGGGTTTCGACCGCTACGGTAATGCTTACGAAGCCAACCTCAATGCCAGTTGGGAATTGGATGTATTTGGCGGCCTGCGTCGCGGGAAGGAGGCCGCGCTTGCCGAGTATCAGGCATCTGAAGCGGGAGTGGCAGCAACGCGTCTGGCGGTAACCGCACAAACCGCCGATATCTACATCACAGTTCGTGAATTACAAGCCCGTCTGGATGTCGCGCGTCGGCAAGTACACACGCAACAGGATTTGCTTGCGACCATCAACCGTCTGTATGACAAAGGGTTGGCAGCGGATCTTCAGGTAAGACAAGCAGAAGGTGCATTGGCACAGGTACAAGCATCATTGCCCGTTTTACAGACTGCGCTGGATACGGCGATGAACGCGCTGGATGTGATGCTGGGGGCAGCACCCGGCACGCACCGTGCCATATTGGCTGAGGCGAGTGCCATTCCCGCCGCACCGCAAATCGCCGCCACCGGCACGCCGGGCGATCTGCTTCGACGCCGACCGGACCTGATCGTAGCTGAGCGTCGCTTAGCCGCCTCCAACGCGCGTATTGGCGTCGCCGTTGCCGAGTATTACCCCAAATTTTCCCTGAGTGGACTGCTTGGCAGCGCGACAACGGTATCCAGCGGCCACCTGTTTAGCGGCGACGCCGGCCAATCGTCCGGGGTGATCGGTTTGCGTTGGCGTCTGTTCGATTTCGGTCGCATCAATGCGCAGATTAATCAGGCCAAAGGCCAGGAAGCTGAAATGCTGGCGGCCTATCGGCTGGCGGTATTGCGGGCGACTGAAGATGTGGAAAACGCGTTCTCGGCGCTAGTTAACCATGAAGAACAGGCCATTGTGTTGACGCAAGGAGTTGATTCACTCAGCCGGGCGCGGGATGCCGCGTTTGCGGCTTACCAGCACGGCACTCTCAGCCTGATAGAAGTGTTGCAAGCTGATGAAAGCATGCTGCGGGCTTCTGATACGCAACTGCAGGCGCAAGCCGAATCCGCCCGCGCAGCGGTCGCGGCGTTCAACGCGCTAGGTGGCGGCTGGCAACCCGGCGACACGCAAGAGACGGCCCCCAGCCAGCACAACAAGGGTGGCGTTTAAATGGTATTCATAACTCTGAGTGTTGGGCCTGCATAATGACTAAATCTTTATCGAACACAAAACGAAGCCACGAACCGACTGCCAAACAATTGACCACGGATATTCTGGCGGGTCCTATCTTGCCTGTTATGTTTCGTTTGGCGTTGCCGACCGTTTCGGTTCTGGTGGTACAGACACTGGTGGGGATAGTGGAAACCTACTTTGTCAGTTCGCTGGGTGCTGATGTATTAGCCGGAGTGGCTGTGGTATTCCCTGTATTGATGCTGATGCAAATGATGGCAAACGGGGGTATCGGTGGAGGACTGTCATCGGCGATATCGCGGGCATCCGGCGCAGGTCGATGGCAGGATGCGCAGATGCTGGTGTGGCATGGTGTGATTATCGCGGTAGTCATGGGGACGGTGTTTGCCGGCCTTATTCTCATCGGCGGTGAAGCGCTGTATCGCTTAATGGGGGTCAAAGGGCCATCACTCTCTGCTGCGTTGGCCTATTCAAATCTTTTGTTTGCCGGGTCGCCGCTGGTCTGGCTGGTTGCGTTGCTGTCTGCGGCGCTACGCGGCGCGGGTGACACGAAAACGCCCGCACGTATCACCTTGTTGGGCGCCGTTATCCTGCTGCCGCTATCTCCAATATTGATAATGGGATGGGGGCCAATACCGTCGTTTGGCGTGGCTGGCGCCGGGATCGCGGTACTGATCTATTACCTTTTTACCACGCTATTACTGGTCAGGCATATGCGTTCCGCCAACAGTGTTATCCGGCTGTCAATCGCCCCGCTGAGTGCCAGATTGTTCAAAGATGTTCTTGGCGTTGGTTTCCTGTCGGCCATCGGTACTGTGCAGATCAATTTGACCGTTACCGTCGTGACGGCCGTTGTCGGGCTATTCGGGCCTGATGCTATCGCCGGGTATGGCATCGCTTCACGGCTGGATTATCTGCAAATCCCACTGCTGTTTGGGCTCGGCACGGCGATTATGACCATGGTTGGCATCAATATCGGTGCAGGGCAAAAACAGCGCGCACAACGTATTGCCTGGGTTGGTGGTGCCGTCGCGTTTACGTTTACAGCGTTAATCGGGCTTGTCGTGGCGGTTTATCCGCGCCTTTGGCTTTCACTGTTTAGCGACGATCACGCCATTCTGGCGGCGGGTACCAGCTATCTGCAAAACGTCGCACCGTTTTATGGTGCCATCGGCATCGCCATGGCGCTCTACTTTGCCGGGCAAGGCGCGAAACGCGTGCTCTGGCCAGTGCTTGCCGGGACCGTACGTATGGTGATTGCGGCGGTTGCTGGATGGGTGGCTGTCACACAGTTTGATGCTGACTTGTCATCGCTGTTCAAGATCATCGCACTGAGCGCTTTTGTTTATGGGGCCATGACCGTAGCGGTTAGCTTCAGAATTGGACGGTCAAACCGCTTGGCTACATCGACTAAAGCGTGATGTGGTAAAGCCATCGGGGTCACGTTAACGTGACGTATGGCGAGTATATTACTGATATTCAGGAGAATATTAACTATGAAGAAGATTTGGTTAATTCTGGCCAGCATAAGCCTTGCTTTTAACGCGTTTGCCGCACAGTTTACCGACGGTAAACAGTATGACACCTTAGACAAATCGGTTGCTGGAGAGCCTCAGGTATTAGAATTCTTCTCGTTTAACTGCCCACACTGTTACCAATTTGAGCAGGTTTTTCATATTTCAGATCGTGTAGAAAAAGAACTGCCAGCAGGCATCCATCTCACTAAATACCACGTAGAATTCCTTGAACCTATGGGCAAATATCTTACCCAGGCGTGGGCTGTGGCAATGGCGCTGAGTGTAGAAGATAAAATATCTGCACCACTGTTTGAAGGTATTCAGAAAACACAGACGATAAAGACGGAGGCTGATATCCGAAACGTTTTTATTGATGCAGGCGTTAAGCCAGAAGAGTACGATGCGGCATGGAACAGCTTCGTTGTAAAATCGCTTGTTACCCAGCAGGAAAAAGCAGCAGCCAGTCTCCAGCTACAGGGCGTTCCCGCTATGTATGTTAATGGTAAATATATAATTAACATGCAAGGTATGGACACAAGTAGCATGGACATTTTCGTACAACAATATGTCGAAACGATCAAATATCTCATCGACAAAAAATAACGTCGTCAGAGCGCGAGAATAAACCGGCTGCCGAAAATACGCTGATTAAGTGGCAACTAACTAGGGTAGGATCATCTACCGGCATAGGGGTTGCCCACTCTCTGGTGTCTACATCGGGGCCGTTTCGTGGGACGAAAAGTTTATAACGCTAATTTAGCTTTCCCACCCATTCTAAACAAAAATCCAGATACGCTCTCACAAGGGCTGATGGGTGTTTATGACGAGCATAGACAAGGTGTAGCGGGAAGTTTTGCATAGTGACCCCCGGTAAAAGCCGTATCAGTTCCCCCCTTTCCAACCAGTGTCTGGCAGAGAAATCCAGTACTTGTGCGACCCCCATACCGCTCAGCGCATAATGAATTAATCCCTGTGCGTTATTGGTGGAAAAAGAAGGTTTGTATTTTACCTTCCCCGACCCCGTACCCCACTCAAAAGAACCATGATGTAGACTTTCCCACGCTGCAATTGGCAACCGCGACATTTCTTCCAGTGTCTGTGGTGTACCGTAACGTTCTAATAATGCTGGACTTGCCACAAAAAGCGCTTCCACTGTCATGACAGGTTTAGCGATCACATTATCCGTATTTAAATTTCCCATCCTGAGCGCCACATCGATGCCATCCTCGAACAAATCAACCACTCTTTCACTGGAATGACAAAATACGATGATATCGGGGTAACGTTGCTGGAATTCGATCAGTAAATCCCACCAGATTGAGAAATTGGGAGGGATCGATAGACGCAATTTTCCCTGTAGTATGTGGGCAGAGATAACAGACTTTTGCGCCTCCTCCAGCAACTCTACCCCCAGACGCGCCTGCTCAAAGAATTTTTGCCCTTTGTCGGTGGGTTTAACCCCATGTCGTGAACGCTCCAGAAGTTGTACGTTCAGTTCCTGCTCAAGCTGGTTGATTTTTCGACTTAGTGTGGAGATCGGTACCGCCATTCTGTCACTTGCCACAGAAAAGCTGCCAGCATTCACCACCGCGATGAACCATTTAGTCGTGTTGAAATCCATTATCATTTCCATTTTTGGGCATTAACTTCTTATTTCTGACTGTTCCCTTCCAATTTGTAAAGCGTAGAATCTCGCCTATGTCATTTTCAACCGGATTTAGGAATGAATAACCGCGTCACTAAAATCTTAAATATTCGCTACCCGATCATACAGGCCCCCCTCTATTTTCTGACCAATGCGGAACTGGTCGCAGCCGTTTCAAATGCTGGAGGTCTGGGCACGCTGGGGCCACACGCCGGACAAAATAGCCTGCCCGGCTCGCGCCATGTGGCACTGAATCGCATGCGAGAGGAGATCAGAAAAGTAAAACAAATGACGGATAACCCCTTCGCGGCGACGGTGATTAACGGGCCGGATATGAGCTTCTGGCGACCCACCGCAGAAATGTTGGCTGAAGAAGGTGTGGAAGTCGTCCTTATTAATGAAGTGCTGAACGCTGATATATTTGATTTCTTTAAAAACCATAATATCAAAATCCTTTACCGCGCCCTGACGCCCACTATCACTAATTCAAAAGAAGCCGAGATGTTAGGGGCCGACATCATTATTGCTACGGGTTTTGACGAGGGTGGCACCGTTCCGGCCCGGGTGATTGGTACGTTTAGCATTGTTCCCATGATCGTGGATAGTGTAAAAGTCCCAGTCATTGCGGCAGGTGGTATAGGCGATGTTCGCGGTGTACGAGCTGCTCTGGCTCTGGGGGCTGAAGGCGTATATGCGGGCAGCCTGTTTCTGACGGCGGTAGAAAACCCAGCGGCTGATAAAGTTAAACACCTGATTGTTAATTCCACGGCGGAGGATTTGCTGCTGTTCCGTACCATGCCCGCTTATTACCGTACCTTGCCCACCGATTTAAGTCCCACGCTGGCTGAATTAGACGCGCAGGATACAGATCGTGAAACGATGTTTAACGTCATGAACGGATACCACTCACTGTGGCAGGCCATGAGGCTCGGCAATTTTGACAAGGGCATTGTGTCCACTGGAACGGGGATTTCCGTTATCAAATCGATTCGTCCGGCGGGAGATATTATCGCCGATCTTATGCAGGACTTTTAACAACGTAAAACAGCAATACGCCTCCTTTTAGATGAATATTGCCTTAGGAGTAACGGTATGAAAATCGGAATCATCGGCGCGGGTACCATTGGTGCAGAACTCGCCCGTAAACTCTCTCGTGCTGGTCACGTAGTCAGGCTTGCCAACCACGATGTTTACGTCCCCAGCGATACGTATAGCAGCCTCAACGTCGCTGTCCGAGGTTACGTCGAGTTTTAGTGGCTCGACACCCGATAAGGTGATGCTAGAAGGATCGCGTGCCCCCGCATAAACCTTACGAGCACCGCGAGCAAGGAAAGCCTTAGCGAAAGCAAGCCCGATGCCTCTGTTGGCTCCGGTGATAAGAACGGTTGAATCAGCAATTTTCATGCAACACCTCATTTATGATGATCATCATATTTATAGTCAACAAGAAGACTGTCTCGTTACCTTGACAGACTCAGCTGTGGGAAATAGGTTCAAATTCTGTAACGAGTTGCTTACTGGTTTGCACCAGCAAGTCACGCCCCCGCTGCCCACCAAGCACTCGGGCCAACTGCAATGCGCCAACCATCGTGGCCACGGCACCTTCTGCACGAGCGGGATCGACATTCTTTGGAAGCGTTGAACGTACCAACGCGACGAGTGCATTTACATTACGGCACGCTTCGTCACGGACAACATCGCCCATACGGGGTATTTCCGAAGCAAGAGCGGCCACAACACAACCACACTCAATTCGTTCCAGATTGCTTTCGTGTAGATAAGCGTAGACAAATGCAGCAAAGTGGCTTTCTCCGCACGTAACTCGATATGCCATCGCCTCTTTTAGCGCAGCGAAATTGTCGCTCCAAGCGCGCCGTATCGCCTCGACCACAAGCGCATCTCGTGACTCGAAGTGGGCATAGAATCCACCATGCGTGAGACCGGCTTCCTTCATCATATCGGCAACGCCGACGCCATTAATGCCTGCACGCCGTATAGCACGCGCTGCGACATCAACGATGCGCTCATGGGTGATTTGTTTACGTGTGAGTTTATTTAACATGATGACCATCATATTATGAGCATCATAAAAACATGTCAAATGCTAAATCTCTGAACAAACGCATTACCCCGCTCTTACCAACGGCTCTGCGTCTTGAAATCAACGAGGTGGATCGCTAGAGGTAACCTGTTGAGGCTATTTTTCTATTCATTTAAAAACCAAAGATATATAAAGGGCAGGCCAAACCTGCCCTTACAAAATTACTTCAATAACCGAGCCTTGCAGCTTTTGCCTTTGATTTTACCTTTAAGCAGTTGCTGCAACGCACGTTTGGCGCTGGCCTTGCGAATTGCCACGTAGGCATGAACCGGGAACATATCAATTTTACCGACTTCCGCCGCCGTCAGTCCCGCATCGCCGGTTAATGCCCCAAGGATATCACCGGGCCGTATCTTGGCCTTTTTGCCACCATCAATGCACAGCGTCATCATCTCCGGTTCAAGCATCGCTTCCGCATTGCGCGTGAGGGAACCCGCAGAAGCCCACCGTACTTTCACGCCAAGCATATCCTCCAGCAGGTTGACACGTGCCATTTCCTGCGGCGTGCACAGGCTAACGGCCACGCCTTGCTGACCGGCACGCCCGGTACGACCGATACGGTGTACATGCACTTCCGGATCGAAGGCCAGTTCAAAATTGACCACCAGTTCCAGATCTTTAATATCCAGACCGCGCGCCGCCACATCGGTCGCGACCAGCACACGGCAACTGTGGTTAGCAAATCGCACCAGAACCTGATCGCGATCGCGCTGCTCAAGATCGCCGTGCAGCGCCAGCACGCTGATGCCACGCGCCTCCAGCGTTTCGAACACGCTCTGGCAATCACGTTTAGTGTTGCAAAACACCACGCAGGAACGGGGTTGATGATGATTCAAAACGGCAACGAGCAGTGGCAAACGCTGTTGCTGGGTGGTTTCGTAGAAATGTTGTTCAATCGCGGGAGCAACTTCACCGTCCGTCACATCCACACGCAGCGGCTCGCGCTGAACACGGGCGCTGATCTGTTCAATTTCCTGCGGATAGGTAGCGGAAAACAGCAAGGTTTGCCGCTCCGGGGAGGTATAGGCAATCACATCATCAATGGCGTCGCTAAACCCCATATCCAGCATACGATCGGCTTCATCCAGCACCAACACCTTGAGGTTGTCCAGCAACAGGGATTGCTTGCGCAAGTGTTCCTGAAGCCGCCCCGGTGTTCCCACCACAATGTGCGGCGCATGCACCAGCGAGTCAAGTTGCGGCCCCATGGGTTGGCCACCGCACAACGTGAGGATTTTGATATTCTGCGTAAAGCGCGCCAGGCGGCGTAGCTCTTTGCTGACTTGATCCGCCAGTTCACGCGTGGGGCACAGCACCAGTGCCTGCGTGGTAAAATCGCTCACCACGATGCGATTCAACACGCCAATACCAAATGCCGCCGTTTTCCCGCTACCGGTCTTGGCTTTCGCACGCACATCCACACCGCTTAACACGGCAGGTAATGCGGCAGCCTGAACGGGCGTCATTTCGCTGTAACCCAGTTCATCAAGATTAGAGAGCTGCTCCGCAGGCAGCGCCAGAGAAGAAAAAGAAGTTGTACTCACAGTGATTGCTCTACCAACGACGACAAAAGAAAGGCACGCTGTCATCAGGCACAGCGCATATGAGCCGCAATCATAGCAGAATTTGTCATGATTAACCGATTTACCGCGTCAGGCCAACGCGGTAAACCCGTTGCTGACCAGAAAATCCTGCCCTTGCGGTGACAACATGGCGTCTGCCAGCAGGCGTGCCTCCGGCCTGACCGGGTTCAACAGTGCCAGCCTATATTCCGCGGTGATGTTGTAGGGCGGCGGCACAACGACCACGTGTAAATCCGGTTGATTCAGCAATAGCGGCAAATAGCTGGAATAACCGATATGCATATCACTCTGCCCATTTCGGATCAGGTAACTCCCTGCGGTCATTCCCGGCGGGACATTGTGCGTCATCGAGCCTCCCACTAACGGTTTGGCCCTGTCGCGCAGTAATCTGCCGGTACCGGGATGATGTTGTTCAATACGTTCAAACAGTTGAAAAGCGTAATCGCCACCGGGATCGCTTCCTGGTGTTGATGTTGAGAGCACAAACCGGGGGTCGCACAGGGCGGATAGCCAGTGCTGCGAGGTCAATGCCGGTACATTACGCATCGCAATACACAGGTGATTGCGGGTAAAGACCATCGTGTCATGCGCCAGCCCCAGCATTTTCAAGCGTAGAGGGTGAGCGCAGTTTGCCGATGCAAAGAGATCGACCGCATCCCCCTGCTCGATTTTCTCACTCAACAGCCCCGCCGGACCGAACGTTGTCATCACATCCAGAGCGTGGCTTTCAGAAAATGCAGCCAGCAGCGGTGTCAATGCGTTACGCAGACTGCCCGCCGCATAAAGACGTAGAGGAAGCGTCATCGCGGCTCCGTTAAGGTAAACAGGGGGATCAGTGCCTGATAAGGCTGTTGCGAAGGCACCTCAAGCGTAACCTGCCGCACGGGAATACCGTACAGGCGGGTCAGGTTCTCTTCTGTCACCACCGTATCGCGGTGGCCGTAGAGATACTGTTGGTCTGCCATCAACAACAACGCCTGCTGCGCGATAGCCAGCGCATGAGACGGGTCGTGCGTGGTCAGTAAAATACACAGCCCTTGCTCACGAGCCAGACGTGTCAGCAATTGCAGCACCTGCGCCTGGTTATGCAAATCAAGCGCGGCGGTCGGTTCATCGAGGATCAGCGTTTGGCATTCTGAGGCCAGCGCGCGAGCGATTAACACCAGTTGCCGCTGCCCGCCCGACAGCATACTAAAATCATGATCGGCCAGCATCGCGATACCCAGCATCTCCAGCGCACGGTGCGCCGCAGCAATATCGTGTACCGTGGGCAGGGAAAACAGCGCAATACGCCCCGCCCGCCCCATCAGTACCATATCCAGCACGCTGTAGGAGAACGGCGGCGTAAAAAGCTGCGGCACAAAACCTATCGCCCCGTCCCGTTGCACCGAGCCAGAGAGCGGCGGCAGAAACCCGAGCAGCGTATGCAACAGTGTGGTTTTTCCCCGACCGTTGGCCCCCAAAATGGCGGTGATTTCCCCGGCCCGGCAGCACAGTTCGAGCGGTGGGAAAAGCGGCTCTCCCGCGTGATAGCCATACGCCAGCGCCTGTGTGGATAATCGAATCAGTGACATCGTATCAACCTCTGCGTTGCTGTTGCGTTTTATACAGCAGCGCGGCAAACAGCGGTGCGCCAAACAGTGCCGTAAGGATCCCCAACGGGATCTCTGCGTCACTGAGCGTGCGCGCCAAGTCGTCCACCAGCACCATAAACCCACCGCCAAGCCAGAACGATACCGGCAATAAACGCCGGTGATCGGCCCCCACCAGCATGCGCGCAACGTGGGGGATCACCAGCCCAATCCAGCCAATGCTGCCGCTCACGGCCACCTGCGCAGCCACTACCGCCGCGCACAGACTCAGCACCAGCCAGCGCACTGGCTGCACCGCCATGCCCAGCGTGCGCGCATCCTGTTCCCCCATCGACAGCACGTTAATATGCCAACGCAGGCGCAACAGCAGTCCTCCCGCCAGACCGAGCGGCAGCACCAGTGTGACCAGTTTGTCCCAATGAGCGGTGGCGAAACTCCCCAACAGCCAAAACACAATACTCGGCAATTTTTCTTCGGTATCCGCCAGATATTGCAGCAGACTGACCAGTGCACCGAAAAAACCGCTGATGATGACCCCCGCCAGTATCAGGATGAGGACATTTTGCTTGCCCAACGCGGCGGCCATCATGAACACCAGCAGCAAGGCGACCATGCCAAACGTGAACGTCGAGAACAGCAAAAACAGTGGCGCCCAGCTCAACAAGATCGCCAGCGTGCCACCGAACGCTGCACCGGCAGAGACACCAATGATGTGTGGATCAACCAGTGGGTTACGGAACACACCTTGCAACGAGGCACCGCTTAGGGCTAACCCGGCTCCGGCGCACAACGCAAGTAGCACCCGAGGTAAGCGCACACTCCACACCACCTGACGTTCAATGTCACTCAACGTCGGGTTGCTGTCAGACAAAGGCTCGAGCAGTATCTGAACAATGCGCCACGGGGAAAGGCCATAGCGCCCCAGTCCCAATGAGCACAAGGCAATCAGTAACGTCCCCCCCACCACGGTCAGCAGCGTAATACGATAGCGTTGGGCCGTCATTGTGCTGTTGGATTGTCTGCGCGGTAATCCATACGGTAGAAGCGCTGGTAATAGTCGTTCGCGGCTTTTTGCATATCTACATCGGCAAAGCGTTCAGGATAGAGCTTTTTCGCCATCCACAGTTCGCCAATGGCTAACGCCTCCGGCATCGGGTATCCCCAGGCTTTGGCATATTCCGGCATCAGATAGACCCGATGCTGTTTCACCGCATCAATCGCCTGCCAGGCCGGGTCATTGATGATCTGCTGCACCACGTCCGGGTAGCGATCTTGCACGAAAATAACCTGTGGATTCCAGGCCAATACATTCTCAATCGAAACCTGTTTGAAGCCTTTGATAGAAGCGGCCGCCACGTTCATCGCACCGGCGTGAGACATCATCAAACCGGTGTATTTTCCTGAGCCATAGGTGGTCAGATCGGGGTTAGCCATATAAACGCGAATGCGCTTTTCTTCTGGGATAGCCGCGATGTGGGCACTGACTTTTTCCCGTTCGCTAAAGGTATAGTTGATAAGCGCTTCCGCCTGTTTCTGGCGCTCCACCACATCACCGATCAAGCGGATGCCCGTTTTAAGCCCTTCGTTGTACGCGGTATTTTCATCGCTCATGGTCGGGTTAATTTTGTCAGCTTCCCCCGGCTTGTCCTGACGCAGGGAAATTGCCACCACCGGGATGCCCGCACGTTCAATCTGCGAGATCATTTCCGGCGGCGCATAGTTGGCGACAAAGACGACCTGCGGTTCGAGTTTCAGCAGGCTTTCAATATTCACCTGAGTCAGATCGCCCGGCATGGGTAAATTCGCCAACGAGGGGGCAAGGCGTAGATAACTGTCACCCAATTGCTTTTTCCAACTGGACAGCACGCCGACCACGCTCTGTTGCGCATCCAACTGCACCAGCAGATTCAGCGTTTGATGCTGCAAGACCACCACGCGATTCACATGATCGGGG
Source organism: uncultured Symbiopectobacterium sp. (assembly GCA_964293225.1). Lineage (GTDB taxonomy): Bacteria > Pseudomonadota > Gammaproteobacteria > Enterobacterales > Enterobacteriaceae > Symbiopectobacterium. The sequence continues at coordinate 205,235 of CAXYYB010000002.1, read as the reverse complement.
ATCGTGACGTTGCGCCCTAGCTGATCGGTAACCTGACGCGCCGCCCACGCAGAGGAAAATGCCACAAGCAGTCCGACCACCCCGAGTGTATAACCTATTTTCTTTATCATGTTGATGTCCTGGTGTTTCGATATATACAGAACAATACAACGACAGCGGTCAAGAAAATACTGATCTCGCTCATAATGCGATTTCATTACCAATAAGGGAGTGGGTTATACACCCACTTACAGATGAGGAAATGCGGTTAGATGCTGGCGCGCACGACGAATTAAATGCCGTCACCGTCGCGATACTGGGTGTGTAATACGCTAGCCTGGCGCACATTACTGTCCGGCAGTACATCGTGCGTCAGCCAGACGTTTCCGCCAATACTGGAGCGCGCACCGATGGTAATACGCCCTAACAATGTCGCACCGGCGTAAATCACCACATCGTCTTCCACGATCGGATGTCGGGGATAGTTCTTTTGCAACTGACCGTCATTGTCAGTGACAAAGCGTTTGGCACCGAGCGTGACCGCCTGATAAAGCCGCACACGTTTGCCGATGATCGCCGTCTCGCCAATCACCACGCCAGTACCGTGATCGATAAAAAAACCTTCGCTTATCTGGGCTCCGGGGTGAATATCAATGCCGGTTTCGCTGTGCGCTTTCTCCGTCATGATGCGCGCCAACAGCGGCAGCCCCAGTTGATACAGTTCGTGGGCCAGTCGGTAATGCATCACTGCATGAATACCGGGATAGCACAGTAGCACTTCATCCCGGCTGCGCGCGGAAGGATCGCCCTGATACGCAGCCTGTATATCGCTGTCCAGACGTTGCCGAATCACCGGCAAGTGCGTGGCAAACTTGCGGATACGGTGCTCAGCGTCCTGTGCTTCGGGTGATGTAACGCCGTGCTGCGTTGGCGTGCCTGACTGCGTGCCTGACTGATAGTGCAATTCAAACGCCGCCTCTTCCACCAACGCATCGAGCGCGGTGCCCAGCAGGTAGCCGACGTAGTAATCCTCCCCCTCTTTACGCAAATCGGTGGCCCCCAATCGCATGGGATACAACACCTTAATCAGCGTATCGGCAACGCTATGGATACTCTGTTTTGAGGGCAGCAACCGTTTATTCTGATAGTCACCCTGAGAAAAGCGGTCACGCCATTGCTGACGCACACGGCGTAATTCATCAACGACCCCATCCAGATGCCAATAATTATTGCGTTGAGAAATAAACACTAATTCTCCTAATTCCGACATCATGCTTTCCTCTCAAAGACCTGCAATGGATTGGGATGACCTGTGTTCTCAATTTTTATGCGTGATTCACCCACAAAACAAATACTGTTATCGGCTTTGCATAGCCAACAAATGGATAAACCAAACTGCACAAAAAAGTCGAATGTGAAACAGCGCTAAACCCAACCTGACGCATTCCAGTATGATGTGATGATTGATAACCACAGGATGCTTGTTATGGATACCGTCGCATCAACGCTCAGCCGTTCTCGGCGATTTCACCGTGTTCCCTTCACGCTGGGGATACTGACCATGCTGTTGCTACCGGCAGTACAGGCCAGTGAAGGACTTTGCAACAAGGTTACGGCCCCCTCAACTCAGGCATTACTCTCCACGGTCGCGCATCCACCGGCCTCCAAACCGCAAGCGATACCGATCGTGCACACGGAAGGCACCTTGCCTCATCAGGGCATCTATGACACGTCTAACGCGGCGCGGCGTGATTTCAGCTATATGCGCGATCTGGCCCTAGCCTGGCAACGAACGCAGGATGCTGCGCTGCTGTCACGCTTGACGGTCTATCTGGATGACTGGATGAAAACCTATCAACTGAGCTTCAACCCTATCGACGAAACCAGCTTCGACGGGTTGATTGACGCATACCGGTTGACGCACAGCGCCCTGCCGGAAGCCACGCGTGAGCGCACTCGCACCTTCCTACATGCAATGGCAACCGGGTACTTACAGAAAATGGACGAAAACCGGAGCAGCGCCAAAAAAATCTGGATCAACAACTGGCAAAGCCATCGGGTTAAGTTAGTCACCATGAGTGCGGTGGCATTAGATGACGCCGCGTTGCTGGCAAAGGCCAAAGCGGAATTTATCCGTCAGTTAGATGCCAATATTCATGCTGATGGTGAAGTGATGGATTTCACCGAACGCGATGCCTTGCACTACGTGGTCTACTCATTGGAACCGCTGCTGCGCGCCGCCATGGCAGCGCAGTTGCAAGGTGAGAACTGGATTGATCTGAAAGGCCGCCATGGGCAAAGCTTGCGTACCGCACTGGAATGGCTCAAGCCCTATGCCGACGGTGAAAAAACCCACGAAGAGTTCGCCAATACCAAGGTCCGCTTCGATATCGAGCGCCGTAATGCCGGCGTTAAAGGGTTCGACGGTCAGTGGCACCCCAGCAATGCCGCGAACGTCTATTGGTCCGCCAGCGCGCTGGATCTCCGCTATCTGGAGACAGCGCGGCGGCTCAACAAGACGCCAGCGCGCTGGCTGTGGGCAATGATGCCCTGCCAATAACGCCACCCTGCTATCGTTGCAGCGCTCGCCATACCCGTTCCGGTGTGGCGGGCAGTTCGAGCAAAACATGAGACTTGGCATCATGCCGGCTCGCCACCGCATCCTGCAACGCACACCAGACAGCAATACCCAGCATAAACGGCGGCTCACCCACCGCCTTGGACCGAAACACCGTGTCTACCGCGTTATCCGTATGTGGCAACAGTTGCACGCGGAAATCATGCGGAATATCCGCCACGGTCGGGATCTTGTAAGTGGCACCGGTATCGGTCAGTAAACGCCCTTGAGCATTCCACACCAACTCTTCGGTGGTAACCCACCCCATTCCCTGTACAAATCCCCCCTCTACCTGACCGATATCCAGCGCCGGGTTCAGTGAAGCGCCCGCATCGTGCAAAATGTCGACGCGCTTTACCTGGTATTCCCCAGTCAGCGTATCAACCACCACTTCGGCGCACGCTGCACCGTAAACAAAGTAGTAGAAAGGTTGTCCGCTTCCGGCGTCACGATCGTAATGAATACCCGGCACCCGATAATATCCCGTTGCCGACAGCGGCACCTGATTAAGCCATGCCAACTGCGCGACCTGCGCAAAGGTAAAATGCTGCTCACCCGCGCGCACGACACCATTGCAAAAGCCGATATCATCGGGAACACAGGAGTAAAGGCGACACAGCAAATCGACCAAGCGCTGCCGGATGATTTCCGCTGCCTGCTGTGCGGCTTTGCCATTCAAATCAGCACCGCTGGACGCCGCCGTCGGGGAGGTATTCGGCACCTTACCCGTATCGGTGGCAGTAACCTGAATGGACGCGCTATCAATTTGCAGCACCTGTGCCACAATCTGCGCGACCTTGGTATTCAGCCCCTGCCCCATCTCGGTTCCACCGTGATTAAGCTGCACGCTGCCATCGGTATACACCAACAGCAAGGCCCCCGCCTGATTGAGAAAGGTTGACGTGAAAGAGATACCGAACTTGATCGGCATCAACGCCAGCCCGCGCCGCAGCACAGGGTGGTGCGCATTGAAAGCGTCGACATCGGCACGGCGTTGCTGATACTGGGCGCTGCGAGCCAGCCGTTCGGTGATGTCATCAAGCAGATTCTGTCCCACCGGTTGGTGATAATGGGTGACATTGCGCGCGTTAACACTGCCGTCACGCGCGCCATAATAATTGCGCTTGCGCACTTCCAGCGGATCCAGATGCAGCGTGCGTGCGATGTGCTCAATCACCTGTTCAATCGCCACCATGCCCTGAGGACCACCGAAACCGCGAAAGGCCGTATTGGAAACGGTATGGGTGCGACAGCGATAGCCGGTAATACGTGCATCCCCCAGATAGTAGGCGTTGTCAGCATGGAACATGGCGCGATCGACGATAGAACCCGACAAATCCAGCGAGTGACCGCAATTCGCGGCTAAGTCGATCTTTACCCCGCAAAATACCCCGTGCTCATCAATGCCGATCTCGTAGCGCACAAAAAAAGCGTGGCGCTTGCCGGTAATGCGCATATCGTCGCGCCGCGACAGGCACATTTTCGCAGGCCGCCCCGTCAGCCGTGCCGCCACTGCGCACAAGCAGGCAACGCTCGCGCCCTGAGATTCCTTGCCGCCAAATGCGCCGCCCATCCGTCGCATCTCTACCGTCACCTGACTCTGGCTAACACCGAGCACCGAGGCAACCAGCTTTTGTACTTCGGTCGGGTTCTGGGTGGAGGCATGGACCGTGACCGTTTGATGCTCGCCGGGATACACCAGCGCCGCCTGCGTTTCCAGATAAAAATGTTCTTGCCCACCGATATGAAATTCCCCGGTCAAACGCTGTGCCGCGCGGGCCAGCGCCGCATCCACATCGCCGCGCTGTTGCACAAAGGGGCGTTCAACGTAATGCTGCTTTTCCAGCGCTTCACGCACATCCAGTATCGGTGTCAGTACCTCATAATCGATGATTGCCGCACACGCCCCCCATCGCGCCGCCTCACGGGATTCTGCCGCTACCACCAGCACCATCTGCCCGGCATAGTTCACCTCACTATCTGCCAGCAACAGATCCCCTGGAGCGAGTGCGCCGATATCTGGATTCCCCGGTATCTGTTGGCGGGTCAGTACCGCCACCACACCGGGAATGCGGTAACAAGGTTCAACATCAATCTTCAGAATGCGGGCATGGGCGTGATCGCTCAGACGCGGGCAGAGGTGCAGCAGCCCCTCCGGTTCCGGTCGATCGTCGATGTACCGCGCCTCACCGCTGACGTGCAGGGTGGCACTTTCGTGAATACGACTGTGTCCAACACCGCCAGACAGCGGCTGAGAGAATTGCGCCTGCAACGCCGTTTGGGTAACAGCAGGCTGCGTGGGATTCTGCGACCCGGCGTTATGCGACATAGTGTGTGACCTCCATTGCGACGTCTTCTCCCTGTAAGCAGAAGAAATAACGCAACAGCAAATTCCTGGCGAGCTGCATGCGATAATCGGCGCTGGCGCGCGCGTCACTGAGCGGTGTGAAATCCTGTGCCAGCACCTGACTGACCGCCATCACCGTCTCCCGGTTCCAGGGCTGGTGCAGTAGCGCACGCTCACAGCGTTCAGCCCGCCGTGGAATGGCATCCATCCCACCGAAAGCGACGCGCGCCCGCACAATACTTCCCTGTTCGATATGCAGAGAAAAAGCGCCGAACACGATAGTGATATCGTCATCGGCCCGTTTAGATACCTTCCACGCGCGAAAGTTGTCCAGCAGCGCCCCACGCGGGATCAGGATCTCGCGAATAAATTCGCCCGGCGCCAACGCCGTTTTGCGATAAGCAAGGAAGAATTCATGCAAAGGTATCGTGCGGAGATCCGTTCCCCGTTGTAACAGCAATTCAGCATCCAGCGCCAACAGCATGGGAGAGGTATCGCCTATCGGTGATGCGTTGGCGATGTTGCCACCAAGCGTAGCGCGATTACGGATCTGACGTGATGCAAAGCGCTGCAACACCTGAGCAAAAGCAGGGAGTACGGCGTGGAAGCGCTGCTCGCACTGGGTAATGGTCAATCCAGCACCGAGATGGATATGGTTGTTATCCGTGTAGGCGTTACGCAGCTTCTCCACCTGTTCCAACGCGATCGTGGGAGGAGCGGCAGTTCCGGCTTGCGCTATGTCCAACATCAGATCGGTCCCCCCCGCCAACAAGCGCGCCTGAGGATAGCGCAGATAACAGGCCGCCAGTTGTTCCAACGAGGTTGGCATAAAGCAACGTTGCTCATCACCGGAGAGCACCTCGGTGACCTCGCTCGCCAGTGCATTCAACCGTGCGACAGTATGCGCTTCCTGCCGGGTAAAGCTGTCCGCTATCGGGTGTTCGCACAACTGGCGCGCGGCGTCCATGATGGGTCGATAGCCGGTACAGCGGCATAGATTCCCCGCCAATGCCTGCTCCGCCTGCTGACGATCCCAACCGCTGCACTGCTTTTGCAGCACAAACAGGGACATCACCATACCCGGCGTACAGAAACCACACTGCGACGCATGCAGATCCACTACCGCCCGCTGCACCGGATGCAGCTCTCCATCCTGCCGCAGATCTTCTACCGTGATGAGCTGTTTACCCTGCAATGCGCTCAATGGCGTCAGGCAGGCACTGGCGGTTTCATAACACATGCGACCCTGCTCCACGCGGCCCAGTACCACAGTGCAAGCACCGCAGTCGCCAGAACCGCAGCCTTCTTTGGTTCCGGTGCGGCGCTTACGCTGGCGCAGGTATTGCAATACGGTCAGCGCCGGATCGCTATCCCGCTCAACCACCAGAGCGTTATTGAGTAAAAAGGCAGTCATGCGGCCACCTCCTGGCAATCAGCCTGCCAGACGGGACGTCCATTGACCCAGGTAGCAGCCACATTGCGATCGTCGCCCAGCGTCATCAGCACAAACAACCGCTCCATAATGTCCTGACAGTTGCCATAACGCAGGCATTGTAAGGCGGTGACGGCAGGATCGATAACCACGAAATCTGCGGTTTTCCCTGTCGCAAAATTGCCGATTTCATGCTCCAAATCCAGTGCACACGCGCCTCCCAACGTGGCGTGGTAGAACGCCTCACAGGCTGACAAACGGTACTGTTGCAACTGCGCGACTTTGTAAGCATCGCCCAAGGTTTGCAGCAGACTGAACGACGTTCCCGCGCCGACATCAGTCCCCATGCCAATACGCACGCTCTTGTGCCAGCTCTGCTGCAAACGAAACAACCCGCTGCCGAGAAACAGATTAGAACTGGGGCAAAACGCCACGGCAGATTGTGTCTGGTGCAGGCAGTCCCACTCCGCATCATCGAGGTGAATAGCGTGCGCAAAAACGCTGCGCCGACCGGTCAACCGGTAGTGGTGATACACATCCAGATAGTTGTCCCGATCGGGATAAAGCTCACGCACCCAAGCCACTTCCTTCGGGTTTTCGCTCAAGTGCGTTTGCACCCAAGTATCGGGAAATTCTTCGCGCAGGCGCTGCGCTGCGCTCAGCAGCTCCGGTGACGATGTCGGCGCAAAGCGCGGGGTGATGGCATAGCCCAGACGTCCACGACCGTGCCAACGCCGGATCAACGCTTGACACTGGCGATGGCTGCTTTCTGCCGTTTCGACCAAATTGTCCGGCGCGTTGCAATCCATCATCACTTTGCCGGCAATCAGGCGCATCCCCAACCCTTGCGCAGCGCTAAACAGTGCTTCTACAGATTCAGGGTGTACGGTGGCAAACACCATGGCGCTGGTGGTGCCGTTACTCAGCAGCTGTTGCAGGAAAAATGCGGCCATCCGGGTAGCATAATGCATATCGCCATAGTGGCTTTCGGCAGGAAAAGTGTAACGCTCGAGCCACTCCAACAACTGCTCACCGTAAGCACCAATAATTTCAGCCTGTGGAAAGTGGATATGCGTATCGATAAAACCCGGCAAAATCACTTTTCCGCGATAATCGATCAGCGACCAGCCCGCTTTTACACGCGATTCGCCTTGTTGCCAGGGATATAAACCGACGATTTTTCCCTTCTCAACCAGTAACACGCCATCGTCAATATAACGGGCATGCTCAGCGATCTGCTGCGGATTCTCTGCGGGCGCGGCAATATCAAAAAACGTGCTGCGAATAGCGTAACGGTTGCATACAGTCATGCTGTTTTATCCTGCGTAATAAACTAAGCGTGATGTAATAAACAGCAATTCCCGTACCAGAATAAAATATGGCCCGCTGGTAATGTATTTTAATGACAAGCAAACGGTTGCATTTTTAAGCAAACGATTACCTTTTTTATAAAAAAATAATCGTGTATCTAATGAATCATATTGATGAGTCATATTGCACCATAAGGCGGCATATGCACAGGTCAATGCCCATACAGAGTGCATGGAAATAGCGTATTAAAGAACATATAAAAAAGGTATCCATTACGGATACCTTTTTAGAAAAAATAACACCAGAAATTATAGTGTAGAGAAATGCGATTCTGCCAAAACGAATAATCGTAAACCGGCGAAATTTGCGCCCCAAGAAAATTAGACAAACTTCCCCTTTTAAGGCACCATCAAACTGGTAAATACCAAAGACAACATATTCAGACTAATTACGACTGGGCGCACTGGCTGAATTTTTCAGATCCATAAAGGAGTAATACGTCCCGATACTCAATGCAGGCATCACCTGATAGGTAATCCGCGTAGAATAGGCGTTGCCGGTACCGAGATCCTGGGTACTGGTAAAATACGGTTTTGCGAAATATTTACCCTACAGCGAGCGCAACGAACCATGAACAGAACCACAGCGCAATGCATCAAGCGCATTATCTACGCCGTAGGCGTTTTGTGTGCAGGTTTGTCCCAAATTACTGCTCAGCGGTTTTATTGTTGCTGATTCAGCAAACGCGAGTGTGGGTAATAACAGTGCGGCTGCGGCGGTACTGATGAAAAATAAACGACCTGTACGAATATCCCCGGGGAATAAAGATACAATGCTATGTTTCACAGTTAGTTTCCCACTACAAAATTAAAGGAAGCCACCTTGCAACAAGGAATAATCAAGTGTTTAGGGCATAGAAAAAAGCGATGGCGTTATTTTTGCAGGTTAATTATTATTTTGATCTTCATCCTCCGCTATTTTGGAGGATGAAGAGTAATCAAGGTTTTTTATTATTTCAGCCGTATTTTTATTTTATTAGGCGAGATTATCCATGCGTTGCCATAATTTATCCGCAGCCTTACGTGCGTGAAAATAAATCTCCTCGACATCAAACGGGAAACACCGGTTTTCGTACACCAAATTTCCTGCCACCATCACACTGTGCACACTGGCGGAATTGAGTGCGAAAGCCAAATGCCCAGCCAGATTTTCAGCACACAGCGGCGTCGGAGAGTGGTAATCGCAAATGGTTAGATCGGCCTGATACCCCGCAGCCAATGCGCCAAACGGCGCACCAAAGTTACGTTCGAGGAGCAAGTTACCTTTGTGCAGAAAACGCAGGAAACTGTCTGGCCACAGCGTCCCACCTGCATCGCGGTGCTTGAAGCAGGCGAATTTCAACTCTTCAAACATATCCGCACCGATACCGTCGGTTCCCAGGGCTACATGACGATACTCCGCCAGACGTGGGTTATATCCCACCTGATTGTTCATGTTGGAACGGGCGTTATGCACCAGACAAGCATCAAACTCATTGATCACCGCCACATCCTGCGCCGAAAGAAACAGGCCGTGCGCGATCAGGCTTTTCTCGTTCAGCAGTCCCGCCCGCGCCAGTCGCACCATCGGATCAACACCATAATGATGATGACTGTGAGACACATCATAACGGTCTTCCGCAACGTGAATATGCAGCCCGCGCCCTGTGCTCTGAATCGCATCGGCCAACAACTCCAGTCCGGCTTCGCTCAGCGTGAACGGTGCGTGTGCACCAATGTGCGCCTCCACCAGATACGGTGTTTTGCCCGATTTTTTATCCAGATCGATACGATGAGCAAAACGGATATTTTCTTCCACGCCGCGCCGCAATTCATCCAGCCCACCGTTGCGATCGGTGGTTTCATAACAGGTCATGCCACGCAAGCCGGCAGTGAGAAAGCCACGGCGTAAAATATCCAGCGCCCCCCCTATCAACGACGGAGAGGCATGGTGATCGATAACCGAGGTACAGCCTTGTTTGATGGCTTCCAGCGAACACACCAACCCGCTGTAATACAGTGACTCTTCATCCAGCGCGCGGTCCAGTTTCCACCACAGGTTTTTTAGCGTGGAGATAAAATCCGGGCAAGGGTCAATACGGGCCAGAATGCCACGCGCCAACCCAGAGTAAAAATGGTTATGGGCGCAGACGATGCCTGGCATCACCAGTCTGCCCTGCATCTCTTTCACTGTCGCAGCCGGATAGCGCGCCGTCAGGTTTTTTCCCACCGCGACGATCGCCGTGCCGTCAACGGCGATATCCACGCCCTCATCCACCCGAGCAGGCTCAAACTGCACCGCCGTTGCGTTACGCAAAATCAGCATGAATTACGCCTCCACCGCGCCAAGTAAATAGTGATGATGTTGATAAACCGTTGAAATAATGCGGCACATGTCAGCCAGTTCCGGTGGGGCACTGGCAATATGACCGTGCGAGTCAATCGCCAGGTGATGGATCTGCTGCTCATGGCGCACCAGAATGCCATCTTCATCCAACAGGAAACCGGGATTGCTGCTGGCAGCAAAATCCTCACGCAAATTGAAGATGGTGACTTTATCGCGATAGGGTTTACCGTCCCACGGGCAGAACTGGGCGCAGTTGCCGCATTCGTTGCAATAGGCATCAATATGCAGCGTTTGGAAACGGTCACGAAAACCGGGTACCGCAATGGAGATATTGGCGCGGTTAGGGCACACATCCACACACTTGGCGCACACATAGTTACACGACAGGCAACGCTGCGCTTCTTGCTGGGCAAATGCATCTTGCTCATCCGTTGCGACCAGCTGTACGTCTATCTCCCCTTTACGGCGATAGATATCCGCCGGATCGGTATTCAGCCAGCGTTTCGCCGCATGGTCGTCGTGAATATTCTCACGCAGCAAAATCGCATCCGCCGCGCGTCGCGCCGCACCGATTGCCGCCACAATAGAAGCCGGACCGCTTTGCGCATCGCCAATCAGAAACACATTATTGCGCTGTGTTTCCTGCGTTTTGCTATCCACCACTGGGATACCCTTGGCCGACAGGGGAATCCCCATCTGCGCCAGCGCTGCATAATCCGGTTCTTCCCCAACGGCGGAGATAAGGGCATCCAGATGCAGCACGTCGGTGCGCTCGGTCGCCAGCGGACGGGCCCGTCCCTGCGCATCCGGCTCGCCGGGTTGCATCACCCGTAGCGTCACGGCACCGTCGCTATCAAACCGTTCCGGGTTCACCCAAAAGCGGAATTCAACCCCAGCGTGACGAGCTTCTTGCACCTCTTCGCGCCAGGCAGGCATATCACGTTCACCGCGCCGGTAGAGAATGGTGACCTGTTCAACGCCAGGTACACGCAGCGCGGCACGCGCGCAATCCATCGCCGTATTCCCCGCGCCTACCACGCCCACAGAACGCCCGAGCGCTAGCGGCTCAGCCCGATTGAAACGCCGTAGAAACTGGAATGATGACCACACTGCGCGGTTATCCCCCGCCAGCGCCACATCGCGGCTACGGTAGGCCCCGGTACCGACACAGACATAGGAAAAGCCGCGCTGATGTAACGCATCAATCGTCAGTCCGCTGTCGCAACCATACTCAAACTGCACGCCGTGCTGCGCGACAAAATCAATATCGTGTTGGATTTTTTCCGCCGGAATACGGAACTGCGGCACCACGTGGCGTACTACGCCACCGGCGCTCTGTTCACACTCAAATACCGTGACCGGGTGTCCTGCTCGCGCCAAAAAATACCCGGTTGCCAGCCCTGCCGGACCCGCGCCGATCACCGCCACCGGATGACGGTTGCCAGAACCGGTCGGTTTACACCAGCGCTGCTGATAGCCCGCCCAGCCTTTTTCCAGCGCAATACGTTTGACCTCACGGATATTCAAGGCGCTATCGTAATCCAGCCGGGTACAGTTGGACTGGCACTGGTGATCGCAAATATGACCGGTAATGGCTGGCAGCGCGTTACGCTGATAAATCAGTTCCAGCGCCTCGGTATAGCGCCCCGCGCCAGCCAAACGCAGGTATTCGGGAATATCCTGATGGATGGCACAGGCGCTGACACAAGGGGCAACGTAACAATCGGACGGCGGCAAAACGCCACCGGCATCAATCGTCTCTTCCTGCTTCCAAGCTTTTTGGTGGTATTCCGCTGTCAACGCCGCCTGCGCCAGCGCTTCTAACCGTGCCACGTCCACCGCGGTCATCGTCCAGCCCGCAGAGTTTTCAAGCTCTTGCGCACAGGCCGCCAGACGCAGGTACCCACCGGGTTTCAGCAGATCGGTTGCCATGGTGATGGGATGAATGCCGGTTTCATGAATCGCACGGATATTAAGCTGGCTGGCCCCGCCGGAATAGGAGATGGGCAGCTTCCCGTCGAAATGGCGCGATAACACTGCCGCGACGTTAATCGAGATGGGAAATAGCGCCCGCCCCGACATATACATTTCATCGCCCGGCAAACGGTGTTTATGATTCCCTGCACCCAGCGTATTGGTGAGTTTCACGCCGAACGCCAACCCCTGCTGGTGTGCCAGCGCCAGCAGACGTTCCAACATACCCAGTGCCCGCTCCAGCGGCAAATCGTGCAGGAAAGAGGACTCTTTTAATTGGATATAGTCAAACCCGCAACCGTCCAGAATTTCGCGAACGCGCGCATAGCCCAGCAGCGTCGGGTTTAGTTTCACAAAGGTATGCAGCCCTTTTTCTTCCAGCATGTAGCGGCAAATCGCTTCGATTTCATCGGGAGGGCATCCGTGCATGGTCGATAAGGTCACCCCGGTAACCAACTGTGAAGGAATGCGCTCTGGCAGCGTCGCCAGTGCGGAGCGGTCGTGGAGCGCCACGCCATCGAACAGGTTATCGAGGTTAGCGACCCACTGCGCCAGCGTCTGGCGATAGCGCTGAAAGGCGGGTGAATCCGCTGCATCCATCAGGGTGGCAATAAAGGTTTGCATCGGGGCTTGTTGAATGCCTTTCAGGTCATAGCCTACGCTCATATTGAAAATAAATGAGCGGCCCTGTTCCGGCGTGCGCGGGGCAAACAGACACTCCAGTAACCACAGCGCAAACCACGCTTTGAGATATTCATCGGCGGCTTTTACCAACGTAAATTCGGTGGACCATTCGGTATTGAACCCTTCATCCTGCGCATCAATACAGGGCTTCTCCAGTTCCAGTTTGTCCAGAATCTGCACGGTTTTCAGTTCAATAAAACTGCCGCCGGTCAGCCATGCGGTAATGATATTTTGCGCCAACTGGGTATGCGGCCCTGCCGCTGGCCCCACCGGGGTATCGCAGACTTCACCGAACACCCGCATTTGCCGAGCGGGACTGCGGCGATAGAACTGGCTCTCAGGGATGCCAAAAATAGAGCGATTTTGCTGGTATTCAGAAAACATTCTCTCCAGCAATTGCTCAAACGGAATGGGACGCATCACATCACCCACATTGCTCTCCTTTATTTGTTCTTTTTTTAAAATTAACCGAACGACATTGTTGTTGTGGTTAAAGCAATATGCAGGCCAGAAATAACCGGTCAGGGAGGGAGGCGTGGGAATAAGGCGTTATAGCGTGTTCTGCTGACCAGATGAAATACGTATGGCGCGGATGAAAGGGCGCGGTGATCGGCGTTAGCATCACGTTTTTGCAAATTAATAATCGCATTTCTCATTTTGAGAAAATAACCGAAGTTTCCCCGCGATAACCCGCGCCGTTACGCGCCCCAATAACCCCATACCCAGGCACAGAATTTGCATTACCCCATCATCTGTCATGATTTATGCGAGGTATGCAATGGGGCTTTTTACTCAGGCAGCGGAATTAGAAAAAAACAACCGGGCTTTCGCCTTTATCCAGATCGTCGAAAGCCGGGGCTCTACACCGCGCCACAATGCCAGCATGCTGGTCGATGAAGACGGCAACAGTACGGGAACCATCGGCGGCGGGATGATGGAACGGCTGGTGCTGGAACAAGCAAAAGAGGCGTTAGCGCAAGGGCAATCCCGCGTATTCAGCGGACGCATGGCACGTCAGGGCGAAGGTGCCGTTGGCTCAGACTGCGGCGGCGCCATGAAAATACACATCGCCGTGCAGCCCCGCCGGCCACAGTTGATCCTGCTGGGTGCGGGCCACGTGAACCGTGCCATCGCCGTGGTGGCTGCGCCGCTCGGCTTCGAGATTGCACTGATGGATACCTGGAAAGAGAATCTGGATCATCCGGATCTCCCGCCAGCCAGCCGTAAATTACTGGTTGAGAGTTTCACTGCCGGTATCCAACAACTGACACTGGACGATAACTGCTATGTGGTGATCGCCACCAACCATCAGGACAGAGAAGCGTTGGAACACACCATCGGCAGCCCGGTGCGTTACCTTGGCTTGCTGGCCAGCCGCAGAAAAATCCAGACCTTTCGTGCTGAGCTTGAGAAGCAGGGTGTCGATGCTGCTGACATCGCTGCACTGCGATCGCCGATTGGGCTGGATATCGGGGCGGAAACCCCGGAGGAGATCGCCATCAGCGTGATAGCGGAAATTCTTCAGGTGAAAAGTGGTGCCAGCGCGGTATCGCTCCAGTCCACCACGCTGGCCGTCGTATCAAAATAGTGTCTTCACCTACTCGGCGTTAAACGGCTTGCGGCGCAAAAAGCGCCCATGCCCGGCGCGGCCGGTGAACACCCCCTCGCGCCACACCACCTCACCACGGCTCAAGGTCATGATCGGCCAACCCTGACATACCATACCCTCGTAGGGGGAGTAGTCGCCGTTATCATGCATCTCATCGTGCCGCAGGGTGACGCGCCGCTGCGGGTCGAACAGCACCAAATCGGCATCGGCACCGGGCATCAGGTTACCTTTCTGCGGCCACAGGCCAAACAATTGCGCCGGACGTGTGCTGGTCAATGCGACAAACTGCTCAGCGCTGATTCGCCCTGTCGACACACCGTTCGAATAAAGGAGTGCCAGACGATTTTCCACGCCCGGCAACCCGTTCGGACAACGGCTGAAATCTCCACCGGAGAGCATATGGCGTTGATGCAGTGAAAAATTACAGTGATCGGTCGCCAGCGTGGCGATACTGCCCTCTGCCATCCCTTGCCACAGTGCGGCCTGCTCTTCCTGTCCGCGCAACGGCGGGCTGAGGATGTATTTCATCCCATCAGGGTCATGGTAACGTTGTTCATCCAGTAGCAGGTATTGTGGACAGGTTTCAGCCCATACCGGCTGCCCGCTGCGCTGCGCCAGACGGATATAATCCAGCCCCAACGCGTTGGACAGGTGAACGATATACAGCGGCGCGTTATCGGCGAGCGACGCCAGATTAATCATGCGCGCGATCGCCTCCGCCTCGCAGGCGACGGGGCGACTCAAGGCATGATACATCGGCGACGTGTTTCCCTGTTGCACAAAGGCATCGCGACGCCATCGAATCGCCGCATCATTCTCCGGATGTACCGTGGTTAACGCACCGACCTGACGCAACCGCTGCAACGCTTGCAACACTGCCGCGTCATCCAGTTTGTACTGATAGGTCAGGTAGAGTTTGAAACTGCTGATCCCTTCTTGCTCTACCATCGACGCCATTTCATCCAGAATGGCATCGTCGACATGCTGTACCACGCCGTGAAAGCTGTAATCGATCGCCGCCTGCCCCTCGGCATAAGCGTGATAGCAGCCCAATTGATGATGCAGGTTACATCCCGCCGGGCCAAAACCCATATGATCGACAATGGTGGTGGTACCGCCGCACGCCGCCGCACGGGTGCCGGAAAAAAAGTCATCGCAGCTGCGGCCAATACCGACATCGATATTGAAATGGGTGTGTACATCAATACCGCCAGGCATCACCTGATACCCGGTTGCATCAATCACCGCCATCTCGGGCGTGATGGCGATATTGGGCCCACGCTGTACGATCCGTCCCTGTTCGATCAGCAGATCTTCATGATACTGCCCCTGATGATCGATCAACATGCCGCCTTTGAGTAAACGCTGCATAGCATTCTCCCGCATCACGTTGAAGAGGATTAATCCATCAAGGGACGGCCTTCCCACACCACTTCCCGGTAGTGTTGTCGGTCGGTATCGCCTTCAGAACTGACCACCAGCACGCAGGAGGACGCATCCAACCCCAACTGCGCCAACAGCGCTTCTCGATCCGGGCTATGCAGTATCGCCGCCAAGACGCCCATGCCGACAGCGCCCGATTCACCGGAAACGATGCGCGCATCCTGCCCAAGCGGGTTGCCCAGCACCCGCATACCCAGCGCGGTGACGCGGTCCTCACAGGAGATAAACTGGCGGGAACAATCTCGCAGGCGCGGCCATCCTAACGGGTTGGGTTCACCGCAAGCCAACCCCACCATCATGGTGTCCATCGCACCGCCAACAGCGACGATCTCCCCTTGTTGCGCGGAGCGGAACAAACAGTCAGCGCGATCCGGCTCGACAATCACCGCATGCAATTTATCTGCACCATAGCAATTCACCAGATAATCCAGCACACCCGCCGCCATCGCGCCCACGCCAGCCTGAAGAAAAACGTGCGTCGGTGTCGGCCAGTCGTTCTCGGCAACCTGTTCTACCGCTTCTACCGCCAGCGTCGCATAACCTTGCATTATCCAGGCGGGGATTTTTTCGTAACCTGGCCAGGCGGTGTCCTGCACCACTTCCCAGCCCTTTTCCTGCGCGGTTTGCATGGTCAGGCGCACGGTGTCGTCATAGTTCATGTCAGTGACGATACATTCCGCCCCCAGCCCGGTGATGTGTGCGACACGCTCCGCAGACGCGCCTTTGGGCATATAAACCACCGCCTGTTGCCCTAACGCTTTGGCCGCCCAGGCAACGCCTCGGCCGTGATTGCCATCCGTGGTGGTGGCAAAGGTAATGCTTTCCGGCAGCGCGGCGCGGCCTTGCTCAAACGAAAAATCCGCCAGGGAGAAGTGGTATTTTTCGCACACGCAGCGGGCAATGGCATAGGCACCACCGAGAATTTTGAAGGCGTTGAGCCCGAAACGTTGAGATTCATCTTTCACCAGCACCTGCCCTACGCCCAATTCAGCCGCGAACGCCGTCAGCGAGTGCAGCGGCGTCGGGCGATACCCTGGCATCCGTTGATGAAAGTTGCGTGCCTGTTCCGCCTGTTCCCGGCTGAACAGTGCTGCGCCGTGCGGCGTAAAGTGAGCGTTATCGGCAATCTGCATCCGTAGTGAAAACGTTGACATGTTGGCTTCCTGATTTTGATTAAATGATTCACCCATAGCTATTCCATATCCATGTTTCAATATCTGTGCCAGTTTGTAGTTGCAGCACCCAGTGCAATGTCGAATAATCAAAAACAGGAAAAAAAGGCATGTTCACACCGCATGGCGTGCCGGAAGCCGTGCCGTTTCCCACGCCGTTCTGCCTTAACGGCACCATCAGGCCTGACTGTCGCAGTGCGACAGACGAACCGGTGATGCCTTTTCTCAAAATGAGAAACTGCCGCGAGGCGCTTTACCCGATACAAGAGCGTAGCCCATGACCAGCCAGACCCTGTCTCTGATGCACATCCAGCCCACCATTCGGCATTTCACCCAGATGCTCAGTCAGGTATTGCGGCTGGAAGTGGAGATCGTTGATAACCGGTTGCTGCGCGTGGCAGGCAGTGGACCCTATCGTAGCCGTATCGGCCATCCATCGGATAACACCCGCCTGCTGCAATACGTCATTGATAACAAGCAAGAGAAAGCCGTTATTCATTCGCAGCACGATCCGATTTGTCAGGGTTGTGGTCAGTACGGCAACTGCGGCGAGTTGGCGTTTCTTGGCCTGCCGGTGATGCACGGCGAGCGCTGTCTGGGCGTCATCAGCCTTGCCGCCGTCAATGCAGAACAGCAGCAGCGATTGCAGGACAATATCACCGTATTTTCCGATTACGTCCGGCATATCGCTTCACTGCTGATTACTAACCTGACAAAGAATCCCACCGCCAATGATGGCATGGATGTGCTGTTCACCACGCTCATCAACAGCATGGATCAGGGGATTCTGGTGCTGGATGAGCATGGCATTATGACGTTTGCCAATCAGAATGCGCTGACGCTGCTCAACGCCCGCTGGGAAACCCTGGCCAACACGCCGATTACCATCCGTCCGTTGGTGGCCAGCAAAGATTTCGCCAACGGCAATGCACAGCATGTGATCGCCTTCGCCGCACAACAGGAAGTGGTGATCGGGCAGCATCATAACGGTAATAACCGGCAGTTATTTCTGTTTGCTTTCCACCAATCTGAACGTCCCGCGCCGATCAACGAGGCGGACAGCGAACCGCGTATCGGCCAGTTTATCGGTAACGCCCCTGCGGTACAGGCGCTGAAACAACATATTGCGCGTTTTGCCGATAGCCCCTCCAGCATCATGATCACCGGTGAGAGCGGCAGCGGTAAAGAGGTGCTGGCGCGCTCCATTCATCAAGTGGGACGGCGCAGCACGCACCCTTTTATTGCTATCAACTGTGCGGCGATCCCTGAGCATCTGCTGGAGAGTGAACTGTTCGGCTATGTTAAAGGCGCATTTACCGGTGCCGCCCCGAATGGCAAGGTGGGGCTGATTCAGTCCGCCCATCTCGGCACTTTATTTCTCGACGAGATTGGTGATATGCCATTAACGTTACAGGCCAAGCTGTTGCGAGTACTCGAAACGCGTGAAGTGATGCCACTGGGGGCCAGTAAGCCTGTGGCGGTAGATATCCGCATTATTTCTGCCACCCACCAAAATTTGACGCGCGCGATCGAAGAGGGAAACTTTCGCGAGGATCTCTACTACCGCCTGAAGGTGATACCGGTCGAGATCCCACCGTTGCGCGAGCGCACGGCGGATATCGAACTGCTGGTGCACCATTTTCTCAATCTGCACACGCGCCGTATTGGCAGCACCTACCCTGGCGTGAACCGTGAGGTAATGGCCCTACTGCGAGATTACCGCTGGCCGGGCAATGTGCGTGAATTGAGCAATCTGATGGAGTATCTGGTGAACATTGTGCCCGATGGTGAGGTGATTGACCCGACGCTGTTACCACCGCACTTTCATCGTGCAACCACCACCATGTTGCCCACCGTGGAAACCGTAGCAGCGACCACGCCTACCGTGCCCCCGAGCCTGAAACAGCTGGAGCACCAACGCATTATTGAGGCATTAGATCGTGGCGTGAGCAAAGCACAACTGGCACAAGAGTTGGAGATCAGCGTGGCGACGCTGTATCGCAAAATCAAAAAAATACGGACTACGTGATAGTCACTAGCCCGCTCTCTCGCTAACGCCGCTGGAGCAGTTGCTGGTACTGTTCCGGCGTATCCATATCCCAATGAATTGCGCCATCTGACACAGGCACCCGCCGTTGACCGTGACAGGCAATCAGCGTTTTCATCGACGTCTGATTATCCGCTGCCAGCACCGCATCGCGCATGGCGGGTGGCAGCAATACCGGGTGCCCTTTGCCTTGAGCGTATTCTGGAATCAGGCTGGTCGCATCGCGCTGTTGCCACAGTATGCGATAAACCGCACCGCTAACAGCAGGCATATCCCCCAGAGCCAGAAAGAAATGCCCGCCGCCGAGCACCGCTGCACCACAGCGAATGGATGAGAACATCCCCTCGCTAAAGTCTTCGTTGTGACACAGCGTGATGCGCCCATGATCGCCGTAGCGCCAGCTCAGTTCCGTTCCGCGAAAACCGGTCACCAGCACCACACGATCGCAGAAGGAGAGCGCCGCCGCCAGGGCGCTGTCAAGCACCGTTCCCTCTCCCCAGGGCAGCATCATTTTCCACTGTCCCATGCGGCTGGAGAGCCCGGCTGCCAGCATCAGACAGACTTTCTCACTCATGCCGTCAGTTCTACAAGCGTCATGGTGCCAACACTGCTTTGATCGAGGTGATAATCGGCTGGTAGCCCGTACAACGGCACAGATTGCCCTCCAGCGCCTCGCGAATCTCTTCATCATTCGGTTGAGGGTTGGCATCTAGCAAGGCTTTGGCACTGATCAACACGCCGGGCGTACAAAAGCCGCACTGCACACCACCGTGGCGAATGAAGGCGTTTTGCAGTTTTACGCCGACAGGGTCTTGATGCAGCGCCTCCACCGTAGTGATTTCAGTGCCATCACACTGTGCAACCAGCAACAGACACGAGCACACCGCACGCCCGTTCATGATCACCGAGCAAGCACCGCACTCACCGACGGAGCACCCTTCTTTGGTGCCAGTCAACCGACGATCTTCACGCAGATAATCCAGCAGGCGCGTATTGTCATTCACCGTGGCTCGCACCCGAATGCCGTTAATCTTCATTTCTACATCAATCATCTGTTACTCCTGCTGCGCCAGCTCTGTCATCACCTGACGGAACATGTCGAGATAAACCGGGATTTTGTAAGGTGCCGACCACCGACCACCAATCGCATCGGTGACCAGGGTTTCCAATACCGCGGCGGCATTATCAATCACCGCCGCTGTCGGCGCGTACCCCAACAGCGCCTGTTCGACCGCTGTCAAACGTTGTGGCTTGCCAAACACGGCACCATCGACCAATCGGCACAGTTCGATGTTCCCGTGCGTATCCAGCCGAAACAGCGCGGTGAGGCTTTGGCGCGTGATATTCACGGCAGTACGCCGCCCCAATTGCAGATAAAACGGACGTAGCACGCCTACCGGGGGGGGCGGCAGGATAATACGGGTGAGTAATTCGCCGGGTTGTAGCTGGGTGCGATAGCCGCCAGTGATAAAGGATTCCAACGGGACACGACGACGTTCGCTGGCAGTACGCAACTCCACTTCCGCACCGTAAACCATCAGCGGCGGCACCGAATCCGCGCAGGGTGCGGCATTGACGATATTGCCGCCAACGGTCGCCCGGTTGCGCAGTTGTAACGAGCCAACGGTGCGACAGGCCGTCACCAGTAGCGGGTAATGGCGCTGCAACCGTTCATCGCTGACCAGATCGGTAAAGCAGGTGCCGGCACCGATAGCAAGGGCGTCACCTTCAGCATGGATTCCGCGTAATTCGCGCAAACCGGAAATATTCACCAGTCGCACCGGCGTGGTTTTTAAACGCGCCTGCACCAACACATCGGTCCCGCCAGCCAGCACCTGTGTGCCGGGTTGCGCCAACAGCGTCAGCGCCTGATCCAGGCTAGCGGGCTGACTCACCTCAAGGGTATTGAGACGCAGCACCTGCTTACGTTCACCGTCATGGGCTTGCACTTCACTCTGGCGCGTCGGTTTTTTCAGGTTGTAGCCCAGCCGTACCTGTTCCAGCGTCAACGGCAGCGTGCGATTCCAACGGCCAATGGCGAAACTGACCGCATTGTTGAGCGCGGCACCGCCCAGTTCCAGCACCGGTTCGCCAATCACCTTGGCACCGTAAGGCCCGGCCTTATCGTGATTTTCTACCGCAATGACGTTAATGTTGGGGACATCGCGAATCGTCGGCAACAGGTAGGTGTCGAAGTTCTCGGATTTCACCTCCCCGTTTTCGATATTAAAATCTTCCAGCATGCCGTAGCCGATCATCCCTTGCACCACGCCGCCGTATACCTGCCCTTCGAACCCCACGCGGTTCACCACCTTGCCCACGTCGTGTACCGCTGTGATATCCAACAGCGTGATTTTTCCGGTACGGGTATCCACCGCCACATCCGCCACCTGGCACCCGTATACCCAGGTAAAATAGGGGCTGCCGCAGCCTTTTTCCTCATCCCAGTGAATGGAGGGCGCAACATGCCAACCATACGCGGAAAGATTGGCACCGGTTGCCTTGGTGAGCGTTACCACCTGAGCGAAATCCATGAAACGTGTCAGATCGGCACGGTTAAACACTTTGCCATCGCGCCACATCAGGGAGTGCACTCCGCTGGCCCCCAGTTGCGCGGCAACGGCATCCGCCATGCGCTGTTTGATCTTGCTGGCGGCATTGAGCACCGCTTGCCCCCCCATCAGCGTGCCGCGCGAGGCAACGGTCGAACCGCCGTCCGCTATCATCGCCGTCGCCGGATCGGTAAAGGTTATCCATGAGAGCGGCAGGCCGAAGGCTTCCGCTGCAATCATCGACATCGTGGTTTGCAGACCCTGACCATTTTCAGAAACCGCCGTGGAGATATTAACGCTGCCATCGGCATTGACCTGAATCAGCGCGGATGACGCATCCAGCCCTTCCGCACCGAGCGAACATCCGCGGTGGCTTAACGCCAGACCGATGCCGTATTTGATCGGCCCGCCCTGTGCGTTCAATTGCTGATAGCGTTCGCGTTTTTCCATAAATTCGACGCTGTTAGCCGCTTTTTCCAGCACTTCTTCGGCAGATACCGTGTGTTCGCTGAACACCTGTCCCGCCATGCTGGTATCCCCTTGTTGCAGGATATTACGCTGACGCAGTTCAAGCGGTGACAGGCCAAGCACCGCCGCCACTTCATCCATCAGCGACTCGTTCGCCAGAATCACTTGCGGCGCACCAAAACCACGAAACGCCGAGGTGTAGTTGTTGTTGGTGTACACCCCTGTGACATCGACGCGCACGTTAGGAATGCGGTACGGCCCCGCCGCCTGCACCGAACTGCGCCAGGTGACAAACGGCGTTTGTCCGGCGTAGCTGCCGCCATCCGCCAGCACCTCAATCTTGATAGCTTGAATACGCGCCTCGTCATCCAGACCGATTTTGTATTTCATCTTGTACGGGTGGCGTTTATAGCTCTCCCGCATCGATTGTTCACGGTTGTAGGTAAATTTGACCGGTCTGCCGGTTAAGTGGCACAACAGCGCCGCACGGCACGCCAGATGGTCGATAATGTCATCTTTGCCGCCAAACGAGCCACCTACGATCGCGCGCTTGATGTTGACACGCGCTTGCGGCAAACCGAGGTACTTCGCCACAAAACCGCGCACGCGGTGCGCATTCTGTACCGACCCTGACAGCGTCATGATCTGCTCGTTATCGTCGATCCAGGCAATGATCGACTCCGGCTCAATGTAGGCATGCTCCTGATACCCCACCTCATATTCCCGTTCGAAAATATGGCTGGAGGCTGCAAAACCTGCCTCAATATCGCCTTTGATAGTATGGTGGTGATTGATCACATTGCTGGCGCTACCCGGGTGAATCAGCCGTGCATCCGGTTTTAATGCATCTTCTACCCGAGTGATGGGCTCAAACGGCGTGTAGCGCACGCTGATTTTATCCGCAGCCTGACAGGCCGCTTCGTAACTTTCCGCCGCAATCACCGCAATCACATCGCCACGAAACGCAATATTCTCATTCACCAGCGGCGGATAGTCGGCCATCACCACGCCGATGTGGCTTTCGCCGGGTACATCTCGCCAGGTGGCGATTTTCACCACGCCCGGCACCTGTAATGCGGCGTCGAGATCGATGTCCTCCACACGTCCCGCGGCGATATCCGCATAGCGGCACACGCCGTACAACATGTCTTTCAGGACGATATCATCACCGTACACCGCGCTGCCCTTGACCTTGGCTAAGCCATCCACGCGCGGCACTTCATGGCCTATCACTTGCATTTCCATCACGTCTTTCTCTTCTGCTGCCATGGTTAACCTCATTGGTGACGCGGGCTGCCATCGGCCAGCAATGCCTCGCCCTTGAGCGCGGTAATCGGACCGTAGGCGTTGGGCTGGCGATGCACGTCAAAGTTGAACGTGGTGCGCTTGTAAATCTGACAGAAATCGAGGTCGCAATGGGCTATCGCCACTTCATCGCCTTTGGTCACACAGCTGGCGACCACTTCGCCCGATGGCGCAATGATGCAGCTCCCGCCAATGTGTTCCACGCCTTCTTCCGTTCCCGCTTTCGCCACCCCCACTACCCAGGTGCCATTCTGATAAGCGCCAGCCTGCATAGAAAGTTGGTTATGAAACAGTGACAGATCGTCATGCTCTGGCGCGGGCGCATTGTGCACCGGCGTGTTGTAGCCGATCAGCACCATTTCCACACCTTGCAGCCCCATCACGCGATAGGTTTCACACCAGCGACGATCGTTACAAATCGCCATGCCAAACACGCCACCAAAGGCGTTAAACACGGAAAATTCAGTACCCGGTGTGAAATAGCGTTTCTCAAGGTGCTGAAACGCGCGCCAGGGTTCATGCTCACGGTGCCCTGGCAGGTGCACTTTGTGGTATTTACCGACAATAACGCCGTTTTTATCCACCAATATTGAGGTGTTAAACCGCCGTTTTTCCCCCTGTTCCACGCTCAGTTCGGCGTATCCCAGACAAAAGCCCACTTGCAATTCACGCGCCAAATCGAACAGTGGCTGCGTCTCGGCACCCGGCATCGCCGCCTCGCACCAGCTATCCAGTTGGGACTCATCGTCGATATACCAACGCGGAAAAAATGTGGTGAGCGCCAATTCGGGATACACGATCAGATCCGCACCCAGTTGGTGCGCCTCGCGCATCAGGTTCATCAAGCGTGCCACCACGGCAGCACGGGAATCTTCTTTATTGACCGGCCCTAACTGGCCGATAGCGACATTGACATAACGCGCCATGTGATTTTTCTCCTGTAAACGCATCGGGTATCAGGCGCGATTGGCGCGCTGTACGACGGCACCCAGCAGAACGTTCGCGCCCGCGATCAAATCCTGTGGTGCCGTAAATTCGTTAATGTTGTGGCTTAATCCCGCCACGCTGGGCACGAAGATCATTCCGGCCGGACACATGGCGGCCATGATTTGCGCATCATGCCCGGCACCGCTAGGCATGCGGCGCGACGGTAAGCCACGCAGACGCGCCTGCGCCGCAACCAGTTCGACCATCTCCGGCGCAAAGGGCGTCGGCTCAAAACGCGCCAGCATGTTGCGTGACACGCTTATCCCTTCTTCGTGCGCCGCCTGTTCGGCAAATGCCCACAGGCGCTGTTCGGCCAGACGCAATGTCTCGGCGTCGGTATTGCGTAAATCCACAGTCAAGGTCACGGTATCGGGGATCACATTGACCAGATTCGGCGTGAACACCAGATGCCCGACGGTGGCAACCTGGTCCCCCGCCAAATCTTGCGCCAGTTGACGGGCAAAGACGCCGATCCGCGCGGCGACATAACCCGCATCGTGACGTAAACGCATCGGCGTGGTACCGGCATGGTTCGACACGCCCTGCAAGTGAAATTCGGTCCAGGAAATCCCCTGCACGCCTTCCACAACCCCAATCGCCAGCCCTTCCTCATCCAGCACTGGGCCTTGCTCGATATGCAGTTCGAAATAGCTGTCCACCCGTTTATTCCCCACGGGTGCCGGGCCGTCATAACCGATTTTCCGCAACGCATCGCCGACGGTGACACCATCAATACCGCGGGTTGCCAGCGCGGTCTCCAGCGCCAGTCCTCCCTGATAGACCAAGCTGCCCATCATGTCGGGTTGAAAGCGTGAACCTTCCTCGTTGGTGAAAAACGCCACCGCAACGGGACGACGCAGCCGCAGACCGGCGTCTTTCAATGTGGCAATCACTTCCAGCCCGGAAAGCACGCCGTAGTTACCGTCATACAACCCACCGGTTGCTACGGTATCGATATGTGATCCCATCATCACCGGCGGCGTATCGGTTAATCCGGGGTAGACCCCCACGGTATTACCGATGGCATCCACCGTAACGCTGAGTCCTAACGCCTGCATACGCGCCACCGCCCAATCGCGCCCCTGCCGGTCTTCATCGCTGAGCGCCAGTCGACACACACCACCCTGCGGTAATGCGCCTATCGCGCCCAGTTCATACAGCGACGCCATCAGGCGTTCGCCGTTAATGCGTAACTCGCTTGTCATGACATAACCTTTTTTATCGTGCTGCCGAGCGGCATCAACGATGCGCCCAGTGCGTCATCCGCTTTTCAACGAAGGCGAAGATTTCATACATCACCACCCCCATTGCGCCGATAACGATTAACCCCGCAAACACCAACGCCATATTCATGTTGGAGCTGGCCGACATCATCAGATAGCCAATACCCAGGTTGGAGGCCACGGTTTCTGAAATCACCGATCCGACAAACGCCAGCGTGATGGCCACTTTTAACGAGGCAAAGAAGTAAGGCAGCGATCGGGGCAACCCCACCTTTTTCAAAATGTCGAAGCGGGATGCCCCCAGTGAACGCAGCACATCCTCCATTTCAGGCTCTACCGTCGCGAGCCCGGTCGCGACGTTGACGACGACCGGGAAAAAAGAGATGAGAAAAGCAGTGGCAATGGCCGGGATGGTACCGATGCCGAACCACACCACCAGTACCGGTACAAAAGCCACTTTGGGAATTGAGTTAAACCCCACCAGCAGCGGATAAACCGCTTTGTAAACCAGCGAGGAAGCACCGACCGCAACCCCCAACACCAGCCCAACCACAACCGCCAACACAAAACCCGCCAGCGTGGTGTAGAGCGTTTGCAGCGAGTGCGCGGCGATGGGCCGCCAATCCGCGACCAACGAGCGAAAGACATCGCTCAATGACGGGAACAGGTAGGTCGGCACATCCAGCCCCACCACAATCACCTGCCACAGAACGCCGAGCAGGATCAGCAGTGCCCAAGGGGCTATCTTGATTAACACAGGACGAGATATCACGACGGGCCTCCGTTAGGCATGATGTTGTGAAGAGATGTGTTCGCGCAGTTCAAACACATAGCGAGAAAA
This sequence comes from uncultured Symbiopectobacterium sp., assembly GCA_964293225.1. Lineage (GTDB taxonomy): Bacteria > Pseudomonadota > Gammaproteobacteria > Enterobacterales > Enterobacteriaceae > Symbiopectobacterium. The sequence continues at coordinate 178,859 of CAXYYB010000002.1, read as the reverse complement.
CGCATCGGTGTAGGTCACCTGAAGATCGCGCGGACGAGGAAGTTCTATCTCCCGGCGCGCGATAATCCGGCCCGGTCTGGCACTCATCACATAGACGGTATCCGCCAGAAACACGGCTTCACGCAGATCGTGGGTTACCAACACCACCGTAAACGGCGCTTCCTGCCACAGATCGCGCAACATGCACCACAGCTCTTCACGGGTAAATGCATCCAACGCACCGAACGGTTCATCCAGCATCAGCAAGCGCGGTTTGTGGATCAGCGCGCGACAAATCGAGGCGCGCTGCTGCATGCCACCGGACAATTCCCACGGGAATTTATCTTCATACCCTTCGAGGCCAACGCGTTTTAGCAAGGCTCGCACCTGCTCTTCATACTCGTGCCCTTTTTTTCGCCGCGTAGAGCGGTAAGGCTCCACGATCTCCATCGGCAGCATGACGTTTTGTAGCGTGGTACGCCAAGGCAGCAGGTTAGAGGCTTGAAACGCCATGCCGACGCATTTCTGTGGCCCCACCACTTCGCGTTTGTTGACGAAAACGTAGCCCTCACTCGGCGAGAGCAGCCCCGAGGTCAACTTCATGAATGTCGATTTACCACAGCCGGAAGGTCCTACCAGCGCCACGAACTCATTTTCATTGATACTGAAATTAATGTCCTTTATGGCCAGCTGTTCGCTGTTGCTGTACGCCAGACTGACATTCTCGAACTTAACGAAACTCATTGATCACCACCTAAAATCATGCTACCTGACGGAAATTACCGCACGGTCCGATCGGCCTGTGCCGGTAACAGCGCACTGGTAAACAACGCATCCGTTTTCGGCGTCTCTTTCAACTCGAACGCAGCCACCACATCGCTGATAGAGTTACTCAAACGCTGGGTATCCACACTGCCCAGGCCGTTCTTCTTGGTTTCCGGCGTTACCACCAACTGATCAAACGCCAGTTGCAGACGACGGGTCTCCAGCGGCAAATCGATCAGCGAATCCTGTTCCTTCACAAACTTGGCGGCGCTGACGGGATCGGCGAGGGTTTCTTGCACGGCTTTATTAAAGGCACGCAAGAAGGCTTTGATGATATCGGGGTGTTTTTCCAGCATGTCTTTGCTGGCGATGATGGTGTTGCCGTAGAGATCGACGCCATATTGCGCATACGGGAAGATAGTCAGGTCATCCGCTTTCGCACCGCGCGCTTCAAGATTCAGCAAGTTGGTAAAATAGAAACCGGAAATGGCATCGACGTTTTTACGCACCAACAGGTTGGCGGTAACGGTGGGGTCAGCTGATTGCCAGGTAACGGCATCCTTGCTCAACCCCACTTTCTTCGCAAAGGCTGGCCAAGCTTTGCGTGCTGCGTCAAAGACCGGAGCCGCAATGGTTTTCCCCTTCAGGTCTGCCGGCGTTTTCACTCCAGTGCTTTTCAGCAAAAACACGGCGGCAGGCGTGGCGTTATACAGCATATAGACGCCTTTAATACCGGTACCGGGATGCTGGGATTCTTGTTCAATCAATGCATTGAAATCGGCAAAGGCCATATCATAGGCACCGGTCGCCACACGGGTCACCGCCCCCGCAGAGCCGTTACCGGAGTCAATCTGTACGTCCAGTCCTTCCTGAGCGAAATAGCCCTTAGCCTTGGCCATTAAAAACGGGGCTGAGGGCCCTTCGAAACGCCAGTCGAGAGAGAATTTTACTTTGACAGGATCTGCCGCAAAGGCGGATGACGCCAGTACCGATAAAGACAGTAGCGCCGTACAACCCAATTTGTGCAGTGTTGCGAATCTGGATGTCAACATCACGAATGTCCTCAATAGTGAAAGTCAGTGTGTACCCGAATTAACTACGTTTTTTGTCGTCCGCTGATGAGAGCGGAGCAAGTTGATACAGGTCGCCAATCTGCTGATGAATATCTTCCATGCGTTGCATGCGTTGGCTTGCCTTATCGGAACAACAGGCTGCCAGTTCATTGCCAATAAAATTGACCATGCTGATGGCAGCGGTGTAGGAATCGAAAATATCGCTGTGTTTTGCAGCGCAGGGGATCACAACGTCCGCCAGCGCGCTAACATCTGACACCAGCGTATTACTAAGCACCACAATGCGCGCCTGGTAACGTTTGGCCACACGCACCAAATGGGAAAGCAGTTGAATCTGGCGAGGGAAATCCACCACAAACAGGACGTCCACCTCGCCAATATCCGCCAAAACATCGGCAAATTTAGCCGCTGGGTCATTGACCAGTTGCACGTCACTCAGTACATGGGAAAACAATGATTGGGCATAAAATGCTGGCGCATAGCTATTACGAAACCCCAATACCCAGACGCGACGAGCATCACGCATCATTTGCACCACACGCTCCAATTCTTCAGGCATGTTGTCACGCTGCAGGCCTGCCAGATTTCCGCGTTCTCGCTCAATATGCCTATCGAGTCGTTCACGCACCGTGGTTGGGTGGGCAGTACGCTGTGCCAAATTGGTGAGCGGTGAATAGCCCATGGGCTCAATACCGCGACATTTCATGCGAAACTGATTGAAATCCTGAAAACCGAGGCGACGAAACACCCGCGCCGCCGTCGATTTAGAGACGCCTGCCAGCCGTGCTAATTCTGTTGCGCTGTAGCTTGCCAATTGGTGTTGATGATCCAGAATGACATCGACCAGCTTCTTCTCTGCCGGAGACAACGCGCCATAGATCAGGCGGATGGCGGTGTGAAGCTCAGCCAGTACGTTGGTGTGTTCTTCTGGTGCGGTTAGCGCGTTATTCATCCTGACCTCAGTCTGTGTGGTACGTACGTTTCGGGGTGTGCGATGAGACATGTCTGGCACATCTGTTTTATGAAAACACACACAAAGAAACGAATGTGCCAAACACTAAGCAAGGGGCGCGCCAAAACCATAACCAATGAATGGTTAATTTGATTTTTATATAAAAATCAAATTTTTAATTAATTCTATTGATGAAATTAAAAAAGATGAAAATGCCTAAAAGAAAGGAAAATAGCGGTCGTGGTGCAAACTTTCTGTTCATTGCACCAAAAAGAAGCCAATGACCATAAACAGCTACGGACGAGAATCATATTGTATTGATAAATTTATCTTTTCAAGAATCACATTTAGGTATACTGTATATAAAAACAGTTACATAGAGACCCTTTCATGTTCATAGAACTGGTTTATGACAAACGCAACGTTACCGGACTTAGTAATGCCCACGCACTCATCGAAAAAGAGCTGGCTAAGCGTATACACCGCACTTTTCCCGATGCTGATGTCAGAGCAAAAGCCATGCAGGCGAATGTGATAAATTCTGATGCCAGTAAATCTGATAAAGCGATCATCAATCGCCTCATTGAAGAAATGTTTAATGACGCAGATGAATGGTTAATTATGGACTAACTGCCATATAGCAGTCTGTTCACGTTACCTTTCCCGAGGGGCGGTCAACCGCCCTTGCTTGTTCGCGGATAGAAAGGGTTTTTACATCGTTTATTTTAAAGCGCCTACCTTTAGGCATTGGTATTCTTTTTTAATTTATCTTTTTTATCGTAAAAAAAAGAAAAGATTAAAAATAAAAAACTTCATTTGTAATCATTTTAAAACTCTCCCTTCTTCCCGCAATTGTTATATATACTCCCATTACTCTATTTTGGCGTGTTGTATTTTTGATTAAGGAGAGTAACCAATGGCTCTGAATATTTGCACCATTGATCATAGACTCACTGAGTTAAATACAGCGGTCAGAGAACATTATGATTGGTCGCTGAAAATGCTCAAATTAAGCATTTTAGGTGGAAGCCCAGACGACGATCTTATCGGTGTCGATGCACATCGGCACTGTCGCTTCAGTCATTGATTAAAACAAAAAGCCAATGATGCAACGCTGTGTACCAAAATCTGGTCCTCTATCGATCAAACGCACGAAGCAATGCATCACACAGCCAAACACCTGCTGAATGCAATTAAAGACGGTTCGGCCAATACGGAGAAAATTAATGCTTATCATCACGCTCAACGCCTTTTTATCGCTAGCATTGATCGCTATAAGGCCAAACTAATTGCCTATCGTAACAAACTTGATACCTTGACCGGGTTACCGCTCAGGCAACTGCTTTATAAAGACTACGAACTTAGAATATCCCGTAGCCAAAGAAGTCATCACGCGGCTTATCTTCTCATGTTGGATATTGACCGTTTTAAATCCATTAATGACACCTACGGACATAATGTCGGTGATGAGGTACTTAAAGCAGTTGCACACCGACTGCGTGCTGGCACTCGCAGCTCCGAAGCATTGTATCGTTTTGGCGGTGAGGAATTTATTGCGCTGTTTGATGCAGACGATGATGCCACCGCATCGGCGGTAGCTGATCGCCTGTGCCGACTTCTGTCTCAATCCCCCGTAGTTATCGCAGATGGTTCGCGCCTAACCGTCACAGTAACGGGAGGGTTGACACAGATTTATACCGATGAGTCATTGCAAGATGCCATTGGCCGTGCCGATAAAGCCCTGTACCAAGGGAAACAGAATGGGCGGAACCGTTTTGTTATGGTAAAAGCGGAGGGCGTGTTTCTTGATATGAGCGAGCAAAGATAATCAATCAGTTAGCCACAAATAGCCCGACTGATACCGGCCCCATTTTTTATTATAAATTGATAATAAAGGAGTATTGTCTCCCTCTTCTGGGTCATTGTTCTGGTAGAAATGATGGCAGTAGTATCGGAAATGGCTAATGCCTGATGGCATTACGCCCTCCACGTTCTACTAAGGTGATTGATAATGAAAAAAAGCGTTAATGTAAAATCGTTTTACTACGGTTTTCCTGTGTTTTTAGCGTCAACCCGCGACCCCAACACGCAACAATTGAATATCGCGCCACTCTCCGCCTCTTTTTCCTTAGGCAATACGCTGATGATTGGCGTAAACAAAAGCAATAAAACTCACGACAATATCGTGGCGGGTTCAGATGTGGTGATCAATATCCCACCGCATCAGCTGTGGTCTAAAATTGAGCAGTTGGGGCGTGTGACTGGAAGAGAAATTGTACCTGACAATAAATTGAGTCAGGGTTTTTCCTACTGCCCGGACAAAGCGGAGTTGAGCGGATTCACGCTGGAAGCGTCCACTCAGGTTTCACCCGATCGTATTGCAGACTGTCCAATTCAGGCTGAATGTAAAACCGTCGATGTGATCGAGAAAGCAGCCTTTATTCTCGTTGAATTGGCGATCAAACAGGTCTGGATTGATGAATGCCTGTTGAATGAAGATGGTTCCCTCAATACGGCTCAATGGAATCCGCTTATCTATAAATTCCGCGAATACAACACGACCACGCCCGCATTTGGCTTTAACTTTAAATATGGCAGTTGATTTTCTGGCGGTTGAACGAGACAGGGCGTAAAGATGTTAAATCTCTCTTGACGATGTGGCGTTATTTCCGGTAAGTCTCCATACTTGTTCATATTACTGTGTCTTACTGCCGACTCGCCATAGCATTCAATGGGATATGCCACGATGACTCGATTCTCCAGATTACAGATCCACCTGCATTGGGTAACGCTGCTGCTCATTGCGCTCGCGTATGCGGCGATGGAATTGCGTGGCTGGTTTCCACGCTCCTCCTTCGCATTTTCAGCAATGAAAACCTTGCATTACAACGTCGGGGTTGCCATTTGGGTATTGATGTTTATCCGAATAGGGCTCAAGCACAAATACAAAACGCCAGCGATCGTGCCCGCACCGCCACGCTGGCAGCATCACCTCGCCACGCTGACACACATCGTGCTTTATGCCACGTTCCTGGCCTTGCCGCTGTTAGGTATTGCCACGATGGCGTATGGCGACAACGAATGGTCGCTCATGGGTTTCACGGTCTCCCCTTTCGTCACGCCCGATGAGGATACCCAGATCCTGCTAAAAGACATTCACGAAACGCTCGCCAATCTGGGCTATGTGCTGATTGCCCTGCATGCTGGTGCAGCGCTGTTTCACCATTATGTTCAGCGAGATAATACGTTGCTGCGCATGATGCCCGGTAAATCCGACTCCACTCAAACGCACTAAACATAAAGGCCAGAGCATGTGCTCTGGCCTTGAATGCTCACCGAGAAAAATGTTATTCCAACGCTTTCCCTTTCAATTCAGGGATCAGGAACAGCGTCGCCAGAATATCCAGCACGTAGATAGCAGCAAGTAGCGCGATCGCCATCTGGAAGGAGTAGACGCTGGCAACAGCACCAATCACCACGGGGCCAAAGCCACCAACGGCGCGGCCAACGTTGAACAGCACGTTCTGCGCGGTCGCACGGGCATTGGTCGGATAAGCCTCGGACATCACGGCACCATAGCCGCCCATCATACCGTTAACAAACACCCCGAGCAGCGCACCAGCCCACAGCATGGTCATGGGGTCGGTCAACTGAGAATAGGTCAAAACCATCACCACAGCACCAACCTGGAACAGCAAAAACGAGGGTTTTCTGCCGATGCGATCTGCCAATTGCCCAAACACCCAGATACCCGCAATCATGCCTAAAATGGTTACTGAGGTCCACATGGCTGATTTGGTCAGGTTGAACCCCAAGGTTTTGGACAGAAAGCTTGGCATCCAAATCATGATGCCGTAGTAACCGAAGTTCTGTACTGACGTCAGCACCACGATCCCAGCACTGACTTTGCTGGTCGCCTTATCTTTCATCAGCAGTTTGAAAGAAGACCAGGTCGAGGCTTTCTTATCTGTCTTACGCACAAACACTTCCGGCTCGTGCAGACGGTGGCGGATAAACCAGGCAACAAATGCCGGAAGAATCCCCACCAAAAACATGCCACGCCAGCCAATATGCGGCAACAGCGCAGGGGTGATCAGCGCGGCACCTAATACACCAGCCTGCCAGCCCAGAGCAACATAAGAAGAGGCGCGGGCGCGATGCTTGGCAGGCCAGGCTTCTGCCGCCAGCGCCATGCCGATACCAAACTCACCGCCCAGACCGATACCGGCAATCGTCCGGTAAATAAGCAAATCCCAGTAGCCCTGCGCAAAAGCACACAGCCCGGTAAACACGGCGAACAGGACAATGGTCCAGGTCAGTACACGAATACGACCGTAACGATCGCTCAGAGCACCAAAAATCAAACCACCGATCACTGCACCGATCAGCGTCCAGGTGACCAGCGATCCCGCCTGACCCGACGTCAGACTCAGATCCGCAGATATTGCCGTCAGCATAAAGCCGAGAATCAGCAAATCAAATCCGTCCATGGCGTAGCCCACTGCCGACCCTGCTAATGCTTTCCAACTGTAGCTGTCAACGTGTTCTTTTTCCGTGCTCCCCGGCCTTGACGCGGGTGCACTTTGTGAAGGAATTGATTCCATCCTGCTCTCCTGAATCATTGTTATAAGAATATAAAATTACATGCCTGGTATTGCTTCCCTTGCCCTTGTGCGCCACCAGTATCATTTTTGATACAAGCATGACTAGCAATAGTCATACCACTTTTTCACTTAACAACCACGCAAACGATTACTTCGCAAAAGCGCTCAATCGTGAGCAGAGAAATTAACAATCACATGATTTATAACGAATTATTTTTTAGTCATTCCCTGATAACAAAGAAATGCCTATTTGAACGAAAAGGGTTGTGCACCCATTTAGGTAAATGGCAGCACCAAAATAATGCAAGCGCACCATATTATCACTAAATCAGTGCAAAAAAAGAAATCACGCCCGATACGCAAATCGATGCACAGGCTTTCCGTCTATGACCCAACGCGGAAAAGGCAGCAGAATTTACTCATTTGTTTTATTTTTGATACAAAATAACAAGCAATAGTTAAAAAAAATCCTCCTGACGAGGAGGATGATGGGCAGAACAATCCCTTACATCGCTGGATGCCAAGGGACTACTCGCGCGCTAGAACCGTTTTTTCCCCGATGAGTAGCTCGTCACCAAGGCGTTGATCGCTTGATAGCGCACGGCCACCGATGCGGTTTTGTCTGCCAATGCCGGTTTTACGATATCAAGCAGTCGAATCATTTCCGTTTTTGCCTGATGCGCGAAATCAGGGCTAACCGCCTGATCGGCATACAACGTCACGTAGCTATCTGCCAGACCACGCAAAACGTAATAGGAAACCGCATTATCGGGATCGCTCCCCATCAGGCTGTCCAAATCGCGGCGCAAGACAACATAGCTATCCGTGCCATCCAGACTCTGAGTAAATGCATGATATACCGTCGTAAAATCCATCACTGCCACCTTTAGTCGCGGTTAGTCAACCACATGGGGAAGCTACCTTTTCTAAAACGAATACCGCAACTTGTCAACTGTGTTCAGCAATCACTATCTAAAAATTGACACAAAAGAGTACCAGCCATCGTTTTTTCTTATTATTAAAAACAAATATTTTTTAAAAACAGACCATTGCTAAGCCACTTATTATCACATTTCGATTTTTGTCTAAATTTTTAGACAATCATATTGACGAGCATGAAAAAAACGCGCAACACTAAAAACCATAAAATCAGCCGAGGTTTATCCCCCGGGTTGGCCTTTATGGTTAACCGGTAGTCGCTGACAGTACAGAGGATCAGGAGCCCTTATGCCACGCCGTTTCACCACAGAAGACATCACGGTGTTGCTGGAAGAATTACGCCAATTTTCCACTACACACGGCCAGGATGGTGTCACGCGTCTCGCCTTCAGCCGGGAAGACGAGGCGGCCCATCGTTTTCTGGCCGATACGTTGGCAACGCAGGGGCTTAGCGTATACCGGGACACTATGGGTACGATATTTGCGCGTTTACCCGGTTATGACAGCTCACTTCCCGCAATTGGTACCGGTTCACACATTGACTCCGTGCCAAGCGGAGGCGGATACGACGGCACGCTGGGGGTTATCACTGGCCTGTATGCCTTGGCGCAATTCGAACCCGGCGAGCTCAAACGTGACCTGGAACTGGTGGTCTTTCGTGCCGAAGAGTCGAGCCGGTTTGGTTTTTCCTGCATCGGCAGCAAAGTGCTGACCGGACACATCGATCGCAGTGCGTGGATGAAAAACACGGACGATCAAGGATTAACAGTATTTCAGGCACTGAATGCAGCAGGTTACGCCGAGGATACACTCGCCAGCTGCGAGCTTGCGCCCGCACGCTACGATGCCTTTATCGAACTGCATATTGAGCAAGGGCGGCGGCTTGAAAACGAAGGGAAAACACTCGGGATTGTTGAAGGTATTGCAGCACCGACGCGCTTTCGCGTGACGGTAACCGGTCTTGCCGACCATTCCGGTGCCACACCGATGTACCAGCGTCATGACGCTCTGGTCGCCAGCGCCATGATCATTGAAGACGTGCACCATGCGGCTTGCAAAGAGATGGTCTATGGCACGGTTGGCACCGTTGGCAAACTGGATGTATCGCCCAATGCGATGAACGTGATCCCCGGCCTGGTGAAGTTTTACGTGGATATTCGTGGCATCGATAAAAACAGCATTCAACGGGTGGCGGACCGTCTGGCCGACTCCGTCAGCAAAGTGGCGAAAGAGAACGATGTGCAGATTGCGCTGGAATCACTGGCCGCTGAAACCCCTACGCTGCTGGATACATCAATTTGCCGTTTGCTGGAAGAGAGCGCAGCACTTGAGGGGATTACCAGCATGCGCATGGCCAGCGGTGCCGGGCACGATGCGATGTACATGGCCAGCCGCTATCCCACGGCGATGCTGTTTGTGCCTTCTCGTGAAGGCATCAGCCACCATCCGGCGGAATACACGGCGCCGCAGGATATCGCACTGGCCGCCACGGTATTGAAAAACACGCTGGCGCGGTTAGCCAACGACTAAAGCACAAGCAACGGAGCATGCCATCAGTAGCGTTCGAGGGTTTCACGTAACAAACGCAGGGCATCGTCCCCTTTAGCGGCATTTTCCCACAGCGCATCAAACAAGGATTGGTGGTGGTGAATCGCTTCTTTTGATGAGGAAACCCACGCCACACCGGCACTGATATTGGGGAGTTCCCCTAAGCGGAAGGGACTGGAGGCCACCGAAAGCGCTTCGCTGTCGTTATAGAAAATCTGGAAGGTTGAAGAAGGGATGGTTTGCTTGGTGATGGCAACCTGAACAATATCCTTTTTCTCTTCCAATAAGTGGAGCAGGTATTTCACTTCCTGACGCGCAGCCAGCACACGCTCCATGCGCGTACTGGGTGAAATATTCAAGGAGCCTACCAGCCCAAGATGGATAAATTTCTCGATGTGTTGAATACCGATCAGGTTATGGATTTTCGGCAAATGGGTATTCAGGTGGGATTTACGTTCCGAAAGGATAGCCAATGTTTGTAATGACTTCGCGTCAAGTTTGTCGCCCTGTTCCGTCGTGCTGTCGGTTTCCAACAACATTTGTTGCAGGTAGGCATCGTATTTTTCTGAGGTCAGCAGGTAGGAGAACGGTTCAAAATGAGAATAAATACGCGTAGAGCCCTCTTCGAGTTGGCGCATTCTCTCAAAGAAGCCGCTGGCATGGGGATAATACTCCATGCCCACGCCCAGCAACGTCTCGACAGTGGTATTCAGGCACTGCGCCAGACGCTCCAGGGTTTCGATCTTTTTTATTTCGCCTTTTTCCAGACGGTATACCGCCGCACGCGATATGCCCAGTTCGGCAGCAATCTGTTCAGCATTGAGCGATGCGGCAATCCGGTATGCACGCAACCGTTGCCCGATAGCCAAATAATCGATCGACGTGAGATTCATGGGTCCAGGCCACTGAATAATTTGCATTATTTTATCATCAACGGTTCTGACTGACAAATGCAGCCATCGGCGATGACGGGTCATTGAATACCCTGAATAATTCGAGTTGCAGGCAGCTTGAAGTATGACGGGTCTCGCTTTAGCTAAAAAAGACAACGCCACACCAGGGCGAAAACATTATGCGCGGATGGGTTCCCCTTTTTACGCCGCGCCAGGGAAATTTTTATTACGACGATCAACGGAGTTTTTATGACAATGCGTGACGATACCGCGCGTGCCTGTACCCATAGAGCAAGTACTGCGCGCGAAAACGCGGCCAGCGTGCTGAGTAATGAATGGGTCAATGATGAGTATAAACATCTGCGCGTGCGTGTCGATGCGCTCGCGGCACAGGTGAAGCCGGGCCAATTCTTCAACCTGCAATGCCCGCAAACGGAACAGGACAAACCGTTTTTCCGCCGCCCGATGAGCACCTGGTTTGCCAATGCAGAGCAAGGCTATGTGGATTTTCTGTATAAAGTGGTCGGTGCCGGCACGCGCGGCTTGTCGACGCTGCGCCCACAGGATGCGGTGAATGTACTCGGGCCGCTGGGCAATGGTTTCACACTGCAACCGGGCCATCGCCATATTTTGGTCGCCGGGCGCGGTGTGGGGCTGGCAACGCTGGCGCCGCTGGCTGAGCACGCGGCAGCACATGATGTTAAGGTTACCGCCTTGCTGAGTGCGCGCGATCGCGAGCACTTGATGTCACAGCAGCGTTTTCTCACCAGCGGTGCCGATGTTATCGAAGTGACCGACAGCGATGGCTCCAGCGCCATGGTACAGGTTGAGCAGCGCATTCGCGCCGTGCACCAGCAGTGCCCGATCGATGCCGTCTATACCTGTGGTTCATCCCGAGTGATTCAACTTTTGCAGCGGCTCTCACAGGAATTGGGCTTCAGCGGCGAAGCGGCACTGGAGCAGCAGATGGCATGCGGTTTGGGTATGTGCTACTGCTGCGTTCGTCCCATGCGCGATAAAGAGAGTCAGGCGCTCACCGATAAACGCGTCTGCTACGACGGCCCGGTATTTCCGCTGCATGAGGTGGTGTTATGACGGATTTCAGCGTCGATATTAATGGATTGCACCTGGCAAATCCGGTGATGCCTGCTTCAGGCACGTTTGCCGAGGGATTAGCCGACGTAATTGATTTTAATCGCCTTGGTGCGTTCGTTACCAAGACCTTCACGCTTCACCCGCGTAGCGGCAACCCGCTGCCACGTGTCTGTGAGCTGGATTCGGCTATGCTCAACGCCATTGGTATTCCCAGTAAAGGCGTGGAGGATTTTATTGAACATACGCTGCCGTTTTATCGGCGCTATGCGCCACCGCTGATCGCCAGCATCTCTGCACCCACCGCGCAGGAATTTGCCACGCTGGCAGCACGCCTGAGCGAGGTGCCGGGCATTGCCGCGATTGAGGCCAATATCTCCTGCCCCAACATTGAAGAAGACGGGCGCGCTTTCGCCATTGAACCGGTAGCAACCGCGCGCGTTATCAAAGCGTTGCGTCAGGCAACCCCCCTTCCACTCTGGGCCAAGCTAACGCCGAATACTTCGGATGTCGCCGCGGTGGCACAGGCGGTAGAACATGAAGGGGGGGATGCGGTCGTGGTGGGTAACACGCTGTTGGGCATGAGCATTGATATCCACAGCCGGCGACCTCGGCTGGGCAATATCATGGGCGGGCTATCAGGCCCAGCCATCAAACCGATCATGCTGCGCATGGTCTACCAGTGCCACAAACATATTTCCATTCCTATCATCGGCTGCGGCGGTATTTCCAACGCAGAGGATGCTGTCGCCTACCTGCTGGCAGGCGCAAGCGCCGTTCAGGTCGGCACTGCTACGTTTATCCAACCGCAGACCATGACAACGCTGCTCGATGACCTGCACCACTATTGTCAACAACAGGGTATTCGCCATATCAGCGAACTGACAGGCGCGTTGGACGATGCTCCTCTGCTAGCCAATTCACACTAACGGGATTCGGGTTTGCGCATTCCCACTAACCCCGGCATGGCATCGCGCATTAACGCCAAAAATTTGCGCAGCCGTGCGGGGTAGTAATTGGCATAAGGGTAGAGCAAAAAAACCGGCAGTGGTGAGGCTTGCCACTGCGGTAACACATGGATCAGCCGCCCCGTGCGGATATCATCTTCCACCAACCAGGCCGAAATAATAACAGCGCCAATGCTGCTCAATGCAGCCTGACGCGCGGCATACAGACTGTCTGACGTGAGCCGAGGAACAATGGGAAAATGCACGTTCTGCACGGTTTCACTGTGAGATAAGGTCACATCGTAGTGATAAAACTGCCTGATGGCGATCCAGGGCAATGCCGCCAAAGCCTCAATACCTTCCACAGCGTTCTGCGCCTGCGCCAACAGCGTAGGTGAAGCCACGATGATACGCGGCACCTCCGCCAAACGCGTGGCGACCGTTGCCGGATCGGTGGCAGGCCCAACGTGTATCGCGCAATCAATGTTGTCAGCGATAAAATCCGGTGATTTATCGTTCAGCATCCACTCCACAGAGAGTTGCCCGTACTGATTAAGAAACTGCGTCAGCGGCGCAATAAGCTGCTCCTGACCAAAGGCATGCGGAGCACGCACCCGAAGAACGCCTGTGGGTTCAGCATCCGCGCCTTTCAAATCGTCTTCCAGCGCTTCCCACGCGGCGATCAGCGAGCGGGCGTGTTGGTAACAGCGCTCACCATCATCCGTCAGCTTCATGGCATGGGTGGTTCGCAGCAGCAGTTTGGTATTCAGCAACTGCTCCAACGCTTGCAAACGGCGACTGACTGTCGCCTGAGTCGTTCCCATCTGCTGCGCCGCCGCTGACAAAGAACCACTTTCGATAATGCGCGTCAGCGTCTGCATCAATTCTATACGGTCTATGTTGCTCACTATGCCATCACTCATACGCCATACGTATAACTGTTTTACCACTTATCCGGCTACAACGCGATGCCACATTACTGAACAATACGCCTCAACACGACAGCACAACGGGGAAATCTACATGTCGATCATTTCAAACACCGAGAGTGAAAGCGTCGCACAGCCGACCCTTTCCAGTCTCATGACGCTCATCCTTGCCATTGGCGCAGGGTTCAGCGTGGCATCAATCTACTATGTTCAACCGATTCTGCCGCAGATAGGCCATGACTTACAGCTGTCACTTGACGGCATGGGGCTGGTGCCCACGTTAACGCAAATCGGCTATGCGCTCGGCATCCTGCTGTTATTACCGCTCGGCGATCGCTACGATCGGCGTAAGATCATCGCCGTTAAAAGCGCCGCATTGACCGCCATGCTCTGGTTGTGCAGCCAAGTGACAGGCCCCACCGCATTGTGGCTGTCCAGCCTGTTGCTCGGGATGGCCGCCACGCTGGCGCAAGATATTGTGCCCGTTGCGGCCATTTTGGCCCCAGCGGGCAAACAGGGAAAAAATGTCGGTACCGTGATGACCGGTTTGTTGATCGGGATACTGTTGTCTCGCACCGTGAGCGGCGTGGTGGGTGAGTACATCGGCTGGCGTGCCATGTACCAGTTGGCCGCCCTCAGTATCGCGATTATCGGTATCGCTCTATGGCGTATTCTGCCTGCGTTTGCTCAGCACTCAACCTTGAGCTACCCAGGTTTATTGCGTTCAATGCTGCAACTGTGGCGCAGCTATCCGGCACTGCGCCGCGCGGCACTGGCACAAGGGTTACTTTCTGTCGGTTTTAGCGCATTCTGGTCAACGCTGGCGGTAATGCTGGAACAGCATTACCAGTTGGGTAGCGCCGTCGCCGGTACCTTCGGTCTGGCGGGTGCCGCCGGAGCACTAGCTGCCCCGCTTTCTGGCAGTCTGTCGGATCGTTTTGGTGCGGCAAAAGTCACTCAGTTCGGCGCAGCGCTCTCGGCCCTCTCTTTTGCTGCCCTGTTTCTGTTGCCCACGTTGCCGCTGCACGGTCAGTTGGCCTTGATTGCGCTTTCCGCCGTTGGTTTTGACCTGGGATTGCAGTCCGCATTGGTTTCGCACCAGACGCTGGTTTACAGCTTGAACGCTCAGGCACGTGGCCGACTCAACGCCCTGCTGTTTACCGGCGTATTTATCGGCATGGCATCAGGATCGGCATTGGGTGCCAAAGCGATGTCGATAGCCGGTTGGCCGGGTGTCACCCTGCTTGCCACACTCGCCAGCGTCGCGTGCCTTATAGTCAGACTGCGCTCAGAAAAAAATCCCGCTTAATGCCCCCTTCGGGCGACAAACCGTGCCGCCCATTATTAAAAAACAACCGTTAAGATTCGCTTTTTAATAACACAGCTACACTTAGTGTATTCGTTTCCTGTATTTTCCCGTGCCACCCATAAATACTGTCAGCATCACGCTGCATTCCAGACCGGCAGGGAGATTTTTTTTCAGGATTAATACTGACATGGGTAAGTAAGGCGTACCTGTCAGCATGGGGGACAAGGGACACCATTGCATGAATACACGCGCAAAGTCGGCAGAACATCGCTCATCAACCTCTCTGCAAAACCTGATGGCAGGGTTTATCCTGTTTATCATTCTAGCGGTCGTAATGCTTAATGGATGGGTGGTGTTTAATTCCTATCAACGCACCCTTGAGGTCATCGAAAAGCAGGTGGATAACTTATCGCTTTCGCTTTCACGCCATGCAGAAGACACCTTCTTACAAGTTGAGTTGCTGCTCCAGGATCTCAATGAACGCATTGAACAAGATGGGTTTAGCGGGTCGCAACTTCCTCGTCTGCAACAAACGCTGAAAAACCGTAAATCTACCCTGCCGCAGTTGAACGGCATCTTTATCTATGACGCGTCAGGGCACTGGCTGGCAAATGCCGCGGATTACACACCTAAAAATGCCAACAACTCAGATCGTGAATATTTCAAATATCATCACAACAATCCGAATAGCGGTTTATATATTGGTAATGTCATCCGTAGCCGTACCACGGACGATCTGATTATTCCGGTTTCCATGCGTTTGAATAACCAGGATGGCAGTTTTGCTGGCGTGCTGCTCGCCACCATTTCACTCAATTATTTTAAACTCTATTATGGCTATTATTCGATGGGAGACACTGACGTATTAGCCATCTTACTGTCTGACGGACATATCCTGTATGGTCGCCCTTTTGATGATTCGCAAATTAATCGGGACGTATCAAAAAGCCCGCTGTTTGTAGAGTATTTGAAGTCATCGACCAGCGGCACAGCCACCTTCTATTCCGCCGTTGACCACATTGAGCGCATCTATGGTTATAACCGACTAAAACGCTATCCGATTGTAATTGCCGCGGGTTACAACAAAAACCAGGAGTTTTCCAATTGGAAAGTCGATTCCACCATTTATACCGCTATCGCATTGACCTTGCTGCTCATCATGAGCAGCATGGGTGTTATGGTACTTAAGCAGATCAAGATCAACGAAAAAAACCAAACCGATCTGACCAAGGTGCGCGATCAGCTTACCGCCATGAATCATACGCTGGAGACGCTGGCGTTGCTCGATGGTCTCACGGGTCTGGCGAACCGACGACAGTTTGATATTTTCCTGCGTGAAACCATCGCGCAATCCGCCCTTTCCGGCAAGCGGATTGCGCTCATCATGCTCGATGTCGATATGTTCAAGAAATACAACGACCATTATGGTCACGTTGAAGGCGACAAGTGCCTGCAAACCGTGAGCCATGCGTTGAGCAGTATGCCGCGCCGCAAAGAGGATTTAATCGCACGCTATGGTGGTGAAGAGTTTGTCATCATTCTGATGGATGTGACGGAAGAAGGCGCTGTGGCGTTTGCTGAACGGGCGCTGGAAGCCATCAGACACCAGAGCATCCCCCATGAATTCACTACGCTTGATGAAAAAGTCGTCACTGCCAGCGCGGGCGTCTACCTTTTTGTCGGTACAACACCGGCTCAGGCACCGGAGAGCGTGATTATGCGTGCTGATAAAGCGTTGTATCAGGCAAAGAACAACGGCAGAAATCGCGTTGAAATTGCGACAGAATAGGCCGATAGCGGTCAGGTGCGGACGAATTTATATTGATACAGTGCCTGACAGCACGCGCCGCTTCTGACAAAATAGCGCCATCCCCCGTAGTTTTATTTGATGGATTTCCACAGAGATGGCAGCAAAGATTATTGATGGTAAAACGATTGCGCAGCAAGTGAAGGATGAAGTTTGCGCGCGCGTCAAGCAGCGTCTGGCCGAGGGCAAGCGTGCGCCAGGGCTGGCTGTTGTGTTAGTCGGCGATAATCCCGCTTCACAAATTTACGTCGCGAGTAAGCGTAAAGTGTGTGACGAAGTGGGCTTTGTCTCCCGCTCTTATGACTTACCTTCCAGCACTACGGAAGCCGCGCTGCTGGCGTTGATCGACGAACTGAATGCCGACAACAGCATTGACGGTATTTTGGTGCAGTTGCCACTACCTGAAGGCATTAATAACACCAACGTCATTGAGCGCATCGCACCCGATAAAGACGTGGACGGCTTCCACCCTTACAACGTCGGTCGCCTGTGCCAGCGTGACCCGCTGCTGCGTGCCTGTACGCCGCGTGGCATCATCACACTGCTGGAACGCTACAACGTAGACATGTTCGGCTTGAACGCTGTGGTGGTGGGTGCTTCCAATATCGTTGGCCGCCCAATGAGTCTGGAACTGCTGCTGGCAGGGTGTACCACTACGGTGACCCACCGTTTTACCAAAAACCTGCGTCAACACGTTGAGCAAGCCGACTTGCTGATTGTTGCGGTTGGCAAACCGGGTTTTATTCCCGGCGAGTGGATTAAACCGGGTGCCATCGTTGTCGATGTCGGCATCAACCGGCTGGACAGCGGCAAAGTGGTAGGCGACGTGGAATTCTCCGTCGCACAGGAACGCGCGTCGCTGATAACGCCGGTACCCGGCGGTGTTGGCCCTATGACCGTTGCCACCCTGATTCAAAACACGCTGCAAGCCTGCGAAGAGTACCACGACGGCAACGCGTAACGGCACGGATTACGGTTAACGCACACATATCACGTTAACATCGCGCGCTCAGGCGCGCCTTTTTCTTTCTTACAGCAGGATGTTATGGAAACTTTTCATCTCGATAAACACCCGCACGTTGAACTGTGCGATCTGCTTAAACTGCTCGGTTGGAGCGAGAGCGGCGCTGCCGCCAAAGCCGCTATCGCTGACGGTGGCGTCAGCGTTGACGGCCAGGTAGAAACGCGTAAGCGCTGCAAAATCATTGCCGGTCAACGGGTCAACTTTGCCGGGCAATCGGTAAATGTCGTGCCCTAAACGACAGCCCGTCGTCTGACCCAATAGAAATCGCCCGCGAAGGTTTACCGTCGCGGGCGATTTTTAACACGATACCACTAACAGTAACGTTATTTACGATGCCATGTTATTTGCGGCGCCATGTCGTGCCCTGCGGGCCGTCTTCTAACACAATCCCCATTTCTGTCAGGCGCGCACGCGCTACATCGGCCAGCGCCCAGTCTTTGGCCTGGCGCGCGTCATTACGCTGCTGAATCAGGGCTTCAATCTCTTGCACTTCATCATCATCTGCTTGAGAACCGCTTTGCAGGAAGATTTCCGGGTCTTGTTCCAACAGCCCAAGAATCCCCGCCAAACGGCGCAACGCGGCGGCCAACGCATCCGCTGCCACCGTATCTTCCGCTTTCAGGCGATTCACCTCGCGTGCCATGTCAAACAGCACCGAGTAAGCTTCCGGCGTATTAAAATCATCGTCCATTGCCGTACGGAAACGCGTTTCAAACGCATCGCCACCTTGTGCCGTCGCCGCCGGATCGGTACCACGCAACGCGGTGTATAAGCGCTCTAAAGCGGCACGCGCCTGTTTCAGGTTCTCTTCGCTGTAATTCAACTGGCTACGATAATGACCCGACATCAGGAAGTAACGCACGGTTTCGGCGTCGTAATATTTCAGCACATCGCGTACGGTGAAGAAGTTGTTGAGCGATTTAGACATCTTCTCGCGATCGATCATCACCATACCGGAATGCATCCAGTAGTTGACGTAAGGGCCGTCATGGGCGCAGGTCGACTGGGCAATTTCGTTCTCGTGATGCGGGAACATCAGATCGGAACCGCCGCCGTGAATATCAAAGTGCTCGCCCAGTTGTTTGCAGTTCATGGCGGAACATTCGATGTGCCAACCGGGACGCCCTTCACCCCACGGGGATGTCCAGTGCGGTTCGCCGGGTTTTGACATTTTCCACAGCACAAAATCCATCGGGTTGCGTTTCACTTCCGCAATCTCAATACGCGCGCCTGCTTTCAACTGTTCCAGATCCTGGCGAGAAAGCACACCGTAACCCGGCGCGCTGTCGACAGAAAACATCACATCGCCATTGTCTGCCACATAGGCATGTTTACGCGCAATCAGTTGCGCCACCAGTTCAATAATTTCAGCAATGTGGTGTGTGGCACGCGGCTCCAGGTCGGGGCGTAAAATGTTCAACGCATCAAAATCCGCGTGCATTTCAGCGATCATGCGCGAGGTCAGCTGTTCGCAGCTTTCTCCATTCTCTGCGGCGCGTTTGATGATTTTGTCGTCGATGTCCGTTACGTTGCGCACATAGTTGAGCGAGTAGCCCAAATAGCGCAAATACCTGGCAACCACATCGAAAGCCACAAAAGTACGCCCGTGACCGATATGACACAGGTCATACACGGTAATGCCGCATACATACATGCCCACGTTACCGGCATGAATGGGTTTGAATTCCTCTTTTTGGCGACTCAGCGTATTAAAAATCTTTAACATCAAAACATTCCATGATATTCGCGGGAGAAGTGGAGTATGTGCAGCAAACGCAACAACGCCGTTAAGGCGGGTTCAGTAAGCCCAGCAGCGTATTGAAACCCGAACCTCGCGCTATTGCAAGACTGAGACCGTGTAATAGGAAGATAATTGATAAGGATTAAAAAACAAAAACCCGGCAAGGGTGCGCCGGGTCTCATGTTACTGCTGGCAAACCGAAAAGGCGTTAGCGCAAATTCGGATTACTCATCACAGAGTATTTACCACTGCCCAATAGGGCAATAGCCAATGCAGCGAAGAAGAATACTGCCGTTGGTTCAGCGCCCCAGGCACCGGTTTTCGCCAGTGAAACAAAGCCTGCCGGAGCAGCCAGAAGTTGCGCGACCACCATGGTGCCCGCAACCACTAAAGCAGAAGGGCGTGTCAGGATGCCAAGAATCAACAAGACAGGGGCAATCACTTCACCCGCAAAGACACCATACGCGATAAACTCCGGCAACCCAGCCCTTGTCAGCATACCCGCGATGGCACCTACTCCATCGACCATTTTGTGCCATCCATGAAAAATCAGCAAAATGCCAAAAGCAAGACGCAGCAGCAGTTTGCCTGCATCGGGTTTATCCAGTACACGATTGATTAAGCCCAGCATGATTCACCTGTTAGTATTGTTAGTAAACTCAGTAATACGAATCATTTAAGACTAATCTGACTCAATAGCAAATCCTACTCCCAAATAAGTAATGTTTGATCTACAACAAGAAAAATTTTATTCAATAAAATAACGCAAATGTATGACATATTATCAATTTTATTGACATTGCGTTACTTTTTAACCAAACGGTCCACATCTACCCCGCGAATAGTTCCCTCATCATACTGACTCGCGCAGCCAGTTATGCTATAAGAGCGCCTTGGTTATTCAGCCTTTGTGCAGACGGCGCTGCCCTGCCTGGCAGCTGAAGTCTCATCCTTCTGGTTCTCAGGGTTTACTCACTATGATTACATTACATACAAACTTCGGTGACATCGTCATTAACACGTTTGCAGACAAAGCGCCTGCTACCGTGGAAAACTTCGAAAACTACTGCCGTAACGGCTTTTATGACAACACCATCTTTCACCGTGTGATCAATGGGTTCATGATCCAAGGCGGCGGTTTCGCACCGGGTATGCAACAAAAAGCCACCGAAGCGCCTATCGCCAATGAGGCCAATAACGGCCTGAAAAACACCCGCGGCACGCTGGCTATGGCACGCACCAACGATCCCCACTCTGCTACCGCACAGTTCTTTATTAACCTGGTGGATAACGATTTCCTTAACTTCCGCTCAGAACGTGCCGACGGCTGGGGCTATTGCGTGTTTGCCGAAGTGACCGACGGCATGGATGTGGTTGACAAGATCAAAGACGTTGCCACCGGCCGCAGCGGCATGCATCAAGACGTACCTAAAGAAGATGTGGTGATTACCCACGTGACCGTCAGCGAGTAATCGCAGCAGCATGGCAACACTGTTTATTGCCGACCTGCATCTGAACGTACATGAACCGGCGATCACCGCCGGTTTTCTGCGTTTTCTGGAGCGAGATGCTCCACAGGCGGACGCGCTCTACATCCTGGGCGATCTGTTCGATGCCTGGATCGGCGATGACGATCCGCAACCGCTGCATGCCACCGTGGCTAACGCGCTGCGCCAGCTACAACAACGCGGTGTCCCCTGTTACTTCATTCACGGCAACCGTGACTTCCTGCTGGGTAAGCGTTTCGCCGCGCAGGCGGGCATGACGTTGCTCCCCGCCGAACAGGTGGTGGAATGCGATGGACGCCGAATCCTGATCATGCACGGCGATACCCTGTGCATTGACGACGCGGCCTATCAGAAATATCGCCGCCGGGTACACAATCCCCTCATCCAGTGGCTATTTTTGCGTTTACCCTTGCGCGTGCGTCTCAGGGTGGCAGCAAAAATGCGTGCGGCAAGTCGGCAGGCAAACCAGCATAAGTCGCAGCAGATCATGGATGTCAATCAGCAAGCGGTACAGGCGTGTTTACAGACGTATGGCGTTAACACCCTGATTCATGGGCATACGCATCGGCCTGCGATACACACCGTCATCACCCAAAACGGCGAAGCGCAACGGGCAGTACTGGGTGCCTGGCATGAGCAAGGGTGGATGATAAAAGTCACAGCGAGTGATACCGCATTGATTTCATTTCCCTTCTGATTTCCTCCACTTTTCCACGCCTTTTATCGCAAAGCTGTGATGCCGTTAACGGCAATAATACTGTGATTTGTCCCCACGCAACCGTTTTCCTTCTCGAACGCTCATGGTATGATCTGCGCCCTCCAGCCAGAGCGTCATCCGTTTTCTGGCCGACGCAGCCATGCGTCTCAATACGTCATATCACAGGAGCACTACAGGCATGTCATCCAACGCTGCCCCGGCAAAAATTGCCATCGTCATGGGTTCAAAGAGTGACTGGACTACGATGCAGTTTGCTGCGGAAATTCTCACCACACTCGCTATTCCCTTTCACACTGAAGTCGTTTCAGCGCACCGCACGCCGGACAAGCTGTTTAGCTTTGCAGAGCAAGCCGCACAAAACGGGTTTGATGTGATCATTGCGGGCGCAGGCGGAGCAGCGCACTTGCCCGGTATGCTGGCAGCGAAAACGCTGGTGCCAGTGCTGGGCGTGCCGGTTCAGAGTGCAGCATTAAGCGGCGTTGATAGCTTGTACTCCATTGTGCAAATGCCGCGTGGTATCCCGGTGGGTACGCTGGCTATCGGTAAAGCAGGGGCCGCCAACGCAGCCCTGCTCGCCGCACAGATTCTGGCACTGCACGATGGTGATCTGGCCGTTCGCCTTGCCGACTGGCGCCAACAGCAAACCGATGAGGTGCTGGCGCATCCCGATCCGCGGGAGGAAGCATGAAACCCGTTTGCGTATTAGGAAACGGCCAGTTGGGTCGTATGTTACGTCAGGCTGGTGAACCCTTGGGGATTGCTGTTTATCCGGTGGGGTTGGATGCCGAACCGGAATCCGTGCCGTTTCATCACGCGGTCATCACCGCTGAGATTGAACGCTGGCCGGAAACCGCCTTGACGCGCGAATTGGCAGAGCACGCGGCCTTTGTTAACCGCGACATTTTTCCGCGTCTGGCGGATCGCCTGACACAGAAACAGTTACTGGATTCGCTGCAGTTGCCTACTGCCCCCTGGCAGTTGCTGGCTTCGGCGCAAGAGTGGCCTGACGTCTTCAATCGACTGGGTGGGTTGGCCATCGTCAAACGCCGCGTGGGCGGCTATGATGGCCGTGGTCAGTGGCGTTTACGCCCTGACACTGCCGCGACCCTGCCGCCAGAGTGCTACGGCGAATGCATCGTAGAACAGGGCATTGCCTTTTCGGGTGAAGTATCGATGGTCGGTGCGCGTGGCGCGGATGGACACTGCGTGTTTTATCCGCTGACGCACAATCTGCATGAAGAGGGCATTCTGCGTGCCAGCGTTGCGCTGCCGCAGCCGGATGCGCACATGCAGCAACAGGCAGAAACCATGCTCGCGGCCATCATGAATGCGCTCGGTTACGTCGGCGTGATGGCGATGGAGTGCTTTATCGTGGGCGATAGTTTACTGATCAACGAATTGGCCCCCCGCGTGCACAACAGCGGCCACTGGACACAAAATGGCGCATCCATCAGCCAGTTTGAACTGCACCTGCGCGCCATCCTGGATCTCCCATTGCCGAAACCGATGATTGATGCCCCTGCCGTCATGATTAATCTGATCGGCACTGATGTTAATCACGCCTGGTTAGCACTGCCACTGGTGCATCTGCACTGGTATGACAAAGAAGTACGGCCTGGGCGTAAAGTCGGCCATTTAAACCTGACGCACAGCGATCGCTCTCAGCTACAACACACGTTACAGGCACTCGTTCCCCTGTTACCTGAAGCCTATCATTCCGGCTTACAGTGGGCACAAGCAACGCTTTAATCGCCGTGTACTTCCCACCACGTCGCCTGACAGGTGGGAAGTACTTTCCCGCACGTTATCGTCTGTTTTGTAGGCAAACCGTAAACACTTACTATTTACAGGGTCTTATTTTGGCGTGACATATGGATTATTAGGTCTATTATTAATCGCAGGTAAATTAACGTTATTTATTAGTAACCGTATTATTGTTTATTATTTGGTATAAAAATTAAGTTAAAGTATCAAACAAGAGACCTTATAAATAAATAACGTAAAGTATCATCATTGATATTTTATTTATGGTCGAATTTTGATAAAATTAAAACACGTCAATTCATTTCTGTGATCATCTCAATATTATTCGCTGACCGCCTCAATATAGAATGCCGCCACAATCAGTATTGACTCTCAAACATGCGATTGCGTTATAAAAGCGCGTCGATGCTTATTATTTACACAACGTTGGTGCTATTACCAATATTGACACGATTTGCAAACTGTGTTCACCAAGGAGAACCAATTATGAGCACAATCCAAGAAAGCAGTGCGATCGTCGCACCCGCTTCTGGTTGGCGTAAAAGCGACACTGTCTGGATGCTCGGGCTTTACGGGACGGCCATTGGCGCGGGTGTGCTGTTCCTGCCGATCAATGCCGGTATTGGTGGATTAATTCCATTGATAATTATGGCAATTATTGCTTTCCCGATGACATATTATTCACACCGCGCACTGTGTCGATTTGTTTTATCCGGTAAAAAAGGGGGTGAGGATATTACTGAAGTGGTCGAAGAACATTTCGGTGTCGGTGCAGGGAAATTAATCACGCTGCTCTACTTTTTTGCTATTTACCCTATTTTGTTGGTTTATAGCGTAGCGATAACCAATACGGTAGACAGCTTTATCACGCACCAACTTCATTTACCGTCACCGCCGCGCGCCGTGTTGTCTTTGGTATTAATTCTGGGCCTGATGTTTATCGTTCGCTTTGGCGAAGCCATGATTGTAAAAGCCATGAGTATTCTGGTTTATCCTTTTGTCATGGTCTTGATGCTGCTGGCATTTTATTTAGTGCCTCATTGGAATTTAGCGATTTTTGATAATATTTCTTTCACCAGCAGCGCAACGGGCAATGGGCTATTATCCACCCTGTGGTTGGCGATCCCGGTAATGGTGTTTTCCTTTAACCATTCCCCCATTATCTCCTCTTTTGCCGTTGCCAAGCGTAAAGAGTATGGCGACGATGCCGAGCCCAAATGCTCCCGCATCCTCTCCTACAGCCATATCATGATGGTGCTGACCGTGATGTTCTTTGTGTTCAGTTGCGTGCTGAGCCTGTCCCCGACGGAACTGATGGAAGCCAAAACGCAAAACATTTCCATTTTGTCTTATCTGGCAAACCACTTTAATAACCCAGTCATGGCCTATCTGGCACCGGTTATCGCCACCATCGCTATCTCCAAATCGTTCCTCGGTCACTATCTGGGTGCGGGCGAAGGCTTTAACGGCATGATAATCAAATCGCTGCGCAGCCGCGGCAAAACCATCAGTCACGCCAAGCTTAACCGCATCACGGCGCTGTTTATGCTGGTGACCACTTGGATTGTCGCCACGCTCAACCCCAGCATTCTGGGCATGATTGAAACCATGGGTGGCCCGGTTATCGCCTGCCTGCTGTTCCTGATGCCGATGTACGCCATTCAGAAAGTCCCGGCAATGAAGCAATACAGCGGACAGGTAAGCAATGTGTTCGTTACCGTAATGGGCCTGATCGCCATCACCGCCATCGTCTATAGCCTGTATTAATCCACGCAGAAGCGGCACTGAGTCGCTTCCTTGTTCCCCCTCATGACTGTCAAGAGACGGTTGGCATAGGTTGCCAACCGCCTCTCGACACACCTGATGACGGAATCTGCTGGCAGCGCCTTGGCGTTGTCAGCCTCTTGTTAGAGGAAATCGCCATGGTCAGCGTATTCGAAATTTTCAAAATTGGTATTGGGCCGTCGAGTTCGCACACCGTCGGGCCGATGAAAGCAGGTAAAATGTTTACCGATGAGCTGGTCAGCCAGTCGCTTATTACCTCTGTTACCGATATCGTGGTGGACGTGTACGGTTCGCTTTCCCTGACCGGTAAAGGGCACCATACGGATATCGCCATCATTATGGGGCTGGCCGGAAACCTGCCGGACAGCGTGGACATCGACGGTATTCCGGCGTTTATTCAACGGGTAAAAGAGACCCAGCGCCTGCCTCTGCTGGGAGGCGACTATGAGGTGAACTTTCCGCTGGAAACCGCCCTGCGTTTTCAGGCGGAAAACCTGCCGTTGCACGAAAACGGCATGACGATTCGTGCCTACCAGCAGCAAACCTTGCTACACAGCAAAACCTATTACTCTATCGGCGGCGGCTTTGTTGTCGATCAGGAACATTTCGGCAAGACGCTGACAACGGAAGAGAGCGCGCCCTACCCGTTCTACTCCGCGCAAAAACTGCTGCAGCACTGCCACGATCACTGCCTGTCCCTGTCGGCGATTGTGATGAAGAATGAGATTGCCCTGCACGGACGCGAGGCTATCGAGTACTACTTTGCCGAGGTGTGGCAAACCATGCAAAACGCCATCCATCGCGGCATGAACACCGAAGGTATTCTGCCCGGCCCGCTGCGCGTTCCGCGCCGCGCCTCGGCGTTGCACCGTTTGCTGTTTATCAACGATCGCTTCTCTAAAGACCCAATGGATGCCATGGACTGGGTGAATATGTTTGCCATGGCGGTCTCGGAAGAGAACGCCGCCGGTGGACGCGTGGTAACGGCGCCGACCAACGGCGCGTGCGGCATCATTCCCGCCGTGCTGGCCTACTACAATCAGTTTGTCCAACCAGTGACGCAGGAATCCTATCTGCGCTATTTTCTGGCGGCGGGTGCCATTGGCGTACTGTATAAGATGAACGCCTCCATCTCTGGGGCGGAAGTCGGCTGTCAGGGCGAGGTGGGGGTTGCCTGTTCCATGGCGGCAGCCGGGCTGGCGGAACTGCTGGGGGCTAACCCGGAGCAGGTGTGCATCGCGGCTGAAATCGGCATGGAACACAATCTGGGATTAACCTGCGATCCGGTGGCCGGTCAGGTACAGGTGCCCTGTATCGAGCGCAATGCCATCGCCTCGGTCAAGGCTATCAACGCGGCACGCATGGCAATGCGCCGCACCAGCGAACCACGCGTCTCGCTGGATAAGGTCATCGAAACCATGTACGAAACCGGAAAAGACATGAACGCCAAATACCGCGAAACCTCACGCGGCGGGCTGGCAATCAAAGTGGTGCTGTGCGAATAGTGCGGGATCTTCTCAGCGTCCTCGACTCACACACTCGCATCGTCTTCGTTTCACACACTCACGTCATCCTCGGCGAAAGCCGGGGATCTCTGGTAGAAGGAACGCGTTTAGCCTGTAGGAGATTCCCGCCTGCGCGGGAATGACGGGGAGATGTGAAAGAGCCCGAATGGATGCCAGAGCGAGAGGCCACCGCCTCAGGACTTTTTCTCATTCTCTGGGCGCGACCAGATAATGTTGTTCTCTGCCGCCGAGATGTACCAATCCACCGTGCTGTTCGCAACCGGCTTCACCGCAGCGGGTGCGCTGTGGGTTTGTGGCGGGAATGCCGTGGCCTTCTTGCGAATGCGCATCGGCGTGCGCTGTTTTTCTCCGCTGATTTGCGCATGGAAGGCAGTGACATCCGCGTCAAACAACACGCCTTCTAGCTGATGCAGACGGTTCAAACCGCGCAGAATGCACAACAGGCTGCTCAGGGTTATCGATTCCCCCAGCTCCGCGCGTTTGATGGTGGCAATGCCTAACCCAGCGCGTTCGGCCAAATCAACCTGCGACAGACGCTGCTGAATGCGTGCTTCTTTGATTCTCCGGCACAGTTCAACAACAATGTCGCCTTCACTCATACTGCTGAATTTCATGTTACGGCTTTACCTGCGCCCGATTAAATTCCGCACATTTTATCATCACTTTTTCATATGGCACGGAGAATCGTACAAAAGACAGGTTTTTTTACGATTTTTTCTGCTGGCCCCTTAACCAAAGCGCCCGGTAATGTAATCTTCCGTTTTGCGTTGAACGGGCGAGGTAAACAGCGTATCGGTGAGATCGTATTCAATCAGTTTGCCCTGATGAATAAAGGCAGTGTAATCCGATACCCGCGCCGCTTGCTGCATGTTGTGTGTCACCAACACCAGCGTGAAGCGCTGTTTTAATGCCCCCATCAACTCTTCAATCACCAGCGTAGAGATAGGATCGAGCGCGGATGTCGGTTCATCGAGCAGTAACACTTCGGGTTCAATCGCAATGGCTCGGGCAATCACCAGGCGCTGCTGCTGACCGCTGGAGAGTGTCAAGGCGTTATCGCCCAGCCGGTCTTTTACTTCATGCCACAGCGCCGCTGCGCGCAGCGCATTTTCCACGGTTTCATCCAGTAAACGCCGATCGCGGATACCTTGCAGGCGCAAACCATACGCCACGTTGTCATAGATGGATTTGGGAAACGGATTGGGGCGCTGAAATACCATACCTACCCGCCGCCGCAGCGCCGAAACATCCCACTGGGCATCCCTGACGGAAACGCCGCGCAGCCGAATATCACCATCAATACGGCAATTATCCACCAGATCGTTCATGCGATTAAAGCAGCGCAGCAGCGTCGATTTACCGCAACCAGACGGGCCAATCAGCGCGGTCACCTGATGCTGCGGAATGCGCAACGAGATATCGTTCAGCGCCAGTTTTTCGCCGTAATAGAGGCTGAGATGATCCACCTCCAGCGCCGTCTGCTCATCGGTCAGTTGGCTGATATCCAGCGGCGGTGATGCATGCAGGGGATTGGTTACTCGCATAGCCTTTTCCTAATGAAATATTGCTTCAAGACGAGAAACCCCGTCACAGCGTCAACGCGCGGTATTTTTCGCGCAACACGTGGCGCAGGCCCATGGCCGCCACGTTCAACCCGACCACAATCACGACCAGCAACAGCGCCGTGAGGTACACCAGCGGGCGGGCCGCTTCCACATCCGCACTTTGGAACGCCAAATCGTAAATCTGAAAGCCAAGATGCATGAATTTCCGTTCCAGATGCAGATAGGGAAAAATATCATCCACCGGTAGCACCGGCACAGACTTCACAACGCCCACCAGCATCAGCGGCGCGGTTTCACCGGCAGCCCGTGCCACCGCAAGGATCAGGCCGGTCAGCATGGCGGGAACGGCCATCGGCAACACCACGTGCCACAAGGTTTCCGCCCGTGTCGCCCCCAGCGCTAATGAGCCGTGGCGCAGCGACATGGGGATACGCGCCAACCCTTCTTCCGTCGCCACGATCACTACAGGCAGGGTCAGCAGCGCCAACGTCAGCGATGCCCACAGCAGCCCCGGAGTACCAAACGTCGGATTGGGCAACGCATCAGCATAAAACAGCTTATCCAACGTACCGCCCATCAGGTAGACAAAAAAGCCTAACCCAAACACGCCATACACAATCGAAGGCACCCCCGCCAGGTTGGCAACGGCGATACGCACCCAGCGTGTGAAATGATTTTTCCCGGCATACTCATTAAGGTAGATCGCAGCGATCACCCCTAACGGCATCACAACAATCGACATCAGGATAACCATCAGCACCGTGCCAAAAATGGCCGGGAACAGATGACCGCTGGCATTGTCCGGCGCATCGTGGGTCAGCAGGTATGCCATTTCATGCCCCCAGTGCCGCATTTTATCCCACCGGCTCATGCTATTGGGAAACCAGGCACCTTCTATTTCCTTAAGCGGAATGCGATATAGCGTGCCTTCGGCGTCGCGCAACAAAACCTGATTACGATCGATCTCCTGATTGAGCGTCACCAGTTGCCCGGAGAGCATATCAAACCGCCGCTGCAACTCACCGCGTTCAGCCTGAAGGCGCGCCAACGTTTGGGTATCCAGCGCCTCGGTGCGCTGTTTTTGTTTCTCCTCCAACCGCAGTGCCTCAACCCGTTGGTTGATTTTACGCATGTCGACCAACCGGATGCGTTGCGTTTTGTTCACAAAACCCTGCACCAGTTGGATACGGCGCTGCAAGGTCGCGGGCAGATCTTCTGCCAGCAGCGGTTGGCCATCTTCCAACATCCCCGCCAGAAAACCATAGGCAACGCCGTTGTGCGCGCGCTTAAGCACAATCACATCGGCGGGCAGCGATCGCGTGGCGATCGCTGAAGAAGGCAGCGTCTGGAAACTTTGCCCGTAGCGCTCACGCATTCCGACCTTAACCAGATAGCGTGCCGCCGCTTCATCATCAGCGGAGGAAGGCGCACTCAACGTTTGACGGGCATACAGTTCGCCCAACAGCACACGCGGCGTTCCCGCCACCTGCTCGGTTAGCGTGAACTGCCACACCAGTTGCGGCCACAGATAGCGCCCCCCTTGCCAGGCCAACATCACCACCACGGCCAGCATCGCCAACAGGCTAACGCCAATGGCCGCACCGGTTAACCATACCCAAGGCGTGCCGCTGCGAAACCATTTGCGCGTCTGCCCTTCGGGGACGGTCGATTGAGACGTCATGCGTGATCCCCCTCATCCCGGTAACGTCGGCGTAACCGCTGACGCAGGGTTTCGGCCAACGTGTTGACCACAAAGGTAAAGATAAACAACACCAGTGCCGTGAGGAACAGCACACGATAGTGCCCGCTGCCCATCACAGCCTCCGGCATTTCGATAGCGATATTGGCCGCCAGTGAGCGCAACCCTTGTAGCAGCCCCGCATCGACAATGGGCGTATTGCCCGTTGCCATCAACACAATCATGGTTTCGCCAACGGCACGGCCAAAACTCAGCATCAATGCGGCAAAAATACCGGCACTGGCAGAAGGCAACACCACGTGCCACAAGGTTTGCCATGGGGTTGCCCCCAGCGCCAAAGAGCCTTGACGCAGTCGCGTGGGTACATTGAACAAGGCATCTTCCGCCAAGGAGAAAATTAGCGGAATCAGCGCAAAACCCAGCGCAATCCCGGCCACGAGCGCATTACGCTGCACGAAATTGCCGTCCATCCACTGGTACAGCGGCTGTCCGAACAGACGCACTTCCAGCGCCGGGGCAAACCCGCAAACCCCGAGCACGATCAGCAATAGCACCGGCATCAACAGCAGCACCTCACGTCCCTGCATCCAGCGGGCAACGCGCGGCCAGCGCGCCGTCAACGCACCGACGCCCAGAACGCCCAGGGTACAGAACAGCGGCAACGCCAGAATGGCGGAAAGGTAGGTTTCAACGTGCGGCGCGAGCCAGAGTGCGGCAATCAACCCCACCACCACGGTCGGGAGCGCGCCCATGACCTCGAGGGTTGGTTTCACCCAGCGGCGTAAACCCGGCGTCATAAAACACGCGGTATACACTGCCGCAGCCAGCGCCAGCGGCGTGGCAAACAACATGGCGTACAGCGCCGCCTTCAGCGAACCGGCCAAGAGCGGTACCAGACTGAACTTGGCCTGATAGCTGTCGTCCGCCGCCGTTGACTGCCAGATAAAGTCGGGTTGAGGGTAGTTCTCATACCAGATGCGCTGCCACAACCCGCGCCAGCCGATATCGGGGTAAGGATTATCGACGCGATAGGCATACCATTGCGTTGATGTCTCAAGCAATAGCGCTTTGCCGTGCGCCGAAAACGCCATGCGTTGTGCCTGCGCGGCAACCTGCTGCGTTAACACGGCAGCAGACTGTTTGCTGGCAAACAGCGAAAGCTCACCCTGCGGGGTCAGGGTGGCAAATACCCGGCGCGAGGCTTCCGGCACCAGTTGCATACCTTGCGTTTCGCGCTGCGGGAAATCTCGAATTTCCGTCAGGCGCAGGCCATCCGCGCCAGGCACATCAAACCACTGAAATATTTTGCCCCCCTCGCTATACACCAGCAGCGAATAACCGCCGGACAGCAGCGCCAACCGCCACGGCCCGTCAGTGGGCAACGTTGCCGTACCAGAAAGCGTCAGCGTCTCACCACTGACGCGCCACGAAGTCAGTTGGTTGCCGCTTAAACTGTAGATAACATCGCCACGGGGTGTCAGCACCAGGGCGTCAACCGGCGTGTCGCCGAGTGCCACACTGGCGATAGGTTGCACACCCTCAGCGGAAATTCGCCCCATGGACAAACGGTTGTCCTGCGTCACCCAAACGGCAACCGCATCCACCACCGTAGCGGCAACGTTATCGGCTATCGGCGGTGTGGTTTCGCGCAGCGCCAGCGCCAAATGGCGTAGCGGTGTGCCATCCGCCGTCAACGCCAGTGGCATTTTGCCAAACGGGTAACGCCAGGCTGGTTGTGCATTACCGGCAAGCGGAATAAAGGGGGCGACGATCGTGATGTGCCCAGTGGTAGACAGCAGCGCGTAATGCGGCTGCCCCTCACCGAAGGCGACGGTATGCGTAATGGGCGTGACGCTCAGTGCGGTACGTGGCAGAGATTGCCGGCCCGCAAAAGCCATAAACTCGCCAAAGCCCTGCTGATCAATGCGATACCCCAAGGAACCGTCATCGCTGATCCCGACGGCGGCAGATGGCACCGATGCCACACGCGGCGACGCAGCGTACTGTGTTACCGAGGGGGAAACAAACAGCGGTGCAACCACGTACAGCAGATAGAAAAAAATCAGCACCAACGCCATCATCACCAGCAGGCCACTGCCTACCACAATGTGCTGCGTGACGCGATCCAGACGCCGCCGTCGGGCATCCTGATAGGCAAATCTGCTGTCTGTTTCTGCCATTATCCCTACACCACCCGTCAGGTTCTGTTAGTGAATGGCGAACAAAAAGCCCTGCGTCGCCCATCCCGCACGATGGAGATTGCCTCAAACACCGTAGCGGATTGCTTTTCTCACCCCTACGATGAAATCGGGGTAGCATATGTTGCCTTTACACTCATAATATGACAATGGTAAGACGTTCTGTAAGAACGATTTTAACGCACGTCCCTACCGGGCGCAGCATTCAGGTTGTTTTGCGTACAAAATGATCGTAATTTTTCAGCAATGAGACGGCGTCGCATAAAAAATGGGTTACAAAGAACAAGATAGCGCCACGCCGTCATAAATCCGCCATCATTGGCGTGTAGAGAGTGAGTGCACCGTCAGTAAACGATTTAACGGAGTGACAATGAGTCAGGACAAGCTCTTCATCGAGAAAGAACTAAGTTGGTTATCCTTCAACGAGCGCGTGTTGCAAGAAGCCGCGGATCAGAGTAATCCGTTGGTCGAGCGCATGCGCTTTTTGGGCATCTACTCCAACAACCTCGATGAATTTTACAAAGTGCGCTTCGCCGATCTGAAAAGACGAATTCTGATTAACGAGGAACAGGGCTCCGCCGGCGGGTTACGCCATTTACTGGGTAAAATTCAGGCTCGTGTACTAAAAACCGATCAGGTGTTCGATAACCTGTATAACGAACTGCTGCTGGAGATGGCGCGCAACCACATTTTTTTGGTGAATGAGCGTCAGGTTTCCACGCTTCAGCAGGAGTGGCTGCGAGACTATTTTCGCCAGAACCTGCGCAAGCACATCACGCCGATTCTTATCCTACCAGAAACCGATCTGGTGGAGTTTTTGAAAGATGACTACACCTATCTGGCGGTAGAGATTATTCGCGGCAATGAGATCCGCTATGCGCTGCTGGAGATCCCGTCGGACAAGGTGCCGCGTTTCATTAACCTGCCGTCAGAATCATCGCGCAGAAAAAAAACCATGATTTTGCTGGATAACATTCTGCGCTACTGCCTGGATGATATCTTCAGAGGCTTCTTTGACTACGATGCGCTCAACGCCTATTCCATGAAAATGACGCGTGATGCAGAGTACGATCTGGTCACGGAAATGGAGTCCAGTCTGCTGGAATTGATGTCCTCCAGCCTGAAACAGCGCTTGACCGCTGAACCGGTGCGCTTTGTCTATCAGCGCGATATGCCGGATGCGATGGTGGATATGCTGATGCAAAAATTGGGCATTTCGTCTTATGACTCCATCATTCCCGGCGGACGTTACCACAACTTTAAAGACTTTATCAGCTTCCCCAACGTGGGACGTCCGAACCTGGAAAACAAAGCGCTGCCACGACTGCGCCATACCCGTTTTAGCCATTTCCGCAACGGGTTTGATGCCATTCGTGAGCGCGATGTGTTGCTTTACTACCCCTATCACACCTTCGAGCACGTGCTGGAACTGCTGCGTCAGGCCTCGTTCGACCCCAGCGTGCTGTCGATCAAAATCAATATTTACCGCGTAGCGAAGGATTCGCGCATCATTAATGCGATGATCCACGCGGCGCACAACGGTAAGAAAGTGACCGTGGTGGTGGAATTGCAGGCGCGCTTTGATGAAGAAGCGAATATCCAGTGGGCCAAGCGCCTGACGGAAGCCGGTGTGCACGTGATTTTCTCCGTGCCGGGGCTGAAAATTCACGCCAAGCTGTTCCTGATTTCCCGCCGTGAAGGGGAAAACATCGTGCGTTACGCCCACATCGGTACTGGCAACTTTAACGAAAAAACCGCCCGGCTTTATACCGATTATTCACTGCTGACCGCCGATGAACGTATCACCAATGAAGTGCGCAGCGTGTTCAACTTTATCGAAAACCCTTACCGCCCGGTCAGCTTCGAGTATTTACTGGTGTCACCACAGAACTCGCGCGCCCGGTTGCACAAACTGATCGATCGCGAAATCACCAACGCGCAAAACAACCTTCCTGCGGTGATTACCCTCAAGGTTAACAATCTGGTCGATAAAGATCTGGCCGAAAAACTGTATGAAGCCTCCGCCGCAGGGGTGAAGATCAACCTGCTGGTGCGCGGTATGTGTTCGTTGATCCCCTCGCTGCCCGGCATCAGCGACAATATTCAGGTCATTAGCATTTTAGATCGCTATCTTGAGCACGATCGGGTGTATGTGTTCCATAATGGAGGAGACAGCAAGGTGTATATCTCTTCCGCGGACTGGATGACACGTAATATCGATTATCGCATCGAGGTGGCGGCAGAAATCCTCGACCCGGCGCTGAAAAAGCAGATATTGGACACGCTGGATCTGCTGTTCAGCGATACGGTTAAAGCACGTATTGTTGATAAAGAGCTGAGTAATCGCTATGTTGCACGCGGCAACCGGCGTAAAGTCCGCGCGCAGACGGCCATTTACGAGTACCTCAAGGCCCTTGAGCAACCCGACGAATAGGCAAGAAAAATGCCCCTGATACAAACCGATACCGATAAAGAAGCACCGCAGGAATTCGCCGCGGTTGACCTTGGCTCCAACAGTTTCCATATGGTGGTTGCCCGTGTGGTCAACGGTGCATTGCAAGTGTTAAGCCGCCTGAAACAGCGGGTACACCTGGCAGATGGCCTCGACAGCAACAACATGCTGAGCGAAGAAGCCATGGAGCGTGGCTTAAGCTGCCTCGCGCTGTTTGCTGAACGACTGCAAGGCTTTTCCCCTGACAACGTTTCCATCGTGGGCACCCATGCCCTACGTGAAGCCGCCAACGCGCAGACTTTTTTGCGCCGCGCGGCCGACATTATTCCTTATCCCATCGAGATCATTTCCGGCCATGAAGAAGCGCGCCTGATTTTTATGGGCGTGGAGCACACTCAGCCAGAGAAAGGGCGCAAGCTGGTGATCGACATCGGCGGCGGTTCCACCGAGTTGGTTATCGGGGAGAATTTTGAGCCGATACTGGTCGAAAGCCGCCGTATGGGCTGTGTCAGCTTTGCACAACAATTTTTCCCGAACGGTGAAATCAGCGAGCAGAATTTCCGACGCGCACGTTTAGCCGCGGTACAGAAGCTGGAAACCCTCTCCTGGGAATATCGCATTTATGGTTGGGATTATGCGCTGGGCGCGTCCGGCACCATTAAATCCGCTCATGAAATTCTGGTGGAAATGGGCGAGAAAGACGGTCTAATCACCCTCGAGCGGCTCAATATGCTGCGCGATCAGATTTTGCAGTTTAAAACCTTCAAGTCCCTGAGTTTGCCAGGCATGTCGGAAGACCGGCAATCGGTATTGGTGCCCGGACTGGCGATTCTGTGCGGGATTTTCGATGCGCTGGCCATCAAATCGCTGCGTTTGTCGGACGGCGCGCTGCGCGAAGGGGTGCTGTATGAAATGGAAGGCCGTTTCCGCCATCAGGATATTCGTATCCGCACCGCGCTGAGTCTGGCCAGCCACTATAATATCGACAGGGAACAAGCGCGCCGGGTACGGGAAACCACCGAGTTGCTGTTTACCCAGTGGGCAGAGCAAAACCCGTCGCTGGTGCATCCGCAGTTAGAAGCGATCCTGAAATGGGCCGCGATGCTGCACGAAGTGGGCCTGAGCATCAACCACGCAGGCATGCAGCGCCACTCTGCCTACATTCTGCAAAACACCAACCTGCCCGGCTTCAATCAGGAGCAGCAGTTAATGCTGTCATTGATGGTGCGCTTGCAGCGCAAGGCCATCAAGCTGGAAGAACTGCCGCGTTTTAACCTGTTCAAGAAGAAGCAGTATTTGCCGATGGTGCAGATTTTGCGGCTGGCAAGCTTGCTCAACAACCAGCGTCAGGCGACCACGCCGCCGGATTCGCTGCACCTCAGCACCGATGACAACCACTGGACGCTCACCTTTCCGCAGGGCTA
This sequence comes from uncultured Symbiopectobacterium sp., assembly GCA_964293225.1. Lineage (GTDB taxonomy): Bacteria > Pseudomonadota > Gammaproteobacteria > Enterobacterales > Enterobacteriaceae > Symbiopectobacterium. The sequence goes on along the minus strand of CAXYYB010000002.1, from coordinate 142,618 downwards.
TTTCGCCCAAAACGCCTTGGTACAGCTCGATCTGGAAGCAGAGCAGGCGTACTGGCTGGACGTGACCGGCTGGAAATTGCTGATAGAAGAAGCCAATTAACCCCCTGCGCTCCCTTTAGGAGCGCAGGGCTATTTCCCTGACACTACGCGTCTGCCAGCAGAAACGGTGCATTTTCAACAACTGGTTCGGAAGGCTCTACGCGAAAACGCCCGACCAACTCCGTCATGCCCGCCACTTGTCCATCCAGCATCTGGCTCGCCGTCGAGGCTTCAGCCACCAGCGTAGCATTCTGCTGGGTGACCTGCTCCAACTGGCTCAATGCCACGTTGATCTGGGCGATCCCCAGCGATTGCTCGCCCGCCGCGATGGCGATGTCCCCCACCAGCGCTTTTACTTTGCTGGTGCCATCGATAATCTCATTTAACCCGCGATGAGATTGTGATACCAGCGCACTGCCCTCCTCCACGCTGGAAAGGCTGTCAGCAATCAACGCACGAATTTTATTGGCTTCATCGACGCTACGCTGCGACAGTTGGCGCACCTCGGTTGCCACCACCGCAAAGCCGCGCCCGTGCTCTCCCGCTCGGGCCGCTTCCACCGCCGCATTGAGCGCCAATAGGTTGGTTTGAAACGCGATGGCATCAATGCCCGTGACAATCTCGGTCACCCGTTGGCTGGTTTGCTGGATCTTGCTCATGGCATCACGGGCAGAGGAGGTAATATCACCAATGTTGCGCACCCGCTCATCAACCGTGGTGGTCAGTTCCCGCGCCTGAGCCGCGAAATCCGCGGTCTGCTGCACGGTGGCGGTGATTTGCTCCATGCTACTGGCGGTTTCCACCAGCGACGCCGCCTGCTGCTCCGTGCGTTGCGCCAGATTATGATTGCCGTAGGCAATCTCATTGCTGGCCCTTCCTATGGTCGTGGCGCTGTTTTTGATTTTCGTCACCAGATTCGCGATGCTCTCCAGCGATTGGTTATAGGCACTGTTAAGCCGTGACAGTTCATCGGTTCCCGGCACGGACAGGCGCTGCGTCAAGTCTCCGCCCATTTCGGCGATGGTGGTTAAGGTATCCTGCAACTGCCGGTTAATACTGCGCATGATCATCGTTGCCAGCGCCAGCGCCAGCCCAATCGCCAGCAGCGTGCCGCTCAGGTAGATGATCCAGGCCCGCTGTGCGCTCGCAGACAAGCGCTGGACATCGCTCAACAGCGTTGTCACCGCCTGTTCTTCGATACTTTTAAGCTGGTCGATTTTCTGTGTTTGCAACGAAAACCATTGTGCACCATCGATATTCCATTCCCCTTGCGGTGCATCAATCGCCCGTTGGCGCAGTGCCTGCGCGTCTTGCGCAACGCTGGAACTTATTGCGCGGTCAAACGCCTGGCGCAGTGATTGCGATGTCAGAGTTCTGAAGCTGGCAATATAGGCATCGCCGCGTCCCACCAATTGGTTCAGGCGAACAAACATCCCCTCGCCAAAACGATTGGCAGAAAAAACGTTCGCCAACACAGCGCGCTCAATCCCCGCCTGTTCTTTGGCATTCAGCAGGCTGTAATACGCGGTAATTTGCTGGGTGATCCCCGCATCGCGCACCAAATGCGCCATCTGACCAATCCCTTCCAACAGCGCCGTCACTTTGTCGGTATAGCCGCCCAATGCAGTATTCACCGGTATCGACATGCTGTTTATCTGATCTCTGAGCGACGCCAGCGTCTTGAGCGAATCGGCCACCTGCGTAAAGTTTTTAGCCACATCGCCGCCGAGCCAGGTGGTATCTATATCGCGATAACGCTGCTGAAAAGCGATAGCGGCTTTATCCGTTTCCTGGCGCTGCGTCTGCAACTCGAGGCCAAAGGCGTTGCCCTGGCTGCCAAAATAACCGGCGCTCATCCCTCGCTCCCGTTGCAGTTGGTGCACCAACTCTCCCGCATCCCGCGCTAACTGGATCTGCGTTTCCATCCGGTTCATTTCACGTTCTGTCTGACGGCGCTCATTCATTCCCAATGCGCTGAGCCACAGCAATGCCAGCACCATCGGTAACAGCGCGAGGAGGAATTTATTACGCATCGAAATGCGGTGAAGTATCTGCATTAGAAGCCGCTCCATATTCCATTTAAGGGCAGGTTTACTGTGTCAAAATGACGAACATCACGCCCGCTCATCTACGTCGATAAGCAAGGCTTATTCTTAGTGTCGGTATCAATAACCAGCGTTGTGACAATTTATTATGTATGGCACAGAAACCCCAAATATTCACCACGCTGTGGGTGGTGAAATTCATCAGGATCACAAAAGTAAGTCGAAGGATTGACCAACATCATCAATTATGGATAAATAGAAACAGCGCATAAGCGCGGATACGAGAGTGATAATAATGGCTACCCTGATTCACAAGCGACGCCCCCCCCTGTCAACCCAGCCCAACAAGCGACGATCGTCCCGCGAGAGACGAAGCGGTTCGCGAATTGCGCAAGCGATTCTCCTGATCAGTTTCTTTATCCTCGTAGGCCGTTTCGCTTACTCCTCCGTTAGTGCCTTTTTCCATCATAAAGATAAACAGCAACGTATCGAACAAACGCTGAAATCATCGCCGGTCAACTCCACACTTTCCTTCGTTAAAAAAGAGTAGCGCGCACGCGTTAATAAAAAGTATCACACCCTGTTTTAACACTTCAGTGTCACATCTTACGCGATCCCTTATACTCTCCAACAATAACTAAAACGAATGGCGAGAAAAAACGGTAATGATGAACAATGATGTCTTGCGCAGCGTGCGCTATATGCTGAATTTCAATAATGACCACCTGCTAAAGATTCTGGCACTGGTGGAGATGACAGTCCCTCCCCAGCAACTGGCGAGCTACGTCAAAAAAGAGGGAGAGGAAGGCTATCAGCCTTGCCCGGATATCGTGATGAGTTATTTCCTGACTGGGCTGATTCTGCAAAAACGCGGCCAAGATGAAAAACAGCCTACGCCGCAGTTTGAACACAAAGTGACCAATAACATTATCCTGAAAAAACTGCGTGTCGCTTTCTCATTAAAAACGGATGATATTCAGGCGATTCTGCTGACTCAAAATTTTCGCATTTCACTGCCGGAAATCACCGCCATGATGCGCGCACCCGACCACAAAAACTATCGCACCTGCGGCGATCAGGTTATACGCTACTTTCTGAAAGGGCTGGCTGCACGGGTACGCAAAGGATAAGAACGCCCCATCAACGAAAGGCGTGAGCATTGTCTGGCTCTCCACCGTAAAAGACACTGACAATGCTCGATTTCTAGCACGTGAACGTGATAATCACTGAGAAAAACGATCATGCCAAGCGTCAAAAAGCTCTCGGCCATTCGCCGCCGCATTTCCTTGTTGTTGCTGGACGATCCTGCGCTGGTGGAAAGCATCATCACCCAGCAGCCACCGATTGCTGAGGATGAAAAAAAGCGGCTTCTCGATCACACCGCCGAGATCTGTGCGCTACTGACTGAATTACATGCTGCTGACCTTGCAGACCTGCTGGAATCGCTGCCGCCCGAAGCGCGGCAGGCGCTGTGGTGCCTGACGCCACTCGAGAAACGCGGCTTTGTGCTGTATGAGGCCTCGGACACCATTTCTGATGGCCTGATCGCCCAGATGAGCGACAAAGATATCCTGCGCGCCATTCGCCCACTGGATATTGATGAGCAGGCGCAGTTAGCGCGCCGTCTGCCACGCCACTTGCTGGGCCGTATTCTTACCGCGCTGGAACCCCACCAGCGGGCACAACTGCGAGAAACCATCCAGTACGATGAAGATTCTGTCGGTTATCTGGTTGATTTCAATCTGCTGACGGTGCGACCAGACGTTACGCTGGCCGTGGTACAACGTTTTCTGCGTTGGCGTAAAGTGATCCCCGACGCTACCGATAAACTGTTTGTCACCGATCGTAAAAACCGCCTGCTGGGCGAGCTCACGCTGACCAATATTCTGCTGCATAAACCCAACACGCGGGTTGAGCAAGCCATGAACCCTGAGCCGATTCTGTTCGAACCGGAAACGGAGACTGATGATGTCGCCAGCGCGTTCGAACGCTACGATCTGATTTCCGCCGCCGTTGTCGACAGTAAAGGCAAGCTGTTGGGGCGCGTCACCGTGGAAGATATTTTGGACCGGGTTAACCGCACCAGCGATCAGCATCTGCGCCGCTCGGGTGGATTGACGGCGTCAGAAGATGTCTATGCGCCGGTGGCGACAGCGGTAAAAAACCGTTCGGGCTGGCTGGCCATCAACCTCTGCACCGCCTTGATCGCATCCAGAGTGATTGGTTTATTTGAAGACACGCTGGCGCATCTGGTGGCGTTGGCAACGTTGATGCCGATTGTCGCGGGTATCGGCGGCAATACCGGCAACCAAACCATCACCATGATCGTGCGCGCGCTGGCGCTGCACCAGTTGGATCACGGCAAAAAATCGACCCTGTTGTTCAAAGAGTTGGGCGTTGCCGTTGTTAATGGTCTGGTGTGGGGGGCCGTGCTCGCCGTCATCACCGTGCTGCTGTACGGCAACATCGCCATGGGCGGCGTCATGATGTTGGCTATTATGCTCAACCTGCTGCTGGCCGCCACGATGGGAGTGACCATCCCGCTGGCCATGGTCAAACTGGGCCGCGATCCCGCCATCGGCTCCAGCGTGATGATTACGGCGCTCACCGATACCGGCGGTTTTTTTATCTTCCTCGGGCTCGCGACCCTGTTTTTACTGCCCTGATGCAGGCAACACCCCTGCCCCTGCCGACGGCTGGCAGATATGAAGCGTAGGCGGCAAGCCGGTGCGGGCCGGATATTCCCGCGCCACCCGCTCGCACACCTCTGCCGTTAACGTTGTGGGCAACAACGCGACAACACAGCCGCCGAAACCACCGCCAGTCATACGTACCCCACCGCGCTCACCGATATAGTCGTCAATCAGCGCAACCAGCGTGTCGATGGGCGGCACCGTAATGGCAAAATCATCACGCATTGAGCGGTGCGATTCCGCCATCAAACGGGAAAGACGCGGGATATCCCCCGCCGTTAGCGCCGCGGCGGCTTCCAGCGTGCGCTGGTTTTCGGTAACGATATGGCGTGCGCGCTGTGCCACAACCGGATCCAGCCCCGCACGGTGGGCTTCAAACTGCGTCAGTGAGACATCACGCAACGCTTTCACACCAAAATGCTGTGCTGCCGCCTCACACTGCGCACGCCGGGTGTTGTATTCACTGTCCACCAGCCCGCGCCGCACGTTAGAGTTAATGATCAGCACATCCAATCCCGGTGGGATCGGCACCGCCGTGCCTTGTAATGAACGGCAGTCAATCAGCAACGCATGGCCCGCAACGCCCTGCGCAGAAATAAACTGATCCATGATGCCGCAGTTACAGCCGACAAAGTGGTTTTCTGCCTGCTGACCGTTCAGCGCCAGATCCAACGGGCTGAGCGGTAACGCATAGAGCGTTTTAAACACCTGCCCGACCGCCACCTCCAGTGAGGCGGAGGAACTGAGCCCGGCACCGGTTGGCACGTTTCCGGCAATCACCATATCCACGCCGCCCAGGGTCAATCCGCGCGCCAGCAGATACTTCACCACGCCGCGAATATAGTTCGGCCAGAGATATTGTGGATGCGGTTCAATCGTCTGCGTTACGTCAAAGCTGTCCTGCTGCTCTTCCATGTTGACGGCCACCACCCGAACCAGGGTATCGGCACGCGGGGCGGCCGCAATCACCGTGTGGTAATCGATGGCGCAGGGCAACACAAATCCGTCGTTGTAATCCGTGTGCTCACCGATCAGGTTGACGCGCCCGGGAGCCTGCACCTGTACCGCAGGCGCGTAGCCAAAAGTGGCGTTAAACACGGCATCGACCTGTTGCCGCACGCTGTTAATCCGTCCCATCGCTCACCTCATGCTGTTGCCGAAAATGAATATCGCTTACGCTGCGCAAGCGCTCTGCTGCCTGTTCCGGCGTCAAATCACGCTGCGGCTCCGCCAGCATTTCGTAGCCCACCATAAACTTCCGTACACTGGCCGAACGCAGCAGTGGCGGATAGAAATGCGCATGCAACTGCCAATGTGCGTTATCGCCGTCGATAAAAGGCGCACCGTGCCAGCCCATGGAATAGGGAAATGCGCACTGAAACAGATTATCGTAACGGCTGGTCAGCTTTTTCAGTGCCAGACACAAATCGCTGCGCTGCGCAGCTGTCAGTTGCGGCAACTGCTGCACCGCGCTACGCGGCAGCAGCAGCGTTTCAAACGGCCAGGCGGCCCAATAGGGCACCACCGCCAGCCAGTGTTCCGTTTCCACCACACAGCGCACCTGCTCCGCCTGTTCACGCTGGGCATAATCCAGCAACAGTGACGTGCCGTGACGCTCGAAATAGGCGCGCTGCTGTCTGTCCTCTTTGGCGATATCGGTGGGTAAAAAGCTGTTAGCCCACACTTGCCCATGCGGATGCGGGTTAGAACATCCCATCATCGCGCCTTTGTTTTCAAACACCTGAACCCACGGATACTGCTTTCCCAGTATGTCGGTTTGTTCACACCAGGCCGTCACCACGTGCGCCAATGCCGCCAGCGAGAGTTCCGGCAATGTTTTGCTGTGGTCAGGCGAGAAACAGATAACGCGACTGGTGCCTTGCACGCTTTGCGTTTGAAACAACGGGTCATCGCTTGCCGCCAGCGCAGGGGCTTGCTCCATCAGCGCGGAAAAATCATTGCGAAACACATGGGTGTGGGTGTAATTAGGGTTCACCTCGCCGGTAACGCGCCGATTGCCCGCGCAGAGATAACAATCAGGATCGTGAGCCGGTAACAGACGCCTGTCCGGCTCATCCTGCTGGCCCTGCCAGGGGCGTTTGGCACGGTGGGGAGACACCAACACCCATTCGCCGCTCAGCGGATTGTAACGACGATGCGGGTGCTCTGTGGGATCGAATGACATTCCTGACACTCCTTAAACAGCAGCAGTACCTGTGGTGCGTTGACGAGCGCATGCAGTGTAATCTGTTTTCACACGGCGCGATGAAAATCGTAAAAAAGCCAGTTGCAAACGCTGTGTAAACGATTACCCTCATTGTAGGCAGTAAGCGTGATAAATGAGAATAGCGACACGCACAATTGATATTGATACCGATCACATAAACCAATCACCATCAACACAGACAGGGAAACCACCGATGGCAACCATAAAGGATGTTGCGCGCCTGGCCGGCGTTTCCGTGGCAACGGTTTCACGGGTCATCAATGACTCGCCAAAAGCCAGCCAGGCATCGCGGGATGCGGTGCAGAACGCCATGGCCGAATTGCGCTACCATCCCAACGCCAATGCGCGCGCATTGGCGCATCAGCATGCAGAAACCCTGGGGCTGGTGGTGGCGGATGTGTCCGATCCGTTCTTTGGTGCGATGGTAAAAGCGGTCGATAGCACAGCCAGAACCACGGGCAATTTTTTACTGATCAGCAACGGCTACCATGATGCGGAAATGGAGCGTCAAGCTATCGAACAGTTGCTACGCCACTGTTGCTCGGCGCTGGTGGTGCACGCCAAAATGTTGCCCGATGCGGAACTGAGCGCGTTTATGCAGCACGTTCCCGGCATGGTGCTGATCAACCGCATTCTGCCCGGCTTCGAGTCGCGCTGCGTGGCGCTGGACGATCGCCACGGCGGTTGGCTGGCAACCCGACATATGCTTCAGGAAGGGCATCGCGCGATTGCGTTTATCTGTTCCGATCACCCAATTTCCGACGCCGACGATCGCTTACAGGGCTACAGCGCCGCCCTGCACGACCACGGTATTGCCCTGGATAGCCGCCTGATTGCCCGCGCGGCACCGGATGAAACCGGTGGTGAGGCAGCGATGCGCGAACTGCTGAGCCGCAGTGTGCCTTTCAGTGCTGTGGTGTGTTACAACGATTCGATGGCAGCGGGCGCATTGGCAGTATTGAGCGACAACGGCATTGAGGTGCCACAGGACGTGTCCCTGATAGGCTTTGACGATGTGCTTATTGCACGCTATTTGCATCCACGTTTGACCACCATCCGCTATCCGGTGATTGCCATGTCGACGCAAGCCGCCGAGTTGGCGATTGCGCTGGCACAAGGTCAGGTGCTGGCGACGGTCACCAACACTTTTACACCGACACTGGTGCGCCGTCACTCAGTGCAGCCCTTACCCCAAGCACGTTAGCAGGCGATACGGGCATCTCCAAACCGAGTTGCCCACGCGCTTATTGGTTACGTTTGCTTCCCCCCTCACTCAGCGCCCTGCAATAAGCTATTCAACTTAGCGCTATTCCCACGATATAATTATACTTTTGCGTGTTTTATCGCATTTTTAGCTTTCTCGTTACCTAGAATGGCGTGGGAAACGTTACCCCGCCTACTTTTCGGAGCTCTCATGACCCATATTGCGCAATTTGCGTTGGCACTGCTTGTCGTTGCTGGTTTGGCGCTGCTTGTCTGCCGCGACCGTAAAAGCATTCGTATCCGCTTTATTATTCAGCTGTTAGTGATTGAAATTCTGCTCGCGTGGTTCTTCTTGTATTCCAACGTGGGCCTGGGCTTCGTAAAAGGGTTTGCCGCCGTCTTTGATAAATTGCTCGGCTTTGCCGGACAAGGGACTGATTTCGTGTTTGGCGATATGGTCAACCACGAAAAGAATCTGATTTCCTTCTTCTTTAAAGTGTTGTGCCCTATTGTGTTTATCTCAGCATTAATCGGGATCCTGCAACACATCAAGGTGCTGCCTGTCGTGATTCGCGCCATCGGTACGGTGCTGTCCAAAGTGAACGGCATGGGGAAACTGGAGTCGTTTAACGCAGTCAGCTCACTGATTCTGGGGCAATCGGAAAACTTCATCGCCTATAAAGATATTCTGGGCAAGATGTCGGAAAAACGCATGTACACCATGGCAGCCACCGCGATGTCGACGGTATCGATGTCCATCGTCGGTGCTTACATGACCATGCTGGATTCCAAATACGTGGTGGCGGCGCTGATCCTGAATATGTTCAGCACCTTTATCGTGTTGTCATTGATCAACCCGTATAAAGTGGATGCCGAGCCCGAACTGCAACTGCGCGATCTGCATGAAAACCAAAGCTTCTTTGAAATGCTGGGAGAATATATTCTCGCCGGTTTCAAAGTAGCCTGTATCGTCGCCGCCATGCTGATCGGCTTCATCGCGCTGATTGCCATGGTTAACGCCATCTTCAGCGCCGTGTTCGGTATCAGCTTCCAGGAAATGCTGGGCTATGTGTTCTTCCCCTTCGCCTGGATCATGGGGATTCCTGCCAATGAAGCGTTGCAAGTGGGCAGCATCATGGCGACTAAGCTGGTGTCTAACGAATTCGTTGCCATGCTGGAACTGCAAAAAGTGGCGAGCCAGTTGTCACCGCGCAGCGTCGGGATCCTCTCTGTGTTCCTGGTGTCGTTCGCCAACTTCTCTTCTATCGGTATCATTGCCGGTGCTATCAAAGGGTTGAATGAGAATCAGGGCAACGTGGTGTCTCGCTTCGGCCTGAAGCTGGTCTACGGCTCTACGTTGGTCAGCATTCTCTCTGCCTCAATCGCCGGGCTGGTGCTGTAATTTGCCACGACGATCGTCGGGCGGCCATCGGGCCGCCCGCTATACACTACAAACCCTGACATTTCTTCCACATTTCCTTCATTATTATTTGCGTAAAACACAGTAGACTACGCTCATTGTGTTAATACTGGCTGCCACTCGATTCGTAAACCATGATGAATACTACTCGCCTTTTTCGTCTGCTGTTGCTTGCGTTTGCGGTTATCGCCGCCGTTGTCCTCTGGCATTATCTGCGCCCTGCCGATGCCCCGGCGACGTCCCCTTCAGCCCGTCAGGAAGCCAGTAATAACAGTGCACCCGCGCGCAATGCGGGCAACGGTGGCGGACGGCGTTCCGCCATGCGCGCATTGCCCCCCGTGCAGGCAGCCACTACACGCGCCGCAGCGGTGCCCTATTACCTTTCGGGATTGGGCACCATTACCGCTGCCAATACCGTAACGGTGCGCAGCCGGGTTAACGGCGAACTGATGGCCCTGCATTTTCAGGAAGGACAGCAGGTCAAAACAGGCGATCTGCTGGCAGAAATCGACCCACGCCCCTATCAGGTGGCGCTGACACAGGCACAAGGGCAACTGGCAAAAGATCAGGCCGCGCTGGCCAATGCGCGTCAGGATCTGGCGCGTTACCAACAACTGATTAAAACCAACCTGATTTCCCGCCAGGAACTGGATGCGCAGGCGGCACAGGTGCATCAGGCTGAAGGCACGGTCAAGGCCGATGAAGGGTCTGTTGCCAGCGCGGAATTGCAGCTCACCTATAGCCGCATCACCTCGCCGATTAATGGCCGCGTGGGGCTTAAACAAGTGGATGTGGGCAACTACATCACCAGCGGCGATAGCACCGGTATTGTGGTGTTGACCCAAACGCACCCGATTGATGTCATCTTCACGTTACCGGAAGGTGATATCGCCACGGTGCTGAGCGCACAGAAGTCAGGCCAAGCTGTGCCGGTTGAGGCCTGGGATCGCGCCAACCAGCACAAGCTGTCACAAGGCAGCCTGCTCAGCATGGATAACCAGATTGATGCCACCACGGGCACCATCAAGCTGAAAGCCCGCTTTGAAAACAGCGACGACGCCCTGTTTCCCAACCAGTTTGTCAATGTGCGCATGCAGGTCACCACTTTGCAAAACGCACTACTGGTGCCCCTGTCCGCCATTCAGATGGGCAGTGAAGGACGTTTTGTCTGGGTGCTGAATGAGAAAAACCAGGTCAGTAAACACAGTGTGACGGTCGGCATTCAATACGGTCAGGAGATGGTAGTGACGGCGGGCCTGAATGAGGGCGATCGCGTGGTGACTGACGGTATCGATCGCTTAACCGAAGGGGCACAGGTGGAAGTGATTAGCGCCGCTAGCGCCACAACCACACCGCCGCCCAAACACGCCACGCGCGGGGAGAAACCCTAATGCAAGGGGAGATTCCGGCAGGCGGGGGCCCATCCCGCCTGTTTATCCTGCGCCCTATCGCCACCACCCTGTTGATGTTGGCGATCCTGCTGGCGGGGATTATTGGCTATCGGGCATTACCGGTCTCTGCGCTGCCAGAGGTAGATTATCCGACCATTCAGGTGGTGACGCTCTATCCCGGAGCCAGCCCAGATGTGATTGCATCAGCGATCACCGCCCCCCTTGAGCGTCAGTTCGGGCAAATGTCCGGGTTGAAACAGATGTCGACGCAAAGCTCGGGCGGCGCATCGGTGATCACCCTGCAATTCCAACTGACACTGCCGTTGGATGTCGCAGAGCAGGATGTGCAGGCCGCGATCAACGCCGCCAACAATTTGTTGCCCAGCGATCTGCCCTACCCGCCCATTTACAGCAAGGTCAATCCGGCCGATCCACCGATCATGACGCTGGCGGTGACTTCTAGCGCCATGCCGATGACGCAGGTGCAAGATATGGTGGAAACCCGTATCGCGCAGAAAATGGCGCAAGTCTCTGGCGTCGGTCGTGTCTCACTGGCGGGCGGACAGCGCCCCTCGGTGCGGGTCAATTTCAACGCCAACGCGCTGGCCTCCTACGGGTTGGACAGCGAAACCCTGCGCAGTGCCATCACCAGTGCCAACGTCAACTCCGCCAAAGGCAGCCTGGACGGCCCAACGCGCGCGGTAACCTTGTCAGCCAACGACCAGATGAAGTCCGCCGAGGATTATCGCCAGTTGATCGTTGCCTGGCGCAATGGCGCACCGGTACGCCTGCGCGATGTCGCCAGCGTAGAACAAGCCCCGGAAAACACCGCGCTAGGTGCCTGGGCCAACCGTGAACAGGCGATCATCATCAATATCCAGCGACAGCCGGGTGCCAACGTGATCACCACCACGGACAGCCTGCGTAATCTGCTGCCGACGTTAACCGCCAGCCTGCCAAAATCGGTGACGGTCACTACGCTCACCGATCGCACCGCCAGTATCCGCGCGTCAGTGAAAGATGTGCAGTTTGAACTGATGCTGGCGATTGCGCTGGTGATCATGGTTATCTACCTGTTTTTGCGCAATGCCATCGCCACGCTGATCCCCAGTATTGTGGTGCCCCTGTCGCTGGTCGGCACCTTCGCCGCCATGTATTTCCTTGGCTTTTCGATCAACAACCTGACGCTGATGGCGCTCACCATTGCCACCGGCTTTGTGGTGGATGACGCCATCGTGGTGATCGAGAACATTTCGCGCTATATCGAAAAAGGGGAGAAACCGCTGCACGCGGCGTTAAAAGGCGCGGGAGAAATTGGGTTCACCATTATCTCACTGACCTTCTCGCTGATTGCGGTGCTGATCCCGTTGCTGTTTATGGGCGATATCATTGGCCGCCTGTTCCGCGAATTTGCCATTACGCTGGCGGTCGCCATTCTGATTTCTGGCATCGTTTCGCTGACGCTGACCCCGATGATGTGCGCCCGGTTGCTCACGCATCAGAGCCTGAATCGACAAAATGCCTTTACGCGCGCCAGCGAACGCTTTTTCTCACGGTTGGTCGCGCTGTATGGCAAAGGCTTACGCCGGGTGTTGAACCACCCGTGGATCACCCTGAGCGTGGCGATCGGCACGCTGGTGCTTACTGTTCTGCTCTACCTGTGGATCCCCAAGGGCTTTTTCCCGATTCAGGATAACAGCATGATTCAGGGTACGTTGCAGGCGCCGCAAAGCGTCTCCTATGCCGATATGGCACAGCGCCAGCAGCAAGCCGTATCGTTGATCATGCAGGATCCGGCGGTATTGAGCGTCTCTTCGTTTGTCGGCGTGGATGGCACCAACGCGGCGCTGAACAGCGCACGCTTGCAGATCAACCTGAAACCGCTCAGTGAACGACGCGATCGCCTGACAGACATTATCGCCCGCTTGCAGGAAAAAACCGCGCAGCTCACCGGTATCACGCTCTATTTGCAACCGGTGCAAGATCTCACTATCGACACCCAGGTCAGCCGCACTCAGTACCAGTTCACGTTGCAAGCAATGTCGCTGGAGGATTTGAGCCACTGGGTACCGCCGCTGATGCGCGAATTGCAACAGTTGCCGCAGCTACAGGATGTGAGCAGTGACTGGCAGGATGATGCGGCGGTGGCTTATGTCAACGTCAACCGCGATGCAGCCAGCCGCCTCGGACTCACCATGTCCGCCATCGACAATGCGCTGTATAACGCCTTTGGACAGCGTCTGGTTTCAACGGTCTACACCCAGTCGAATCAATATCGTGTGGTGCTGGCGCAACAGACGGCGCACACCACCGGGATCGGTGCGCTGAATGAAGTCCACATCAAAAACAGTGATGGCAACAGCGTACCGCTGAACGCCGTTGCTACGCTGGAAGAGCGGCGTGGTCCACTGGCGCTGAACCGTATCGATCAGTTCCCGGCTACCACCATTTCATTTAACGTTAGCCCCGGTTATTCCCTTGGGGAAGCGGTGCAGGCGATCACGTCAGCGGAGCAGCAATTGCAGATGCCAACGGATATCGTCACCCACTTTCAGGGCAGCGCACTGGCGTTTCAGGCGGCGCTGAGCAGCACCGTGTGGCTTATCGTGGCGGCGATTGTGGCGATGTACATTGTGCTCGGTGTGCTGTACGAAAGCTTTATTCACCCGATCACCATTCTCTCCACGTTGCCGACCGCTGGCGTTGGTGCACTATTAGCTCTGATGGCAGCGGGCAACGAACTGGATGTGATTGCCATCATCGGCATCATTTTGCTGATCGGCATTGTGAAGAAGAACGCCATCATGATGATCGATTTCGCGCTGGCGGCGGAACGCGAACAAGGCATGACGCCTTACGATGCCATTTATCAGGCCTGTCTGCTGCGTTTTCGCCCGATCCTGATGACGACCCTGGCAGCGTTGCTAAGCGCCGTGCCGCTGATGCTCAGCAACGGTGTCGGTGCCGAGCTGCGCCAACCGCTCGGTATCTGCATGGTGGGGGGGTTGCTCATGAGCCAGATTCTGACGCTGTTCACCACACCGGTGATTTACCTGCTGTTTGACCGACTGGCACACCGTCTGCGTCGTGCCGAGCAGCCAGAGGAAGACGTACAGTGAAGTTTTTCGCGCTGTTTATTCACCGCCCGGTCGCCACCGCGTTACTGACGCTGGCGATTGCGCTGTGCGGCGTGCTCGGCTTCCGCCTGCTGCCGGTTGCCCCGCTGCCGCAGGTGGATTTCCCGGCGATCGTGGTTTCTGCCTCGCTCTCCGGTGCCTCGCCGGAAACCATGGCGACCTCTGTCGCCATGCCGTTGGAGCGTTCGCTCGGGCGCATCGCCGGGGTGACCGAGATGACCTCGACCAGTTCGCTGGGCAGAACCCGTATTATACTGGTGTTCGATTTCTCGCGTGATATCAACGGCGCGGCGCGCGACGTACAGTCAGCGATCAACGCCGCACAGAACCTACTGCCCTCCGGCATGTCAAGCCGTCCGACCTATCGCAAGGTCAACCCGGCCGACGCGCCGATTCTGGTGCTGACGTTGACCTCCGACACCTACAACTCGGGCCAGCTCTACGACTTCGCCACCAATCAGCTGTCGCAACGCATCTCTCAAATGGACGGCGTGGGCGATGTGACGGTCAGCGGCGCCTCACAGCCCGCGGTGCGCGTTGAGTTGAACCCTCAGGCGCTGTTTAATCAAGGTATCGCATTGGATGCGGTGCGTCAGGCCATTGCCAAAGCCAATGTAAAACAGCCTTTGGGCAACATCGACAATGGGCAAGCGCGCTGGCAGGTGCAAACCAATGATGCGCTGAAAACGGCAGCGGATTACGCACCGATCGTGGTGCATTACAACAAGGGTGCGCCGGTACGATTGAGCGACGTGGCGCAGGTCAAAGACGGCGTGCAGGACACACGCAACGCCGGGATGGCAAACGGCAAAACCGCCGTGCTGGTGGTGGTGCAACGCGCTCCCGATGCCAATATCATCGCCACCGTGGACAACGTGCGCGCCGCGCTGCCGGAACTGCGTGCCAGCCTGCCCGCCGCCATTCAACTGAACATCGCGCAAGACCGCTCGCCGACCATTCGGGCTTCACTGGCCGAGGTGGAGCAGTCACTGGTGATTGCCGTGGCGCTGGTGATCCTGGTGGTGTTCTTGTTCCTGCGCTCAGGACGCGCCACGCTGATCCCAGCCATTGCCGTGCCGGTGTCATTGATTGGCACCTTCGCGGCGATGTACCTGTGCGGTTTCAGCCTGAATAACCTCTCGCTGATGGCACTGACGATTGCCACCGGGTTTGTGGTGGATGATGCCATCGTGGTGCTGGAGAACATTTCGCGCCATATTGAAGCTGGCATGAAACCGATGCAGGCCGCCCTGAAAGGGGTGCGCGAGGTCGGCTTTACCGTACTGGCGATGAGTCTGTCGCTGGTCGCGGTGTTCCTGCCGCTGCTGCTGATGGGCGGATTGCCGGGGCGCTACTTTCGTGAATTCACCGTCACGCTGTCTGCCGCGATAGCCATTTCGCTGATCATTTCCGTCACCCTGACACCGATGATGTGCGCGCGCCTGCTGCGCAGCCATGCAACGCACAGCCAGCCGCGCAAGCGCGGGTTTGGTCGCCTGCTGGTCGCGTTGCAACAGCAGTATGGCCGTTCGCTACGCTGGGTGTTGCAACATGCACGCTGGGTGCTGCTCATTCTGATTGGCACCATTGGGCTTAACGTCTGGCTCTATATTTCGATTCCCAAAACCTTCTTCCCGGAACAGGATACTGGCCGCGTGATGGGCTTTATTCAGGCCGATCAGAGCATTTCATTTCAGGCAATGCGCAACAAGCTGCACGATTTTATGGTGATCGTCAGCGCCGATCCGGCGGTGGATAACGTCACGGGCTTTACCGGCGGCTCGCGCACCAACGCAGGCTCGATGTTTATTACGCTCAAGCCGCTGGCCGAACGCAAAATGAGCGCTCAACAGGTGATTGCCCGCCTGCGCGGCAAGCTAGCGCAGGAGCCGGGGGCCAACCTGTTTCTGATGCCGGTGCAGGATATTCGCATCGGTGGACGAGAATCTAATGCCGGCTACCAGTTTACCTTGCTGTCCGACGATCTGAACGAACTGCGTGCCTGGGAGCCAAAAATTCGACTCGCGCTCAGCCAACTCCCCGAGCTGGCTGACGTTAACTCCGATCAGCAGGATAAAGGCTCGGAAATGGCGCTGACCTACGACCGGGATACCCTTGCACGCCTCGGTATCAGCGTTTCCAGCGTCAATGCCTTGTTAAACAATGCGTTCGGGCAGCGTCAAATTTCCACCATCTATCAGCCACTCAACCAGTACAAAGTGGTGATGGAGGTCGAATCCAAATATACTCAGGACGTTAGCGCGCTGGACCAGATGTTTGTGCTTAACAGCGCCGGAGAGCCGATTCCCCTGTCGGCGTTCGCCAGTTGGCGCCCGATTAACGCCCCGCTGTCCGTCAACCATCAGGGGCTGTCAGCCGCGTCAACCGTTTCGTTTAATTTGCCGGAAGGGGTATCACTTTCTGACGCCACGGCAGCCATTGAGCGCAGTATGACCGCGTTAGGAGTGCCCTCTTCGGTGCGCGGACAATTTGCCGGTACAGCACAGGCGTTTCAACAGTCACAAAGTGCGCAGGTGCTGCTGATCATTGCCGCGATTGTTACCGTCTACATCGTGTTAGGGATCCTGTACGAAAGCTATGTGCATCCGCTGACTATCCTGTCGACGCTGCCGTCTGCCGGGGTTGGCGCGCTGCTGGCGCTGAAAGGGTTTGGTGCCCCCTTCAGCCTGATTGCCCTGATCGGTATCTTGCTGCTGATCGGTATCGTGAAGAAAAACGCCATCATGATGGTGGATTTCGCGCTGGAAGCGCAGCGCGGCGGGACGTTAAGTGCACAAGAGGCGATTTTCCAAGCCTGCCTGTTGCGCTTCCGCCCCATTTTGATGACGACGCTGGCCGCGATTTTTGGTGCGCTGCCGCTGGTGTTGACCAGCGGTGACGGTGCTGAACTACGCCAACCACTCGGCATTACCATCGTCGGAGGGTTAGTGATGAGCCAACTGCTCACGCTCTACACCACACCGGTGGTGTACCTCTATTTCGATCGTCTGCGCGGCTGGCTGGCTCGGCGGCGTAACTCAGCTAGCGTCACGTCATCTTGACGCGAAGCGAGTCAACAAGAACAACCCTGATTTCGTGAGGCCCGTTATTTCATGCGTTTTTCGTCCACTCCGTCAACGGCCCAACCGGCCTCCGTGCGCTGGCAGCTGTGGATTGTCGCGTTTGGCTTCTTTATGCAGACGCTCGATACCACCATTGTCAACACCGCACTGCCGACGATGGCGCTCAGCCTGAATGAAAACCCGCTGCGCATGCACTCGGTAGTGGTGGCTTATGTGCTCACCGTGGCGGTAATGCTGCCTGCCAGCGGGTGGCTGGCGGATAAACTGGGGGTGAAACGGGTCTTTTTTGCCGCCATCATTATTTTCACGCTGGGATCGCTGCTGTGCGCGCGTTCGGAAACCCTGAATGCACTGCTGATGTCGCGGGTGATTCAGGGGGTAGGCGGTGCCATGATGGTGCCGGTCGGTCGTCTGACGGTGATGAAGATTGTGCCGCGCGACCAGTTTATGGCCGCGATGACCTTTGTCACCATTCCCGGCCAGATTGGGCCGCTGCTCGGCCCAACGCTGGGCGGGCTGCTGGTGCAATACGCCAGTTGGCACTGGATTTTCCTGATCAACCTGCCAGTGGGGATTATCGGTGCTATCGCCACCTGGTTGATCATGCCGAACTACACCACCGAAACCTCGCGCTTCGATCTCAGCGGTTTTTTCTGGCTCGCCATCGGCATGGCAACATTGACGTTAGCGTTGGACGGGCACAAAAGCCTGGCATTACCGCCGATTGCCATCGTCGGTTTGATTGCGGTCGGCATTATTGCCCTGCTGAGCTACTGGCTGCATGCGCGTCAAAATGAAAACGCCCTGTTCAATCTGAACCTGTTCAATACGCCCACCTTTTCGATTGGGCTCAGCGCCGGTTTTCTGGCGCGTATCGGCAGCGGCATGCTGCCCTTTACCACACCGCTGTTTTTACAACTGGGCATGGGATTTTCGCCGTTTCATGCCGGGTTGATGATGATCCCGATGATTCTCGGCAGCATGGGCACCAAGCGCATCGTCGTCAGCATTGTTAACCGCTTGGGCTACCGCTTGGCCCTGATTGTTTCTACCCTGGCGCTCTCGCTCAGCACCCTGCTGTTTGCCACCGTCGCACTGCTGAACTGGCTGTGGCTGCTGCCGTTGGTGTTGATACTGGTGGGCGTTGCCAATTCGGTGCGTTTTTCCACCATGAATACCCTGACGCTGAAAGACCTGCCGGACAGCATCGCCAGCGGAGGCAATAGCCTGCTGTCGATGACCATGCAGCTTTCCATGAGTCTCGGCGTGAGTCTGGCAGGCATTCTGCTGGGCATTTTTGCCCAGCAGGGGACGCTGGAGATCGCCAGCCCGGCAACCGCCGAAGTATTCCGCTATACCTATCTGAGCATGGCCGTCATATTGGCGCTGCCTGCTCTGCTGTTCCTGCGCGTACCGCCGGACCAGCTCAAGCAGAACGTGCTGCCGGGAAAAAGGTGAGGATACGATGAGATTCGGCATTACCGCTAAACTGTTCCTCGCCATTTTTGCCACCTGCATGCTGGTGTTGATCACCATGCATTGGGGCGTGCGGATGAGCTTCGAACGCGGCTTTGTGGATTACATCAAACAAGGCAATGCGCAGCGCGTCGAGCAGTTGCGTGATGCATTACAGGAACAATATGCGCAGTACGGCGACTGGGTATTTCTGCAAAACAATGAGCGCCTGGTGTTCAACCTGCTGCACACGCTGGACAAAAATGAGGACAGTAACAGCATGCGCGGCTGGCGCGTCCGGCTCTGGGTACTGGATGCCCAGCGCAACCGACTGTTTGGCTCGCCAGCCCCGATTGCCGCCGAAAGCACCTGGCAAGCCATTCACCATCAGGGTAAGGTGGTCGGTTGGGTGGTGGCCTCTCCCAGCGAACGCCTGACGCGCGATGCGGATATCAATTTCGACCGGCAGCAACAGCGCACCAGTTGGTTTATTGTCGGGCTGTCTACGCTGCTCGCCATCATCGTGACCTGGCTGATGGCGCGCGGCCTGCTGGCACCGGTAAAACGACTGATGCAGGGGATCCACCGTCTGGCTGCCGGGGAGTTCACCGCCCGCGTGCCGGTCAATACCCGCGATGAGTTGGGGAGACTGGCGCAAGATTTTAACCAGCTCGCCACCGCGCTGGAAAAAAACGAGCAATCGCGCCGCGCGTTTATGGCCGATATTTCCCATGAACTGCGCACGCCGTTGGCGGTGCTGCGCGGCGAGTTGGAAGCCATACAGGATGGCGTGCGCAAGGCGGATTCAGGCTCCCTGCTCTCTTTGCAAAACGAAGTCTCCACGCTGACCAAACTGGTGGATGATCTGCATCAGCTGTCGCTCTCCGATGTTGGCGCACTCGCTTATCGCCGTGTTTCCGTGGATTTAATCCAACTGCTGCATATCAGCGTCGCGTCCTTCAACGAGCGCTTTGCGAAAAAACATATTCAGGTCATCACGCAGTTGCCAGAGCGCATCAGCGCCTTTGGCGATCCAGACCGACTCAGCCAGCTGTTTAACAACCTGCTGGAAAACAGCCTGCGCTACACCGACAACGGTGGACAGCTACAGATTCGCGCCCATACTGAAAATGGCATGTGCACCCTGGTGTGGGAGGACAGTGCCCCCGGCGTCGACGCCGAGCAACTGGCGCGGATTTTCGATCGTTTCTACCGCGCAGAACGATCGCGCAATCGCGCCAGCGGCGGTTCCGGGCTGGGGCTCGCTATCTGCAAGAATATCGTTGAGGCCCACGGAGGACGATTGTATGCTAGCGCTTCCTTACTCGGTGGTTTACAAATGACCGCCGAATTCCCGCTTCATCCACCGGAATCCTGAAACGCCAATGACCGAAACCTTATCGAACGAGACGCTGCCAGAGCAGGTGCTGATTGTTGAAGATGAGCCCAAGCTCGGCCAGCTTCTGGTGGACTACCTTCAGGCCGCTGAGTATCGCACGCAGTGGATCACTCACGGCGATGAGGTATTGCCTTGGGTGCGTGAGCACTCACCGTCGTTGATTCTGCTGGATTTAATGCTGCCGGGCACCGATGGTCTGACGCTGTGCCGCATCATCCGCCAATTTTCCAATGTGCCAATTATTATGGTTACCGCGCGCAGCGAAGAGATTGACCGGCTGCTGGGGTTGGAAATTGGCGCGGATGATTATATCTGCAAGCCCTACAGCCCACGGGAAGTGGTGGTGCGGGTGAAAACCCTGCTGCGCCGCTGTCGCTGGCAATCTGCACCACCGCCCGAAGAGAGCCAAGAAGCGGCCTTGCAGATCGACAACAGCCGTTTTCAGGCCAGCTACCTCGGGCAACCGCTCGATCTGACACCGGCGGAGTTTCGCCTGCTGAAAACCCTTTCGGCGGAGCCCGGTAAGGTGTTTTCGCGCGAAGCGCTGCTGGATAAGCTCTACGACGACTATCGCGTCGTGACCGATCGCACCATCGACAGCCATATCAAAAATCTGCGGCGCAAGCTGGAACAACTGGACGAGCGCACATCGTTTATCCGTACCGTTTATGGCATGGGATACCGCTGGGAAGCGGGATCCTGTGAAGTGATCTAGCGCACTACCCGACGCGTAAACTGCTGCCGCTCAAGGTAAGACGCTTTACCCATTTTCTGGCCGAACAGCTCAACATGCCGCCCTGGTACGGCTGCACGGTCACATCTTTAAATCAACGCTAAGGCCAACTCGTCAAAAAAACTGTTCGACTTGATGAAAATTCTGTCCTGTTATGCTTTCTAGCGGCTGCTAACATATATAACGTCACAACAATAACGATGATGATTTTTAGGTTTATCTCACCGACAACGTGCAAGACGGGGAACGCTATATCATGTCAGGTTTAGTAAATGGCCAATGGGTCAATGGCGATGTCGCCGCAGAAGAGATCAAAAACGGGGCCTTTCAGCGTCAGGAAACGCTGTTTCGCCAAACAACGCTGATTCCAGAAGCGGGCCGCTATCAACTTTTTGTTTCTTATCTCTGCCCGTGGGCATCACGCACCTTGATGTTCCGTAAGCTCAAGGGGTTAGAAAATATTGTTTCTCTGTCCATTGTACAACCCGTGATTGCGGATAACGGCTGGGAATTTACCACCCCGCAAGATGCCGGCGAACACGTTGCTCCCGTGCGTTATCTGCATCAGTTGTATACCGCCAGCGACGCCCATTACACCGGTAAAGTTTCCGTACCAGTGCTGTGGGATCGTATCGAAGGGCGCATCGTGAATAACGAATCGGCCGATATCATTCGTCTGTTCAACAGCCAGTTTGACGCCTTGACGGGTAATCATGAGGATTATTATCCCTTTGCGCTGCGCGCTACCATTGATGAATGGAATGAAGTGATTTACCACAACATCAACAACGGCGTATACAAAACCGGCTTTGCCAAAACCCAAGAGCACTACGAAAACGCGGTGACAACGCTGTTCGACACGCTGGATCGCGTTGAAACGCACCTGGCGACGAATCGCTATATTGCGGGTGATACCATTACCGAGGCCGACTGGCGACTGTTTGTGACCCTGGTACGCTTTGATGTGGCCTACCACGGCGCATTCAAATGCAACATCCGTCGCATTGAAGATTACCCTCATCTGTCGAACTACCTGCGTGAGCTTTACCAGTGGCCTGGCATCAAAGAGACGGTCAATATTGACCACATCAAAGCGGGTTATTACGGCATCCGTTGGCTGAACCCGACGGGCATTGTGCCGCTCGGCCCGCAGGTGGATTTACAACGTGCGCACAACCGCGCCAACCTCGGGAAGTAATCCCTTTTGCCCACGCCAGCGTGCGCGTGGGCAATAGCCACACTTTTTCTGCGTCGTTAGCTGATTTTTACCGACATTAGCGCTAGAATCCCCCTCCTTTACTGTTCCCTCGGGGAACAGCCTGACTTGTGATCAGACCAGAGAGACACCATGTTTAAACCGGAACTGCTTTCTCCGGCCGGTACGCTGAAAAATATGCGCTACGCCTTCGCGTATGGCGCCGATGCGATTTATGCCGGTCAACCTCGTTACAGCCTGCGGGTGCGCAATAACGAATTCAACCACCAGACGCTGGCGCTCGCCATCAATGAAGCCCACGAACTGGGGAAAAAATTCTACGTGGTGGTGAATATCGCCCCGCACAACGCTAAGCTGAAAACCTTCCTGCGCGATCTTCAACCCGTGATTGACATGGGGCCGGATGCGTTGATCATGTCCGATCCTGGCCTGATTATGCTGGTAAGAGAAAACTTTCCGCACATGCAAATTCACCTTTCAGTGCAAGCCAACGCGGTGAACTGGGCAACGGTGAAATTCTGGCAGCAGATGGGGCTGAGCCGCGTGATCCTGTCTCGCGAACTGTCACTCGAAGAGATTGCCGAAATCCGCCAGCAGGTGCCAGACATGGAGCTGGAAATTTTCGTACACGGTGCGTTGTGTATGGCCTACTCTGGTCGCTGCCTGCTTTCCGGTTATATCAATAAGCGTGACCCCAATCAGGGTACCTGTACCAACGCCTGCCGTTGGGAATACAAGGTGCAGGAAGGGAAAGAAGACGATACCGGCAATATCGTTCACCTGCATGAGCCGATTCCGGTACAGAATGTAGAACCCACGCTGGGTATTGGTGAACCGACCGACAAAGTGTTTATGTTGGAAGAGAACCTGCGTCCCGGTGAGTACATGAGTGCGTTCGAAGATGAGCACGGCACCTACATCATGAACTCGCGCGATCTGCGCGCCATTCAGCACGTTGAGCGTTTAACCCAGATGCATGTGCACTCGCTCAAGATCGAAGGCCGTACCAAATCCTTCTATTACTGCGCACGCACGGCACAGGTTTACCGTCAGGCGATCGACGATGCCGCCGCAGGCAAACCCTTCGATCCGACACTGCTGCAAACGCTGGAAGGTCTGGCGCACCGTGGCTATACCGAAGGTTTCCTGCGTCGCCACGTTCATGAAGATTACCAGAACTACGAATACGGCTATTCGGTTTCAGATCGTCAGCAATTTGTCGGTGAATTTACCGGTGAGCGGCGTAACGGGTTGGCTGAAGTGGCAGTGAAAAACAAGTTCTCCCTCGGTGACAGCGTGGAGATGATGACGCCGAACGGCAACATTCAATTCACGCTCGATGCGCTGCAAAACGCCAAGGGTGAAGCTATCGACGTCGCTCCGGGGAACGGGCATATCGTTTACCTTCCCGTGCCGGATGACCTGGCGCTGGAGTTTGCGTTACTGCTGCGTAACCTGCCAAGTGACGTGACCACCCGTAACCCCAATGCGGCGTAAGGTAGCGTAATCCCCTTGTGTGTCGTCCTCGGCGAAAGCCGGGGACCTCTCCGTTTAGCCTGTAGGAGATCCTGCCTGCGCGAGCATGCTTCAGAGGCACAATCTGCGACTTTTCGCAAATTTTAGAAACAGATCACATCAATACCCTTACTATCTGGTTAGTATTGCGTCGCTGAGAAAATCTAGAACGAAAAATAAGCGTAGTGATACTACTAGGAACCACCTCCTTGGCCAGCCCAATCTCCCTTGGGCTGGCTTTTTCTTTGCCTTTTTTCCTGTTTTATCCCTTGTTCTGATACCGCTCTCGGCCATTTCTGGCTACGCTGTGTAGACTTATCTCTGCCTCTTTTCAGCGCAAAAAGGAGCACGTCATGAGCCAACATCCCGTATCCCTGTTGATTCTCAATGGCAAAAATACGGATAACGATGTCTTGCGCAGCGCAGTCCAACAGTACAGAGACGCCGGCTTTACGCTGCATGTGCGCGTGACCTGGGAACACGGTGATGCCAAGCGCTACGTTGAGGAAGCCGTGCAGCTTAACGTGGATACGGTGATTGCCGCTGGTGGGGATGGCACCATCAATGAGGTCGCCAGCGCACTGGTGCAATGTGCATCAGCCCAGCGCCCAACGCTTGGCATCATCCCACTCGGCACCGCAAATGATTTTGCCACCAGTTGCCAGATCCCGCTTGATGTCGAACATGCGTTAGCGTTGGCGTTAAAAGGGCACGCAACACCTGTCGATGTCGCCTGCGTCAATGACAGTCACTATTTTATCAATATGGCGACAGGCGGTTTTGCCACTCGCATCACCACAGAAACGCCGTCGAAAATGAAATCCGCACTGGGAGGCGCATCTTACGTGCTGCACGCCTTGCTGCGCATGGATATGCTGACCGCAGAGCGCTGCGAGATTCGCGGCCCCGATTTTCAATGGTCAGGCGATACGCTGGTGATCGCCATCGGTAACGGACGGCAGGCGGGCGGCGGCCAACCGCTGTGCCCGGAAGCGTTGATAAACGATGGGCAATTGCAACTGCGGGTGCTCTCAGCCCAGGAGTTACTGCCCAACATGCTTCAGGCGCTGTTCACTGGCAGTGAGAACCCGAACGTGATCGCCGCGACCTTGCCCTGGCTGGAGATCGTTGCGCCCGATGACATCACCTTTAATCTGGACGGCGAGCCGCTAAGCGCCAACCGATTCCGCATCGACATCGTGCCTGCGGCCTTAACCTGCCGGTTACCGCCACAGTGTCCACTGTTGGCCTGAACGCCGGACTACTCCCGTTTAAGCCGTTTGCTGTTCGCCAGATAGAGCGTCACCACCAGCACCAGAATAGCGGCGGCATACGCCAAGGTATCCAGCGGATCTTTGTGGTCTACGATGATCAGGCGAATGATCGCCGTGATGCCGATATAGACAAAATAGCGCAACGGGAAATGGTAGCCCGATTGAAAATACTTCACGATAAGCGCGATAAACTCAAAATAGAGAAAGTAGATAACAATCCCTTCAATCAGCTGAAAGGAAGAGTCTTTTTCGCTGCTGATCAGCAGCACTTGCGCCAAATGAAATGTCTCCTTCATCAGGAAAATCACCAGAATGGTCGCCAGCAGCAATAACCCAATATTGAGTATCGTCTGTAGCATTTTCGCCACTTTGAGCCCGCGCGCAGAACCCGGCATATGCAGCCCTTCATCCATAGGTATTTACCTTACATCATCATCAACGCACCATGCCGCACAGTGGCATGGCTCCAGCAAGGGTACAGCTGGCAGATGTCGTTATTATGTCGCTGAGGCTGATGCCGTCAGTCGTTGTGCCATAGCGGTTTTTTACCACACAACGCCACGTTTTTACTCATAACGTTTTGGCATTATTTCATTACGCCATGAATACCACGGGGAGAAATAACATCGCCAGGCAGCACGCTACCTGGCGATGAAGAGAAGCGGAATTGTCAGCCTCCTCAGGAGGCCACTGATGCGGTTTTCTCGTCCCGGTTCATACAACTGTATATCACTGGCAATACCAATAGTGTCAACACGGTAGCAAAACCCAGACCAAACATGATAACCACCGCCATGCTTTGAAAGAAGGCATCGCTCAGCAACGGGGCCAACCCCAGCACCGTGGTAAACGCGGTGAGCAGGATAGGACGCAAACGAGAGGTCGATGCATCGATGATGGCATCACGCATTGCTTTTTGTTCACGTTGCAGGCCTATCTCCTCCACCAGCACAATACCGTTACGAATCAACATCCCGCTCAGACTAAGCAAACCAATCAACGCCATAAATCCGAAGGGAATCCCCGTAAGCAGGAACCCGACGGTGACACCGATTAACGCCAGCGGCACGGTTAGCCAGATGGCAATGGCATGTTTCACCGAACTGAACATCAATACGGTGATGATAAACATCACGATAAAGGCTATCGGCAGGCTGGTAAACAGCCCTGCTTGCGCCTCTTTGGTGCTCTCATAGTCACCGCCCCATTCAAGGCGATACCCGTGCGGCAGCGCAATGTCATCAATAGCAGGCTTGATGCGCCCCAGCAACTCAGCGGAGGTTTCCCCACTCTGCGACGCGGGATCGGCCTGCACCGTCAGCGTACGCGTGCGATCGCGCCGCATGATCAGCGGATCTTCCCATTCGGTCGTGAAGCGGTTAACCACGTTATCGATTGGAATGAATGCCTGTCGCGCCTGACTCCAGATCATCACGTCATTGAGCCGATCGGCATTTAACCGCTCCGCATCCGGGGTGCGCAACACGATAGGCATCAGCCGCGTTCCGTCACGATATAACCCCACATTGATGCCGCCAAAGCTCATCCGCAACGCATTGTCTATCTCACGCTTATCGACCCCCAACTCGCGCCCAAGGTAATCCGAGAACTGCGGGCGAATAACTTTGCTGCTCTCCTGCCAATCATGCATGACGCCATCGGAATCCGGGTCAGCGCTGGCAATCCGCTCCGCCGTGGCCGCCAACGAACGCAGTATCTTCGGATCGTTACCAATAAACCGCGCCTCAATGGAGCTGTTGTTGGACGGACCAAACATAATGCGTTTCGCCTGCCCTTTCACTGCCGGATAGTTATCACGCACGTAGGCTTCAATATCACGAATCAGCGATGGGATCTGATTCAGCGCGTCGGTCCGCACCAGGATCTGCGCATAGTTGGCGTATTGCCGCTGGGCATTATAGGTCAGCATGAACCGTAACGCGCCTTGCCCTACCGTCACCATAGTATTGTCGACACCGGGTTGCTCGCTAATGTGCTTTTCGATTTCCGCCGCAACCTTCTCGGTATAGGCGATATCGGTGCTGTACGGCAGCCAGAGATCGACAAAGAAGATAGGTGTATTCGACGGTGGGAAAAAGCTTTGTCGCACACTGCCAAACCCCACCACCGCCGCGACGAGCAAGCCTGCCAGCAGCGTTAACGTCAAGGTACGCTGGTTGAGCAATTTACCCAATAGAGAACGATAGACGCGGAATAGCCAGCCATCGTAAGGATTTTTCACCGGTTCATCCGGGTTCTGCGGCGCCATTTTCTGCTTTTCAAACGCCCATTTGGTGAAAGCGGGTGTGAGTGTCAGCGCAGTAAACCAACTCAGCATCAGTGAAATAAGCAGTACTTGAAACAGTGATTTACAATACTCACCGGTGGAGTCATTAGACAAACCAATAGGTGCAAACGCCAGCACAGCAATAATGGTCGCGCCCAACAGCGGGAACATGGTCTGCTTCACCACGCGGTTGATAGCATCCATCGCCGTAGCACCACGTTGCCGGCCCACCAATACGCCTTCAACGATCACGATGGCGTTATCGACCAGCATGCTAAGCGCAATCACTAACGCGCCAAGCGAAACGCGCTGCAATTCGATATTCAGCAGCTTCATGATCAGCAGCGTGCCCAACACGTTCAGCGCCAGAGAAGCCGCAATCACCAATCCACTGCGAACGCCCATAAAAATCAGCAACGTACCAATGACAATCGCCAGCGCCATCAGGAAGTTCATGATAAAACCATTCACCGCCCCCTCAACTTCATGGGACTGGTCGTAGAACACATTCAACGCCATGCCTGCCGGTCGCTCAGCTTCCAACTGCGCCAACCGTGCCTTGATGGCATTACCCACCACAATCACGTTTACGCTGGGGGCAAAAGAAACACCCACGGAGAGTGCCGCCTGCGTATTAGCACGGTAAATATTGTTCGGTGAATGCGTCACGCTCTGGCTGATGGTGGCAATATCTCGCAGATAGACGCTGCGCGGACTGCCCGGCTCGGTGATCAACAAATTCCCCAGTTCTTGTACGTTGTCGAACTCACCGGTGGGATGCAAGCGGATCGATTCACTGCCAACCAAGAGTTCACCGGCATTGGACACGACATTTTGTCGACTGAGCAAATCATACAAGCGCTGCGGCACAATATTGGCAGCGGTCATCTGTGCGCGCGAGATCTCTATTTGCACCTCTTCTGGCAACACCCCGACGATCGCCACTTTCCCTACCCCCGGCACGACCACCAGTTCGCGGCGCAATACCTCAGCAAAGTTACGCAACTCCTGATTGGAATAGCCATCACCATAGAGGGAAAAGAAGTAGCCATACACATCGCCAAAATCATCATTGACGAAAGGCGGGCTGGCACCGGGTGGCAGTTGGCGTGCCGCATCACCAATACGACGCCGCAGTACATCCCAGATCTGTGGTAAATCATCCGGCCCGTACTGGGCTTTGATATTGATGGTGATTTGTGACAGCCCCACGCTGGAAATCGAGGAGATATTATCGATGTACGGCAACTGCTGAATAGCATTCTCCAGCGGTAAGGTCACCTCTTCCTCAACCTGCTGCGCAGAAGCGCCGTCATAACGGGTAACCACCACCGCCGTTTTGATGGTAAACGCAGGATCTTCCAATCGGCCAATGTTCAGAAAGGCAATGACGCCCCCCAGACCTAACAATAGAATCGACAGCCAGATACGAGTGCCGTTGTTGATGAAGTTCTCTGTCAGTTTCATTAGAGACCTCGCTCACGAACCCATGCTCGCACTTCCTGGTCTGGCGTGAGCTCACGGGTACCGGCTGCCACAATCCGCTCGCCTTGGGACAACCCAGAAACGACCTGAATGCCATTCGCTGTTAGTTGGCCCAATTCAACCTGGCGGGAGGTGACAAACAGCTTGCCATCACGTTCATTAACCACCCACACATGCGGCTTATGCTCAGCACTGGTATCTGGATTGAAAACCGCCTCAACCGGAACAACCACCGCCATTGCAGCGACACTGCCAGGGAGATTACCCAGATTGATCTTGACCCTGCCGCTCATGCCCGACAACAGCGGGATATCTTGCGGTCGTGGCATAGTCAGCACCATACGATAGGTCAACGCCCCCGACACCGTTTGTGCGGTGTGCTCTTTGTAGCTGGCAACAAACTCTCGCCCTGGCAGGTTGTTCAATTCAACCACGGGTTGATATTTAACATTGTTGGCATCAATAAGAATAAAAAGGCTTTCGGGAATGCTGAATTCCACGTCCAGCAGTTCCAGCGCGTTTAACGTAGCAATAGATTGCCCAGCCGCGACAATTTGATAATTGCGGGCGTTGACCATGGCGATAACACCGGGAAACGGGGCCCGTATTATCGTATCGTCCAGTTCTTCTTTCGCCAGTTTCAGCGCCGCCTGTGCCGAGTCACGCGCAGCGCGCTGCACGTCCAGTTCGGCACGCGCCACAATGTGACGCTCGCTCAACGCCGCATAACGGCTAAATTGGGTTTGAGAGAGATTAAACGTAGCCTGGCGATCCTGTAGGCGCAGTCTCGCATCATTGCTGTTAAGCTCTGCGATCACCTGCCCTTGTGTAACGGATTCCCCTTCACGTACCAGCAATCGTTCTAATTGACCGGGACGTTTAAACGCCAACTCGGTTCTATCGCCCGCAATAATTCTAGCGGGAAAGATACGCACACCTTGTTGTGCACTGTTGCTGACTTCCAGAATACTCACTGGCCGCACCGTAATGCTTGGTTCGGTCGCCTCCCTGTCACAGGCAGAAATAAAAAACGCGATAAACGTAACAACGATAAATTTTATTTTCACGATGCAATCTCTTCGGATCAGATTCACGCGCCACTACGTCATCGCCATAACCATTACAGCGGTAAACGCTATCGCAGAAAGGTGAATCAGGCCTGGCACCTGGTTAGCATAACGATCTCGTGCACTGACAGTTCGTGTTCATCAGGCGCTCGGTGAGAGCGCCTGATAGGGAATATTAATAATCCACAGGTTCACGAATGATAGGACATGTCATACAGTGACCACCGCCGCGTCCACGCCCCAGTTCACTGCCGACGATCTCGATAACCTCCACCCCTTCCTTGCGCAATTGTGTGTTGGTCTTGGTATTACGATCGTAAGCCAGTACCACACCAGGGGAGAGGGCCACCATGTTGTTACCGCTATCCCACTGCTGGCGTTCGGTGTCGTAATCATTACCAGCCGTTTCTACCACGCGCAGTTTCTTGAGGTTCAATGCGCCCGCGATCGCTTCGGTAAAGGTGCCCTTATCTCGATACAGTTTCATCCCGGTTGGGCCATCATCAGGGCGCAACGAGAAAGTGCGAATCTGGTTTACAATGGCAGGGTAAAGGGTCACCACATCGCGATCGCAGAAGGTAAACACCGTGTCCAGGTGCATAGCCGCACGCAATCGCGGCATCGCAGCAATCATCACCCGCTCAACGCCCGAGGCTTTGTTGGCAAACAGAGAGGCCGCCAGTTGTGTGATGGCCTGATGCGATGTGCGCTCACTCATACCAATCAACACGGTTTTATTGCCAATCGGCATCACATCGCCGCCTTCCAGCGTGGCGGTGCCGTGGTGTTTAGTGGGATCGCCGTACCAGATATTGATGTTTGCGTTGGCAAAATCCGGGTGGAATTTGTAGATAGCGGTCGTCAGGATGGTTTCTTCATGACGAGCAGGCCAGTAGAGAGGATTTAACGTTACCCCACCGTAAATCCAGCAGGTGGTATCGCGGGTATACAGCGTATTGGGCAGCGGCGGCAGCAGATATTCAGTAATCCCCGCCGCGTCGCGGATCAGATTGAGTTCTTCATGATCGGCATAGCCTTCTTTCGCCAGTTCGGTGGTCGACAAACCACCAATCAATACTTCAGCCAGCGCGCGCGGGGCCATCCCGTCCAGGAAGCTGCGAGTTTCGTTCAAAATACCCAGAGAGACTTCATCCGGCACAATCTGCTGATCCAGAATCCACTTTCTTGCTTCCGGCAGTGCCACCGTTTCCGCCAGCAGATTATGCATTTCCACCACATCAACACCGTGCTCGCGCATTTTGGTCATAAAATCAAAATGGTCGCGCTTGGCACGTTCAACCCACAACACGTCATCAAATAACAA
The DNA here is from genome assembly GCA_964293225.1 of uncultured Symbiopectobacterium sp. Taxonomy (GTDB): domain Bacteria; phylum Pseudomonadota; class Gammaproteobacteria; order Enterobacterales; family Enterobacteriaceae; genus Symbiopectobacterium. The sequence goes on along the minus strand of CAXYYB010000002.1, from coordinate 111,625 downwards.
TTCGTCGCAGTTGCTCGGCGTTAATCGATTGTGTGCTTTGCCTGGAGCGCACACCATAACCTTATGTAATTTCCCAACTTCCGAATGCACGCCATATTTCTTCTCAGACTTCTTTTTTGTCGACATAGTAAGCAGCCTCACTTAGATAGTAATAATGCCTGTCGCAATGCTGTAGATTGCAACAATGGCGGCGACCATAACGATAGCGAAAATCCCAAGTTCAGTTTTATTGAACAGCGCAACCCGCTGTTCGCGTTTGGCCATGATGTACAACACGGTGCCCGGACCATAAATCACAGCCGAGAGCAGCAGGTACTTCATCCCCCCGGCGTACAGCATCAACAGGGCATAGAGTGTGGCAAGGAGCGCAAACGTGAGATCTTTGCGGTGATCGCGCTTGTCGGTTTCGTACGTTTCCCCCGTCCAGGCCAGTTTCAATCCATAAGCGGCAACCAATAAATAGGGAATGAGGGTTAATGAACTGGTCAACTCGATCGCCAATTGGAAGGCATACTGGCTGAACAGCATCAGGATCAAAAACACCTGAATAGTGATATTGGTGAGCCAAACAGCGGCAGAGGGAACGTCATGTTTGTTCTCGGTCATGAAAACTTTCGGCATGCTTTGATGCTTAGCAGCGGAGAACAGCACTTCGGCCGCCAGCAATGACCAGGAAAGGTAGGCCCCCAAGACAGAAACGATCAAACCAACGCTGATAAAAACGCGGCCCCATGGCCCAACCACAGATTCCAGCACGCCCGCCATGGACGGTTGACGCAGGCCAGCCAATTCAGGACGCAGCAACACACCGTAAGAGAGCAGCGTCACCAGCACCAACAGCCCTAATACGCCGATGAACCCCATCACGGTGGCAATGCCCACATGACGACGCTCTTTGGCATAACGGGAATACACACTGGCCCCTTCAATGCCCAGAAACACAAACACGGTCACCAGCATGGTGCTACGGATTTGGCTGAACAACGATTCAGGTCCCTGCACCGGCATAATCGCTGCCGCCGCATGGCCGGCATAGCCATAATCGTTGAGGTGCTCAAGATCAGGCGTCACAGGCACCGCTGCCGGAGAACCCCAGAAATTTTGCATAAAGATGTCGCTTTGGAAGGCAAAAATCAGCACCCCGACAAACGCAATGATCGGGACGATTTTGGCCACCGTGGCAATGGTATTGATAGTAGCGGCGTTTTTGACGCCATTGAGCACCAGAAAATGGAAGCCCCACAGGATGATTGACGACACCACAAGTGCAGAGATCGTATTGCCATCGCCAAAAACCGGGAAAAAGGCACCCAGCGTGGATTTGATCAGCACGAAATAGGAGACGTTACCAATACAGGTTCCAGCCCAGAACCCTAATGCAGAGGCAAATCCGAGATAATCACCAAACCCCTCCTTAGCATAAATGAAGACCCCTGAATCAAGATCAGGTTTACGTTGCGCCAGAGATTGAAAAACAAAAGCCAGCATTAACATGCCGCCACCCGCGATACACCATGCGATAATGGCACCCAATCCCCCGGTTGCGCGTCCAAATGTCGCCGGTAATGAAAATATTCCCGCGCCAATCATGGATCCCACGACTAACGCCGTGAGAGACCATAAGGACAGCTTATTTACTGATGAGCTCGTCATGGTATTCCTTCCTGACACAAGGCCATTGATGTGATGGGCTATTGAAGAGTATTAATTTTCTGACCTACTCTTTTTCTGTAAGGATACAAACAACACGATTTCGTTAAGAGAAATATCTGATTTGAGAGTAGTGAGCAGTACTCACGCCTATTTATTGTGGTTATCACTTCAATAATATTATAAAAAGTCGCAATATCCAGACGACACCTATCAATCGTAAAGAATTAGGATATTGATTACGCGGCACTGTTAAAAACATTAAAAATCATGAAGTAAAATAAGGAAATAACGGAGAAAAATGCAGTGGCAACGTACTACGCGCAAACACCTCACTAGGCGTGGAACTGTTTTAACACTACGCTTATCTTCATGAAAAACAGTGATATAACCATAGGACCTACGGCTAAAGGTGAATGTGTCATGATCAGAGATGTCAGCCAACACGCCTTAAAAAGTTTGAGTTGTTTTTCCGCTGTCACATTTTACTCAGCCAGTCAACTTTGTATGAATGAATGTTTTATTAATGCTAACGCGATGAGCGTTCTCTATTTCCTTTCAACAATTGCCAAGCCATTGTTTTTCATACTTATTGGGTATTTTGACAATATCGACAATCTGACCCAAAAAGAGGTCAGGATAAAAATTAAAAACGTGATATTCATCATCGTCTTTTGGAATATTATCCTGTCATTGATTACATTCCAATATATTCAGCAGGGATATATACTACAAAATGGAATAATGTTAACCATTGGCATAATTTACATCATCTACCCTCTTATCATTAAGGCAATGCATAATGTAAAAATGACATTGGCATTTTTTGCGAGCTTGCTCGCTATTATTTTTCTATTCGATATATTCAGCCCGTTAGATATGCGCGATGACCCACTCTTTATACACAGTTATTCATTTATCTGGGTATGGGGGGGATACTATATTGTGGGAAGAATGCTGGGAACCGCCGCAGGCAGGCTGTTCACACACCAGCCCGGTATCATCTGGCTGGCTCGCATGATGGTGGTACCCGTAGGCATTTCGATGTTCTTTTACGAACGCTTTCTGTCAACACACACTCAGAATATTGTCACGCCTTGGCTGATTCTTGAACATCTGCATCTGCTGACCATGTGTTTGGCATTATTCATTGTGTTTGAAAATATCACCATAAAAAACAAAATTATAACTCACGTCGTCGAGTTTATTGGCCCGGCAATGATCGGTGTCTATATTGTGCATTACAGTGTGTTTTATTTCATTAGCACGCTATATGACTTTAACTACATCAACCTGAAATTTGTTCTGCTGGTATTGGTGTTTATTGCATCAGTGCTGTTGTGCCGTTTGCTCTTGCTCAACAAGTTTACCGCCAAGATCATCTCTTTCTGAAACGACAAGCAAAAAACTGCAAAGTCGGCGGTTTATCACCACCGATCACATCCCCCATAACAGACTACCACCATTGGTGAAAATGATGCACGGGGCCAATTCCCTGCCCCACCTCCAATGAATCAGCCGCCAGCAATGCATACTGGAGGTAATGCTTCGCCGCTTGCACCGTACTCTCCCAATCGTGGTGCCGGGGGCGCAGCGCCGCCAGCGCCGCAGACAGCGTGCATCCTGTGCCATGAGTGTGGCGGGTGTTTACCCGTGGCGCGCAGAAACGTTGCGGTGCATGCCCGCGTTGAAACAGCCAGTCTGGACTCTCCGCGTCACTCAAATGACCCCCTTTGATCAGCACTGCTTGGCATCCCATCTCAAGCAACCCTTGCCCTTGCGCTTTCATCTCCGTTTCTGTCGTCGCCGCATTGCATGCCAAGAGCGCCGCCGCCTCCGGAAGATTAGGGGTTATCAGTGATACGCGCGGCAACAGCACCTCACGGATCGCGGCGATCGCTTCAGGTGCCAATAGCGGATCGCCGCTTTTCGCCAGCATCACCGTATCCAGCACAATATAAGGTACAGCGTAGCGTTGCAGACGTTCCGCAACGGCTTCAACAATATCACTTTGCGCCAGCATGCCGATCTTCGCACTGTCAATACGCACATCGCACAATACAGAATCCAGTTGAGCCGCTACAAAATCAGGTTCGATACGATAAACCGACTGCACTCCCTGCGTATTTTGTGCCACCAGCGCAGTGATCACACTGGTGCCATAGGCGCTCAGGGCAGAGAACGTTTTTAGATCAGCCTGAATCCCAGCACCACCGCTGGGATCGGTGCCCGCTATCGTTAACGCATTTATTCGGGGAGCGTTCTCTTTTATAAGGCGCATGCCTGTGCCTCCTGACGCAATAGCGCAAGCGCATCCAAAAATGCAGGTGTAAAACTGCCCGGCCCGCTGGACTGCGCAGCGGCACGCTCCCCTGCCCGCGCCATTACGGCACACGCTGTTGCAACCTGAAAGAGCGTATCCCCGCCGCGTGCACAAAATGCCGCAACGACGGCGGAGAGTGCGCACCCAGTACCCACCACACGCGTCATCACTGGATGACCACCGTTTACCGCGCAGACTCGCACACCGTCGGTGACGTAGTCCACTTCTCCCGTCACCGCTACTACGGTTGACCAGCGCGTCGCCAGTTCGCGTGCAGCCGGGATGGCAGTAAAGGAAGCATCATGACTGTCAACGCCTCGGCCCTGCGAAGCGACGCCAGACAGTGCGATAATTTCTGAGGCATTACCGCGAATAGCCGCCGGTTTGCAAGACAGCAATTCACGCACAAAATCAGTGCGAAAGCGCAATCCGCCAACCGCGACGGGGTCCAGCACCCAGGGTTTTCCCGCTTGATTAGCGCTCTGCACCGCTGCCAACATTGCATCGGCGCGCGTGGATTCTAACGTCCCCACGTTAATCAGAAGCGCATCGGCCAACGCAGCAAACTGTGCCGCCTCACCCGGATCCACCACCATCGCCGGGGATGCCCCGAGCGCCAGCAACACATTGGCGGTAAAAGACTGGACCACATCATTGGTCAGGCAATGGACTAACGGCGAAGCCGTTGAGAAATCGTGCAAAACTGTCGCCACGTGGGCAGCAGAAAAATCGGTGGGCAGGTCGTTCATCATTACTCCCAACCGGCGTGCAAGAAGACGGTAGCCGATCGGAATACCGAGACTTCCCTACGCTGGCATTATCCAGATCAGGTGGTACGGGTATTTCTCAGCCTTCACAAAGAAGGGCACCCCGAGTCATCGCAACATCAATTTACTGTGGTACTGCCACAGCAAAACATATTCAGGATAATCATCTAAACAATCTGTGTAAATTGATTTGTATTCGCCTCCCGTCAAAGGGCGATTGCCAGACCAGACATTCATTCACCGCAGAGTAAAAGGAAAGCAATAGGGTCAGTTTTTCATACGTGCCCGCCCAGTCCCTTTCCCTACCAGCATATGCCAGGCTGGCATTATATTCTTCTGCATGGCGCTTATACCCTTAAATAATTAGTGTTATGCACAGGGGAAACATGAGATTGCCCCGATAGTTTGACACGGCGAAAGGATTAGGTATACCAATACCATGAGCAGACAAACCCGCTTAAGTATGGATGGTTAAGTGGGGAAATTAATAAATAGTGGCAACTACGAGGTGTTGCGTTATTAACCAGCTAACGATTAACGCTCCTGCTTTCCCCACACCTCGTGTTACGCATTTTTTTACATAAGACGCTATAAAAAAATATTTTATGTCAGCGTATCTGGTGTATATTGGAAAATCAAAAAATATCTTGTAAGCTAATAATGTATCTTCTTTTTAAAGGAACACCATGATGAGTTTTGACGTGCTAAGTAATATTCGTACTCTTCGCGCTCAGGCCCGAGATACCGATCTTGAAACCCTGGAAGAACTGTTAAGCAAATTCACTGCAATTGTGGAAGAGCGCCGCGAAGAAGACAGCAAAATTCAGAAAGAGCAGGCAGAACGTTTAGCAAAACTGGATGCCATTCGTGCTCAGCTTCTTGAAGACGGCATTGATCCGGCTGAACTGCTGGAGAGCGTGAAATCCAAACCAGCCAAGGCTAAACGCGATCCTCGTCCGGCAAAATATAAATATATTGATGAGAATGGCACCGAGCAAACCTGGACTGGCCAAGGCCGTACGCCGAAAGCAATCCGTGAAGCCATTGATGGCGGAAGCAAAACGCTGGAAGATTTCGAGATTTAATTTGTTCTCTTCCTTGCCGTATTAGCGCACGTCACTTGTCTTGTTATGCATGGAGTAATGTTGTACTCCATGCATATCTTTCCTAATCTGTAATCGTTATCACCACCTGTGTTTCGCTTTCCTCGACAAAACGTTTTATCCCCCAACGACCTGATTAAAATGATGGAAAAATTAATACCGCAGGTGTATTAGCATGCGTATCAATCAGGATCCGATTTTCTTTGATCGTTTGCAGCCAACAAAAGAAGCGATATCCCTAAGACGTAATACTGCGATGAAAGACGGCTTCGATGTTATATCCATCAGGATCGCGTACGAATGCCGCATAATAATGGGCATGATACAGCTCTCGAATTCCAGGTTTGCCATTATCCTGTCCGCCTGCTTCGATTGCCGCGCGATAAAACGCATCAACAACATCACGCGTCTCAGCACTAAAAGCAAAATGCACCGCCGGACAAGGTAATGCTTTTCCTTGATAGATCCAAAATTCGCCGCCAGGATCGCTGGACTTTCCATATCCTTCCAACACACCAAAACTTACTGCATGATTAAAATCTTTAATCAGACGATAACCTAACGGTACCAACGCGCTTTCATAAAACTGCCGACTGCGATTAATATCTGTCACCGGAACACTTAAATGATCTAGCATTGAACGTTCCCCTTGTTATAAACACGAAACCGCCTGCACATTACACCTGCAACTTGAAGTATGACGGGTATAGCGAAAAAATATCGCAATGCTGCCGCATCGTAGCCTGAACTCACCCTACAAGATGCTGACCCTGGTCAACATTAATGCAGGCCAGAATAACGCGTTAATGAGGAAGATTACGGACATTCATACCCGCAACCGCAGCCAAAACGATCAGGGTGCCGGTCAACTGCCACCCATTTAATGGCCGATGCAACACCCAGGCATCGACCAAAATCGCCACGACAGGGTAGATAAACGCGAGCCCGCCGACCAATATTGTCGGGATTTTTTGCACAGCACTGTAAAGTAGTACAGACATCAGGCCAGTATGCACAAAGCCAATCACGACCAGCAGCCCCCAGACAGCGCTGGAAAAGGATGCCGTGGGTAACGAAACGAAAGGCAGCAACATCACGCAGCCAACCCCCAACTGAATAAACACCATCAGGCAAGGAGATACATCGCGCAATACCTTGGTAATTGTTGCTGTGATGGCGTAAAAAAAGGCGGCAGCCAATGCAAACCCTACCCCATAGAGGTATTGGCCGGAATCCTGATCCTGCTGCTGACCTCCCAACATAATCAGTGCCACGCCGGAAAAGGCAATGACCATCCAACCGAGCTTATAACGTGTCAGAGTTTCATTGAATAACAACGCACCTAGCGCAACCAACATAAACGGCTGTACATGGTTGGTTATGGTTGCGACGGCAATAGACGTCTGCGCATACGCGATAAACAGACAAACCCAGTTGAGTGTCAGAGTGACGCCGCCTACCATAATCCAGTACAACTGCCTGCGCGCCAGCATGCCACGGCGCAAAAGACCTTGCGTCGTACAGACCAGTGCCATGGCTACCATGCCGAAAACGCAGCGCCAAAAGACCACCGTTAACGCAGGTAAGTCAGTGGTTAACACAAACCATCCCACCGTTCCTGAAATGATCATGGCTATCGCCATTTTTAGCGATCCCGCTCCCCACTCGGCACGTTGATCGGATGCCATATCGATTACCTCGCATACAATAAATAACATAACGAACGATTGTTCGATATAAAGAACGAATGGTATAATGGCTATCGCAATATAGACTGTCAAACAGAACGATCGTTTTTTATGGAGAACGATATGCAACTTTCATCAACGCCGATAGGAATTCTCGCCGTAGCGGTAAAACGTGAACGCGAGCGGATAGGTATTTCCGTCAGCGAACTGGCCAAACGTGCCGGTATCGCAAAATCGACGCTCTCTCAATTGGAGTCAGGAAGCGGTAATCCCAGCCTGGAAACGCTGTGGGCGCTGGCGCTGGCGCTGGATGTGCAGGTCACGCAGTTGATTGCAGCACCGCAGCCCCACGTGAAGGTAATCCGTGCCCATGAGGGAGAAATTGTCGCCGCTGAACAGGCACATTATTTTGTGACACTGCTCGCCGTCTGTCCGAGAGGCATGCAACGCGATATCTACCGCGTGACAGCGCAGCCGGGCAGCGTACGCCGCTCTGTCCCCCATCAACCCGGCACGCTGGAGCATGTCATGATTAGCCGTGGACGAGCCGTGCTGGGTCCTGAAGGGCATGAGATTGCGCTTAACGCCGGTGATTACATCAGCTATGCCGCCGATGCACCGCACACCTTCGAAGCATTGGAGGAAGATACCTGCGCGGTGATGATTATTGAGCACCCATAGCGGGGCACTGTGCGCAGGGCACATCGGCTCTCGCACCACGCCTTTTAGCGTCAGCGTTCTTGCTGCTGATCCACATTGTCAAAACCTAATCGGCCAATGAAAGGCAAGCGCAACGCCGGTGGATTCACATCAATGCCAAGGTTCATCCCTAGCAGGTTCACTTCCAAGCCTTCTTCCAGCGCCAGCGTCACGCCCAGTGCTCCCAGAACCGAAATCTGGACGCCGCTGCCAGAAGGAGCTAACCCCACCGGATTCGCGATTGAGCGATAATCTTTACCAATAGCGTTGGCAGGCATATCAAGCTTTAAGGCTGGCACCTCACGACCAATGTGCGCGAGAAAGGTATTGCTGTTCGGTCCAGGCCAAGCGCGATAGGTCTGCGGCCAGGGATAGCTTTTGATCGCGGCATCGATCTGCGGGATCATCGCCTGTGCTGCCTCGCCGCGATGTTCAACCAGCAGTTTCGGCGTGGCCCCGTACCAGAACCCGTCCGGTAACGTGTAATTCAGGCGTACCACATTGTTGCTTCCCCAACTGATCACTTCATAACGCCGGTAGCGGGTTTCACCTTTGGCTTTCAGGATAATCCAAGGGTGAACTGCCACCAGACCACGCCAACCATAGGTCGGCGCAGCATACACTTGAACAATAGCGGTATCACGCCAACGCACGGGATCAGGCGCTACGCCCGCAGAATCACGCCGGGCAGACCACCACCCCTGGCCGCTCATCGCTTCGCCACCGCGCGTCGAGTGCGCCCAGCTTTGCCAGAATGACAGCAGTAATACGCTGACGATGGTCACACCTACGATCTTGGTAAACTTCATCAACCCTATCCTGTTAATGACAGCAACAAATAACGCTTCATTGTCGCATCATCAAAGAAATCAAGGCTGTCAGCAATACCTTTCGCCGTAAAAACGCGCAGAGTGACCATGATGCCACACCGGTGTTGAACATCAGGCAATCTCCGCCACCCACGTAAGACGGATGACGGCTTCGCCGCCCCGTTTAACGGCGATTTTTCAGGTAGCGTGAAGGCCAGATCTCTTCTGGGCTCACGTTTATCGCTTGTGCGATAAGCCGCTCCCCTTTAGGCCACCGTCGCGTGAGTGCATTCGCTAGCGTTGATGACGCCAGCCCAGATGCCCGAGACAATGCCGCCAGCGATGTCCCTCTCCTCTTTATGGCAGCAATGATATCTGCTGGGTGCCAATCCTGTTTTTCCATTTACGCCTCCGGTTCGTTGACTATGAGTCACTACGTTACCACAAAACCTTACCGTTGTGACTAATAGTCCGTGGACTGATAAGCATCAAAAAACAATGCTTACTCCATGAAAATATCCAATTCCATCAAGGCACGTCTGGGCCAGCGCGTAAGATCACTCAGATTGCAGGCAAATCTGTCGCAAGAAGCTTTTGCTGAAAAATGTGGGTTGGACCGCACATACCTCAGTGGCGTTGAGCGTGGTGTGCGCAATCCAACGCTGGAAGTGCTCTATATCATCGCCGTTGGGTTAAACATCGATCTGGTTACACTGTTTGCTTTTGAAGATGACGCTCAGGCAGCAGATCAATAGCGCGCGATGCCTTTGGCAGTTATTCTTCGTCTCTTATTCATCCATTCTCCACAATAGTCTCCCCTCGTTTCTATTTTTCCCTGTTGTGTGGAAAAAATAAATTTGTGCTATACCTTTGTTATGTTCATCTCGACACCTGATTTAATTAATTAAATCCTGAGGAAACACAAAATGGCAACGCACCTACTGACGCTGTGGGATATATTGGTCACGGCATTTTCACTGTTCTTTTTTATTGCCTATCTTTTTATTCTTTTCCAGGTTGTCTCCGATCTGTTTCGCGATCAGGAAGCCAGCGGTCTTTACAAAGCGGCGTGGATTGTTTTCTTACTGTTTATTCCATTACTTACTTCCCTCATCTACCTTATCGTGCGTGGTAAAGGCATGGCAGAGCGACATCGCGCACAGGTAAAAAAATCTGTTTCAGCCACCAACGAGTATATTCGTGAGGTAGCGGGGAAATCGCCCGCCGAACAGATATCAGATGCTAAAAAGTTGTTAGATGATGGCATCATTACGCAAGAGGAATACCAAAAACTGAAGGCGAAAGCCTTGGCTTGATAGATATTATCCACATGCCGATATTCATTTTTCAGCGACAGCGTAACAGGCGATAGCGATAGACGAAGTATTACTTTGTGACACTTTCTTACGGGGCCACGAGAGAGCAGCACTCGTGGTTCTGTTGTAATTATCGCCTGGACGAAAACAACGTATTTACCGTGGATGATGGTTAACAGGTTACACCGATGAAAGTAAAAACACTCACAACGTTACTGTCGCTTTGCCCCGCGTTTTTATTGAGTATCGCGCACGCCGCCGATCGCCGCCAAGTACAGGAACCCACCTATCCGCAGCAGAGTTGTACTACGCTAACCCCCGAACCGGGAAATAATCAGCAACGGATCCAACAGGCCATCGATCGTTGCCCTGCGGGGCAAGCCGTGAAACTCACTGCCGCCAACGGCCAAAATACCTTTCTAAGCGGCCCGCTGAGTATACGTTCCGGCATATGGCTGTGGGTGGATAAAGGTACCATGCTCGCGGCTTCTGCCAACCCCGCCGATTACGACAAAGGCCGTGGTATTTGCGGCACGCTCAGCAACCAGAAGGGGCAATGTCAGCCTTTCATTCATATAGAGAACGTGCAGGGCGGCGGACTGGTCGGTGAAGGGACGATTGATGGGCGTGGCAACCAGATCATGGAGGGTAAAACTGAAACCTGGTGGCAGTTGGCGCGACGTGCGCAAAAGGAAGGGGGTAACCAGAATGTGCCGCGTCTTATTCAGGTCGATAATGCCAAAAACCTGACCTTTTATCACATCCGTTTAACCAACTCGCCTAACTTTCATCTGGTGCTGAATAAGGTTCAAGGGATCACGGTGTGGGGAATTGTTATTGATACGCCAGCGGATGCGCGTAATACCGACGGTATCGATCCGGATGCGGCAACCGATGTAACGATAGCCAAAAGTGTTATCCGCACCGGTGATGACAACATTGCGATTAAAGCAGGCAACAGCGGGCCAACGCGTTTCGTCTCTATTCTGGATAACCACTTCTATTCCGGTCACGGTATGTCTATCGGCAGTGAAACCAACAGCGGCATCAGCGATATTCTGATTAAAGATCTTACGCTGGATGGCACAACCTCAGGCATCAGAATTAAAAGTGATTCCAGCCGCGGTGGAATCGTTGAAAACGTCAAGGTTGAGAATGTGTGTTTGCGCAATAACAAATGGCCGATTACGCTGGATACAGCTTATGAAGGCAAAAAGGGCAACTTTATTCCCTGGTACCACCATATTTCGCTGAAAAATTTGTCCGGTAACGGCGGCAAGGTGGTACTTAACGGCTATGACAGTGACCATCCCCTTGATGTGACCTTTGACGGTGTGAAAATCGATAATCTTCAGGGCTGGCATCAACAAAACGTCATTGTTCATGTGGCCGAAGGCGGCTTGACGCCAGCGCCATCGACCATCGCGAATGCAACTGCGGTGAAAACGGCGTATGCCTGTGAAGATAAATGGTTGCCTTTCCCAACGACACGTCAATAGCTCCCGTAACCCAACCTGACCCCCTGACGCTGTCGTCGGTGCGATCCGGCGGCAGATTTATCTGACGCTCACCAACAGTTTGTTGTTTGCAGTAAGCCGCCGCCAGGCATTTTCAACCGCGTCAGGAATATCAACATGGTCGATAAAACCAGCTCCTGCTGGCCCGTAACCGGTTTCATCATCGCGCAGGCGCTTGACCTCACCTAAGATCATGGCGATGTAGCGTTCAATCGTCCATATGCCTGCACGTTGTCCGCCGGTGATCACCAGGGAATCGTCCACCTTGACGACATGCGGCACAAATACCGGCCAGTTGATAAATCGACTGGTTAAATTTTTCTGCCGCCAACTGTGCTGAAAAGATTCAAACGTTCTGCGCTGCATCAGCGGATCCTGCACCAGCAGTATCGTCGCGGGAATAGATGACTGGGCCAATAGCGTGTCTCTGCTGAAGTCCGCATTTTGGCCACAGTTGGTAGAGCGATTTTCTATCTCAATGTTTTCCCAAGGGATTGCAAAAACCTGATGCGCGATCTCGCCAAGAATATCCGCTTCCCCCCTCCCTTCGGTCTCAATCGTAGCTGTGAGCGGGTCCTGTTTTACCGCCTGCTGTAACAACGTCGTTGAATGACCAATACCACCGCTGAGTAACACAGGAATGCCGGTTTTTGCGGCAAGATCAAGCGCGCCGATAATGTTCGGCATAATGGCGTGCCCCGCCAAAATCAGCAGATCTGGATTCAGCGTTTCACGGGCGCTGAGATCGTCAAGGGCTAACCACCCCGCCAGCGTATTCAAATCGCGAATGGCTTCATCAGACAGATACATTGCGTTTTCTACCCTATTGGATGCACAGAAAGCGATATCATCGGCAACAAAATGCTAGTTTAAGACAGAGAATCAATAGAATAAGTCGGCGCTTATCGAATGACAACGCCCAAATAGCCTCAATAGAAAAGGCGTAGTGATTGTGCTCTCACCACGACAATATTTTTTGTATCCTGTCTGAAAATAAAAAGAAGCGATATCTGTAACTAAAACAAAACACTGACTATTTACTATCTGACGCCCTGAACTATTTTCATAGAGATAACCGAATATCGCAGAAATTCATGCACAGGTTTCTGCTTAATAGCGCGGGAGCATTCTCATGAATTTTCAACTCAAGTACGCCAGTAGTAAGTCACCGGATCCTATCCAGGCAGTCGCCGAATTTGCAAAAATACTTAATCATGAAGATATTAAAACAGTGATTTTTTTCTGCTCTCCTGATTACGATTTAGACGTTTTAGGTCAAGAATTAAAAAAATCCTTCTCCTGCACGTGTATCGGTTGTACCTCTTCCGGGCAAATCGGTACCCAAGGGTTTCAGCATACCGGGTTGGTAGGGTTGGGCTTGAACAAGAATTTTAGCGCTCACACCTTCACAATCCACCCTTTAAAAAACTATGCCGAAATGGTCTCTGACATTGCCGAAGCGATTCATCGTGATTGTGAGGACAGGCCAACGCTTCATCGTTTTAGTCTGCTGCTGGTCGATGGTCTATCAATGATTGAAGAACGTTTGACTGCAAGTCTGTACCAGCAGATAGGCAATATCCCGATTATTGGTGGCTCCGCAGGCGATAACCTGCGTTTCGAGAAAGCGTATGTTTATGATGGCGATGGCCGCTTTATTTCTGATGCAGCCATATTTGCTGTTATTGAAACCCAATCAACCATCGTGACGTTTAAAGTTCAGCATTTTAGACCCAGCAAGATTGAACTCGTTATCACTGAAGCCGATCCAGAAAGACGGCTTATTTTTGAAATAAACGGTGAACCCGCTGCGTTTGCTTACGCGCAAGCCCTCGGGTTAACCGTATCTGAACTCACCCCAACCGTCTTTTCCCGTCACCCACTCGTGCTCTCCTTGGGTGATGACCCTTATGTCCGCTCTATTCAAAAATGGAACGCCGATTTATCACTTACCTGTTATTGCGCGATTGAAGAAGGCCTCATCGTTTCTATCGGTAAAGCGCAAGATCCGGTCCAAACCCTTGAACGCGCCTTCAGCAAAGTGCGAGAGACCCTCGCAGAGCCCGTTATCATCGGGTGTGATTGCATCCTACGCCGTATCCAGTTTGAACAAGAAGACCTTGAACAGCAGATTGCCAACGTGATGGTGAAAAACCGCGTCGTAGGGTTTTCCACATACGGAGAGCAATACAACGGCTTGCACGTGAATCAAACATTCACGGGAATCGCCATTGGAGGATAACGAGTGACTGAAGGAACATTTCCCACACCCGCTGTATCCGCCATGTCCATCGCCGAGTTCGAGCGAAAATTAGCCGCCAGGGATAAAACGATCGAGGTATTAAAGCGCCGTATCTTACGAGAGAAGGCACAAGATAACGCCACACCTTTCGCCATACTTAAGCAAAATGTGGGCCTGGAGAAAGTGGTCTCCCGTAAAACGCTGGAATTAGAAAATGAACGTTACGAGTTAGAAAAAGCCCTTAAAGAGCTTCGTTTAACCCAAGTTCAATTGCTACAAGCACAAAAGATGGAATCCATTGGGCAACTCGCGGCGGGGATTGCCCACGAAATAAATACACCGACACAATACGTTTGTGACAACGTGGGCTTTGTTAAAACAGCAACAACGTCACTGATCGCTTTGTTGGACACGGCGCTGGCACTGATCGATACAACACGGGAGACATTCGCTGAAGAGCCGACCCTAAGGGAGTTCGACACCATCCGAAAACGAACGAAAGTGGAATTCTTATGCCGCCAGCTCCCAAGCGCCTTAGATGAATCGTTGGAAGGCCTTGGGCATATCACCAAGATTGTGGCTGCAATGAAAGAATTCTCTCATCCTTCGCACAACGAAAAAGAAATGGTCGACGTCCGCGATGTGATCAATACCACAGCAACCGTCACCCGTAATGAATGGAAATACGTTGCTGAACTAGAGACACTCTTTGAGCATGAATTACCCAAACTCCCCTGTTTGAGAGATTCCATTGGGCAGGCCATTCTAAATCTGATAGTGAATGCAGCCCACGCTATTGCCGATACCATTCAGCAAGGCATTAAAGAAAAAGGCCATATTATTATCTCCGCAGCGCTCAACGGTGAGCACATAGAGATCCGGGTTAAAGACGACGGGAGCGGTATTCCCGTTGGGATCCAAGACCGGATATTCGACCCCTTTTTCACAACCAAAGCCGTAGGCAAAGGGACAGGTCAAGGACTCTCCATTGTCTATTCAACGGTGGTTGATAAGCATAAAGGACAGATCCTATGTGAGTCAGAGGAAGGCGTGGGGACAACATTCATTCTGCTATTACCCCTTAACTCGCCTCAAGAGGAATCCCCTGCATGCAAGTGATGTTCGTCGATGATGAAATTCGAGTGCTCTCAGGTATTGAGCGGGCACTCCTAGTAGAAGACATCGAATGGGAATATCGATTTGCCAACAGTGGCAAACAAGCGCTCACGATGCTGGAAGAAAAACCAGCCGATGTGGTGGTATCTGACATGCGAATGCCCTTCATGGATGGTGCTGAATTACTCTCACAGGTAAGACACCATTGGCCTGGCACAATACGTATCATCTTATCTGGGTATTCTGCCCCTGATGCGACGACACGCATGCTGGCTGTCGCTCACCGATTTATTTCCAAACCGTGTGACAGCACGACATTAATAGCAACGATAAACAATATTCTACTCCTGCGCGATAGGCTGCAAGCGCCCGCCATGATCGACATTGTCGGCCACACCAGCTATCTACCCGCAGCGCCTGACGTGTTTATTGAAGTCTCCCGCCTCATCACCCAGGTTGACGGTGATACGCGACAGATCACCAAGTTGCTGAGTAGCGATCCCGCCTTGAGCGCAAAAATTTTACAACTGGCGAACTCAAGCTATTTCACTCGAGGGGGACGCATCACAGATATTGGAAATGCCATCTCACATTTGGGCCTGGATCAGGTTAAGTTACTGGTATTGGCTTCTCAGATCTTTGCTGAGGCTAAAACAGATCGCTATGTTGCTCAGCTACAACAACGCGCCCTGCTTGCATCAACGTTGGCGGCGCAGATATCGGATCATCAAGGGGGAGCGCAAACGGCCGCACTGCTAGCCAATATTGCGCGACTGATACCTGAAATGAGAGAGCCCAATAACGCACTTGCACTCACGCACAATACTATCGCGGTACACGCCGCAGTCAGTGCATATCTGATGGCATTGTGGGGCTTGCCGATGGATATCGTGGAAGCCGTGGCGTATCACGTTCAGCCCTCCCTTGCCACAGATAAGACATTTAACGTCGTTGGCGCTGTGCACGTAGGCGTTGCCCTCACCAACAACACCCCTCTCGACCTGGGATATCTCGAACAAACCGGCATGCTTAACCAGCAAACCTTATGGCAGGACATGCTGACCCAAATAAAGGAAACACATCATGACTGAAACTGCCTTACCCCGGGTGCTCTGCGTAGACGATGAACCCAATGTCCTCGCCGCAATGGAACGCAGTCTTTTTGGTGAATTTGACGTCGTAACGGCTCGCAGTGGTGAGGCTGGCTTGGATACCGTTCGTTGGGGTGAGCCATTTGCGGTGATCATGTCAGATATGCGTATGCCCGGTATGGATGGCGCAGTCTTCCTTGCTAAAGCGCGGGAAATCTCTCCAGACAGCGTACGTATTCTCCTTACAGGCCAGGCCGATGTTGAGTCCTCGATTGCAGCAATAAACAAAGGCGCGATTTTTCGCTACCTCTGCAAACCCTGTCCCAAGGAAGAATTGGTTTCAGCGTTGAATGATGCCGTCAGTCAGCACCGCCTTGTTCGTGTAGAAAAAGAACTCCTGGAAACCACGCTCAGCGCATCCGTAAAAACACTGACAGAAGTGCTCGCCATGGTAGCGCCCTGGGCTTTCCAACGGGCCGCATTTGCTCAGTCCTGTGTTCGGCATGCCCTGAAAAAACTGGAATGGCCCGATGGATGGATTTACACCATTGCCGCATCACTGAGCCAAATCGGCTGTGTGGGAATCCCTATCGATATTGTTCAGGCTGACGCCGCGCAACGCGCGCTTTCTGCGGAAGAAAAAAAACTACTTCAAGAGCATCCTGATGTCGCTGCTCGCTTAGTAAAAAACATTCCCCGCCTTGAACCGGTAGCCGAAATTATTCGATACCAAGCGACCATGGCTCCCGCTGATGCCACGACTGAAGTTATGCGAGGGGCTCATCTCTTGCGCGCAGCCCTCGAACTTGAACGTCATGCCGCCAGAGGAAAGGGGCTGGAGCATCCACGGGAAATTCTCAATGCCATCAAGCCAGCCATCCCAGAATACATCATCAAAAGCCTCACCGATTTTCGCGCTAACATGGCAGGTGTCCGTACGGTACGCATTCGTGAATTAAAACCTGGTTGGGTCATTGATGAAGACATCCGCACCACAAATGATTTGATGGTTCTCACCAAGGGACATGAGCTTACCGATACCGCCATCGCTGCACTGCAACGACTCCTCAGCTTAGAAGCCATCAAGGAACCCATTCAGGTTTGTGTGACCGCCGAAACCGCAACGCATTCGTAATGTTGTGGAGGCTGGATTACGTTGGGGGCAGGATAGAACGTTAGCGAGTTAACATCATTATGATAAGCACCGCCAGCTAAACGCTGGCGATGACAGTGCAATACAACAGGATTATTCCCACTCGATCGTCGCAGGCGGCTTGCCCGACACGTCATACACTACGCGGGAAATGCCATCGACTTCGTTGATGATGCGGTTGGAAACGCGGCCCAGGAAATCATAAGGCAGGTGTGCCCAGTGCGCGGTCATAAAGTCGATGGTTTCAACCGCACGCAGAGAAACCACCCAGTCGTATTTACGACCATCGCCCATTACGCCAACGGAACGCACTGGCAGGAACACGGTGAAGGCCTGGCTGACTTTGTGGTACAGGTCAGCGTTGTGCAGTTCTTCGATGAAGATGGCATCGGCACGGCGCAACAGATCGCAGTACTCTTTCTTCACTTCGCCCAGCACGCGAACCCCAAGGCCCGGACCCGGGAACGGATGGCGATACAGCATGTTGTACGGCAAGCCCAGTTCGAGACCAATTTTGCGCACTTCGTCTTTGAACAGCTCTTTCAGCGGCTCAACCAGACCGAGTTTCATCTCTTTCGGCAGGCCACCTACGTTGTGGTGAGACTTGATGACGTGCGCTTTGCCAGTCTTGGACGCCGCAGACTCAATCACGTCAGGATAAATGGTGCCCTGCGCCAGCCATTTCACCTCAGTCTGCCTGCTTGCTTCTTCATCGAACACTTCGACGAACACGCGACCAATGATTTTGCGTTTGGCTTCCGGGTCGTTTTCACCGGCCAGTTCAGACAGGAAACGATCTTCCGCAGCCACGTGCACGATATTCAGACCAAAATGATCGCCGAACATTTCCAGCACCTGATCTGCTTCGTTCAAACGCAGCAGGCCGTTATCCACGAACACGCAGGTCAAACGATCGCCAATGGCACGGTGCAGCAGCATCGCTGTAACTGAAGAATCGACACCACCGGACAGGCCCAGAATAACGCGATCGTTGCCAATCTGTTCACGCAGACGCACTATCGCGTCATCAATGATTTTTGCCGGCGTCCACAGCGCATCACATTGACAGATATCACGCACAAAACGTTCCAGCATGCGCTGTCCCTGACGGGTATGCGTCACTTCCGGGTGGAACTGTACGCCGTAAAAGCGTTTCTCTTCGTTAGCCATAATGGCAAACGGGCAGGTATCGGTGCTGGCAACGGTAACGAAATCGGACGGAATGGCCGTCACTTTATCGCCGTGGCTCATCCAAACGTCCAGCAGCGGCGCACCGCTTTCACTCAGCGCATCCTGAATATCACGCAACAGCGCGCTTTCCGCTTTGATTTCGACCTGCGCATAACCAAACTCACGCTCGCTGGAGCCTTCAACGCGGCCACCCAACTGCATTGCCATGGTCTGCATGCCGTAGCACACGCCCAACACCGGCACTCCGGCCTGGAACACATATTCCGGCGCGCGCGGGCTGTTGTGCTCGGTAGTGCTTTCCGGGCCACCGGAAAGGATGATGCCGTTCGGGTTAAATTCACGAATCTGTGCTTCGGTAACGTCCCATGCCCAGAGTTCGCAATAAACGCCCAGTTCACGCACACGGCGCGCGACCAGTTGCGTGTACTGCGAACCAAAATCCAGAATGAGTATGCGGTGTTGATGAATATTTTCTGTCATGAGAGGCGCATTCCAAAATACGTAAGGAGCAAAAAATAAGAGAACCCGGCGAAGTTTACCGGGTTTCTGTCAAATCAGCCATCACATCGGCAGATTGGCCTGTGGGCCCAATCAACCCATCCGATAGTTCGGCGATTCCTTGGTGATGGTCACATCATGCACGTGGCTTTCCTGAATGCCTGCGCCGCTGATGCGAACAAATTCGGCCTGAGTGCGCAATGCGTCAATGGTGCCGCAACCGGTCAAGCCCATGCAGGAACGCAGGCCACCCATTTGCTGATGCACGATCTCTTTCAGGCGGCCTTTGTAAGCCACACGCCCTTCGATCCCTTCCGGCACCAGTTTATCGGCCGCATTATCGCTCTGGAAATAACGGTCAGAAGAGCCTTTGGACATGGCACCCAGCGAGCCCATCCCACGGTAAGATTTAAAGGAACGGCCTTGATACAGCTCAATCTCGCCCGGAGATTCTTCCGTGCCCGCCAGCATAGAACCGACCATCACACAGGCTGCACCCGCAGCGATGGCTTTGGCGATGTCGCCGGAGAAACGGATGCCGCCATCGGCGATAACCGGAATGCCAGTCCCTTCAAGCGCTTCTACCGCGTCAGAAATCGCGGTGATCTGCGGTACACCCACGCCGGTAACGATACGGGTGGTACAAATAGAGCCAGGGCCAATACCCACTTTCACGGCGCTCACGCCAGCTTCAGCCAGCGCTTTAGCACCGGCACCGGTGGCGACGTTGCCGCCGATGATTTGCAGATCGGGGTATTTAGCGCGGGTTTCACGAATGCGCTGCAACACGCCCTCAGAGTGGCCGTGAGAGGAGTCGATCAGCAGTACGTCAACACCGGCTGCAACCAGCGCATCAACGCGCTCTTCGTTGCCCGCGCCTGCGCCAACCGCTGCACCAACGCGCAGGCGGCCGTGTTCGTCTTTACAAGCGTTAGGTTTACGCTCGGCTTTCTGGAAGTCTTTCACGGTAATCATGCCAAGCAGATGGAAGCTATCATCCACCACCAGCGCTTTCTCAACGCGTTTCTCGTGCATTTTTTGCAGCACCACGTCACGCGCTTCGCCTTCACGCACCGTTACCAGCCGGTCTTTCGGCGTCATCACGGCACTCACTGGGCGTTCCAAATCGGTCACAAAACGCACGTCACGACCGGTGATAATGCCGACCAGTTCGTTATCGTCAGTCACTACCGGGTAACCGGCAAAGCCGTTACGCTCGGTCAGCGCTTTGACTTCACGCAGCGTGGTGGTTGGCGTCACGGTTTGCGGATCGACAACGACGCCGCTTTCATGACGTTTTACCCGGCTGACTTCTTCTGCCTGGCGTTCAATCGACATGTTTTTGTGGATGAAACCGATGCCGCCTTCCTGCGCCAGTGCGATAGCCAAACCGGATTCCGTCACGGTATCCATGGCAGCAGAAAGCATAGGAATGTTCAAACGAATCGTTTTTGTGAGCTGGGTAGTAAGATCGGCAGTGTTCGGCAGAACGGTCGAGTGAGCTGGGATCAGGAGGACGTCATCAAACGTCAGTGCTTCTTTGGCAATACGTAGCATGGGCAATATCTCATGTGGGGATGCGATAAAATATTGCCGTGGCATTATACAGAGCGTAATCGGTTGCCTCCAGCTTTTTTTATAAAAAAACTTGATTAACCTTTCAGGCAAGGTAGTATCGGTTAATTAACCCTCTGTTTTAAAATTTGATCTCGCTCACTAAATCGGGTTAGCCAACGCCATGTCCCAAGCGCCTTCATCCGCTATTTTTACCGTCAGCCGCCTCAATCAAACAGTCCGGCAACTGTTGGAAATGGAAATGGGGCAAATCTGGCTGTGCGGCGAGATTTCCAATTTCTCTCAGCCCTCCTCCGGTCACTGGTACTTTACCCTGAAAGATGAGCGCGCTCAGGTGCGTTGCGCCATGTTTCGCACCAGCAATCGCCGTGTGACGTTTCGCCCGCAAAACGGGCAGCAAGTGCTGCTGCGCGCCACGATCACCCTGTACGAACCGCGCGGGGACTACCAACTGCTGGCAGAAAGCATGCAGCCCGCAGGCGATGGCCTGTTGCAACAGCAGTTCGAACAGCTTAAGCAGCGGTTAGCGTCTGAAGGGTTGTTCGATCAGTCATTCAAGCAAGCACTCCCCCGCCCAGCCAGCCGCGTCGGTGTGATTACTTCACCCAGCGGCGCGGCGCTGCACGATATCCTGCATGTGTTACAGCGGCGCGATCCGGCACTGCCGGTGGTGATTTATCCGAGCCAGGTGCAAGGCGAAGAGGCCCCAGCACAAATCGTTCGCGCCATTCAGCTTGCCAATCAACGACAAGAGTGTGATGTGCTGATCGTTGGGCGCGGCGGCGGTTCGCTGGAGGATCTCTGGAGTTTTAACGATGAACGGGTGGCTCGCGCCATCTTCGCCAGTCGTATTCCTATCGTGAGTGCTGTCGGCCATGAAACCGACGTCACCATTGCCGACTTTGTGGCGGATTTACGCGCACCTACGCCGTCGGCGGCGGCAGAGTTGGTCAGTCGCGATCGCAACGAACTGCTGCGCCAACTGCACGCACAGCGTCAACGGCTGGAGATGGCGATGGATTATTCACTGGCCCAGCGCCAGCGCGATTTCTCTCGGCTCTACCACCGTTTGCAGCAACAGCATCCGCAGTTACGCTTGGCGCGCCAGCTGAACCAATTGATCACCCTGCGTCGCAGGCTCGATGAAAATATGCAGCAGCAGCTACGGCGTGCGACCCTGTGCAGTGAACGGTTGCAGCAGCGGCTGACGCAACAGCAACCGCTTTCACGAATTCATCGCGCACAGCAACACCTGCAACAGATGCAGTATCACTTGCAGCGGCTTATCACCCGGCAACTGAGTGAGAATAAACAACGGTTGGGTGAGGTCTGTTCCCATCTGGAAGGGGTCAGCCCGCTGAAAACATTGGCGCGCGGCTATAACGTGACCACCATGCCCTCTGGGCAGGTTTTACGCGCCACGGCTCAGACAGCACCGGGCGACACGCTAAAAACCCGCTTACAGGACGGCTGGGTAGAAAGCCAGGTTACGCAGGTCACACCGGATGCCAAAAAGCGCACACGGCGCAAATCCTCCTAGCTATTCCTGCACCGGAAGGTAACTGAACTGCACGCGTTGTCGTGAAATCAAACCGTGGCCGCGTTGACAGAAATAACTCACCGAGCCACAGGCCGATAAGGTTTGCAGAGGCTGTTGACATTCCGGGCAATGTGCCTGTTGTTGAAAAGGGCGATGACACTGCGAACATTGGAACCGGCTGTCGCTCAGCCAGTTCAAAGTATGTTGGCAATGCGGACACAAGATGTCCATTGGCTCCTCCGTTTCAGGATTAAGCGATGCCCCAGGCGCGTAACAAGTAAACCCCGAGCGCCGTGGCAAAAAACGATCCTACCGTGGTCATGGCAATAATATTGGCCGCCAGCGTAGCATTCCCGCCCATAGCCCGTGTCATGGCATAGCTGCCCGCCGCCGTCGGGGTCGAGGAAAAGAGAAAAATAACCCCCAACTGCACACCGCGAAAGCCAACCAGCCAGCCGCCGAGCGTCAGCAGGCCCGGCACCACCACCAGCTTGGCAACGGTAGAGAGCGCCGCGACATTACTGGTGCGCAGCATGGTTTTGACATCCAGGCTCGCCCCGGCACACAGCAATGCCAATGGCAGTGCCAGCCCAGAGATCTGCTGACCCGTTTGCCGCATCACGTCAGGCAGCGCCAAGCCAGACTGCGCATAGCACACGCCCAGCAACAGCCCAATAATCAACGGATTGGTCGCAATGCTGGTCAATAGCGCTTTCTTGCTGACGCGGCCCCCATCCTGTCCCCGCCGTAAACTGCGCGTTAAGGTGATCACGGACAGCACGTTGAACAAGATAACCGTGACCGTCAGATAGAGCGAGCCTATCGCAATCCCCTGCTCACCATAAGCGCGCACCGCAAACGCCAGCCCCATGATGCCGGTGTTAGAGCGAAAGCCGCCCTGAACGAAAATACCGCGCTCACGGGGATCTTTCACCAGATACACCGCCGCATACTCGAGCAATAAAAACGTGGTGACGGTGCCTATGGCACCATAGAGGATCATCGGAAGGTGCGTGGCAATTGACTGCTGGCTGGTCGCCACGCTGAAAAACAGCAGGAAGGGCAGCGCCAAGTTAAACACCAGCTTCATTGCCGAATCGCAAAAGGTGTCATCCAACTGCCCCAAACGGCGCAGTCCCATGCCAATCAACAGGATTAACAGGTTGGGCATGGTGACATTAAAGGCAAAACTCCAGGTTTCCCAAGACATAACGAACACTTTCACACAGGGTTGACGGTGATTACTGATTCAAAGGCCATAATAACAATGGGGCGGATCATCGATTCCGCCCCATTCTGGTTACTTGCCTTTCTTGATGTGCTGCATCAAGCGTTTACGCTTACGCAACTGATTGGGCGTGAGCGTATTGCGTTTCTCGGCAAAGGGGTTCTCCCCCTCTTTAAACTGAATGCGAATCGGCGTACCCATCACGTTCAGCGAACGGCGGTAGTAGTTCATCAGGTAGCGTTTGTAGGAATCCGGCAGGTCTTTGACCTGATTACCGTGGATCACCACAATCGGCGGGTTGTAACCCCCGGCGTGCGCGTATTTTAGCTTCACGCGACGGCCCTGAACCAGCGGCGGCTGGTGATCGTCAACGGCCATCTGCATGATACGCGTCAACAGCGAGGTGTTAACGCGCTTGGTGGCGCAGGTATAGGCTTCGTGCACCGATTCAAACAGGTTACCGACGCCGCTGCCATGCAGCGCAGAGATAAAATGCACGCGGGCGAAATCGATGAACCCGAGACGCAGATCCAGCATGTCTTTCACTTGCTCTTTGATCTCTTGCGACAGCCCATCCCATTTGTTCACCGCGATAACCAGCGAACGTCCCGCATTGAGAATAAAGCCCAACAGTGAGAGATCCTGATCGGAAATGCCGTCGCGCGCATCGATAACCAGCAGCACCACGTTGGCATCTTCAATCGCTTGCAGCGTTTTGATCACCGAGAATTTTTCGACGGTTTCCGTGACCTTGCCACGTTTACGCACGCCAGCGGTGTCGATCAGCACATACTCGCGGCCATCACGCTCCATCGGAATGTAAATGCTGTCGCGGGTAGTGCCCGGCATGTCATACACCACCACACGCTCTTCACCCAAAATACGGTTGGTCAGGGTGGACTTGCCAACATTAGGGCGACCGACGATAGCCAGTTTGATGGGCATACTTTCCGGATCGAAGTCATCTTCGGTATCCTCTGGCTCATCGGTATTTTCGCCTAACTGCTCAGCCCAATAGGCAGCGTTAGCCTCTTCTTCCGTCAGTTCAACCGGTTCATCTTCCTGCTTGGCGTAAGGCAGCAACACGTTTTCCAGCAACGAGGTGACACCGCGCCCGTGGGAAGCGGCCATAGGATAGACTTCGCCCAACCCCAGCGAATAGAAATCCGCCATCGCGATATCCGCATCTACGCCATCAATTTTGTTGGCGACCAGGAAGGTGGCTTTCTCGCGGCTGCGCAAATGCTGTGCGATGCCCAGATCGGCAGGCATCAGCCCGGCGCGCGCATCTACCATAAACAGCACGATATCCGCTTCTTCGATGGCGAGCAGCGACTGCCCTGCCATACGGGTTTCCACGCCCTCTTCCGAACCGTCGATACCGCCGGTATCAATAATGATGAACTCCTGCCCTTCCACTTCCGCCCGACCGTATTTACGGTCACGCGTCAGCCCAGGAAAATCCGCCACCAGGGCGTCACGGGTACGCGTCAGGCGGTTAAACAGGGTAGATTTTCCCACATTCGGGCGCCCAACGAGCGCGACGACAGGTATCATTTCACAACCTCATTTATTATATTTCAATATGTTACAGCAAATCGACTCGCTGACATTTAAAAGACGAAACGGCCCCTGATGCATTCAGGAGCCGTTTCAAGGCTCACACCGCCTGCGCGGTGCAGCCCAGATACATGCTGTTTTTTAGCGGGTAAACGCGTACACGTCGCCGTTCTTGGCCTGAATCAGCAGCTTATCGCTAGCCACCACCGGGTCGCTCAGGAAACCGGCGCTGTCCACTTTATGCTGGGCCACGAAACGGCCATCCGCCGTATTGATCCAGTGCAGATAACCTTCGGAGTCACCCACTACCAAATAGCCATTATACAACACCGGCCCCGTCAGGTTACGGTGCAGCAGATCGCTTTGTCGCCACAGATTCACGCCGCCATTGGTACTGAGAGCGACCACGCGATCGTTTTGATCCACAACGTAGATACGATCGCCATCGATGACAAAATCCTGTACGCTGCCCAGCTCGCGTTTCCATACGATCTGGCCGGAGCGCAGATCGAGCGCCGTCATGTTGCCGTTATAGCCGAGCGCATACACCAGTTCACCCGCTACCACCGGCGTCGTGTCCACATCGTTCAGGCGATCGATTTCGGTCGCACCGCTCGGTTGAGAAATGCGCTGCTGCCAAATCAGTTGCCCTTGGTTGATCAGCACGGCGTTCACTCGACCATTGTCACCACCGACAATGGCAGCACCAAACGCGGTGGTAGGCGCAGATTCACCGCGCAGTGACAGCGTCGGGATATCCAGGTTTACGGTCCATTTGATGGTACCGTCACTTTCATTCAGCGCTTGCAGCATACCGTTGCTGGTGTGCACCAGCACCACGCCATCACTCACCACCGGGCGCGATAATACTTCACCCGCTGCCGTAGCTTGCCATGCAAGGGTACCGTCTGCCGCATTAAGCGCAAACACCTCTGCGCGCTCACTGCCGACATAAACATGATCGCCAGAGACCGTCACACCGCCGGAAAGCAGCGCGGATTCACGCGACGAGAGCAGCCCACGCTTGGTAGACAGATCGGCGCGCCACAGCTCTTTGCCGTTCGCCAAATCCATCGCTTTCACCAGACCTTTACGATCGGCGGCAAATACGCGATCGCCCTGCCACGCTGGACGCAAATTGGAGTAGTGCCCGTCAAGGCCGCTTCCCACAGAACTGCTCCAAACTTTGGTTGGCGTAAACTGATTCTCAACCTTGGGCAGCGGCGACATGGTTACCACGTCTTCTTCACCGCTGAACAGCGAACATCCGCTCAAAAAAGCCAGAGAAAGCATTCCAACCACAAGTGTTTTACGCAATTGCATGACGTTCCTCTTAGCCCGGCAGATTATTTAATTTCATACGCAGCAACGCCTGCAATGCCTGTGGCGGATTTGCCGCCACCCCTTTGTCGTATGCCGCACGTGCCGCCGCGTTATCGCCTTTGCTCACCAAGGCATCGCCGCGCACATCCGCCACCATGGCAGCCCATCCCGCCTGTGTGATGGTATCCAGCGTTTTCAATGCGTCATCGGCCTTACCCTGCTGCACTTGAACGCGCGCCAAACGCAGTGCGGTCAAGGCTTGCAGATCGACATCTTTGGTTTGCGTCAACGCGGTGCGCAATTGGGTTTCCGCCTGAGCGAACTCTCCTTTATCGGCGTGATAGCGCGCCAGCTGCAAGGAAGACAACACGCCATAGCTGCTTTTGTTCTCGGCCGAGAACTTCTCCGCCGCCGAAACGCCCGTCGCATCGCCTTTCGCCAATGCTTCACTGGCCTGTTGGTAAGCCAACGAGGAAGACATGGCCCCTTCAGACTGATGATTCTGCCAGTAACGCCACCCGACCAGGGCACCGATACCCAGCACAATCCCCACCACCAACGCTTTACCGTTTTCAATCAAAAAGCGGCGCAACGCATCAACTTGCTCATTCTCAGTGGTATAGACTTCCACGGTGTCTCTCTCCTCAATCCAGTAACGTTGCCAGACGCGCGGCAACGTCCGCCTGCGCCAATGTATCCTGCTCGCCGCTGCTCAGATTTTTCACCACCACCTGACCGGAAGCCACTTCGTTCTCGCCCAGCACCAGCGCAATACGAGCGCCCCATTTATCCGCACGAGCAAACTGTTTCTTGAAATTACCGCCGCCGTAGTTGGTCATCAATTTCAGTTCAGGCAGCGCATCACGCAGCGTTTCAGCCAGTTGCATGGCCGCTGACTGCGTGCCAACGCCGGAGGAAATCAGATACACCTCAACGCCAGGCAGGGCGGCGAAACCCGGGTTAACCGACTGCACTAACAGCACCAAGCGTTCCAGCCCCATGGCAAAACCGACGGCAGGCGTGGCATGTCCACCGAGCTGTTCTACCATGCCGTCATAGCGGCCGCCTGCACACACGGTGCCCTGCGAACCCAGACTGGTGGTGACCCACTCGAACACGGTGCGGTTGTAATAATCCAGACCGCGCACCAACCGCGGATTCACCGTAAATGGGATACCCGCTTGCGTTAAAAGTTCACCCAGTTGCTCAAAGTGTTGGCGAGATTCTTCATCCAGATAGTCTGTCAGCACCGGCGCATCATTGAGAAGCGTCTGTACCTGCGCATTTTTGGAATCCAGCACGCGTAGCGGGTTGGTGTACATGCGACGCAAGCAATCTTCATCCAACTGATCTTTGTGTTGTTCCAAAAACGCGATCAACGCTTCGCGGTAGCGCGCTCGCGCTTCCAGCGAACCGATGGAGTTGAGTTCCAGCGTCACGTGTTCGGCGATACCCAATTCGCGCCACCAGCGCGCGCTGAGCAGGATCAGCTCGGCATCGATATCCGGCCCTTGCAGACCAAACACTTCACAGCCTAACTGATGGAATTGACGATAGCGCCCTTTCTGCGGACGTTCGTGACGGAACATCGGCCCCATATACCACAGGCGCTGTTCCTGATTATAGAAAATGCCGTGTTCAATACCGGCACGAACGCACCCTGCGGTCCCTTCCGGGCGCAGCGACAGGTTATCACCGTTACGATCATCGAAACTGTACATCTCTTTTTCGACCACGTCGGTCACTTCGCCAATCGCGCGCTTAAACAACGGCGTTTGCTCCATGATCGGTGTGCGGATTTCGTTGTAACCGTAACTGCGGAGTACTTTTTTCAGGCTATCTTCAATACGCTGCCATAAGGCCGTTTCAGCAGGCAGGTAATCATTCATGCCGCGTATGGCTTGGATATTTTTTGCCACGTCAGTTCTCTATGCGTTGTAAAATCGTTTGTTCCATGGAACCCGATTATAGGGGGTTCAATGCGCTCTGTTCAATGTTAAAGCCAGCGCCGGGTTTGCCAGTCACTGACGATGCGCAGGCGGATTACTTGTCCACCACGTTGACCGTGATGCGTTTATTTTCATCCAGCATCGCCGCTTTGGCGCGAATCTTCGCTTCCAATTGGTCAATCATGTCGTCGTTGTCAAAGCGTTCTCTCTGGCGCACGCCATCTTCATAAAAACCGCTTTTCTTGTTACCGCCGGTCACGCCCAGCGTGGAGACCAGCGCTTCGCCCGGCCCGTTGACCACACAACCGATAATGGAAACGTCCATCGGCGTAATGATATCTTCCAGACGCTGTTCCAGCGCGTTGACCGTACCGATAACATCAAATTCCTGACGAGAGCAGGTCGGGCACGCGATGAAATTGATACCGCGCGCACGAATACGCAGCGATTTGAGGATATCAAAGCCCACTTTGACTTCTTCAACCGGATCGGCCGCCAGCGAAATACGCAACGTGTCGCCAATGCCTTCCGACAGCAGCAGCCCCAGACCGATTGCCGATTTAACCGCACCGCTGCGTGCGCCGCCCGCTTCCGTAATCCCCAGATGCAGCGGCTGATCGATACGCGCCGCCAGTAAGCGGTATGACTGCACCGCCAGAAACACATCCGAGGCTTTCACACTCACCTTGAACTGATCGAAGTTGAGGCGATCGAGGATATCCACGTGACGCATTGCGGATTCCAGCAGCGCTTCCGGCGTAGGCTCACCGTATTTTTCCTGAAGATCTTTTTCCAGAGAACCGCCGTTGACCCCGATGCGGATCGGAATGTTGTTATCGCGCGCGCAATCGACCACCGAGCGAATACGCTCTTCGTTACCGATATTGCCGGGATTAATACGCAGGCAGTCTACGCCGTATTCCGCCACTTTCAGCGCGATACGGTAGTCAAAGTGGATATCGGCCACCAACGGAACGTTAACCTGCTGTTTGATCAGTTTAAACGCTTCCGCGGCGTCCATGGTAGGCACGGAGACGCGGACAATGTCCACGCCAACGCGTTCAAGGGCCTTGATCTGTTTTACCGTGGCGTCCACATCGGTGGTTCGGGTGTTAGTCATCGACTGCACGGCAATCGGTGCGCCGTCACCAACAGGCACCTTACCGACGTAAATGCGCGTTGATTTGCGACGGACGATGGGTGCAGGGTTATGCATTACTTCTTCTCCACATTTACAGCATCACCGGCACCGGAAATTACTCCGCTGCCAGCGTCAGACGAGCAATCTGGTTGCTTCTTACAAACCGGCTCAAATCCACCGGTTTACCTTGATACTGAATTTGCACGGCTGCCGGTGCGCCGATCTTCAAACGATAAGGTGCCTGACCGCTCAGGTTTAATACACTGCCGCTGCGCTGCACACCGCTGTAGAGTTTTTTGCCTGCTGCATCGATCACTTCCAGCCAGCAGTCGGCGCTAAACGTCATGGCAATGGCGTTGCCATTGTCACTGACAGGCGCTGCGCTCGGTGAAGCAACGGGCTCCGTAGCAGGGGGAGTGGTTGCTGGTGCAACAGGCTGATGCCCATTACTTGCCTGCGCTGGCCCCCCCGTGGTCGCTGCTGCATTTGCAGCAGGCGTATTCACTGACGGCGCATTCGCAACGTTGTTGGCACCTTCCGGCGCGGCCGGTGCAATCTGCGTCAAATCGATGCTCTGTGAACCGGTTGTGTCGAGCGGAACTGCCGTTTGACTTTCCGTTTCTTCCGAGGTATTAGCCGCAGCGTGATCGACCATAGAGCTGATCTCTTGCTGCTGCACCTGATAATTCTGCCACCACCAGGCACCGGTTAACCCCAGCACGATAAGCACCACCAGCCAGGTGAAGGTCATCAACCAACCATCGCGTTTCTTACGGCTTTTTCCCAAGGCAAAGCCTTGCATTGACGCCACGTTGGCGATTCTCGGCACCACGTGTTTATCCAACGCAGGCAGCAGTTCGCTTTCCGGCAAATGCACCAGCTTGGCATAAGAGCGGATATAACCGCGCAAAAAGGTAGGTGCTAAATCAGGAGAGGTGCTGCCCTCTTCGATCTCGCGCACGGTGGTCACTTTGAGGCATAAGCGTTCAGCGACAGTTTGCTGTGTCAATCCCATATGCTCACGCGCCTGACGTAGACGCTCGCCAGGAGTGACAGGGGTGGTATTTTCTAGAGTGGCTTCAGTATTCATTCGCTAAGAACTGCTGGTACTGTTTAGAGTGTGGAAAACTTCGCGCCAGCCTGTCGCCATGATAGTTACGCTCATCATCACGGCCCGCCAACGCGGCGAAACGAATCTCTAACCACAGACTTTCAGCACTGGCTGGAAGGCTATGGTGATAAATATCCAAAAGGTGCCTGGCTTCGTTAAAGTGTTGAGTAGTCAATTGACGCCCCACTTCACTGAGCACCCTGTCGCCTTTTGTCGGGTCATAGTGTAGCGCCCGAACTAGCAATGTGCGTGCCTCATCACATTTTCCCGCTTTGAAATGGCAGTATCCCGCGTTTTCCAAAGCCTGCGCAACTTCCCGATAATCAGGATGTTGCACCGCAGCGCTGAACTGTTTCTGCGCCGCTACATACTGCCCTAAACTACAGAGAAACGCACCGTAATTATTCATTACGCTGGCATTTTCCGGTGCCTGACGCAACGCGGTTTGATAACGCCGCTCTGCCGCACCGTACTCGCCAATGCGCTGTTCGTACAACGCCATACCCAGTTGGGTACGATAATCGTCTGGCGCGGCCTCAACGGCGCTCGACAAGTTGCGCCGCGCCGCGTCAAGATCGTCTCGTTTCAGGTATGCCATACCCAATTGCAACCGCGTAGTGACCAACGACTCACTCGCCGACGGGCGCTGCACCTTGGCACACCCACTCAACAGCGGCACTACGATGCTGAGCGCAAATAAAACACGATGCTGTACATACTTATGACGTTGTACATACTCTTGCTGAATACGAGGTGTCATCCTGACCCTCCGCTAAAAAACGGATTCCCTGTCCGTTCGCTGCCGCATCCCGCGTTGTGTTAACACGAAAAGCGCCATCGCGTATTCAACCACTACACGCTCGCTACGCGGACGCCATCATATGCCGATGAAAAGCGTTTAGCACCCTGATTTGATGCCAAACGCCATTTCACTAAGCACATTAAGGCATTAGACCGCTTTAACCTGAATTGGTTCACCCGCGCGTTTGGTGCGCAGTGTCCGCTTGGTACGATCGACCACTTCGCCCGCCAATTGACCGCACGCCGCATCAATATCGTCACCGCGCGTCTTACGCACGATGGTGGTGAAGCCATACTCCATCAGCACCTTGGAGAAACGATCTACCCGGCTGTTGGAACTGCGACCATAGGGTGCCCCCGGGAACGGGTTCCAGGGAATCAGGTTAATCTTGCAGGGGGTATCTTTTAAACACTCTGCAAGCTGATGCGCATGTTCGGTGCCATCATTGATGTGATCCAGCAGCACGTATTCCACAGTAACGCGCCCCTGATTGGCATTGGATTTCTCGAGATAGCGACGCACAGCGGCTAAGAAGGTCGCGATGTCATACTTTTTGTTGATGGGCATGATTTCATTACGGATATCATCCGTCGGCGCGTGCAGCGATATCGCCAACGCGACATCGATCATATCACCTAATTTATCCAACGCCGGTACCACACCAGAGGTAGAAAGCGTCACGCGGCGTTTGGATAAACCAAAACCGAAATCATCCAGCATGATCTCCATGGCGGGCACCACGTTGTTCAGGTTAAGCAACGGTTCACCCATACCCATCATCACCACGTTGGTGATGGGGCGTTGGCCGGTGACTTTCTGAGCGCCGATGATTTTCGCGGCACGCCACACCTGACCAATAATTTCCGATACGCGCAGGTTACGGTTAAACCCCTGCTGCGCGGTCGAACAAAACTTGCATTCAAGGGCGCACCCCACCTGCGAGGAGACGCAGAGCGTGGCACGATCTTCTTCCGGGATGTACACGGTTTCGACCCGTTGCCCGCCGACCAGAATCGCCCATTTAATGGTGCCGTCCGAAGAGCGCTGTTCAGCGACCACTTCCGGCGCACGGATCTCGGCGATCTGCTGTAACTTCTGACGCAGCACCTTATTGATGTCCGTCATTTCGGCGAAATCATCGCTACAGTAGTGATACATCCACTTCATCACCTGATCGGCGCGGAACGGCTTCTCACCAATGGAGGCAAAAAAGGCGCGCATTTGCTGGCGATTCAAATCCAACAGATTGATCTTTTCACCGTCGGTTTTCGCGACAGGTGCAGCATCGGTAGCAGTGGAGGAACAGGTGGCGGCAGACAGGGTGGTGCTTTCCGCTAAAGACGGAGACTGGGACATGCTCATAATGGTAACTCTTGGCCTCGTTATTACACGTTGTGGCGCGACAGATGACGACAATATATACCCTAAATAATTCGAGTTACATGAAGGCGGCAAGCGAGTGACAAATTTGTCTGGAACAAATTTGAACAGCGCTTGCGCTGGCCCGGAGGGTGAACCTCAGGGATGAGGTTCATTCATCCCGATGAGCTTACTCAGGTAAGTGATTCGGGTGAACGAGCGCAGCCAACGCACAAGCAACTTGAAGTATGACGGGTATGAATAGGAAACGCCCCGGACAAACAGTGCGTGATCATCCGGGGCGCGGCATTGTACAAAGTTTAAAACAGCGATGCTACCGCCGTCGCGTTTTTTTACGCTTGATGCGAGAAAAACACTCGCAACGGATTAACGCAGGCGCGGGCAGATCTCTTCAGCACTGAAAAAATAAGCAATTTCACGTGCAGCAGATTCCGCAGAATCGGAGCCGTGTACCGCATTTTCGGTAAAACTGTCAGCGTAGTCAGCACGCAGTGTACCTGCCAGCGCATTTGCCGGATTGGTCGCCCCCATGATGTCACGGTTGCGCTGAATGGCGTTTTCCCCTTCCAACACCTGCACCATGATCGGGCCAGAGGTCATGAAATCCACCAGGCCATCAAAAAACGGCTTGCCTTGGTGCTCGGCATAGAAACCTTCCGCCTGCTCGCGGGTTAATTGCACCATTTTGGCGGCCACCAGCGTGAATCCGGCGCTTTCAAAACGCGCGTAAATGGCACCGATGGCATTCTTGGCTACGGCATTGGGTTTTACGATGGAAAAGGTACGTTCTACCGTCATATTGACCTCATTATGTCACACGCTAATAACGACCGGATTAAAAGAATTATCATACCAGTCAGTGAAAGTGGCGCCGATTATAGGGTGGCAACATTCCCTTGCCTATCGGCTTTATAACACTTTCTTAAAAAAATCGTATCTTTTTATCTCGTCATTGCGCGCACCGCCACACGGGTGGGCAAATCCCGGCATCACAGCAATCACTGTGCGATCACAGTTCCCAGAGTAATTTGTTACCTTTTGAGTAATTTGTTTTTAAAACAATAAGATAACTAGAATTACTGCACGGTTCACTGTTAGGCTTTACCCGTACGCTACACCTTCTCAGGTGACACCTGACAGACGTTACCCTTAACAATAGCCACGAAGAGGGCAAAAAATGAAAAGAGCCGTTAATGCGTTGCAGAATTTCGGCAAATCGCTGTACGGTCCGGTGCTGATCCTGCCAATCGTCGGGTTGTTTATCGCGTTTGGTAATGTGTTCGGTAACGGCAACCTGGCCGAATACCTGCCTTTGCTGCACCACCCCATTATTCAGAATTTTGGTCAACTGATCGCCAAATCCGCCGTTGCCATTCTGGCTAACCTGGCGCTGGTGTTTGCCGTCGGCATCCCCATTGGCCTTGCCACCCGTGACAAAGGTTATGCCGCCCTGATCGGGTTGGTGACCTTTATCATTTTCATCAACGCGATGAACATTACGCTGCAACTTCAGGGCAAACTGGTGCCTGCGGCGGAGATGCGCCCTGCCGGACAGGGCATGGTGCTGGGCGTGCAAGTGCTGGAAATGGGCGTGTTCGCCGGTATCCTTATCGGCGCCTTTTCCGGTTATCTGTTTAACCGTTATTCCAGCAAGCAGTTTAACGGTGTGATGGCTATCTACTCGGGCCACTGTTTTGTCACCATCCTGGCGATCCCCAGTGCGATATTGCTTGGCTTTGTCATGAGTGCCGTCTGGCCCTATGCCCAGCACGGTATTAGTGCATTGGCCTTTGCGATTAAAGGCGCAGGGCCGTTCGGCGTAGCGATTTACGGCTTCCTTGAACGTATTCTGATCCCGACCGGGCTGCACCATCTGGTCTATACCCCCTTCCTGTACACTGAACTGGGTGGCACCGCCGATGTGTGCGGCAAGCTGTATCAGGGTGCGCGTAATATTTATTTCGCTGAAATGGCCTGCCCCAGCGTGACACAGCTGAGCCCGACCGTTGCCTGGGATGCGCGCGGTATCAGTAAAATGTTCGGCCTGACCGCAGCGGCATTGGCGATGTATGTCACCGCTAAACCGGAAAAACGCATTGCCGCCAAAGCTATCCTGATTCCCGCTGCCTTTACCTCTTTCCTGCTCGGCGTCACCGAGCCGCTGGAGTTCTCCTTCCTGTTCGTCGCGCCGTTACTGTTTGTAGTACACGCGGTGTTAACCGGACTGGGGATGATGCTGTTCTCGCTGCTTGGCGTGCACGCCATTGGCGCTAACGGCGTGATTGATTTCCTGCTGTATAACCTGCCGCTGGGCATCGCCAAATCCAACTGGCCGATGTACATCGCGGTCGGTCTGACCATGTCGGTCATTTACTTCTTTGTGTTCCGCACTCTGATCCTGTACTTCGACATGCCGACGCCCGGACGTGAAGCCGATGAAGCGGAGACGCGGCTCTACTCCAAAACCGACTATCAGAGTAAGGCGCAAGAAAAAGGCAGCAACGCCCCCGACGGTGCCACCGTTATCGCCGGACTGGGCGGCAAACCCAATATTGAGGTGGTCGACAACTGCTACACCCGCTTGCGCGTGACAGTGAAAGACACCGCGCTGGTTGACGACCAGCAATTGAAGACGACCGGTGCCAAAGCCGTTATCCGCCAGGGTAACAATGTTCAGGTGGTGTATGGCCTGCATGTGAAAACCGTTCGTGAAGCCGTAGAAAATGCGCTTTAAAAGGAGACAGACGATGACTAAACCCCCTTTCATCCTGACCATTGCCGGTGGCGGCAGCACGTATACGCCCGGCATCGTGAAAAGTCTGATGGTACGTCTGGCAGATTTCCCGCTGGCTGAAATCCGCTTGTACGACATCGACAGTCAACGTCAGGACACCATCGCGCCGGTAGTCGAAAAGGTGATTCGCGATCACAGCGACAGCATTCGTTTCTGCGTCACCACCGATCCGGAAGTCGCCTTTTCCGGTACACATTTTGTATTTGCTCAGATGCGCGTTGGACAATACAAAATGCGCGAGCAGGATGAGAAGATCCCGCTGCGTCACGGCGTCGTCGGGCAGGAAACCTGCGGCCCCGGTGGGTTGGCCTACGGCCTGCGCACCATCCTGCCGATGGTGGAACTGATCGACCTGGTTGAGCGCTTTGCACATAAAAAGGCCTGGATTGTTAACTACTCCAATCCGGCGGCGATTGTCGCGGAAGGGATCCGTCGCCTGCGCCCGGATGCCCGGGTACTGAATATCTGCGATATGCCGGTAGCCGCGATGCGCAATATCGCTGCCGTGCTGGGTGTAAAACGCGAAGAGATTACCGTTGATTATTTCGGCTTGAATCACTTTGGCTGGTTTACCCGCGTATTGGTCGAGGGTGAAGATCGCTTACCGCAGTTGCGCGAGCACATCGCCCGTTATGGTCTGCTCACCGCCAATGCCGCAGACACCGATCCGCAGCATGCGGATCCCTCCTGGGTGAAAACCTGGCGCAACATCAAACCGGTGATGGACCACTTCCCGGAATTCGTGCCGAACCCCTATTTACAGTACTACCTGATGCCTAATGAGATCGTCGCGCATCAGGACCCTAACTACACCCGCGCCAATGAAGTGATGGACGGGCGCGAGAAGAAACTGTTTGCCGCCGCCGCCACCTACAAACAAACCGGGATTTTGCCGGACGCGTTCCACGTTGGCGTACACGGATCCTTTATCGTCGACGTTGCCTGCTCACTGGCGTTCGATCTGCGCCAACGTCATCTGGTGATCGTTGAGAACAAAGGGGCAATTGCCAATCTGCCCTATGATGCGATGGTGGAGGTGCCCGCGTATATCACAGCAAACGGACCGGAACCGGTTCGCATGGGCAATGTGCCGACGTTCCACCGCGCGCTGCTGGAACAGCAGTTGGCGTCCGAGCAGTTGTTGGTGGAAGCGACCCTTGAAGGCAGCTACGAGAAAGCGTTACAGGCGTTTACGCTTAACCGCACCGTGCCCACCATGCAGCATGCCAAGGCTATCCTCGATGAGATGATCGCAGCAAACCGGGAGTATTGGCCGCAGTTGACACAGGCCTACCGCGACGGCGTGGCGGTGAACGCAGGCAAATCCGAATAGCTGCTTGTCGGAAAAGGAAAAATGGCTGACAATATTTACCACTGTTTCACTCAGGGCGGCATGCACTGCCCATGCGTGGGGTTTATATGTCAGCTTCTTCTTCCCGTTTGTTTGTTTCTGCCGACTGGCTCGCGGAGCACCTGGCTTCCGATGACATCACACTGATCGATGCGCGCATGTTACCCCCGGGTGAAACCAGCCGGGATATCCATGCTGAATACCGCGCGGGGCATCTGCCCGGCGCGGTTTTTTTTGATATTGAAACCCTGTCCGATCCCAACACCGCATTGCCCCACATGATGCCCAGCGCCGACGCGTTCGCCAAAGCAATGGAGGAATTGGGCATCAGCGACCAGCAGCCGCTGGTGATTTACGATGAAGGTAACCTGTTTTCCGCTCCACGTGCCTGGTGGATGCTAACCCACTTCGGCGCTCGTCAGGTGGCAATTCTTTCTGGCGGGCTGGCGGAGTGGAAGGCACAGGGTTATCCGATTGAGCAGGGAGATGTGCATCCTGCGCCCGCGCATTTTAATGCCGTGTTGACCGAAGGGGCGATCCGCTCACGGGAACAGGTATTGGCGATCAGCCGCGATGGCTCGGCACAAATCGTCGATGCGCGCCCGGCACCGCGTTTTCGCGGTGAAGTGGATGAGCCGCGCCCCGGCCTGCATCGCGGCCATATTCCCGGCAGCCTGAACGTGCCGTGGGGCGATCTGGTGACACAAGGCACCCTGAAACCCAGCCCTGAGTTGGCGACGATTCTGCACAAAGCGGGCCTGGATTTCAGCCGCCCGATCGTTGCCAGCTGCGGCTCGGGCGTCACTGCCGTAGTGGTGATCCTGGCGCTGACGCAGTTGGGCGTGTCCGATGTTACGTTGTATGACGGTGCCTGGAGCGAATGGGGCGGCCGCGATGACACCCCTATCGCGTTAGGCTGATTGCCGCGCAGGAGCAGCACCATGGATAGCCGGTTGACATCGCTGGTTCACCACGGCAGAGACTTGACGCGCGCGGAACACCGCGTGCTGGTATTTATTGCCGAGCATGCGTCACTGGTCGGCAAGATCACCGTGCGTGAACTGGCACAGGAAACCTACGTCTCGACGGCAACCATCATGCGCCTGTGCCAGAAAATGGGGTTTAGTGGCTACAGCGAGTTTATCTATCACTGCAAGCAGTTGCTCGCCGACGTGCCACGTTCGTTTCCGGCTAGCCCCTCGTCCGTTGCCAGCGACGGCATCCCCGACGCCTATCGCCATTTTGTCGCCAATTACGAAAAAACCTTCACCCACGTAACGCCTGCGCTGATGGACGCTTTCTGCCATCTCCTGCGTCACGAGAGCCATTTTTTTCTCTACGGTGCCGGGTTCTCTCACCTGTTTACCGAGTACTTCGCCAAAAAACTGCAAATACTGGGTAAAGATGCATTTGTCTCCGGTCTGGGGGACAGCAAAGGGATTTTTCTGAGCAATGCCCCCAAATACCGCATCTTTATCGCTATCTCGCGCAGCGGAGAAACCGAGCAGGTGATTGAAAAAGCGCAGATCGCCAGAAACATCGGCATGACCGTGGTCGCCTTTACCCGCGCGTCGTTAAACCCATTAGCCAATGTGGCGGATTTACACTTTCGCTTGCATGATGACGCCATTCATTTTGCGGCCGAAGCGGGAGAGGTTAGCTCGTTCGAGTCTAATTTGGTGCTGCTGATTGATTTGCTGTTGCTGCGGGCGACCACGGGAAACCCGGTCTAGATGGCATCCCCTGAACAGGGGATGCACAGGGTGAATTACGCTTTGCCCGTCTGTTTGAACTCGCGCAGGAAGCTGCCCCACTTACGCTCATAAAACGGCGTGGCGTGGTGGAGAAAATAGTGGCTGACGCCGCCCTTTTCTTCCTTATCGACGATACAAATATCCACCGGCCGCTCGTCGACGACGGTATCGCTGGCAACCGTGCCTACGGCCTGAACAACCGTCTCAACCTCATCCAAATCGACCAGTTCCAGACCGATAAGCAGATTCGGTTCGGCCTCACCTTCCTGAATTTGCACCACCCACGCACGGCGCACCGGACGGTGCTTGGCAAGCAGTTGCGTCAGCGAATCGATCATTTGAACCGGCGACGGTTCCGGCAGGCTGAGATGCACTTCTACCGGCTCATCAACCACACGGCTTTGCACAAAGCCATTGCCCTCGCCCGCCAGCATGTGTTCCACCTCCTGCGGCAGGAACTCTTTGCCATAGGGGAGTTTAGGGTTAAGGAACAACGTTTGCCCCAG
Organism: uncultured Symbiopectobacterium sp.; assembly: GCA_964293225.1. Lineage (GTDB taxonomy): Bacteria > Pseudomonadota > Gammaproteobacteria > Enterobacterales > Enterobacteriaceae > Symbiopectobacterium. The sequence goes on along the minus strand of CAXYYB010000002.1, from coordinate 72,448 downwards.
CGTTAATTCAAACAGCGAGCGCGCGGGCAGCGCCAGAAAGGTGGCTTCGGTTGAGATTGCCATCTGCAAGGCTTCCAGCGACGAGAAAAACGGGATAGCGGTGCTGCCATCGGGTTTTTCCCAGTGCTGAATCTCAACCTGACTGCCCACAGGCAGGGTACTGGCACCCTGTTCGCTCGCCTCATCGCTGTCGCCAATGATATAGACGGTGGCGTCCATCAGTTCGGTGAAAAACTCAGGCCGATGGGCAGGCTCGGTCGCCGCCTTCATCAGCACTTCTTCCAGCTTGTTTTGTGCTGTAAATGTCATACCGTTATTATCACTCACGCCTTATTCACTTTCGCTCAGCAACAGATTGGCCAGCGTGCGCACGCCCAGGCCAGTCGCTCCGGTCGCCCACTGTTCCACCGCCCCTTTGCGATAAGTCGCTGAGCAATCGATATGCAGCCACCCTTTCTGATAGGACGAGACAAAATGCGACAAGAACGCCGCCGCCGTGCTGGCACCCGCGCTGTGCGCCGCGCCTGCAACGTTATTCAGTTCGGCAAAGCTGGACGGCAGTTGTGAACGGTGAAACTCTTCCAGCGGCAAGCGCCAGAACGGTTCGTTTTCCTGTTTTGCGCTGGCGAGCAGGCGTTCCGCAAAGGCGTCATCAAAGCTGAACAGCGCGTGATAGTCGTTACCCAGCGCCGTTTTGGCTGCACCGGTGAGCGTGGCACAGTCGATAATCCACTGTGGTTTTTGCGCACTGGCATCGATCAGGCCATCCGCCAGCACCAATCGCCCTTCTGCGTCGGTGTTCATCACTTCGACGCTTTTACCGTTGCGATAACGCAAAATGTCACCAAGACGGAAAGCGTTGCCGCTCACCATGTTGTCAGCGCAGCACAGGTAGAGTTTTACGCGACGGGTTAACCCTTGTGCAATCGCCAGCGCCAGCGCACCGGTAACCAGTGCCGCGCCGCCCATATCGGATTTCATCGAATCCATAAAACCACTGGGTTTCAGGCTGTAGCCACCGCTGTCAAAGGTGATGCCCTTGCCCACCAGACATGCAAACACCGGCGCATCCGGGTTACCTGTCGGGTTAAAATCCAGCGCCAGCAACACCGGTTGGCGTTCAGAACCACGTCCGACGGTGTGCAGCCCGATATAGTTTTGATCGCGCAAATCTTCACCCTTGGTGATGCGATAGTTGACCGCATTGCCGCCCACATCGTGCAGCAAATCCACCGCACGCGTTGCCAGCTGTTCTGGCCCCAGATCTTCGGCGGGCAGGTTAATGGTGTCGCGCACCCAATCGACAACTTTCAGGCGCAGATCCAGCGCCTTGCGCTGTGCCTCTTCCAACGGTGCCCATTCGACGGTACGTTTACCTTTCGGTGCGCGGTAGCCTTGCCAGAACGCCCAGCTGGTTTCCAGATCCCAGCCTTCGCCCACCAGTTTGACATGTTTGATGCCTTGCCCGTCGATTTTGCGCGCTGCGCGCTGAAGGGTGCCCAGCGCCCCTGTTTCGGGCAGATGAATGGTAAATCCTTGTTCGTTCGCGCTCAACGACGCTTTTTCTCCCCAGCGTGCATCGGCGGGCTGGGTGGAGAGTGAAATCTGCATAGCTTCGCTTGTCATATCAGCTCCGTGGATATTATTTTCAACAGCAGCCTATACCCATCATGTTTCAATTCGAATTATTCAGGGTGAGGGTGCTGAAAAAAAGGGCCGCCCGTCAGGCAGCCCCGAATTGTCATTCTGCTTCGTCTAACCACACCAGCAGTATTGCTTCCAGGATTTTTTCGTTGGATGCGTCCGGCGCATCATCAAAATCGTCCAGTTCACAAATCCAGCGATGCAGGTCGGTAAAACGCACCGTTTTCGGATCCGTGTCGGGAAACGCGTCATACAGCGCCTCACCAATGGCACGGCTGTCTGTCCATTTCAATCCCATGATCAGCTCCTGTTAATGCTCGCGGGCATGGTTAATGGTGTAACGCGGGATCTCAACCACCAGATCGTCGCCTGCGACACGCGCCTGACAGCCCAAACGGCTTTCGGGCTCCAGCCCCCAGGCCTTGTCCAGCATGTCGTCTTCATCTTCTGTGCTTTCCGCGAGAGAATCAAACCCTTCGCGCACAATGCAATGGCAGGTGGTGCACGCACAGGATTTCTCGCAGGCGTGTTCGACTTCAATACCATTGCGCAGAGCGACGTCCAGAATCGTCTCACCCACGTTGGCTTCCAAAACCGCACCTTCAGGACACAGATCCTGATGCGGTAAAAAAACTATCTTAGGCATGCTTACACCTCATCCACAGAGTGTCCAGCCAGCGCCCGACGAATGGAAGCATCCATACGACGCGCTGCGAACCCCTGGGTTTGTTGATCTACGGTTTTTATCGCGGCTTCAATCTGCGCAACGTCATCACCTGCACTCACCTGTTGCAGCGTCGACACCGCCTGAACGATAGCCGCCTGTTCTTCGGCGCTCAGCAAGTCCGCATCCGCGGCCAGCGCGCTTTGCACACTTTCCAGCACCCGTGCAGCTTCGACTTTCTGCTCTGCCAGCATGCGCGCCGCGACGTCGCTCTGCGCATTCTGCATCGAATCGGTGATCATCGCGGCAATTTCATCATCGCTCAACCCATACGACGGTTTGACCTGAATCGCCGCTTCCACGCCTGTGGATTTCTCCATGGCAGTAACACTCAGCAGGCCATCCGCATCCACCTGGAAAGTAACGCGAATGTGCGCACCACCGGCGGGCAGCGGCGGAATGCCGCGCAGCGAGAATCGCGCTAACGAGCGGCAATCCGGCACCAGTTCGCGCTCACCTTGCAGCACATGGATCATCATGGCGGTCTGGCCGTCTTTAAACGTGGTGAACTCTTGCGCACGCGCCACCGGAATGGTGGTGTTCCGCGGAATCACCTTCTCGACCAGACCGCCCATGGTTTCCAGACCGAGCGACAGCGGGATCACATCCAGCAGCAGCATCTCGCTGTCTGGCTTGTTGCCCACCAAAATATCCGCCTGAATGGCTGCGCCCAGCGCCACCACTTTATCGGGATCGATGGCGGTCAACGGCGTGCGACCAAAGAAATCGCCGACGCGGGTGCGCACTAATGGTACGCGGGTTGAGCCGCCCACCATCACCACTTCCTGCACCTCATCGGCCTGAACGCCCGCGTCTTTCAGCGCCCGACGGCAGGACAGTAGCGTGCGTTTCACCAGCGGCTCAATAAGCGCATCAAACTGTTCACGGCTCAGTTCGCCCTGCCAGGTGCCAACCTGCACCAACACTGACGATGCGGCGCTCAGCGCAACCTTGGCCTGCAAGGCCGCATCAATCAATTCACGCTGTACACGCGCATCAGAACGATCGTCGATACCAGCTTGCTCGCGCAACCACTCCACCAGCAGGTTGTCGAAATCGTCGCCGCCAAGCGCAGAATCACCGCCGGTTGCCAGCACTTCAAACACCCCACGACTTAAACGCAGAATGGAGATATCAAAGGTACCACCGCCCAGATCGTAAACGGCAATCACCCCTTCCTTACCCGAATCCAGCCCGTAAGCGATGGCTGCCGCCGTCGGTTCATTGAGCAAACGCAGCACATGCAGCCCGGCCAGACGCGCCGCATCTTTGGTGCCTTGACGCTGAGCGTCGTCGAAATAAGCAGGAACGGTGATCACGACACCATCCGGCACGCCGCCCAGTGCCGCTTCGGCACGCACTGCGAGCGCAGAGAGGATATCGGCAGAAACCTGAATTGGGTTTTTGTTACCCGCCGCCGTTTGCAACACGGGCAAGCCGTTGTCGCTGGCCTGAAAATGGTACGGCAAATGGGGATAACGTTGCTGAATATCGGCCAGCGAACGGCCCATCAGTCGTTTGACAGAGCTGACGGTGTTGGTGGGATCGTTTACCGCCTGCGCCTGTGCCGCCCAGCCGACATCGATACTTTCTGCCGCATAGCGCACCACCGAGGGCAGCAGTTCGCGCCCTTCGGCGTCCGCCAGCGGCTGTGCTTCACCGCTGCGCACCGTTGCCACCAGCGAATTGGTGGTGCCGAGATCAATACCCACGGCAAGACGGCGCTGGTGCGGTGCTGCGCTGAGGCCGGGTTCACTAATTTGTAATAGGGCCATATTGAGCTTCCATCAATTGGCTGTCGGAGCCACAGTTGCGCCGACGAAATAAAAAAACGTTATTCGATTATGTGCAGCATTACGCGGATTAGCGATCCAGCAGTTGTTCTTCGAGTTGTTCCACCTGCTGTTGCAGCTTATCCAAAAAGCGGAGTTTACGTACCGTATCGGCGGGCGCCCCCCACCGTGCCTGCGCCAGTTCGGGCTGCATCTGAGCAGTACGGTGCCGTGTGATGGCGGGTAAATGGGTGGCAAAATCGGCCAGTGCGGCTTCAGCCTCTTGCTGATGGGAAATCGCATCCAACTGCTCGCGCAGCTCCAGTTGCTCCATCAGAAAGGCGGTATCGCGCATGGTATGCTGCTCGTTACCCAGATCAAAACCGTGCAACGATAACATATATTCTGCGCGTTTCAGCGGGTGTTTCAGCAATTGGTAAGCGTCATTAACCGTTGCCGCCTGCTGTACAGCCAGCAGACGCTCCCGCTCAGGCTGCGTGGCAAAACGATCGGGATGGAACTGGCGTTGCAGTTCCTGATAACGAGAAAGGAGCAGGCTGCCATCCACATCGTAGTGAACCGGCAGCCCGAATAACGTAAAGTAATCCATAGTGCGCTCGGACATTTGGCGCTAACGGGTAGCCGCCCTGCGCCAATGCGTCACGAGCATGCCCCCGTTAACACGGGCAAAACGAATCAGACCGTAAAGCTTTCGCCGCAGCCGCATTCGCCGTTAACGTTGGGATTATTGAACTTGAATCCTTCGTTCAACCCTTCTTTGACGAAATCCAACTGCGTACCGTCGAGATAAACCAGGCTTTTGCCATCAATGATGACTTTTACCCCTTTATCCTCAAACACCACATCGTCGTCGTTAAGGTCGTCAACAAATTCAAGCACATAAGCCATGCCTGAACAACCTGACGTCCGCACACCTAAGCGCAGACCAACGCCTTTGCCTCGATTTTCCATAAAAGCGCTGACACGTTGTGCTGCGCTATCGCTAAGAGAAATAGACATACAACAACCTCAATATCGTTAGCACACCTTCTGCCCAACGTGTTCACGCCGGGCAGCACGGTTCACCGACAGATTATTTCGCAGTGCGTTTGCTTTTATAATCCGCGATCGCTGCTTTGATCGCATCTTCCGCCAGAATAGAACAGTGAATTTTCACCGGTGGCAGTTCCAGCTCCTCGGCGATCTGGGTGTTCTTGATAGCCTCGGCTTCGTCCAGAGACTTGCCTTTCACCCATTCAGTGATCAGCGAACTGGAAGCAATGGCGGAGCCACAACCGTAGGTTTTAAAACGTGCGTCTTCGATAATGCCGTTGTCGCTGACTTTAATCTGTAATTTCATTACGTCGCCACACGCCGGTGCACCCACCATGCCGCTGCCAATCGACGGATCGGCGTTGTCAAAGGAGCCGACGTTGCGCGGATTTTCGTAATGATCGATAACTTTTTCGCTGTATGCCATGATTAACGTTCTCCGTGCTGCGAATTAATGATGAGCCCATTCGATGGTGGTCAGATCCACGCCCTGCTTGAACATCTCCCACAGCGGGGAAAGGTCACGCAGACGTCCGATGGATTTCTGGACCAAATCGATGGTGTAGTCGATCTCTTCTTCGGTGGTAAAACGGCCGAGAGAAAAGCGGATCGAGCTGTGCGCCAATTCATCATTCATGCCCAGCGCACGCAGCACGTAGGATGGCTCCAGGCTCGCAGAAGTACAGGCAGAACCGGAGGAGACAGCCAGGTCTTTCAGCGCCATGATCAGGGATTCACCCTCAACATAGTTAAAGCTGACGTTCAGGATATTCGGCGCACCCTGTTCCAGGTCACCGTTGAGGTACACCTCTTCAATATCCTTGATACCGTTCCACAAGCGATGACGCAGTGCGCTCAGGCGAGCGACTTCTGCCACCATCTCTTCTTTGGCGATACGGTACGCTTCACCCATGCCGACGATCTGGTGGACGGGCAAGGTGCCAGAACGCATACCGCGTTCGTGACCGCCGCCGTGCATTTGCGCTTCAATACGGATACGGGGTTTACGACGCACATACAGCGCGCCGATGCCTTTCGGGCCATAAATTTTATGACCAGAGAAAGACATTAAATCGACTTTGAGCTTGCTGAGATCGATAGGCAGTTTGCCCACGCTCTGCGTGGCATCAACGTGGAACACGATACCACGGCTGCGGCACATCTCGCCGATAGCGGTAATGTCCTGTACCACACCGATTTCGTTGTTCACGTGCATGATGGAAACCACAATGGTGTCTTCACGCATTGCCGCTTCGAGTTCGTGCAGGTCGATAATGCCGTTACGCTGCGGTGCGAGGTACGTGACCTCAAAGCCTTCACGCTCTAACTGACGGCAGGTATCCAGCACGGCCTTGTGTTCGGTCTTGCTGGTAATGATGTGTTTGCCTTTCTTCTGATAGAAGTTGGCGGCACCTTTGATAGCCAGGTTGTCGGCTTCGGTCGCGCCGGACGTGAACACAATTTCACGCGGATCGGCACCCACCAGATCGGCGATTTGGTTACGCGCGATATCCACTGCCTCTTCCGCCTGCCAACCAAAGCGGTGAGAACGGGAAGCCGGGTTGCCAAACGTACCGTCCAGGGTCAAGAACTGCATCATTTTTTCAGCCACGCGCGGGTCAACCGGCGTCGTGGCTGAATAGTCTAGATAAATGGGTAACTTCATTGCTCATAAACTCCGTACATCACTTCAAAACGTACAATGCGTTTTGTTTTTATTATTCCTGCGAGGATGAATTGTCAGGCGCGCAGATTAACATTAATGGTTTCTTGAATACGTCCGTTGGCGGTACGACGAATGTCAGCATCCTGACGATCCGCTACGTCCAGCACTTCCTGATTATTCACCAGTTCGTCCAGCGTGATATTGTTCAAGAAATCGGTGATACGGTCGCTGAGATCGCGCCACAGCGTGTGCGTCAGGCAGCGATCGCCACCCTGACAGCCTTCACGGCCCTGGCAACGAGTCGCATCGACGGATTCGTCTACGGCAGAGATCACGGCACCAACGGCGATTTCATTGGCGTTTTTGCCTAGCAGGTAACCACCGCCCGGCCCACGGACGCTGGAAACCAGCCCGTTTTTGCGCAAGCGAGAGAACAGTTGCTCCAGATACGACAGCGATATTCCCTGCCGCTCGGAAATATCCGCCAAAGGAACCGGCCCTTCTTTGGAGTGCAGCGCCACATCAAGCATGGCGGTAACGGCGTAACGGCCTTTTGATGTCAGTCTCATAATAGTGGTACCTGTAGATAAAACAGCTTATTATCGAACACGGTTATTATAACATGCACTAAGAATGCATGTACTTACATAGCACCCTTTGAGTCTGACATTCCCGAGTGTTTTAGTCAACTATTTAACCGAGTAATTCACTCAAGTATTTGGTCCCTGCGTTGCTATTCCTGAGCGTCATGCCGGTTTTTCTGTATCGAGCTTAAAATGCCGCGCAAAATGGCTAACTCCTGCTCTTCCGGGCGGGCGCGGGTAAATAAACGACGCAGCTTGTGCATCACCTGCCCCTGATGAGCCTTACGAATAAAACCGGTGTAATGCAGCGTTTCTTCCAGATGGGCATAGAAACGTTCCAGATCGTCAACCAGCGGGTAAGGTTCTTCCGCAATCTGCGGTGCTCCCTGCGCCTGCAAATCCAAATGTGCAACGCGCACTTCATAAGCGATCAGCTGTACTGCCATCGCCAAATTTAACGAACTGTACTCGGGATTAGCGGGAATGCAGACGTGATAGTGGCATTTTTGCAGTTCGTCGTTGGTCAACCCCACGCGTTCGCGGCCAAACACCAGCGCCACCGGAGCGTGCTGCGCTTCGTGCGCACTGCGCACGCCACACTCGCGCGGCTCGAGCATCGGCCAAGGCAGCGAACGGGAACGCGCGCTGGTACCAACCACCAGATTGCAGCCGACCAGCGCCTCATCCAGCGTGTTGACCAGCGTAGCGTTGCCAATAATATCGCTGGCACCAGCGGCCAGTGCGATCGCCTGTGAATCCGGTTTGATCAGTGGGTTCACCAGATAGAGGTTTTTTAACCCCATGGTTTTCATCGCTCTGGCGGTGGACCCCATATTGCCCGTGTGCGAGGTTTCCACCAGAACGATACGAATATTCTCTAACATGTTGACTCGGCAGTAAGAAAGAAGAAAAAGAGTGAAAAACAAGATTAGTGTATCACAGACTTCGCTATTTTCTCTTTCCCCTGCTATACTACGCCTCGCTTTCTGTTCTTTAACATCCTAGTGGACGATACCATGCATCCGATGCTTAACATCGCTGTGCGCGCTGCGCGCAAGGGCGGTAATTTAATTGCCAAGAATTATGAAACCCCTGACGCCGTTGAAGCGAGCCAAAAAGGCACCAACGACTTCGTTACCAACGTTGACCGCGACGCCGAACGCCTGATTATTGAGGTGATCCGCAAATCCTACCCCCAGCACACCATTATTGGTGAAGAGTGCGGCGAAGTAGTCGGTGAAGACGACACAGTGCAATGGATTATCGATCCGCTGGATGGCACCACCAACTTCGTTAAACGTCTCCCCCATTTTGCTGTTTCCATTGCCGTGCGCATTAAAGGCCGCACTGAAGTCGCTGTGGTTTACGATCCGATGCGCAATGAACTGTTTACCGCCACGCGCGGTCAGGGCGCACAGTTGAACGGTTATCGTCTGCGCAGCGGCAACGCGCGCGATCTGGAAGGTACCATTCTGGCGACCGGCTTCCCTTTCAAGCAGAAACAGCACGCGACCCCCTACATCAATATGGTATCAGCCCTGTTTACCACCTGCGCTGACTTCCGTCGCACCGGTTCTGCCGCGCTGGACCTGGCCTATGTGGCTGCGGGCCGCGTAGACGGTTTCTTCGAGATTGGCCTCAAGCCTTGGGATTTCGCCGGTGGTGAGCTGCTGGTGCGTGAAGCAGGCGGTATCGTGACTGACTTCGTGGGTGGCCACAACTACCTCGCTTCTGGCAACCTGGTGGCGGGCAACCCGCGCGTGGTGAAGTCCATTCTGGCCGCCATTCGTGAACAACTTAGCGAAGCCCTGAAACGCTAAGGCAGTCCTTTGTCCCGTTCGCCGTCGGTGGGCGGGACAACATCTGATATTTTTCCTTACATTGCGTTCCTGTTAAGTTTTGGCGTATGGTAATACGATAATGATTATCAAATGCATTACACCTGTCTGATTTGTATTGGGAGAGGCCTAATTCATCAGGGCAGGTGGTAACGGGACGACACTATGTTTAAGAAATCCATCAACTCGCTGTTTTTCACCGCACTCCTTGCCACACCCCTTTTCAGCCATGCCACACAATACCCTTTAACCATCACCGATATGGCGGGCAATACCGTCACGCTGCAACAAGAACCGAAGCATGTGGTGCTGCAAGACGGACGCGATATTATGGCGCTGGCGCTGCTGGATCGCGACGATCCGTTCCAGCGTTTAGTGGCGTGGAACAACCTGCCGAAAAAACAGGATACCGCTACCTGGAACCTGTTGAAGGGCAAATGGCCGGATGCTGAAAACATCCTTGATATGGGCTTTGGCGACAAAGGTGATATCGAGCTGGAAAGCGTGCTGGTGAAAAAACCGGATTTGATGGTGGCGCAACTGCGTGCCAAAGCGTCACTGGAAGGCAATGGCGTCGTTAACAAGCTGAACGAACTGCACATTCCGTTGCTGTTTGTCGATTATGAAATCGATCCGGCTAAGAACACCGCGGACAGCATCGACCTGCTCGGCAAGGTGCTTAACCGTGAAGAGAACGCCAAAGCCTATACCGACTTCTATCGTCAGCACGCCGCAGACATTCAGCAAAAAACCGCAGCGATTACGCCGAAACCGCGCGTGTTTATCGAACCTATCGCGGGCAACAGCGATGCCTGCTGCTTCAGCCATAAAGATAACGGCTGGGGCGGTTTGCTAAGAGCGGTTGGAGTGACCAATATCGCCGCCGATCTGCTGCCGGGTGCCACCGGTTTTATCTCACTGGAAAAAGTGATTGCGGAAAAACCGGATGCTTACATCATGACCGGTTCCAAACGCGGCAACAGCGCCAACAAAATTCTGCCGTTCGGCTATAACGCCACCGCTGAGGATATTCAGGCCAAAGCCGATGTGCTGTTAAGCCGTCCGGGTATCGATCAAGTCCCCGCCATCAAGGCCGGTCAGGTTTACGGGGTATATCACCACTTCTATAACCACCCTTATAACATTGTCGGCATGGAATATCTGGCAAAAATTGCCTATCCGCAAGCGTTGGCAACGTTAAATCCGGATCAAACCTACCACGATATTGTGCGTCGCTTTACCACGCTTCCCGACACACCGTTTATTTTCAGTCAAAAGTTGGCCAAGTAGTCGATGAGTACAACCACTGACATCAGCCGCCAACAGGCGGCTGACTCGGATATTCTCCGTCATTATCAAGATATTCTGCGCCACCGGTTGCTTCTCATGCTGCTGCTGGTCGCCGCCATCGTGGCTTCCCTTCTGCTGGATTTCACCATGGGGCCGTCAGGGCTTTCGCTCGACGTACTGTGGCAGACGCTGACCAACCCGGCGCAGGCCGATGCTGGCACGCGGGTGATTGTGTGGGATATTCGCCTGCCCTACGCGCTGATGGCGCTGATCGTCGGACTGGCCCTAGGGTTAGCGGGCGCAGAGATGCAAACCATTCTGAATAACCCACTAGCCAGCCCGTTCACGCTGGGTGTTTCTTCAGCCGCCGCCTTCGGTGCTGCCCTGGCGATTGTACTGGGGATTGGTATTCCCGGCATCCCGGCTCAGTGGTTTATTTCCGCTAACGCCTTTCTCTTTGCGCTGATGGCCGCACTGTTACTTGATGGCATTACCCGCTGGACCAACGTCGCGACGTCCGGCGTGGTCCTGTTCGGTATCGCGCTGGTGTTCACCTTCAATGCGCTGGTCTCGATGCTGCAATTCATTGCCAATGAAGATACCTTGCAAGGGCTGGTGTTTTGGACCATGGGCAGCCTGGCGCGCGCCTCATGGGAAAAGTTAGGCGTACTGCTGCTGGCACTGGTGGTATTAATGCCGCTGTCGTTTATGAGCTCATGGAAGCTCACCGCCCTGCGTCTCGGGGAAGATCGCGCCACCAGTTTTGGTATCAACGTGCGCCGTTTACGTCTGGCGACGCTGCTGCGTATCAGTATTCTCTCTGCGCTATCGGTGGCGTTTGTCGGCCCGATCGGTTTTATTGGTCTGGTTGCGCCACACATCGCCCGCATGGTATTCGGCGAAGATCACCGCTTCTATCTGCCCGCCAGCGCTCTGATTGGCGCGCTGGTGTTATCGCTGGCGTCGGTGGTGTCTAAAAACCTGATCCCCGGCGTGATTATTCCTGTCGGGATCGTGACATCGCTGGTTGGGGTGCCCTTCTTCCTGAGCATTATTCTGCGCCATCGGGGGAATGTATGAACCAAACGCTGTCACACACTGGTTTGCGCATCTCTCGTTTCGAGGCCGGCTATCCGAAACGACAAATCATTCACAACCTCAATGTTCCGCTGCTGCCGCGCGGTAAAATCACGGTGCTACTTGGCCCGAACGGCAGCGGCAAATCAACGCTGCTGCGCGCGCTGGCCGGGCTGGGCAACGCCAACGGTGAACTGCATCTGGACGATACCGAACTGATGCAATTGCCGTTCGCCCAGCGTGCGGAACAGGTGGTTTATCTGCCGCAATCCCTGCCCGCAGGCGTGCATCTGCACGTGCTCGAGTCGATCATCGTGGCGCAGCGGGCTTCCGGCGGTTTGAACTCGCGCGAGAAAGAAAATGAGGTATTGACGCTGCTGCGCCAGCTCGGCATTGAACATCTGGCAATGAGCTATCTGGACCAACTCTCCGGCGGCCAAAAACAGCTGGTGGGGCTGGCGCAATCGCTGATTCGTCAACCTTCCTTGCTGTTACTGGATGAACCGTTAAGCGCGCTGGATCTCAATTACCAATTCCACGTGATGGATTTGGTGCGTAAAGAGACGCGCAAGCGCAATATCGTCACGCTGGTGGTGGTGCACGATATCAATATCGCCCTGCGTCACGGCGACCATGTGCTGATGCTGAAAAACGGTGAACTGATTGCCGATGGCGCGCCTGCCGAGGTGATCAGCGCAGACAGTTTGGCACAGGTGTATGGCGTACGTGGACGTATTGAATGCTGTTCACAGGGCATACCGCAAGTGATGATTGACGGGTTAGTGTCTGAGCCGACGATGTGATTGCCCGTGCATTGAATGCCCCTAAAGCCCGCCTCAATGCGGGCTTTTTCATCGGTACTTATTTCTGCTGCGGCGGCAGTGTTACCCAATATCCCGGTTGATACGGCAGCGGCAAGAATTTCTCATGGAAGGTTTTGAACGTCGCGTCCGGATCGATATCCTTAAACAGATCAGGATGCAGCCATTTTGCCATCGCCTGAATCGCGACAAACTGATACGGGCTATCGTAGAACTGGTGCCAGATGGCGTGCGCATTGCCGTTAGTCGCCACCGGCAAGGTTTTGAACGCTGAACGCTGCATCAACGCTGCCAGACGTTTGGTGGCTTCCACCGTATCCGCTCCCGGCCCCACGCCAACCCACTTGTTCGCGGTGTTGTAGTTCTTCCAGTTAGCCCCTGTAACAATCACCACATCTGGACGAGCGCTGATGATAAATTCTGGATTCAAGGTGCCAAAGGTACCGGGGATTGCCGTTTTGGCGATATTACTCCCACCGGCAACTTCCACCATTTTACCAACGTTTTCATCACCAAAGGACATGCAGCACTCGTCATCATAGCCGCCGGCACGATCGATCATCACTTTTGGACGCGGCCCCTGATAATGTTTCAGGCGATCTTCCACCACCGCGATCTGCTCGCGGCGGAACTGCACGATCGCCTCGGCACGCTGCGGCTTGTTCAGCAGTTGTCCCATGATACGGATGCTCTTTTCCGCATTCTCAAACGGCTTCTCGCGGAAATCGATAAACACCACCGGAATACCCAACTGTTCCAGCTTTTCAATCAGTTTGCCTTCATCCGTCGCCGCTTTTGACTCCAGGTTCATCAGCACCAAATCAGGTTTGAGCGTTAACGCCTGCTCAACGTTAAAGGTGCCATCTTTCGCGCCGCCAAACGTTGGCAGCGATGTGATGCTCGGGTACTGTTTTTCATAGGCCTGATAGCCATCAAAATCCGCTTTGGGCAAATCGTCACGCCAACCCACCACGCGTTTAAACGGTGCATCGGTGTCAAAGGCTGCCAGCAGGTAAATCTGTCGCCCTTCACCCAAAATGATGCGTTTGGCTTCTGCGGCAATTTCAACCTTGCGACCACTGACATCTTCGATAACGATCGGGGCGGCATATGACAGGCAGGTGACACTCCATAGCGCGATTGTAGCTATCCAATGTAGCGTTTTCTTCATTTTTATCCCTGATTTTTATATGGATAATGAGACTCATTATCATCTTTAAAATGATATGCTGCGCGCCAGAGGTAACGCAATGGCTTTTTAACGCCAGGCACATTCAGAGAGAAAAATCAGAAACCAGCGCGTCAAGAGAACGGGCGGATACCACCGGTAATGTCAGGTTGTGCCGAGAGATAAAGCAGAACGCCTGCGCCAAACAGCACCATACCGCCCGCCAGCGACAGCGTGCTCCATGCAGTGTGTTGCCATAGCGCAGGCGTGCGTGAGCGCCCCATGCGTTCAATCACTCGACGGCAAAAGAACACCAGCAGCGCCAACACCGAGAGCGTAATGGCAGTGCCCAGCGCCATGGCGAGCGCAGAAGCAATGCCCCAGGCAAACACGTCGATCACCTTGGAGAACAACAGCACCAGGATGGCCCCCGAGCAGGGACGTAACCCCATGGCAAACACAACCGCCAACCGGGTACGCCAACCATCACCACGTTGCAATTCTTCCTGGGAAGGGAGATGACGATGACCGCAACCGCACACATCATCATCCGTCACGGGCGATAACGGCGCTAACGGTAACGGACGCGTCTCTGCGGTTAACGCGTGAATACGCTGAATGCGTGGTTTGCTGGCATGCCGAGCATGAGTAACTGCCGCCCACAGACGTTTAAGGGCGCGTACGCTGAGCCACAATCCCAGTAGCGCCACCAGCATAAAACTGGCCTTTTCCATCCAGAAACCGCTGGCGTGCAGCGCCCGGCTGGAGAGTTGCAAAACGCCGAGAGTGACACTCACTAATCCAATAGCCATCATGCCTTGCAGCAGAGAGGATGCCATCGTCAGTTTCAAACTGTTTTTAAGCTGCGTCGGGTGGGTGGCAAGGTAGGTGGCGATCACCACTTTACCGTGTCCCGGCCCCACCGCGTGCAAGATGCCGTAGACCAGACTGAACGCGAGCAGGCTCAACCCCGCCTGATGCGGCTGTTCGTGTACTGCCTCGAGCAGCGCTGACATCTGCTGATGCATCGCCTTCTGCCAGGCAACGCTTTGCAGCAGAATATCCGGCCAGTAGCGCAGCGCCACCTGACCCCCCAGCGCCAGCAACAGTAAAAAAGCCGCTAACGGCCACAGGCCTAAACAGATTATCAAAGTGCGATGGCGTTTTCGTTTTTCAAACACAATCAGTGGCATTCCAGCGTAATTTGTTGTGCAAACTGTTTGCCCAGCGCCAGATCCTCATCGGGGGCATCGGCTTTATCCAACGATAGGGCATAAGAGCGTAAATCAGCACTGGGTTTCGGGGTAAACAGCGTTGTTTTACAGTGTTCCACCAGCGCAGGCGCAAGACGGACAGCGTTTTTATCCTGATAGGACATATCGACAAAATAGGTCGGGTCATAGGTAGAAATCTGTAGCGGTGTGCCTTTTAAGGCCTGCGGATGCGCCAGCGGCAGCACAAACTCCAGCACCGCTTTATTACCCTGTCGTGACAAATGATATTCTGTCGGCATCGGTTGAAATTTCACCGCTGCATTATCCCGGTAGATCTCAGTAAAATAGTGCTGACCCAACACGTTCGCCATCACTTCCGCCGCCAGCTTTTTCCAGATTTCAGAGTCACTTTTCGCCTTGCCCGCATCGTAGAGCAGATCGGCTGAGGTGATCGGATCCATCGTCCAATGCATACGCAATCCGGTGATGGTGTCATTCTCACCTTCAACCGTGGTTTGGATATCGATAAAACTGTGGGGATGCGCCCACACCGAAGGCGAAGCAAGCGATAGCAGCGAGAACAACACGCCCCACCGCCACCCTACCCGAGCACCACAGCGACCGAAAGTGTTATAAAGTAACATAATGTATCGTCTCTTGACGCAGATAATGACACCCGAACATTCCAAGTGTCATACGATTCCGAAATGAACGTGATGCCCGGTTTATGCGTGCTGCATGGGCGTAGCGGGTCGCAAAAACAGCGCGGGAACCACCAGCGCCGCCATCACCCAGAAGGTAGCGTGTTGCAGATGTTCAAACAAAAAGCCCGACACCACCGTCATCACCGCAATGCTGCCGCCCATTGCCAGTGCCGAATAGACGGCCTGCAAACGTAGCACGTCGCCACCGCTACGCGCAGAAATAAAGCGCATCGCGGCCAGATGGCACAGGGTAAAGGTACCGCAGTGCAATATCTGTATCACAATCAGCCAGGGCAGCGCTACGGTGGCCCCCATCAGTCCCCAGCGGACAATGCCTGCCACCGCAGACAGCAGCAACAGGTCGCGGGCGCTGAAACGCGCAAACCATCGTTTGCTGAACATAAACACCACCACCTCAGCCACCACCCCCAGCGACCACAAATAACCAATCACCGCTGGCGAATACCCCGCCTCCTGCCAATAGATGACGCTAAAACCGTAATAGGCCGCATGCGCACCTTGCAACAACGCCACGCAGAGCAAAAGGCGCCACACGCCCGCTTCACGCAGTAATGTCGGCCAGGGAGTGACTGGCGCGGCGTGTTCGCCGCCCGCGCTGGCCTGTGGCATCACAGAAGGTCGTAGCAACATGCCTAACAGCATACAAACCAACCCGGCGGTCAGCGTTGCCAGAATAGCCGTGTGCCCCCAGGCGGCCACCAATTCACCGGTGACGGCAGAGCCAATGACAAACGCTATCGATCCCCAGACACGCACTTTGCCATAGTCCATAGCGATCTGGCGTTGCCAGGTGGCGGCCAGCCCATCGTTGAGCGGTACCAGCGGTGAAAAGAACAGATTAAAACCCACAATCATCAACAGCAGCCATACCCAGGCATTGCCCAGCCAGAAACCCAGCGCAAGAAGCAGTGACAGCAAGGCCAAAAGACGTATTGCATTAATCAGGTGAGCCGGGTTTTTTACACAAGGCGTAATGAAGAGACTCCCGATACAGCGCGCGACCAGTCCGGCGCCGAGCAGCAAACCGATGTTTTCCGCGCTGAGGCCTTCCCCTTTTAACCAGCCGCTCCAGAACGGCAGGAAAATGCCATAGCAAAAAAAGTAGGTGAAATAACTGAGCGCCAGCCAGTAGGTGGATTGCAGAACCATCGTCTCTCCTTGTCAGCTGCGCAGCACATAGTGTCACTACGGCAACTACAGCCCCATCATCGCGCCCTAAAAAGGCGTCTTAGCCTAACAGGTAAGGCAGTGGCTTCCCAGAGCGGGCTCGCAAAATTCAGCGTTCAGGAGCGGAGCAAAACACGTTGCGCAGGATCTTCACACGGGATACGCATCTGCAACAAGGCAGACCACAGCGCGGGCCAATCGCCCTCATGATCTACGTCGTGCACTTCACGCACATCGGCACAACGCCCGACAGCAGTAACAAAAAAGTGAGCAATAACCGAAGGCACAATGCGATCGCTATCACCACTGAAATGCAGTTGCGGCACCGCGGCGACCTCGCTCGCGACATCGGCCGGGTTAAGTGAATCGGGCATGGGGGCGACACGGTGTAAGCGATTAACCGCGACGTGATTGAGGTTGCCCGCTACCGTGCGTAGCAGGGCGATGTCTTTACGCCGGGCAGCAATCAACACCGCAATAGCACCGCCGCCAGAGTACCCGGTCAACACCACCGGTTGCCCCGGTGTCTGGCGCAAGTAGTGGGAAATGGCCGCATCCATCGATGCAACCACATCGGGTGCAAAACGTTTGCCCGTCCAGTATTCAGGGCGGCAAGCAGAGGCCTGCTCGGCAACAGTAAATTGGCAAGGGCGCGCGAGATAAACCACGTTGGCCGCCGTATCCTCCGCCGCTAATGCCAACCCCATCGCCCGTCGCGGCGTGGGATCGCGCGAAACCCGAAAGTGTTGGATCCAAGCGCGCCCATCCCCCTCAATATAGACATGTAAGGGCCTGTCAGCACGCGTAATACGGGTGTAGGTGGTTAAGTGAAAGGGAGCGGCCCACAGCGTGCCATGTTGCAAATCACCGCGCTGCGCCAGTTGATCGGCATGATGGTGCGGATCGGCGTTACACCCAGTCAAGCTGGTCGCCAATATCCACAACAGCATACTGAATGGCGCAAGCCATGGCGTAAAGAACGCGCGGTTCAGCATGGCGTCTGCCGAGGCCACTGAGCCAGTTGTTGGGCCATGGCCTCTACCACAGGCGTCCACTGCCCGTGCTGCGGCTGACGAAACAGCGTGACAGAGGGATACCAGGGCGAGTCATCACGTGCCAGTAACCAGCGCCACTCCGGCTCGTAGGGGAGCATTACCCAGGTGGGTCGTCCCAACGCACCGGCCAGATGCACCGGGGAAGAGTCCACCGAAATCAACAAATCGATGACGCACAAGATAGCCGCGGTATCATCAAAATCGGCAATATCATCACTCAACGACAACAGATTGATGCCAGCAGGCGGTGCATCGGCTTGTGACGCCGCAGCGCCTTTTTGCAGAGCGAGAAAACTGACACCGGGCTGTGCCAGCGGCGCAAGATCGCTTAGGGTCATCGAGCGATTTTTATCATTGTTATGTTCGGGCCGCCCCGCCCACACCAGCCCCACCAACGGGCGCGGTAAATGCGCCAGACGCCGTTGCCAGAATTCGACACGCACGGGATCGGCAAACAGATAAGGCACCGTACCGGGTAAATCCGTCAGTTGAAGGCCCAGCGCCATCGGCAGGCTCATCAGTTCGCAATGATAATCAAAGGGCGGCGGTAAGTTTCCACGCACAACGATCTCATCCCAGCCTGCACAGCGGCGAGCCAGCGTCAAACAATCGCTGTTCACTTGCAGAATAATGCGCGCACCGCTGCGCTCGCGCGCGGTTTGCACCAGGCGTAAAAACTGAAAGGTATCGCCGAAGCCCTGTTCATCATGAATCAGCAAGCATTTTCCCGCCAGCGTCTGCCCTTCCCAACGCGGTTTCTGCACATGGCGGCACACCTTAGCCGTGTGCTCCATCTGGTAGCGAAAGCGGTATTCGCGCCAGCCACGGGTAAAATCACCGGTGGCTAACAGCAGTGAAGCCAGATCGAAACGCGCTATCATCTCGCCGGGCCGAACCCGCACCAGCATGGCCATAATGCGCAACGCAGGTTCCATTTTTAACTGCGCGCGCAGCGCCCGCGCCAGCAGGTGCCACAGCGTCGGCGGTCCGTTGCCGTTCGCCAGCGTTTGTGTCAGCAAGGCCTCTACCTCGGCATGGAGGCCTTCGGCAGAAAGGGCGAGCACGTGCTGATGGCAGGCGGCAATCGTCTCGGCGGACAGCGCCGTACCGGAAGTCGCGCCCTGCGCATTAACCCTGTCCGGCGCGAAGGCGCGTAACGCGTCCAGCCAACGGGTCGCCTCTTCAGGCCGCTGACGCGCCGTCGCCAGATCGGCAAGGTTAAGATAGGCTTCCGCGCAGCGTGGATCGAGCGCTATCGCCTGTTCGGCTAGCTCGACGGCGCGATTTAGATGGCCGAGTTCACGCAACAGCGACGATTGGTTGATACAGGCCTGAACAAACTGAGGATCGTGCACCAGTGCCTGTTGATAGTGATGCAATGCTTGCTGGCTCTGGCCTAACCGGCGCAGCGTGTTCGCCAAATTATTGTGTGCCTGCGGATTGTCGGGACGAGCGCTCAGCACCTTGCGCAGACAGGTTTCGCTGAAAGGCAACTTTCCACGCTCTTGTGCGATGATACCGAGGTTGTTCCACGCCTCCATCAGGTTCGGATCGGTAGCGACCGCCTTGTTCGCTGACTGCTCCGCCTCCTTCAAATGCCCTTTTTGGCGATACATCTCCGCCAGATTGCAGTGAAACAGCGCCGGGGCTTGCGGTGAGCGGGTCGCCGTCTCCAGATAGGTTACCGCGCGCTCCTGAAAACCATAAGCATGGGCCATAACGCCGAGCAGATGCATAGCACTCGGTTGCTGAGGCACTGCACGCAAAATGCGCAGACAGAGTTGCTCTGCCTGCGCCGCCTGACCAGCCCGCCAGTGTGCATACGCGCGCCGCAAAGCCGTTTCCACAGTAAGTGGTGCCGTCACTGGATGAGTCGGATTGAGCACAAAAATCTCCCCGATGCTAGCGCATGAACTGAAACAATGCGCCAGCAGTGTGACAACACCGCTGGCGCGGGGAATCAGAACTGCCAGCGCAGTTGCAGATTACCAGTGTGACTTTGGTAATGTCGGGCCGCTTCGCCGGTGTATTTTATTGTCACGCTGAGGTCACGAGAACCCACGAGAGAAACGCCCGCAGAGAACACACCGGTGTCGATAACCGGCTTGGAACCGCGTGCCACAAATGAACTGGCACCGGAGCTGTCGGCGGAGAAACTCGCCACCGATTGCAGCGCATCGTCATGATATTCATGACGCCATCCGCCCTGGATAAACGGCTGAATTTCACCGTCTGACATTTTGAAGCGATGATCCAGCTTCAACGCCAGGTCGCTTTTCAGCGAGGTCACCGTTGTATCGTCAACCCGCAATCCCGCACCGTTGCCGCCTGATTCGGTGTAACCGTCCTGACCCAGTTTGCTGTAGGTCAAGGCAGCGATCGGTGTCAATCGGGTCCACAGGGTTCCCATCGAGAGTGGATACCCCACCAGACCGGAGGCAACAAATTGATTCCCTTTGAAGCTTGCCGTGGTATTACCGTTAAAGCCGGTGAAATCAAGCTGACGTTTGGTGCCGTAATGGTGGAAGATACCGCCAGTCGTCAGGTTGACGTACCAAGGGTTACCCTCATAGTTGGCATAGCCAAACACGCCGTAAGATTTGACATGGGCCGAACTGCCCTGATTATCGCCGCTGCTGTTCACCATGGTGGTGGTGTAGCTGCCTAATCCTCCAAGACGCCAGTTGCCATTGACTTCACCATCGCCCCCTAACATCACGCCAACGAAGTGTCCGTCGTAGCCCGAGATATCCCCCTGCTGACCTCGGTTAACCTTGCCACCGAAGCCCTGACCCCAGGCTACCGGACCGTCATCATTCTCCCCGGTCGAAATACCGCTGCCTGCGCCTGCAAGACGAATGGCTTCACCGCGTTGTGCCAATACGTCCAGCACCGACATGGCAGGCAGTGCTGCTGCCTGTGCAGAAGCTGAGGCGATCGCCGCCGGGCTCAGTTGTGCCCCCGCACGATTAGCTTCGGCCGTATTGCCTACCGCAGCACTGGCATTAAACAGGTTGAGCAGTGACGATTCCGTGCCGCCATAGTTAAACAGGCCGTTCAATGCGGAGACGGCGTTTGACGTCGTGGCATAGTCGATCGGCTTGTAATCACCATTACAATCACCCAGCGTAATGACCAGATCGCTGGTGCTGCCGTGCGTGACCGTATTACCCGTTAGTAACCCGGTGTAATCCTCAGCCCAGTAATCCAGCTTGTCAGCGTTGTAATCGGTACCATCGCTGTTTGCCCGAATCACCACATAGCGCTGTCCTTGAGCGAACGCATATTGGCCGTTACCCATCAGCCCCACGTTAGATCCGCTGGTAATATTGGCGCTGCCAGACACCACCAGACGGCCATACCCGTTGTAGGAATTGATGTCACCGTTGGTAGCAAGGTAATTATTGACGCCAAACAGCAGGCTGGCACCACCGCCCTGTTGATAGTCACCATCGATCGTGAGCACGTTATTGACCATCAGCTGAGCGGAGCCATTCACCAGTTGGCCTTCCCCCAGAATGACATTGTCATTAAGCACCGTGCTGCCTGTGACAAACGTCAGGTCGCCGGTTGCAATGGAAAGGGTGCCGATACTGCCTTTTTCATAGCCGGTCAACGTACCGATGTCTTCATCTTCGCCGCCAAAGAAGGTCAGGCCGCTGGTGGAGTAGATATTTCCCGCGATAACCCCATCGTTATAAATCGACCCGATGCTGCCGCCATCAATGGAAAGCGCGGCTAACTCACCGCCAATAATCCCTTCATTACTGAGCGAACCAAGGGTGCCGCCGTTGTAAATCCCCATGGCAATATTGGTGTCGATGGAGCCCGAGTTGAAAAATGTTCCGACATAAGAGCCGCCTTGCACCACCATGCCATCCTCGGCGTCAATCAGACCGCTGTTGTTAATGTAAGCAATGGTACTGGTTTCATTCTCTTGATCGCCAAATGCACCAATCCCCAGATTGGTGCTCAAGGTGCCCGAGTTGAAGAAGGTGCCGACATACGCGCCACCCGCCACAATCAACCCATCACTCGCATCAATAAGACGGTATTAGAGATAGAGCCGATCGAGCTCGCCTCCTCAACATTATCGCCAAATACGCCAATGCCTAACCCCGCGCTGATCGTACCGCCGTTGATTAACGACGCTATGCTGGCATCATTGTCCAAAACGATCCCCGCATCACCGGAAATCAATCCGGTGTTGCTAATGGAATAGATACTGGAACTGTTGAGCAGAATAGCGGCATCGTCATCAGAGGAAATCACACCGGAATTCACCATCTCATACAGCATGGAATTATTTTCCAGCACGATGCCTTGGTCGCCATAGATTTCACCCGAGTTTTCGAAAGAGCACAGGCTGCTGCCATTAACTAAAACAGCGGTATCTTCATCACCTTCGATATAGCCCGCGTTGTTGAACTCCCCCATAAAACTGTCGTTCTCGAGGTAAACGCCCTTATGTCCCGAGATGGTGCCGGTGTTAAATAGCGAATCAATGTTACCCGCATCGCTCCAAAGACCGATATTGTCACTGGCAGAAATTAAACCGGAGTTGGTTATCGGACCAATCGACCCGGTGTTATAAAACCCATCATTCCCCATAATGACACCGGCATTGCTGATCGAGCCAATGGTCGATGTATTGGTGACGCCGAAATCGGTTCCGGTAATCGTACCGGCATTGGTTATGCTCAGATAATCATGCGCAGTGGTGATGCTCAGGCCGCTGATGTTGGTGGAAACATCGATCGATGCAGCGGATGATGGGTAAGTAGAAAGTACGCCTAGTACGGCACTTACTGCCACCACCAACGGTTTGACTTTGAATGACGAAGACCTCATCCGGCACTTCTCCCAATATATAATAACTCATTGATATTTAATCATTCCGCTGATATTGATAGCTTATTAATTAATAACTATGAATAAAAATAATTTATGGTTATTAATTAAAAGCAAACCTCCTGGAAACAGCATGTTTGCTATCAGAACTGTCTCAAAGGGTAGACGGGGTGCGGGAAAAAACTTTCATATTCTGATTCTGGCTATCAGAGCATCAGGGCGGATATATCAGAGGGTTACGCAAAGATGGTGAGAAAGAGAGGTAAAAAAAACGCCAGCCCGAAGGCTGGCGTTCACTTATAAATGACTGAGCGATCAGGCGTAAACCGGGAAACGCTCGCAAATAGCGAGCACTTTTTGTTTCACACGTTCAATGGTCGCTTCGTCATTGATGTTATCCAACACATCGCAGATCCAGCCAGCCAGCTCACGCACTTCCGCTTCCTTAAAGCCACGACGGGTTGCCGCTGGCGTACCGATACGGATACCAGAGGTAACAAACGGGCTCTTCGGATCGTTCGGCACGCTATTTTTGTTAACGGTAATATTAGCGCGGCCCAGAGCAGCATCGGCTTCTTTACCGGTCAGGTTTTTGCTTACCAGATCGAGCAGGAACAGGTGGTTGCTGGTGCCACCAGAAACCACGTTGAAACCGCGCGTCAGGAACACGTCAACCATGGCCTTGGCATTCTTCGCCACTTGTTGCTGGTAAACTTTGAACTCAGGCTCCATCGCTTCTTTCAGCGCGACCGCTTTACCGGCGATAACGTGCATCAACGGGCCGCCCTGACCGCCAGGGAAGACGGCAGAGTTCAGTTTTTTGTACAGCTCTTCATCACCACCCTTGGCCAGAATCAAGCCACCACGCGGACCTGCCAGCGTTTTATGGGTAGTGGTCGTGACGATATGTGCATGGGGAACCGGGTTAGGATAAACGTCAGCCGCAACCAGACCCGCAACGTGCGCCATATCCACAAACAGATAAGCACCAATGCTGTCAGCGATTTCACGCATTTTCGCCCAGTCAACCACACCGGAGTAAGCGGAAAAACCGCCCACGATCATTTTCGGTTTATGGGTTTGTGCCAGTTCAGCCATTTCTTCGTAATCGATTTTACCGCTTTCATCGATACCGTAAGGAATCACCTTGTACAGTTTGCCAGACAGGTTAACCGGAGAGCCGTGGGTCAAGTGACCACCGTGAGCCAGGTTCATCCCCAGAATGGTGTCACCCGGTTGCAGCAGCGCGGTATACACGGCAAAGTTGGCCTGAGAACCGGAGTGCGGTTGCACGTTAGCGTAGTCAGCACCGAACAGCGCTTTGGCGCGGTCAATCGCCAGTTGCTCTACGATATCAACGTATTCGCAGCCGCCGTAGTAACGTTTGCCCGGATATCCTTCCGCATATTTGTTGGTTAACTGAGACCCTTGAGCCTGCATAACACGTGGGCTGGTGTAGTTTTCTGACGCTATCAGTTCAATATGCTCTTCCTGACGCACCACTTCTTGCTGCATCGCGTGCCACAGTTCGGCATCGTAATCGGCAATGTTCATTTCACGCTTTAACATCCGCATCTCCTGACTCAGCTAACTATATGTACAGTAAAAATGCCCGCAACGGGTATTGGCCTATAGTGTAAACCGTTTATCCCCTTGCATGATAGGGCTTGACAGAGGTTTTTACGCAAACGATTAGCTTCAAGCAGCACAAGGCTTAGCGGCCTAATGGCTTCATGCTCTGGCAAGGGAGTTTTCTTCATCTGCATCCTGCATTTTCTTCATTTTGTGTTCCCGTAGACACAATAAACACCACCACAACGCAGGGATTTACAAGGTGACAACGCTCTAATAAGATGCATTAAAAATACATCTTATAAAACCACCTGGAGTCACCATGCTAGACGAAAAAACCATCGCTACCGTAAAATCCACTCTGCCCTTGCTGGCAAAAACCGGCCCGGCACTGACCGCCCATTTTTATCAGCGCATGTTCAACCACAATCCTGAACTGAAAGACATTTTCAACATGAGTAATCAGCGCAATGGCGATCAGCGAGAAGCCCTATTCAACGCGATCTGCGCCTACGCGGCTAACATCGACAACCTCTCTGCGCTGCTGCCTGCGGTGGAGCGTATCGCACAGAAACATGCCAGCTTTTCGATCCAGCCCGCACAGTATGGCATCGTGGGTGAACATCTGTTGGCGACGCTGGACGAATTGTTTAGCCCCGGCGAGGAAATCCTGGATGCCTGGGGCAAGGCATATGGCGTATTGGCGGATGTTTTTATTCAACGTGAACGCGCCATTTATCAGGATGCAGCCAGCCAACACGGTGGTTGGGAAGGCACGCGCCCCTTTCGCATCGTGAAAAAGCAGGCGCAGAGTACGCTGATCGCCAGTTTTACGCTGGAGCCTATCGATGGCAAATCGGTGGTGGATTTTAAACCCGGTCAGTATTTGGCGGTCTACATCCGCCACGACAGCCTTACGCATCAGGAGATTCGCCAATATTCCCTGACACACGCCCCTAATGGTCGCACTTACCGCATTGCGGTGAAACGCGAGGATCAAGGAACCGTTTCCGGCTATCTCCATGACATTGCACAGGAAGGCGATATCATTTCTCTGGCAGCCCCCCACGGGGATTTCTTTTTAACGGCCTCCCCGACCACACCGGTCACGCTTATCTCTGCGGGCGTAGGACAAACACCGTTGCTCAGCATGCTGCACCAGTTAAAAGATCGGGCACACCAGGCAGACGTCCTCTGGTTGCATGCCGCTGACAACGGCGATGTGCATGCCTTTGGCGATGAACTGGCGCAGATTAACCAGCAATGGCCTACGCTGGCTCGTTACGTGTGGTATCGCCAGCCCGGCAAAGACGATCGTCCCGGGGAAGATTTTCACTATCAAGGCGTAATGGCGCTGGACAAACTGGCGTACCGTCTGACCAATGCCAACATGCATTTTTATCTGTGCGGCCCGGTGGCGTTTATGCAATTCGTCGCTCGCCAACTCCTCGCATTGGGCATCGCCCCCTCACAGTTACACTACGAATGCTTTGGCCCGCATAAAGTCGTGTAATACGCCGACTCGCAAGCCCCTACCGCGCGGGCAAACGCACGCGCGGTAATCTTATCCACGATCACAAATTTACGCTGCCACCCGATCCGGTAATGATAAAAAACGGTATCGATCACAAAAATCCGCCACGCCATAATTAAAATAACGTTTCATTTTAAAAAAACGCGGTTTTAGCTTCTTGACTTGCTCCGCGGCCTGTCTGCATCCCACTTTTTTGGCCGAACTAACAAGGAGTTTGTGTAAGAATCATTAGCACTGCGGCAAGCCTGTTGCACACCACCCAAACGACGTCGTCTTTTTTACTACTTTTTGCTACAAGGGATGTATCTGACCATGTCTACACGATTTTCTCACCGCATTACGCTCGCGCTGCTGATTAGCGCTTCAATGGGCTATGCCCATGCACAAAAGAATGCTGCCCCGGCTAATGAAACGCTGCCCGCCACGGTGTTGGGAGAACACACCACGCTCGAAGGTATCGTTGCACACCGCGATGCCCGCCTGCCCGCCACTATTATTGTGCGTGACCAACAGGGACACCGGCGCCAAACGCAAACGGATGAGCAGGGGCACTACCAGTTGGACGTGTCTGAATTAACGGCACCGCTGCGCCTGTCCGCGGTAGAGTCCGGCGGCAATAACTGTTTGTTGAACAATCAGGCGCGCGCCATCTGCCTGAGTGCGTTGCTGCCAACCGCGCAATCGGGTAAAGGAAACACCGCCAACATCAACCCGTTTACCGATCGCATTGCCTCCGACATGGCCGCGGCGGCAGGCTATATTGGCCCGCAGCAACTCTCCGATGACGCGGGTACGCCAGTGCTCTCAGCGGCAACCTGGAAACAGGCTAACGCGGTGTTTCATGCCGGTTTCGGCCCCGCATTAAAACAGGCGGGTATCACTAACCCGGCACAGTTTGATCCCCTGCACTACCCGGCGACGCAGCAAAAAGCCGTGCGCCAACTGGTCGAGGTGATCAATCACAACCGTAACTACCATAACGACAGCGGACAAGCAGGCCACACGGTGTTGACGGATAGCGTGTTCCGGCCGATCGTCGGCCTTAGCGCCGATGGCAGCTACGAAGGATTGGATTACGGCTATGCACGCCGTCAGTTGGATGAGATCAAAAAGGCCAAAACGCGCATCTTTATCGTCGGCGACTCCACTGCCGCCAACTACGAGAAACTGCGTTTCCCGCGCATGGGCTGGGCGCAGGTGTTTGAGCAGCAATTCCGCCATGACGGCAGTGTCAAAGTGATCAACGGTGCCCGCGCCGGACGCAGCTCACGCGATTTCTTCTATGAAGGCTGGTTCCGGCAGATGCAGCCACTGATGCAGCCTGGCGACTATATCTTCATTCAGATGGGCCACAACGATCAGAACTGTAACGGTGCCAGAGCGGTACGCGGCGCGGCGGATGTCGGTAATTTGTGTACCTACCCCAATGATGCGGCAGGCAAGCGCCAATTCCCGCAGGGTAAGCCTGACATGTCATTCCAGAACGCGCTGGAACGTTACATCACCTATGCCCGCCAGCACCAGATGATCCCAGTACTGTTAACGCCGACAACCCGCGTGAAAGATGCACAAGGCAAAGACGGCACCCCGGCTGTTCACAGTCACTTCACCCGGCAAAATGCTGAAAACGGCTTTGCCTTTATCGGTGACTACAGCCAAACCATCAAAGACACCGCGAAAGCCAACAATGTCCCGTTACTGGATGTCGAACCCGATACCATTGCACTGGCTAACCGGGATAACGGACATCACTGGAAACAGTACTGGCTGGTGATCGATCCTAAACGCTACCCGTACTACAAAGATCAGGCGGGCAGCACCAGCAAACCGGATACCACCCATTTCCAACAAAAAGGCGCGATTGCCGTGGCCGAGATCGTCGCAGACAGCATTCGCGCCGACGACGCGCTGCGCCCGCTGGCCGATTATCTGCTCAAGAAAAAACACTAACGCTTTACTCCCCTGAGCCTTTGCTCAGGGGCACTTTCCCATCGTGAGAATGGATGGGCTTTACCTCTCGGACACGACAGTTAAGGAATGATCGGTATGCTTAAACCTCTCTCAGGCGCGATTGCGCTGGCCGTTCTGGTCGCCGCTCCCTGGCAACTCGCCGTTGCCAGTTCAGATATTAACGCGGTGGTTTCGGCCACGGCACCTGCCGCACCCAACACCTTTAAAACCATTGGTGAGGCTATCGCCAGCGCGCCCGCCGATACCACGCCGTTTGTTATTTACATCAAAAAGGGTACCTACAATGAGCGTCTGGTGATCACCCGTCCCAACGTGCATTTTAAGGGCGAGGACCGTGACCACACGATTATTGCCGTGGACACGGCAGCTGGGGCACTGAAGCCTGACGGTTCCAAATGGGGTACTTCCGGCAGCTATACGGTGAAGATCGATGCGCCTGATTTCAGTGCCCGCACGCTGACCATCCGCAACGATTTTGATTATCTGGGCAATGAAGCCAAAAAGAGTGATGACCCGACCAAGATAAAAGACACTCAGGCGGTGGCACTGTTAGTGGCAGAGAAGAGCGATCGTGCCTACTTCCACGATGTCAGTCTGGTCGGTTATCAAGACACGCTGTACGTCAAAGGGGGGCGCAGCTTCTTTGAAAAATGCCGTATCAGCGGCACCGTGGACTTTATTTTCGGTAACGGTACGGCGCTGTTTGATGATTGCGATATCGTCGCGCGCACGCGCGTCAATCCCGGTGATGAATCTTATGGTTACCTGACCGCCCCCAGCACCGATATCAACCAGAAGTACGGTCTGGTGATTACTAACAGCCGGGTATTCAAGGAAGGCAGCAATGTCCCCGCGAAAAGCTATGCGCTCGGTCGCCCTTGGCACCCGACAACCACCTTCCCTGATGGCCGCTATGCCGACCCTAACGCTATCGGACAAACGGTGTTTATCAACACCCAGATGGACGATGTGATCTACGGCTGGGACAAAATGTCCGGTAAGGATATCAAAGGCGAGAAAATCTGGTTCCAGCCGCAGGATTCGCGTTTCTTCGAATACCGCTCAACCGGTGCGGGTGCAGAAAAAAATGACGGACGGCGTCAGCTCACCGCAGAGCAGGCAGCAGAATACACCAAGGACAAGGTTCTGGCAGGCTGGACACCCACCGCACCTTGACAGGACGTTGCACGATCCCTGCTCAGCGGGGATCGTGGCTTACGCATCAGATAGCCGCTTCGTCTTCTTCGCCAGTACGGATACGTACCACGCGTGCCACATCAAACACGAAGATCTTGCCGTCACCAATTTTACCGGTTTGTGCGGTCTGAATGATGGTTTCGACACAGGTATCGACGATGTCATCGGCAACCACCAGCTCGATTTTTACCTTGGGCAGAAAATCGACCATGTATTCGGCACCGCGATACAGTTCGGTATGGCCCTTCTGGCGTCCGAATCCTTTTACTTCCGTGACGGTCATGCCGGTGATACCCACTTCGGCTAACGCTTCACGCACGTCGTCCAATTTGAACGGTTTGATAATCGCATCTATTTTTTTCATGAAATAACCTTTGTGAACCTGTTTCTCTTCGACCGCAGTCGGGCATCAGTAACAAACATTCAGTGAAACGGTAATGCTAACCGCAACAACGCACGACGCGCTGTTACTCTTTAAAATCGTTGGCATCCAACGCGTGACGTCCAAGCAACTTATAGAATTCGGTGCGATTACGCCCCGCCATTCTGGCCGCCTGCGTCACGTTGCCTTTAGCAATTTGCATCAGCTTACGTAAATAGTTCAGCTCAAACTGGTGACGCGCCTCCACAAAGGTCGGCAACGCGGTATTCTCGCCTTCCAACGCTTGTTCTACCAGCGCATCATTAATCACTGGCGCGCTGGTCAACGCCACACAGCGTTCAATCACGTTCACCAGTTGACGCACATTACCGGGCCAACTCGCCGTCATCAAGCGTTTCATTGCATCACTGGAAAAACTGCGAACGAACGGCTTATGGCGATTGGCCGCTTCACGCAGCAGATGATTTGCCAGCAGCGGAATATCCTCGGCCCGTTCATGCAGCGCAGGCAATTTCATGGTCACGACATTTAAACGGTAGTAAAGATCTTCACGAAATTCGCCTTTTTCCATCGCGACCGGCAAATCGCGGTGCGTGGCGGAAAGAATCCGCACATTGATATCGATATCCCGGTTGCTACCCAGTGGGCGCACCTTGCGCTCCTGCAACACCCGCAGCAGTTTGACCTGTAACGACAACGGCATATCGCCGATTTCGTCAAGGAACAACGTGCCCCCTTCAGCCGCCTGAAACAACCCCTCGCGGCTGCTGACCGCACCGGTAAACGCGCCTTTGGCATGGCCGAACAGTTCAGACTCCAGCAAGGGTTCCGGCAGTGCGCCGCAGTTGATAGCGATAAACGCGTTTTTTGCGCGCGG
Organism: uncultured Symbiopectobacterium sp.; assembly: GCA_964293225.1. Lineage (GTDB taxonomy): Bacteria > Pseudomonadota > Gammaproteobacteria > Enterobacterales > Enterobacteriaceae > Symbiopectobacterium. The sequence continues at coordinate 42,266 of CAXYYB010000002.1, read as the reverse complement.
ACTGGCACTATGGATTGCCCGCGCCAGCACCTCTTTCCCGGTTCCGCTCTGGCCGTTAATCAGCACGCTTACGTCAGATTGCGCCACCAGTTTAGCCTGTTCCAGCAGACGCAGCATCACCGGGCTGCGCGTCACAATGGTTTCTCGCCAGTGGGACTCTCCGGCAGGGGCGCTGAGCGCCAGCGCATCATCGATCGCCTTATAGAGCGCATCGCGATCCACCGGTTTAGTCAAAAAGCCAAATACCCCTTGCTGGGTCGCGGCCACGGCATCAGGAATCGAACCGTGCGCAGTAAGAATAATCACTGGCAGTCCAGGCTGTTGCTTCTGTATTTCAGAAAACAGCGCCAGACCGTCCATTTCATCCATGCGTAAATCGCTGATGACCAAATCAATGCTATCGCGAGCCAGCACGCGCAGCGCTTCCGCACCGCTTTCCGCCGTCACGACATGAAACCCTTCACTGGTCAAACGCATACCCAGCAGTTTTAGCAAACTGGGATCGTCATCAACCAGCAACAAATCAGCCGTTTTTCGAATTGTCATGGGCGTGTAGGCTCCTATTTTGACGTCGCAGGCGCACCGTGGCGCTCCACCGCGCCAGACTCATGCGAAGCCGCAGGCTCTGGAAGTTCACCGCTCATCGGCTTGCGGGTGGAAAGCTGACGCTCAATATCCGTCAGGTTTTCCAGTTTGCGCGTCGTCACATCCAATTGATATTGCAAATTGTTCTGTTGAACCCGCATCGCTTCTAGCTGTTTGTCGTTGGCCTCCTGCAAACGCTGAGTGCGTATGCGCTCATCCGTCAACGCCAGCCAGAACGTTTGTTTGTCCTGCCAGGTTTGCAGCAGCGGGCGCAGTGCTGCGGGAAAGTCCGTTTGAAACCCATTCAGACGATCGAGCATCTGACGCCGTTCCGCCGGGGTAATTTTGACCTGATCGAGTAAAATGCTCTGCTTGAATGCCTGATCCCAGGTTGCGCTCCCCAGCGTTTGCGCTGCCTCACGCGCCTGTTGCGGGGTTAATCGCTCGGCACAATCCATGGCGCGCAACCAATAAAGGGCGTTATTCACCGCGTCGCGATCGTCAATGCGCAACAAGCTATCGCACTGCGTCAGACGGTAGTCGCTTACTGATTCCTTCGGCGTGACATTTTCAACATCACGTATCGCAATACGGTGATGGGTGGTGTCAACGCAGCCTGCGAGCAATGCCAGCAGCGCCAACACCGATCCGCGAACCCTGCCGTCAGAGCACCTTGCTTTCATTTGTTATTCATTCTCAGCGGTTAAGGGCAATTCAATACGAAAACAGACGTCAGCATAATCCACCGGTATCAGGCTAAGTTCCCCGCGCATGCGGCGAATACAATCGCGCGCAATGCTCAACCCAAGACCGCTGCCTTTCACCGCGCCTTTGCGCTGGTGGCTTCCCTGATAAAAGGGCTCAAAAATCATGCCTTGCTCCGCTTCAGGGATCGGCGCACCATCGTTGGCAACGTCAATTTGAACCCGGTGCCCATGCTGGCGACTCCGAATCCAAATGTTACCGGATTCCTTGCCATAGTGCACCGCATTGGAATAGAGATTATCGATAACGCGCATCAGCAATGTGGTCTCGGCCCAGCACTGAGTTACATCAAGCCGCGTTTCGGTATGGATAGCCTTAGTACGGGCAGGCAGACTGTGCGAAGACATCACGATATCCACCACCTCATCAATGTCGACAGGTTCCATCTCCGTTGGGGTATCCGCCAGCTTGCGGTTGTAATCCAGCAACTGATCGATAAGTTCCAGCAGGTGTCGACTGCTGTTATCCAAAATCGCTACCACGTCTTTTTGATCCGACGTCAATGGCCCGACAACTTCGTCGGCCAATAGCGAGGTGCCTTCACGCAGGCTCGCCAACGGGGTTTTCAGCTCATGGGAGATATGACGCAAAAATTCGTGCCGCTGCGATTCCAGCCAGGAGAGTCGCTCACTCAACCAGATAATGCGCTGTGCCAGCGTGCGAATCTCTCTTGGTCCTTTAAAGGTACTGGTATTACCGAGCGATCGCCCTTCTCCCAGACGTTTGATCATGCGCTCCACGCCGTTAACCGGTCCAATGATCATACGGGTAAACAGCACCACTAACAGCAAACTGACCATAAACAGCACCAGCGACTGCCAGCCAAAAAACTTGCCGCGCTCGGCGATACCCTGTTGCAATTGCTGCCCGCGAGAAAACACCACTTCACGCGTCATTTGCAGCAGTTGCGCATTGGCCTGCGCAAACTGCGTCAGCTGTTCCTGCGCCGCGCTGGTCGGCGTGCTATTGGCACAATCCAGGCTTGCCAATGCAACAAGGTGTTGGCTTAACAGTTGGTAAGTGCGTGGATCGGGTAGAACATTTCTGTGCGCTTCCAGCATCTGCGCGTATTGCTTGTGTTGGCTTTGGTAGAGTGTGGCCAGCGTGCTGTCATCCAGCACGCAGTATTGGCGATAGCTACGCTCCATCGCCAGTGCGGTGCCACTCATGGCCTCACTGCGGCGCGCGTCCACCAGCATGGATTTGTTAATGTCCGCAGCTTGTTCGCTCAGGGTATCCAGGCTGTCATACGCCTGATAGGCAAGCACCAACAACGGCAGGAGCACCAGCAGGAACGCCATAATCACTAATTGGCGCAAAGAGCGCGGAAACAGACGCCAGCGTTTCAAGGAAATCATCTCGTTATTTATTCATCCGTCATGATGCTAACGAAGTGGCATAAAAGCGCAATGTTTTTCCCTTGAGCAAACGGGGTGATAAACCCATCAAGAGGTGCAGAAAAGAGGGTCAGTCGCTGCCCGGTTGCGTAAACGCTAACCGGGCAACTGAATAGGTGGTGCCTCACTCAACGTGTCGCCCGATGTTTGATAAAGCTGCATGGCAGACTGTTATCGGTGTAGTGGACGATAGGCACCCTTTCTTGTGGCGTCATTCGGTGTGTTTTGAGCGCAAAGCGATATTATCAACAGCGCAATCATAACGAGGTGAATGAGCAACGCGGGATATTATGCACTATTCATGCCACTTCGCAATATCAATTTTAACCAACTGATAAATAATAACTTAAATTTACATCAAGGACATAAAACGCAGAGGGATGTCTTCATTAACGCCATATTTCGCGCCTATCGCTAAAATCTGTCGTCAAAAAAAGACGACTTATTTTACCCAACGCACATGCTCAATAAAATCAATCGATTAAATGTCTCCAAACGGAGACGCTAATAAAGCCAATTGTCGCCATATCGCGACAAATCTCGATGTTGTAGAAAAAAACGACGCTCCCCGCAATAAAAAAGGGGCTCATCGCCCCTTTTATAGTTCAATGCCCAGCTACCCCTCAGCCAAGCTGACGACGCGCATTGCGGAACATACGCATCCACGGGCTGTCTTCACCCCAGGTTTCTGGGTGCCAAGAGTTGCTCACAGTACGGAAAACGCGTTCCGGGTGTGGCATCATCACTGTGGCACGGCCACTGGCGCTGGTGACTGCCGTGATCCCGTTCGGTGAACCGTTCGGGTTCGCCGGATAGTTCTCAGTGACCTGCCCAAAGTTGTTCACAAAGCGCAGTGCGACCAGATGTTCATGCTCCAGCGCCGCCAAGTGAGCAGCATCGCGCACTTCAACGTGCCCTTCACCGTGAGAAACCGCGATCGGCATGCGCGATCCCACCATATCATTCATAAACAATGACGGGCTTTTGGTGACTTCAACCAAACTGAAGCGTGCTTCAAAGCGGTCAGACAGGTTGCGCACAAAACGCGGCCAGTGGTCTGCGCCCGGGATCAGCTCGCGCAGGTTGGACATCATCTGGCAACCGTTGCACACCCCGAGTGCCAGCGTTTGTGGACGTTGGAAGAAGGCAGCAAACTCATCGCGCACGCGCGGGTTAAACAGAATGGATTTTGCCCAACCTTCACCCGCGCCCAGCACATCGCCGTAAGAAAAGCCGCCGCACGCGACCAGTGCCTGAAAATCTTGCAAATCGCGGCGCCCTGCCAGCAAATCGCTCATGTGCACATCGATAGCATCAAAACCGGCACGATGGAACGCGGCTGCCATTTCAACGTGGGAGTTAACGCCCTGCTCACGCAGCACCGCCACTTTAGGACGAACGCCTTTGGCGATAAAGGGCGCAGCAATATCCTGTGCGGGATCAAACGTCAGTGAGACATTCAGGCCCGGATCGGTTTCATCCTGTTTAGCAGCATGTTCCTGATCGGCACAGTGCGGGTTGTCACGCAGGCGCTGCATCTGCCAAGTGGTTTCCGCCCACCAGGTGCGCAACGTGGTGCGGCTCTCCTGATACACCACATCGTTGCCATGCGTAATCACAAAGCGGTTGCCCTGAGAGGCATGGCCCAAACGGTGAACAATATCAGCCAAACCGTGATCGGCCAGAACCTGCTCAACGTGCGCCAGACGATCGGCGGACACTTGAATCACAGCACCCAGTTCTTCGGTAAACAGCGAGGCCAGCGGGTCGTTACCCAATGCCGCGATATCAACATCGATGCTGCAGTGACCGGTAAACGCCATTTCTGCCAGCGTCACCACCAGACCACCATCAGAACGGTCGTGGTAAGCCAGCAGCGCATCATCCGCTACCAGCGTTTGGATAGCGTTAAAGAAGCCAGCCAACTGCTGCGGATTACGCACATCAGCGGTATGACGGCCCAACTGACGGTAGACCTGTGCCAGCGCTGTCGCGCCCAGCGTATGGTGCCCGGCACCCAGGTCGATCAACAGCAGCACGTTATCACGATCGGCGCGCAACTGCGGCGTGACCGTTTTACGCACATCTTCTACACGGGCGAATGCGGTGATCACCAGTGAAAGCGGAGAGGTGACGCTGCGCTCCTGATCGCCGTCTTGCCAGCGGGTTTTCATCGACATGGAGTCTTTACCCACCGGAATGGTCAACCCCAATGCCGGGCAGAGTTCTTCGCCGATGGCTTTTACCGCTTCGTAAAGTCCGGCGTCTTCACCGGGGTGCCCCGCTGCCGACATCCAGTTTGCAGAGAGCTTAACGCGGGTTAACGCACCAATCTGAGTCGCGGCGATGTTGGTTAAGGCTTCACCCACCGCCAAACGCGCGGAGGCACCAAAGTTGCGCAACGCCACAGGCGCACGTTCGCCAATCGACATCGCTTCGCCGTGGTAACTGTCGAGGCTTGCGGTAGTGACGGCGCAGTTTGCCACCGGGATCTGCCACGGCCCAACCATCTGGTCCCGTGCCACCATACCGGTGACGGAACGGTCACCAATGGTGATCAGGAAGGTTTTTTCTGCCACCACCGGCAGGTGCATCACGCGCTCTACCGCTTCAGCCAAGAAGATATCGTCGCGGTTCAGCAAGGTGCCTTCGCTCGCCAGACGCTTAACGTCGCGCAGCATTTTCGGCGTTTTGCCCAGCAACACGTCGAGCGGCAGATCGATCGGCTGATTATTGAAGTGGCGATCGTTCAGGGTTAAATGTTGCTCTTCCGTTGCTTCACCAATGACCGCATAAGGGGCACGCTCACGGCGGCACAATTCATCAAACAGCGCCAGTTTTTCTGGCGCAACCGCCAGCACATAGCGTTCTTGCGATTCGTTACACCACACTTCCAGCGGGCTCATGCCCGGCTCATCGTTGAGAATGTCGCGCAGCTCAAAGCGTCCGCCGCGCCCGCCATCACTCACCAGTTCCGGCATGGCGTTAGACAGGCCGCCCGCACCCACGTCGTGGATAAACAGGATCGGGTTTTCTTCACCCAGTTGCCAGCAGCGGTCAATCACTTCCTGACAACGGCGTTCCATTTCCGGGTTATCGCGCTGTACGGAGGCGAAATCCAGATCGGCGTCCGATTGGCCGGAGGCCATGGAGGAGGCTGCACCGCCCCCCAGACCGATATTCATGGAGGGGCCACCCAGCACAATCAGCTTGGCACCTACCGTGATCTCGCCCTTTTTCACGTGATCGGCACGGATGTTACCAATACCGCCCGCCAGCATCACCGGCTTGTGATAACCGCGCAGTTCACTGCCGTTATGACTGTCAACCTGCTCTTCATAGGTACGGAAGTAACCGGTCAGCGCAGGGCGACCAAACTCGTTGTTAAAGGCCGCACCGCCCAGTGGGCCATCAAGCATGATGTCCAACGCGCTGACGATACGATCCGGCTTACCGAAATCTTCTTCCCACGGCTGTTCAAAGTCAGGAATACGCAGGTTAGAGACCGAGAACCCAACCAGACCCGCTTTGGGTTTGGCACCGCGCCCCGTCGCCCCTTCATCACGAATTTCACCGCCAGAGCCGGTCGCCGCACCCGGCCACGGAGAAATGGCCGTCGGGTGGTTATGGGTTTCCACTTTCATCAGAATGTGTGTCGGTTCCTGATGGTAGGCATAGTGCCCTTGCGGATCGGCAAAGAAACGCCCTGCCTCGGAGCCTTCCATCACCGCCGCATTATCTTTATACGCAGATAACACGTGTTCCGGCGTGTGCTCGAAGGTGTTCTTGATCATTTTGAACAGCGACTTGGGCTGTGCTTCACCGTCAATCACCCAGTCGGCGTTGAAAATTTTGTGGCGGCAGTGCTCAGAGTTAGCCTGAGCAAACATATAGAGTTCAATGTCGGTCGGATTGCGGCCCAAACGGGTAAAGGCATCCAACAGGTAGTCGATTTCATCTTCCGCCAGCGCCAGTCCTAAACGCACGTTGGCCTGTTCCAACGCTTTACGCCCTTCAAGCAGAGCGTCTACCCGTTTCAACGGGGCAGGCTTATGCTGGGCAAACAGCTGTTCCGCCTGCGCCATCTGCGTGAATACGGTTTCCATCATGCGGTCATGCAGCAGCGCGCCCAGTTGCTGCCACTGTTCATCGCTCAGCGTCGGCGCATGAATATAGAAGGCTAATCCGCGCTCCAGACGAATCACTTTGTCCAGACCGCAGTTGCGGGCAATATCGGTAGCTTTGGAAGACCAGGGAGAAATGGTGCCGGGACGCGGTGTGACCAACAGTAAGCGCCCACTTGGCTCATGCTCCGCGAGAGAGGGGCCATATTTTAACAGTCGTGTCAGTTTGACCTGCTCATCGCTGTTCAGTGGTGCACGCACGGCGGCGAAGTGAACGTACTCCGCATAGATGTCACTAATTGGCAAAAAGTGCTCTTTGCAACGCGTCAGCAACTTATTTACACGGAAGGCCGATAGGGCTGGTGAACCACGCAGTATTTCCATCATCTAAAAAATCTCTCGTCTTCGATGTACTGAGTTTCAGTACGTCAGTGGGCGCTACTTTGTCGCGCAGCCAAGGGGGGAAACGCGCATCATTATAGAGAATTGTGACGCCAGACGAAACCGTTTGCGCAGAGTTTGTTGCACATCTTATTTTCGCCATGGTCAAACTTTAACCTGATGGATAACTGTTGCACACTGGCGGTTTGTTAAGCAAAATGCCCCCACTCTGGGAGAGTGTAGACAAAAAAACTGCCGTTACAGACAGAAAGGCCACACGGCCACCGAGAGATAACTATTTGAAGCGTTTAACATTAAATTATTTTTTCATCGGGGTTATTACGTTACTGCTGATGTTGGCGCTCTGGCCCAACATCCCCTGGCGCAGCGGCCAGGATACACAGCTCAATCAGATCCTTTCTCGGGGCGAGCTGCGTATCAGCACGCTCACTTCGCCGCTGACCTATACCCTCAGTAACGGAACCCCCTCAGGGCTCGATTATGAACTGGCTAAACGATTCGCCGATTACCTTGGCGTGAAGCTGGTAGTGTCCGCACGCCCCAATCTTGACGCCTTGTTCGACGATCTCGACAACGACAATGCCGATCTGCTTGCCGCCGGGCTTATCTACAACCATGAGCGATTGGATCGCTTTCGCGCCGGGCCAACCTACTATTCCGTCTCGCAGCAACTGGTTTACCGCATGGGTGCCACGCGCCCTAAAAACCTGGAGAAACTGAGCGGTCGGTTAGCGGTTACATCGGGCTCAGCCCATATTGCCACGTTACGTGATTTGAAAAACAATAAATATCCGGCGTTAAGCTGGGAGGCCGCCTCAGATCTGAGTACACAGGATTTGCTCAAACAGGTGGCGCAAGGCGCATTGGATTACACACTGGCGGATTCCGTCACCATCGGCTTGATGCAGCGCATTCACCCACAGCTTTCCGTGGCGTTCGATCTGAGCGACGAAGAACCTGTCACCTGGTATATGCGCCGTACGCAGGACGACAGCCTGTACGCCGCCCTATTGGACTTTTTCAGCCAAACCGTGGAAGACGGCACGCTGGCGCGGTTGGAAGAAAAATACCTCGGCCATGTCGGCGAATTTGATTATGTCGATACCCGTACCTTCCTGAGCGCCATCGACAACACCTTGCCCGACCTGCAACCGCTGTTTGCCAAATATGCCAGCGACATTGACTGGAAATTGCTGGCGGCCATCTCTTATCAGGAATCGCATTGGAACCCGTTGGCGACCTCACCGACTGGCGTGCGCGGGTTAATGATGCTGACGCGCAATACCGCTGAGAGCCTGAATGTGACCGACAGGCTCGATCCGGAACAGAGCATTAGCGGCGGTGCACGCTACCTGGCGCACATGATGGAAAAAATGCCGGAAAGCATCCCCGAGGATGAGAAGATTTGGTTTGCACTGGCGTCTTACAATATGGGTTATGCCCATCTGCTGGATGCGCGCAAACTGACGGAAAAGCAGAAGGGCAATCCTGATAGCTGGGCGGATGTGAAAGTCCGCCTGCCGATGCTGAGTCAGAAACGCTACTATACCCAGACCACCTACGGCTATGCACGCGGCCACGAAGCTTATAACTACGTTGAAAATATTCGCCGCTATATGCTGAGTCTGGAGGGATATCTGACGGAGAAGGCTAATAAAACCCAGCAGCAGGAACTGTTAGCGAGCGCTTACCCTGCCGTTCCGCCAGAAAAACTCGGCAAATAAGCGATACCCTAAATAATTTATGTTGCAGGACAAATCGTGAAGTATGACGGGTATATCAGGCTGCCCCGCCAGCCTTTTCCTGAGCACGTCGTGCTTTATGCTGCGCGCGGCGTATACGGAAAAAATCGCTGAGGGTATGAGCGCATTCGGCAGCTAGTATGCCAGACGTGATCGCTATCTGATGATTCATGCCGGGATGACGCAGGATGTCGACCAACGACCCCGCCGCCCCGGTTTTTTCATCGTTGGCACCATACACCAGTCGACCAATACGGCTGTGTACCATCGCCCCGGCGCACATCACGCAAGGTTCAAGCGTTACATACAGCGTCGCATTGATTAAGCGGTAATTCTGCAAGACTTTTCCCCCCTGACGCAACGCCATGATTTCGGCGTGCGCAGTCGGATCATGATGACCGATGGGGCGATTCCAGCCCTCACCAATCACCTGATTATCCAGAACCAGTACAGCACCGACGGGCACCTCCCCCTCCGCCTGCGCCCGTTGGGCCAGAGTCAGGGCATGACGCATCCAATATTCATCAAACGTGTCATGGCCATCAAGGGTGTCATTCATGGTGTCTCCCGGGTATTCATCGCGCTTTTTTGGTCGCGCGCATTATACAGGGTGGGAAGAAAAAGCAGAGAGCTTATTGCCTTGCCAACACCGTTACTCTAACTGTTGCAACGTGCCTGCACGCGTCACGCGCCAACGGTGTTCGCAAAAAAACAGCAGCGGATTATCTTGCTTGCTATCGCTATACCCGCTGTGCAATTGCAGTGGCGCACCAAGCTGTTTTTCCATCTGCACCACCTTCTCACGCCCCAGACAGCGCAGCGGTAACACCCAACCGCCATAACCACGGACTATCTGGCTGCCCATCAGTTTGACGCCGGGCAGAAACACGGAATCATGGTAAACCTGCTCGACCAGACGCTGCGGCGAGCCGGTTACCAGCCACACTTGCGCATCGGAAGCCGCGAGATACTCGGTCAATCGCTGCTGCACCAAAGGAAAGGGCGTCACCCAGCGACGAAAACGGGCAACAAACCCCTGCTCCAGTGCCCGTAAATGTGCCTCACGGCGACCAAAGGTGATAGCCCAAAGCAGAGCGCTCATTGGCCAGCGCGCCGCCCTGCCGCGCGCCAACAATACCAGCCCGGCCACCGGCAGCACCGGAATAACCAGCAGTAAATTTAACGGCAGGCGTTTTAGCAAGTAACGTAAAAAACAGCCAAACATGTCCTGACGATGCAGCGTGCCGTCCAAATCAAAAAATACGATACGTGTCGGTGATTGTTCACCCAAACCGTTTTCCTCTTGCCTGATAGTCGCCACGTTACGGGAAAGTATAGGCATGTACGGTGCCCATTTCCGTCTTGTTAGGGAAGCAGCGCATCGCGCAGATAACCGTGGTGCCTTTCCAACCGCTGCTCAGCCTCTGCCGCGCTGATACCGCTGAGGATCATCAGTATAGCGGGTTTGGCCGCATAGCCGGTTTCTTGTAACGCTCGCTGCGCCTCGTCACGCGCGGCCCCCGTGGCTTCCATCACGATGCGACAGGCCCGGTCTACCAATTTTTCATTGGTGGCTTTTACATCGACCATCAGGTTTTGGTACACCTTTCCCAGTTTAACCATCACCCCCGTGGAGAGCATATTAAGCACCAGCTTTTGTGCCGTACCGGATTTAAGACGCGTCGAGCCAGTCAACGCCTCCGGCCCCACAACGGGAGAAATCGCCACCTCGGCCAGCGCCGCAATCGGGGATGCCGGGTTGCAAGAAATGGCGACCGTACCACAGCCTTGACCTCGAGCATATTTCAACGCACCAATGACATAAGGTGTGCGGCCCGACGCCGCCAAACCCACAACGGTGTCCTGTGGCGTGAGCGACAGCGCAACCAGATCGGCCTCACCGAGAGAAGGATCGTCCTCTGCACCTTCGACGGCCTTCAACAACGCGCCAGGCCCACCGGCTATCAATCCGATAACCAGCCCGTGAGGCACACCAAAGGTCGGTGGGCATTCAGACGCATCAAGTACCCCTAAGCGCCCACTGGTGCCCGCCCCGAGATAGATCAATCGCCCACCCGCTTTCATTCTGGCCGCCGCCATATCCACCGCACGCGCAATCTCCGGCAGCACCAGACTTATCGCCTCGGGTACTTTACGATCTTCCTGATTGAACAGCGTCACCATCGCAAGCGTTGTTTGACTGTCCAGTTCCATCGTTGCCGGATTACGGGTTTCTGATACCAAGGTGGCTAAATTCATTTTTTCTCCCTGACACACGGTGTGCGCTGCTGACCCAGCTTGCTACTATACCCTAAAAAATTCGCGTTGCCGGAAGGCGGTAAAGGTGTGATTCACGTGACAATGCTGCGACATGCAGCGTGACGGGTATAATTACTTTTGGCTGCCATAAAAGTAGGTTATTCTGCCATAATCGTTAACGACGATTCGTCTGTATCGACAGCGTTTCCGCCCTCAGTGCCTATTCTATCTTCACGCCAGGAAGGTGTGCATGTTTGCCTTGTGCTCAACAGGGCTGCATGGCGTATTTTCACGCAATAAGGCCTGCATACTGCAATGAGGATGAGAGGCTTACTCTGGTTCAGTCAATAGCGAAGAGAAACACCGGTGAATGGCCGCTGGATAACGACATGGCGTAATAAAGGCGTTCTGCTTGTGCTGTTCAGCAGTCTGTTACTGCTGACGGCAACGCTGCGCGCGGATTGGGATTTCGTTACCATTAATCAGCGCACAGAACAACTTTACGGCCCCACAACACCGGAGGCGCGTAAACGAATTAATGAGTGGCAAGCATTATTAGGCTCATTGTCAGGCAGCGATGAAAAAAAATTATTGGAATCGGTAAACCTTTTTTTTAATGAACGGCTGCTATTTCGCGACGACCGCGTCATCTGGCAGCAGGAAGATTATTGGGCAACGCCTATCGAAGCACTGCGCAAAGGAATGGCTGACTGCGAAGATTATTCTATTGCAAAATATTTTACGCTACGTCGGCTCGGTATTCCGAATGAAAAGCTGCGAATTACTTACGTTAAAGCATTGCGCCTTAATCAGGCACATATGATCGTTGCTTATTATCCTACCCCGACCTCTATTCCGCTGGTGTTGGATAATCTAACGGATAAAATATTACCCGCGACGCAGCGTACCGATCTCATCCCCGTTTATTCCTTTAACGCAGAGGGATTGTGGCTGCCCGGTAGTGGCGGTAGCAATAAGCGGGTCGGCGACAGTAAACGGCTTTCGCGTTGGCAAGATGTATTGACCAAAATGCGGGCCGAAGGTTTTTCTCTTGAAGAGTAGGATTAGGCGATGTCTCTGTACAAACAACTTTTGATAGCCATCTGCTTATTCGTGCTGGTGATTTTTAGCGGCAGCTTTTTTGTCAGTCTGGAAAATTCACGCGAGCAGTCGAATAACCAATTGCAATCCCACGCGCAGGATGCCGCCACCGCACTTGGATTATCGTTAACGCCCAATATTGACGATCCGGCCATGGTGGAATTAATGGTCAGCTCAATTTTCGATAGCGGCTATTTTTCCAGCATTCGCGTGCGTGACATTAAAACCGGTAACGTCACGCTGGAACGCGTCGCCTCACCTGAAATTCCTAATGTTCCAGCCTGGTTTGTGCGGCTGGTTAATCTGACGCCGGGCACTGGCGAGGCCATCGTGATGCGCGGGTGGGAGCAGGCAGCAAAAGTGGAAGTAGTCAGTCACCCGATGTTCGCCGTTACCCGCCTGTGGCAAAGCACCTCTGCGGGAGCCCTATGGTTATTGGGCTGCGCGGTGTTCGGCTTACTGATTGGCGCGCTGCTGCTGCGCCGCCAGTTGCGCCCCTTGAATTACATGGTGAAACAGTCGTTGGCGATCACTCGCCGCGAATACCTCACCCAGCCGGATTTACCCAGCACCCCCGAATTTCGCCGCGTGGCGCAGGCCATGAACCTGATGGTCAGCAAGCTGAAGACGCTGTTTGAGGAAGAGGCAGAGCGAAGTGAACGCTTACGTCAAGAAGCCTATCAGGATCCGCAAACCGGTCTGCCTAATCGTCGTGCCTTTGAGATGCAGTTCAATGACAAAAGCAGCGATGAAGAGACACCACCGGGCTATCTCATCATGATTCGCATACAGGACCTTGCTGGTCTTAACCAACGGCTCGGCGGTCAACGTACCGATTCGCTGCTGGAAACCATGGCGAAAATGATGCGTACCGCGCAAAAACTCTATGCCGAACAGGAGAGCGTGCTGGCACGTTTGCGCGGCGGCGAATTTGCCCTGCTGTGCCCCGGCATGGCAGAAAAAGAAGCGCACACGCTGGTCGTCGCACTTTCACACAACCTGGAGTCACTCGCGTTAACGGGCGAGATCGACAGCGCCCCCGTTGCCGCATTAGGTATGGTGCCGTTTAAGCACGGCGATAGCCTTAAATCGCTGTTGATACAGGGAGATCACGCACTCACACGAGCAGAAAGCTCCCCGCTGCATCATGAGCCGCTGACGGAAAATGATGCCAATTCACCGGCGGAAGCCGATCGCCACCTGTGGTTTAATCGCCTGGATACGCTGCTGAATGAGGAGCGCTTGCAACTGTTCTTCCAGCCGGTTTGCCGCTGTGCACCCCACGGTGACGTGCTTCACCATAAGGTACTAGCGCGTATCAATGATGAGCAGGGCAACAGCATCGCAGCGGGATTTTTCCTCCCCTGGATCCAGCGTTTTGGCTGGAATGCCCGGTTAGATCAGGTGATGGTAAAACAAACATTGGATTATCTGTCGCGCAGTTCTGGCACGCTGGCGCTGAGTCTGTCGGGCAGTACAGTACTGGATTTAAACCTGCTGGCGCAAATGCTGGCACCGCTTAAGGGCCATCCTGAGCGGGCACGCCGTGTGATTCTGGAGCTGGATGAAAACCAGTTGCCGGAAACCCATCATCTTGAAGCGCTGATCGCACTTCTCAGCGAATACGGTTGCCAACTGGGGCTACAACACTTCGGCGGGCGCTTTAACCTGATAGGTAACCTGGCACAATGGGGGCTTGCCTACCTGAAAATTGATGGCAGCTACATTCGCAATATCGATAGGGAAAACGATAAAAAGGTGTTTATCGAAGCCCTTTACCGCACCGCCAACAGCATCGATTTGCCGCTGATCGCTGAACGTGTCGAGACTGAAGGTGAACTGGATACGCTGCGCGGCATGGGGTTACAGGGTGCTATGGGGCGTTTGTTGGGAGAACCGTTCCCCGCACCGGATAACACGCTGCTGCTGAAATAATGTTTAAGGGTATTGATCGCAATAGTGCGTGCAAACAGACTTGGTTGCACGCACCTTGAAGAGAAAAGTATAACGACTGAGACTTAAAACATCGCCTCATCTTCATCGTTAATTAGCTTGCTCAGCCCACCGTTGAGCGCTTCACGTGCATGGGCCCGGCTAATCAGCTTCAACTGTGCGGCAGCAGGGAAATCGGTAATGTTGATGACACCTTTCTGCGTCAGCACCTGAATCAAATCCTCAAGCACACGCACCATTTCCAAATCACTTTGGCGTAGCTGCTGCAACCCATTGAGCATCACTTCCTGATTTTTCCGCCACAGGATCGCTTCCGGAGAATCTTTTGCCAGTTTACCGGTCATCTCGTCAAAGGGCACATCCGCCACTCTAACTAAAAGCCCCTGGCTATCACGCTGGATATAATACATGCACCACCTCTTCTCTCCGGTACGGTATCGCTGCCTCGCCCCAGAAAAGGCCAATGCCTTCTCCGGGCGCAAGTAATGCAACTCAGTTTACCGTCTGTTCGGGCTTGCTGACCAGACTTTCCAACGAAGGCATTGATCCACTGTAATGCTCAAGCGTGATAGACACATTCACCGTCCCGCCAGTGTTGCCTGAGAAGTCACCCTGAGTGCTGACTTCAATGGTGGGAGAACCGTTATGATCGGTGAAGCGAATATAGCGGCTAAGGTCGGCCCCTTTATCCAGATCGCCGATCAGATCGTGCAGATTGATCTTATCACCCTCACCCGGGTTGAAATCTTTGATGACATCAAAGCCGGTATCGCCTTTTTGCCACATAAAGGTATCCGCCCCTGAGCCACCAATCAGCGTGTCATTGCCCTTACCGCCAATCAAGATATCGTCACCGCTGCCGCCGTACAGGATGTCGTTACCTTCACCCCCATTAAGCAGGTCATTACCGCCCTGACCAAACAGAATATCGTTACCCACATCACCGTACAGTTTGTCATCACCGTCGTTGCTGTTGGTGCCCTGAACGGTGTCATCACCGGTACTCCCAATCGCAGCCCCGTATTGCTCAACGCCCTCCGTCGAATACCCGGTCGCTGTGTCATGGTTGAGTTTTTCGGTTGACGTTGCCTGCGCGACCACCTCGAACTTGCCTGCTGCTACCGGCACGTACAACGTGACTGTGCCTGACAGTGAGCTGGCGTTATGCGCGTTGGCAATGGTGTAAGTGCCATCTTTTCCCACAGTATAGGTCGCATCGTTGTTGATATGGTCAACCACTTTGGTGCCTTCCGGCAGGCCAGTCAGCGTAATGCCCGATAGCATTTCACTGCCGTCGAGATCGGTCAGTGCGGCAGAGACATCCAGCAAGTGTTCCTGCGTGCCAGAGTAAGTTTCTTTCGTTACCGTAGGCGCGTTGCTACCCGGAGCCATACTGGTACCATCGCTGTAAATAACCCCACCCAAATTGTTACTAACCTGATTGGTGAATGAGTGGGATTGCCCGTTGCTGTCGGTGTAGTTAACTTTGACGCCATCAAGGGTATTGACGCTCGTTGGCTGATTATTATTCGTGTTGTAAGAAGGATTATAGGTATAGCCATCTTCTTTCATCACAAACACATAATCTTTATGAGCGCTATCATTATTCGTTACGCGGTTTCCACCAAACGAATCCAGAGGTTTGAGTTCATCAGGTCGTCCGCTTTGACGATAGAAATATCCGCTGTTCGAGTGGACAACAAAAATATCACTGTAGCCATCGCTGCCGCTGGTATTGCCCTGCGTATAGTACGAATAGGTGCCGGTACCCACCAATGTCGGGATCGGGTCCCCCTCGGTTAACCAGACACGAACACCGTTGCCGACGGCAACAATTTTACCATCCTGGATATCAAAGCCGCCGTTAGCACTCCCGCCATTAATGTGAATCACTTCACCGCTCGGCGTACTGTTTCCACTGGTAATATCCAGCGTCACCGTCGGTGCATCCGCCACTGGCGTAATATCGATATTGAGCGACGTCTCGACACCAACGTTACTGGCGTTATCCACCGGCGTATAATTCACAATGCTGTAAGGAGAACCGGAAGCATTTGGCGCAGGATCAAAACGCAAATCTGTATTGGTCGAATTAAACGACTGCCCTTCCGTGACGGGTTTCCAGGTGCCATTATCGTTGTAATACAGCGTACCCGCGCTGGCCGGTGGCAATGAGGAAATCACCACGCTGGACGTATCGCCAGAAACGCCCAGACTGTCCCAACCGATGTGTACCGGCGTATCTTCCAGTCCAGTCACCGTCTCGTCGTGCGCGACAGGCGGAGTGGTGTCCAATACAGCTTGATCGTTATCGTGAGCCTGATTACCTGCAGGATCCGTTGCTGTTGCAACCACCTTAATCTTGCCTTCTGCCAATGTGCCCAGATCGGCTGAAGTACTCCATTTGCCATCAATAACAGGCACATTAGTCAGCGTGACCTCTTTACCCTTACTGTCTGTGAAGACCAATGTTACGTGGTCTTCCGTACTGGTACCCTGAATAAATTGTCCGGCTAATTCATGAGCATTGATATAACCATCATTGCCGGCAAAATTCGTAATATCAATTTCGGGTAGGGTCTTGTCCATCGTGGCACTGGCACTGTCCTGAGCTTGGTTGCCTGCGGCATCCGTCGGCGTTGCCACTACGGTGATTTTGCCTTCTGCCAGCGAAGCCAGATTCACCGTGTTATGCCATTTTCCATCAAAGACCGGCACACTGCTGACAGTGACTGATTTGCCATTGATATCCGTAAAGGTGAGGTTGACGAAACGCTCGTTACTCGTCCCCTCAATAAAGGTTCCACCTAATTCTTGCTGATTGATATAGCCGTCGTTGCCCGCAAATCCGGTGATATCTATCTCAGGAGCGGTGACATCCAGCGTCGACGACGCGGTATCATGCGCCTGATTGCCCGCCGGATCGGTGGCGGTGGCTTTGACATCCACCTTACCTTCCGCCAGACCGCTCAGATCGGCGGTAGTGCTCCACTTGCCGTCTACTACCGTGACGTTCTTCACTTCCACGGTCTTGCCGCTGGCGTCGGTAAACACCAGATCGACGCTCTTCTCGCTGCTGGTGCCGCTCACCGGCGTGGCCTTCGATTCGGCGGTATTGATATAGCCGTCGTCGCCGGCAAAGTGTTCGATATCGACCGTCGGACCGGTCATATCCAGCGTCGAGGATGCGGTATCGTGCGCCTGATTGCCCGCCGGATCGGTGGCGGTGGCTTTCACATCCACCCTGCCTTCCGCCAGATCGCTCAGGTCTGCCGTGGTGCTCCACTTGCCGTCTACTACCGTGACGTTCTTCACTTCCACGGTCTTGCCGCTGGCGTCGGTAAACACCAGATCGACGCTCTTCTCGCTGCTGGTGCCGCTCACCGGCGTCGCTTTGGATTCGGCGGTATTGATATAGCCGTCGTCACCGGCAAAGTGCTCGATATCGACCGTCGGCCCGGTTACGTCCAGTGTGGAACTGGCGGTATCGTGCGCCTGATTGCCCGCCGGATCGGTGGCGGTGGCTTTGACGTCCACCTTACCTTCCGCCAGACTGCTCAGATCGGCGGTGGTGCTCCACTTGCCGTCTACTACCGTGACGTTCTTCACTTCCACGGTCTTGCCGCTGGCGTCGGTAAACACCAGATCGACGCTCTTCTCGCTGCTGGTGCCGCTCACCGGCGTGGCCTTCGATTCGGCGGTATTGATATAGCCGTCGTCACCGGCAAAATGGGTAATCGCAACGTCAGGCGCAGTCGTATCGACACTGTAAGGGCGCGTAGCATTGGCAGTAGTCTGGTTACCCGCCTCATCCGACGTGGTCACAGAGGCGTTGACGGCACTGTTACTTGCCAGCACGCTACCCGGCACGCCGTCGACACTCCACGTTTTACCGTCCGCATTCACCGTGGTGGTATAATGTTCAGTACCAATCGTCACGGTGACGGTATCACCCGCCTTCACGTCACCCGATACCGTCCCGCCAATGGTATGACTCTGCCCAGCCTCTTCAGCGTTAACCACATCGTCACTGGCAATAAGATCGATCGTAATGCTTGCATCAGGCGGCAAGGTATCAACGGTTACCGAATCCTGTCCACCGGTACCGGGAATGCCGTTTTCATCGCTATATGAACCATCAGGAACGGTGACAGTGACCGTCCCTTCGAAATTGGGATTTGGGGTGAGCGTGCCCGTCCAGCGGGTAGGATCAGTAGGATCCTGGGCCAGATTGGTTAACGTACCGTTGCTCACGCTCACATCGCTGGTATCAAAACCGACTGGCGGCTTGGTAAACGTGAAGGTGACCGAGCCATCAGGATTGATAACAATGGTCAACGCAGGAGGTGTAGTATCAGGTGTCGTTTCGCTGCTGGCTGCGGCGACGAGAGTTACGGCGTCAGCGCCGGTCAGATCGTCAGTAGCTGTGGCTGCAAATGCTAACCCTTGGGTTTCATAGCCTGCGGTTGGAGCAACAATCTGCCCCGTCAGGTCAAGCACAACCTCCGCCTGACTGCCACCACCGTCGCCCGCTTCACCAATGTCAGTATTGCCCGCTGCCGGTGCTTCCAGTACTTGAGTAGGGTCGGCGCCTTGTGCGATGGCATCCTGTAACGCTGCCACATCCTGAGCGTCTTGCGCGGTGGCCTGCGGCACTACGTTGGTGTTGTCGCTCCACTGGCTGTTTCTCCCAACATCCAGTGTTTTTCCGTCCGGCAACATGATAGACACAGAGCCGTCGCCACCCGTGACGATTTCCTCGCCACGATAAATTTTGTCACCTGCCGTTAATAACCGCTGTGTGCCATCAAGAGAAATGACGAAGACTTGCCCGATAACGAATTTAATGATACCGATTACGCTATTCACTACGGCTTCTCCTTGATATCTATAATTATTTTTATACAGATATTGAGTTGTTGTAAGGGGATATCAACATCATCCTGATGGGTAAATCTGCGATTAGCTCTCCTGGCCTTAAAACTGTGCAGTCATCAATCAACGCGCGTTGGCCGTACACTTACTTAGGCAAAAAAGGTGCTCCAGAAATGTTAACCAATTAGTATGCTAATGAGTTAACCATTATGGAGAAAACCGATTTGCCAGAGCAAAAAATGACGGTATAAGCGTCAATCACTTGACTCGCTCACCATAATCATAAAAAATTCGGAATATTCTTGCTACAAACTTTAATACAAAAGAGCATCAAATATTTCTCAAACATTGAATCAGAATGGGATAACAATACAATCAACTGATCATAAAGGAGTTTTAAAACTCTCACGGTGTGCTATTGAGAAAAAAGCGCGTGAGATAAAATTAGGAATAATCACAAAAAAAACCAAGCATTCAAATTAATCACAGCGTTTACATGCCATAAAGGAAAACAGCATTATGCTACCTGTATTTCGATACGCTTTTTTACCTTTAGGGATTATGGTCGCACAGCCCTCCAGCGCCGCGACTTTACAGGATGTAATCAAACAAACTCTTGCCACGCATCCCGAAGTGAGTGCGTCGGTAAACAGTCGTCTTTCCGCCGATCATGATTTGCGCTCCGCCAAAGGTGGATATCTGCCGTCAATCAACGTAAACGCAGGTACCGGACGCGAGGAAACGGACACGGTTTCTACACGCGCCAGCGGCGGCAAAAAAGAACTACAACGCAGCGAATCCAGCATCACCTTGCAACAAACACTGTTTGACGGATTTGCCACATCGAGTGAAGTCGGTCGGCAGCGAGCTACCGTTAACTCTCGTGCCTATAAGGTGCTTAATACCTCTGAGAACGTGGCCCTCAATGCAGTTCAGGTATATCTCGATGTGCTGCAACGGGCAGAGTTCGTCAAACTGGCACAAAATAATCTCGCTAACCATGAGCGTATCTACGATCAAATTCGGTTGCGCAGCCAGCAAGGCGTTGCACGTTTGGCGGATCTCGAACAAGCAGAAGCGCGCCTGGCGCAGGCAAGAAATAATCTGCTGACCGAACAGACCAATCTTGATGACGCAAAAACTAACTACTTTAGTGTAACGGGCAGCGAACCGGACAACCTCACGCTGCCGGATATGTCAATTTTGACCATGCCCGCGTCTTTGGCAGAAGCCCGACGCGTTATGCTCACCAACAGCCCGATACTCAAATCCGCGGAATCAGACATCACTGCGACACAACAGCAATATGAGGCTGCAAAGTCCTCCTATTATCCTCGTGTCAACATCGAACTGGACCGCACCATGAACAACAACGTGGATGGCACGCGCGGAGAGAGCAACGAGTGGCAGGCAATGGTCAGAATGCGTTACAACCTCTATCAAGGGGGAAGTAACAAGGCAAACGCAGATGCAAAAGCGTATCAAATCAAAGAGGCGCAGGATATTCGCAACAACACGCTGCGTCAGTTGAACGAAGAACTGCGTCTTGCCTGGACGGCGCTGAATAACGCCCGCCAGCAAATCCCCATCGCTGCCGAGTATGCCGATCGCAGTATGAAAGTTCGTACGGCCTACCAAAAGCAATTCAGCATTGGCGAACGCACACTGCTGGATTTGCTGGACAGTGAAAATGAGCTTCTCACCGCACAGCGTCGTCTGGTAGAGATTCAATTCATTGAGAGGTTTACCGAATATCGTATCAAGGCCAGAATGGGAGACCTGCTGCGCAACCTTTCTATTCAGAGCCCAATAGCAGGACAAAGTTTGGATAACGTCACGGCAGATGTGAATTTGCCTTCGTTAAACTAGCATCTGCGTCGGAAACGACAGTGGGTTGCACGAGGCCGTGACTCGTTTGTCTGCCGTGTTTTACCTCACGTATCATGCGTGTGGTAAGCACGGCAGACTGTGTTGTGTAAGGGAAGATCAGTGAGATGAAGTTACATTCCGTCGAGGATATCGATACTCAGGAAGCGTCCGTTGCGCATGAACACAACGATCCTCGCACCCGTCATGACGATCCGTTACTGGATGGTTTGTTGATTTTATGCGCGCTACAGGGTAAATCTGCGAGTCGCGCGACGCTCACTGCGGGTCTTCCTTTGGCAAAACAGCGCCTAACGGTGCCATTGCTGCCCCGCGCAGCCAGCCGTGCGGGGCTGCAAGGCCGGGTATTAAAACGCCCGCTGGATGGCATTCCCGACATGTCACTGCCTGCCATGTTATTGCTGCGAGAAGGCCGTTCGGCGGTGCTGCTTGGCTGGAACGACGATGGCTCAGCACGCATCATGCCGAGTGAGACGGAAGGCGGAGAGATACAGGTCGATCGCAACACGCTTCAGCAAAATTATCTTGGTCTGGTGCTGTTTGCACAACCGAGACACGCCTTTGATATCCAAAACGAATCACTGATTCCACGCACCAAGTCCTGGTTCAAGGACACGCTCAAGCTGTCACGTTTCCTGTATGCCGATGCAGTGCTGGCCAGTTTTATTATCAATATTATCGCACTCGCCACGCCGCTGTTCGTGATGAATGTGTATGACAGGGTGGTGCCCAATCAAGCAACGGCCACCCTGTGGGTGCTGGCGATTGGCGTTATTGGTGCGTTTATTTTCGATCTTATCCTGAAAACGCTGCGGGGCATTTGCCTCGATATGGCAGGAAAAAAGACCGATCTGATCATCTCCGCCTCACTGTTCGAACGCATCATCGGAATGTCGATGATTGCGCGACCCGCCCGGGTAGGCAGTTTTGCGCAAAATATTCATGAGTTTCAATCGTTGAGAGATTTCCTCTCATCGCTGACCTTGACCACGCTGATCGATTTCCCGTTCACACTGCTGCTGTTGCTGGTGATTGGCCTGATTGGCGGTCCGCTGGTGTGGGTGCCAATACTCACCTACCCCATTGCCTTAGGCGTAAGCTGGGCGCTGCAAAAACCGCTGGTTGCTACCATCAGCAAGACGATGGAGCTAGCCAGCGAGCGGCAAGCCACACTGATAGAAACACTCAGCAGCCTGGACGCGCTAAA
Source organism: uncultured Symbiopectobacterium sp. (assembly GCA_964293225.1). Classification (GTDB taxonomy): domain Bacteria; phylum Pseudomonadota; class Gammaproteobacteria; order Enterobacterales; family Enterobacteriaceae; genus Symbiopectobacterium. Next base: position 19,969 of record CAXYYB010000002.1, on the reverse strand, counting down.
GGTAAATAATGCCCAAAGTGAGCGCCAACACAGTTGGGAACAAACGCTGGGCAGTCTCAGCCGGTTAGAAATGCGCGCCAAAACGCTTTCTTCGTTGGCAGTCAACCTGACGCTGGGGTTCCAGCAAATCGCTGGCGTGGTGATGATTATCGTCGGCGTCTACCTGTTGATTGACGGCAAACTCAGTATGGGGGGATTGATTGCCAGCTATATGCTCAGTGGCCGCGCACTTATGCCCCTTGGTCAGCTATCGGGCCTGGTCGCGCGTTACCAGCAGGCCAAGATAACCATGAAGACCACGGAAGATATGATGCAATTGCCGCAAGAGCGCCAGGAGAATGAGCGACCGCTTAAACGCGAGCGTATTCAGGGCGGTCTGGAATTCCGCGACGTGACCTTCAGTTACCCCGAACAGAAGCACCGCTCTTTGCATAACATCAACCTCGCTATCGCCGCAGGCGAAAAAGTCGGCATCATTGGCCGCAGCGGTTCAGGCAAAAGTTCGCTGGAAAAACTGATCGTCAATCTGTATCCCCCAAGCGAAGGGAATATTTTGATCGATGGCGTGGATACACGTCAGTTGGATGTCAGCGATTTGCGCCACAACATTGGCTATGTGCCGCAGGATATTCAACTGATCAGTGGCACCTTGCGTGATAACTTGATCAGCGGTGCTCGCTATATTGATGATGAATCCATGCTGCGCGCCGCCGAAATCGCCGGTGTCAACGAATTCGCGCGCCTGCATGCGGATGGCTACAACTTGCAGGTCGGGGAGCGCGGCATGCAACTCTCTGGCGGTCAGCGTCAGGCCGTCGCCATCGCGCGCGCGCTGTTGCTCGATCCGCCGATCATGGTGTTAGACGAACCCACCAGTTCAATGGACAACACCAGCGAAGACCGCTTAAAACAGGCATTACAGCCAGTGTTGCAAAACAAAACGCTGCTGTTGGTGACACATCGCGTCTCCATGCTGGCCCTGGTAGATCGTTTAATCATTATCGATAAAGGCCGCATTATTGCCGATGGCCCGAAGGCTATCGTGATGGATGCGTTAAAGAAAGGACAGATCAATGCATCTCGCTAAACGCACCGCGGATTTCCTTCGCTATTTCTCCCGCAGGGATCGGGAAACGCTTCAGGCGATCCCTGAGGTCAGTCGCGCGATGCTGGAAGACTCCCCGAAAGCGATTCGAATTACGCTGTGGGCAATTTTCTTTTTTTTCCTGTTTTTCATCTTGTGGGCCGCCTTTGCCAGTATTGATGAAGTCACGCGCGGTGACGGTAAGGCCATTCCGTCATCCCGTCTGCAAAAAATCCAGAACCTGGAAGGCGGTATCGTCACTGAGGTTTACGTTCACGAAGGGCAAATCGTCAATCAGGGCGATCCGTTACTGAGACTCGATGACACGCGCTTCGCCTCAAACGTTGGCGAAACGGAGGCTGACAGGCTAGGGCTGCTCTCGCGTATCGAACGGTTGACGGCTGAAATCAACGATCGCGAATTAAACCTCTCAGCAGAAATCAAAGAAAAAGCCCCGGCTATCGCCCAAGGTGAAACGGACCTGTACAACAGCAGACGCCAACAATTTCGCAATGAGATCTCAGGTCTGGAAGAGCAACTGGTGCAGAAAAAACAGGAGCAGCGCGATTATGTAGCCAAGCAGGTGCAATTTCGTAATAGCCTCAATTTACTGCAACAAGAAATAAGAATGTCAGAGCCTTTGATTGCCGAGGGTGCAATATCCAAAGTTGAAGTGCTGCGCTTAAAACGCGCCGAAGTGGAAACACAAGGGCAGTTGGAATCCATGACGCTGTCGATTCCTCGCGCTGACTCTGCCATCAAGGAAATTGAAAACAAGATTCAGGAAACGCGAGGACGCTATAAAAGCGATGCGTTATCACAGTTGAATGAAGCGCAAACCAACCTGAACAAGATAGCCGCCACGGGGAAAGCGCTGGAAGACCGCGTGAACCGTACTCTGGTGGTCTCTCCGGTAAAAGGCATTGTGCAGCAGATGATGGTCAATACCATTGGTGGTGTTATCCAACCAGGAAACGACATCGTAGAAATTGTTCCACTGGATGAAAATTTATTGGTTGAAGCAAAAATCTCGCCGCGAGATATTGCCTTTCTTCATCCAGGTCAGAATGCCATTATCAAACTGACAGCCTACGATTATACAATCTATGGCGGATTAAAAGGGAAAGTTGAACAAATTAGTCCTGACACCATGACCGATAAAGAAGGCAACAGCTTTTATATCGTTCGGTTGCGCACAGATAAGAATTATTTGGGCACTGAGGATAAGCCTCTGGTGATTATTCCCGGTATGGTTGCATCCGTAGATATTATTACCGGAAAGAAAACGATTCTGAGTTATTTACTTAAACCCATCATCCGTGCAAATGCCGAAGCACTGCGGGAACGCTAATTATCACACCGTGCTATTTAAGATTTTCATTGAACACACAAACTGCCCTCTTAATGGCAGTTTGTGTGGTTCATTTCCCTAACGTCCGCACCATTGTCACTGATGGCCGTTTTGTACCACGTAGATTTGCGTTTGGCTGCGCCCCATCGCTTTTGCCTGGTACATGGCAGAGTCGGCATTGATGGCTAACGTCAGTGAATCAGTACCGTGCTCGGGATAAAGCGCAATACCGATACTGCACGACACCTCAAGTTTTTTCCCTTCAATATCAAAAGGTTTATTCATGGCATTATGAATCTTATCCGCAACATAGAGCGTGTTAGCTTCTTCTTTAATCCCTTGCAGCAAGATAATAAATTCATCACCGCTACGGCGATAAACCGTGTCAGTATCACGCACTGAACTCTGCATGCGTGCAGCGGCTTCTTTTAACAACAAGTCGCCGATGGCATGGCCAAAGGTATCATTGATCTGTTTGAATTTGTCCAAATCAAGAAACATCAAAGCGATGCGGCGCCCTGTCTGTTTTGATAACAAAATAGCCTGTTCCATTTGTTCCGCAAACGTCAGGCCGTTTGCCAATGATGTCAGCGAATCATAGTGTGCCAGTTGGCGGTAATGCTCTTCACTGCGTCGCAGCATATCAATCGCACTGTAGCGTTCTATGGCAATGCCAACCAATTGCGCAGATTTTTCGATGGAAAAGGTTTCTTCTTCATTGGGTACATAGGGCTTGCGGTGGTAAACGCTGAGCACACCGAGGATCTCTTTATTCTGACCGATAACGGGCTCAGACCAGCAAGAGCGTAACCCGGCATAGAGCGCGAGCCCTTTATACAATGACCAATCAGGATGAATGGAGATGTCCTCCGCAATCACGCGCTTACCGGTATACGCTGCCGTGCCAAAAGAGGCGGCACCGTCAGCGATTTTTACGTTATGAATGGCATTTTTATAAAAACCGGGCAAGCTGGGCGCAGAAGCCAACGTCAGGCACTTCTTCTCTTTATCCACCAGCAGCACGGAGCAGACGATCCGGCCCGGATTTTTTTCCTCCACGCTAAACACAATGGCATCAAGGATATCTTTCAACGGTGCGCCGCTGGAGAGCAGTTCTAACGCACGATTGTAGGAGTTATCGTGATGTTCCTTTGCTTTTCGTTCCGTAATGTCCAGCTTCACGCCAACATAATTCGTTGAATCTGTGACTTTATTGTAGATTTTAGAAATATTAGCCTTTTCCCAGTAAAGCTGCCCGTCTTTGCGACGGTTAATAAATTCACCGCTCCAGGTTTCGCCGCGATCGAGGGTTGACCAGAGATCTTCATAGACGCTGGGGTTGGTCATTCCCGAGTTCATTATATTGGTTTTTTTACCGATCACTTCATCAGGCATATAACCGGACATGGTTACAAACTGACGATTTACATAAAGAATTTCACAATTCTCATTCGCAATAATGATCGAGGCCGGGCTATATTCTGTGGCATAAAAAATCGTATCAAGGAAGTCTTGCTTTTCGCGATCCTGCTTGAATTTTTGCTTACTTCCCCTGTTTCTGATAACAGAAACTAACAACAGTATTATAAGTATGGTTATTATTATCTCATACACAATAACACGCCCCTCAATCCTCGAAAGGACTGGTCATACAAACCACATCACGGATAGTGAAACACACAGACAAAGCAGCGCTCTCCCGCACAGATTCGGGATCGGCAGTTTTCCGGAGAGTGGGAGGGAGGGATGAAAAAACGCTCCTGTGTTCAGATGAATTCAGAAACATAGGAACATCAGCATAAAGCCCCCATCTATCACTGTGTGTAAATAAAAATAACAAGCCCAAACAGAGTATCTTTAATTAGCGTTAAGGTGATGAATAATAACTTGTGTTATAAGTTTATCTAATGAAATAAAAAACTTACGAATCTCAATGTTACGTATTTTGAACATCAAAATTCTGTAAGCAAATCAATTATACCAATAGGTATCACTGTTTTAATCAAAAAAATCTATCACTAGGCGATAATTGATCGTTCCTATTAAATAAAAAACCAATTTTCTCATAATATTCATTAAGTTACCATCAATACAAAATCGTTTCACTTATCATCTGTACCTCTTGAGCCCCCTTGAAGATTAGGAGCGCCAAGGTTCATTCCACTAATCATTAACAATATAAAACACCATTGCCGAAAAAATTACAAGAATTAAACAATGAAAAGAGCCTGCCTAACAAAATGAATCACCATTTTTAACGTTTTGGCGTCAGGCAGAACAACAAACGGCGAAAAAGCAGCGCACGAGGGAAAGGGGAAATAAAATGTAAATTATCGTGTCAAGTCACTAATGTGCTAACGGAGATACGGTGCCACCAGAGTTAACTGACTCAGCACGAGTCACAACGTAGATTTCAGCTCGCTAAAATTCTCAAAAGGCTGGGGGCGAGAAAGGAAATAACCTTGCACCGCATCAGCCCGCGTTTGCGTTACCATACCCCACTCTTCCTGCGTTTCAACACCTTCAACCACCACGTGATTACAAAAACGGGACAGCAGCGCCACCAACGATGGGAACAACTGACGGCCCTCCTCACTTTTTTGCAGCAAAATAAACAGCTCGCGCGCCACTTTGATACAGTCATATTGCGCTTGCATCAACGAAGAGAAATTGGCTACGCCCGCCCCGAAATCATCCAGCCATAGGTGGCGCATTTCGGGAAACATCGCTAAGACCTCTTGCGAGAGCGCCCCCTGATTTTCCACGATCTCAAATCGTAGCCAAGGCATGGACGCGACCAACTGCTTCGCTTCATGGCTCTGTTGTAACGCATGCAGCGTTTGCCCGTCCACATTGACTGATGCCAGAATATCATCCTGAACAAAGCGAGGATGCCAACGCGACAGAAGCTGCATTTGCTCAATCACTACCTGTAACCGCTCAGCAACATTAATACTGGCAAAATAGGTTTCAGGAGAAACAAAACGCTGCGGAAACGCTGGCGAAAACACAGCGGTAAGCAATTCTATTGCCAGCAGTTTGCCGCTGGTGCGATAAATAGGCTGAAAGTTATAGCGTCTTTGACAATGATGCCAATACTGGCGTTCAAAAGCGACGGCATCCCCACATTCAGACGGCAGTGCCTGTATAACCCCTAAATTCCTCTGCTGCCCGATACATTTTGTCATAAGACCTGATGTGCTACGTTGTTAGCCTGCTTATTCTTAGAAGAATGGATATCGGCAAAGTCACAGAAAACTTTATTCATTATTTGGCTTATTACGCTATTTTATGCGAGAGATATCGGGGGAAAGAGAGTGCTCCACTACACCGTTGCGAGTATAATCCGCAGCTGGTTTTGCAAGGTATAAAGAAATGGCACTACTGATCACCCCTAAATGCATTAACTGCGACATGTGCGAGCCTGAATGTCCCAATCAGGCAATTTCCATGGGGTTGGATACCTATGAAATAGACCCTCTGCGTTGCACAGAATGTGTGGGCCACTACGATGTGCCTACCTGCCAAAAAGTATGCCCGATTGACAATACAATCATTCGTGACCCGCAACAAGTGGAGACGCAGGAACAATTATGGGAAAAGTTTGTTGTTATGCATCACGCCGATCGTCTGTGAGCACGCGTTTTCGCTCCCCCTCAAGGATCACTGTGGCACAGGCGTAGTGCCGCTCATCGGCGATGGTCACGTGTATCGCCTCCACCCCTAAGTCTTGCGCCATCGATTGAGCACGCCCCCAAAGTCGCAAGCAGGGTTTACCCAATGCATCATTGAAGACATCGAATTGATCGAAAGCGAGTCCCTGACTAATACCGGTGCCTAAGGCCTTCGCTGCCGCTTCCTTGACCGCAAAGCGCTTGGCAAGGTAGCGGGCAGACTGCGGGTGTTTTTCATAATGCCCCCACTCTTGTTCGGATAATACTCTGCGCGCCAGGCGATCGCCGGATCGTGCGATAATCGCCTCGATACGGGCGATCTCCACAATGTCCGAGCCAAGTCCCAGAATAGCCATTAACGACGGGCTTCCCGCAGCAAAGCCTTCATTTCCGCGACAGCCTCTGCCAAGCCACTCATGACGGCGCGACCGATAATCGCATGCCCGATGTTAAGCTCATGCATTTCAGGCAGGGCCGCAATAGCTTGCACGTTGTGGTAGGTCAGGCCATGCCCGGCATTTACCTTGAGCCCTTTGCTGGCGGCATAAACCGCTGCATCGCGAATACGAGCCCACTCTTGCTGGCGCAGCGTATCGTCCTGAGCATCAGCATAAGCACCCGTGTGGATTTCGATATAAGGCGCGCCAACGGCTACAGCGGCATCAATTTGTGCCCTATCGGGGTCGATAAACAGAGAGACCAGAATCCCCGCCTCGCGCAAACGCACCACGGCGGATGTCATGCGCGGCAGTTGACCCGCAACGTCCAGCCCGCCTTCCGTTGTCACTTCCTGACGTTTCTCAGGCACCAGACAACAAAAGTGAGGGCGAAGCTCGCAGGCAATCGCCAGCATCTCTTCCGTCACCGCCATTTCAAGGTTCATGCGCGTCTGCAACGTTTGGCGTAACAAACGCACATCGCGATCGGTGATATGACGACGATCTTCACGCAGGTGAACCGTAATACCATCCGCCCCGGCTTGTTCAGCAACAAACGCAGCCTGCACCGGATCGGGGTACGCTGTGCCGCGCGCGTTGCGCAGGGTCGCCACATGATCGATATTTACACCCAGCAAAAGTTCTGCCATGAAACCAGTCCTCAAAAAAATCACCGTTAGACGACCAGTGTACACTGGCCTTTCGGTCCGTTACCACTGCGGTAATCTTTAGATACGGCGAGGCGGTAGGGTTTACCGCGCGGGTTATGATTCTTTTGCTACAGGAGGCGTGCGGGGACGTAAAACGGCAGATTTTTGAAACAGTTCACGGCTCTTTAAGGGTTTGCCGCCGAGATAAGGTTTAAGCGCCATACGCGTAAAGCGTTTCGCCGCCCGCAGAGTTTGCACATCAGGAAACTCCCGCGCCGCCAACGCGCGCAGCTCATAGCCAGTAAAGCTGCGCTGATCCACAATCAAACTCGCAATAAACCCTTTTTCTTCGCGGTAGCGATAGGTCATGGTGTCTGTAACTGGCTCCCCACTGCCTGCACAGTGCAGAAAATCAACGCCATAACCGAGATAGCCCAACAGCGCCAGTTCAAAACGGCGTAATGCCGGTTCTGGTGAAGAACTCAACGCCGCCAGTTGTTGCAAGCAATGCAGATAATCAAAGAAGAGTGCGGAAAAATTGGTTTCATGCTCCAGCACGCGAGCAAGCAATTCATTGACGTAGAGACCGCTGTACAGCATGACGCCCGTGAGCGGCAATGCCAGTGATACCGGTTCAGCGTTACGCAAGGTTTTTACTTCACCGCGCCCACCCCAACGCACCAGCAATGGCGTGAATGGTTGCAAACACCCTTTTAGCGGAGAGCGACGCGCACGCGCGCCTTTGGCTAACACGCGCACACGCCCTTCGTCTTCCGTGAAAAGATCCAGCAGCAGGCTGGTTTCACTGTAAGGTCGCCCATGCAAGACAAACGCGCGCTGCCAGCCTTCCATCGGCGTTAACCTTATAAGTCGTCGATGTAGCCCAGACTGCGCAATGCGCGTTCGTCATCCGCCCAGCCGGATTTCACCTTCACCCACAGTTCCAGGTGTACCTTGGCGTCGAACATGGCTTCCATATCTTGACGCGCTTCAATGCCAATGGTCTTGATCTTTGCGCCTTTGTTACCGATCACCATTTTTTTCTGACCATCGCGCTCAACCAGAATCAGCCCATTGATGTCATAGCCACCACGCTCGTTGGTCACGAAGCGCTCGATCTCAACGGTCACCGAATAGGGCAACTCTTCACCGAGAAAGCGCATCAACTTTTCACGAATAATCTCAGCCGCCATAAAGCGCTGCGAGCGATCGGTGATGTAATCTTCCGGGAAGTGATGCTCGGCAGCAGGCAAGTGTTTGCGCACAATGCTGGCAATGGTGTCAACGTTGGTGCCTTTTTCCGCAGAAAGGGGAACCACGTCGAGGAAGTTCATTTTTTCACTTAAAAACTGGATATGCGGCAGCAGCTTGGTTTTGTCCGTCACATTGTCAATCTTGTTGATTGCCAGCAATACCGGACGTTTTTGATCGCGCAGCTTGCCCACAACCATTTCGTCGTCGTCGGTCCAGTGAGTTCCTTCCACCACAAAGATGATCAACTCAACGTCGCCGATGGAGCTGCTGGCAGCACGGTTCATCAGACGGTTGATCGCCCGTTTCTCTTCAATGTGCAGCCCCGGTGTATCCACATAAATGGCCTGATAAGGGCCTTCGGTGTGGATCCCCATAATGCGGTGGCGCGTGGTTTGCGGCTTACGCGAAGTAATGGAGACTTTTTGCCCCAGCAGTTCGTTCAGCAACGTGGATTTACCCACGTTGGGTCGCCCAACAATCGCGACGAAACCGCAGTAGGTTTGTTCTTCGCTCATTCAATCTCCAGTATTTTTAACGCTTGTTCCGCTGCCGCCTGCTCTGCCTTACGCCGGCTGGAGCCCGTACCAATCACCGGTTCGTTAAAACCGCTGATCATACAATGGATGGTGAATTCCTGATCGTGTGCCTCACCGCGCACCTGCACCACCAGATAGGTAGGCAATGGCAGATGACGCCCTTGCAGAAACTCCTGCAACCGGGTTTTGGGATCTTTCTGCTTATCCCCAGGACTGATTTCATCCAATCGGGTCTGATACCAATTCAGAATCAGTCTTTCGATATTCTGAATATCGCTGTCCAGAAATATACCACCAATCAGCGCTTCGACCGTGTCTGCCAAAATAGACTCACGGCGAAAGCCACCGCTTTTCAATTCACCGGGGCCAAGGCGCAGGCATTCACCCAATTCAAACTCACGCGCAATTTCCGCCAGCGTATTACCGCGCACCAGCGTGGCGCGCATACGGCTCATATCCCCTTCATCGACGCGGGGAAAGCGGTGATAAAGTGCATTGGCAATCACAAAACTCAGGATGGAGTCACCGAGGAACTCCAGACGTTCATTGTGTTTGCTGTTGGCACTGCGGTGCGTTAACGCCTGCAATAACAGGTCGTACTGCTGGAAAGTATAGCCCAGCTTTCTTTGTAACCGATTTATTAAGATGGGGTTCATGTGTTACCAATAGATCAACAATACCTATTTACCGCAGCATACGGAACAGCGCTGTCCGAATCGCTCTCGCGGGCGATAGGGGAACAAAGCTGTTTCGTTTGCATTGGCTCCGAACGGAGCCTGCGTTTTTCGTTTATTCTCGCCACATTCACCGTTGCAAGAAGCTGCCTGCAACGGGAATGTCGTACGAGATACAACAATTCTACAACGTACCCGAAAATAATGCTGCGGGTTTATCACGGTGATTAATGAATTCGACCAATTCGGCTCAGACGCACGCCCGTTGGCCATTCACCTTCTTGTTTCTCGAAGCTCATCCAGATTGCCGTTGCGCGACCAACCAGATTCTTCTCCGGTACAAAACCCCAGAAGCGGCTATCGGCGCTATTATCACGGTTATCACCCATCATGAAATAGTGCCCATTTGGCACCACCCATGTGGCGAGCGGCTGGCGCGACTGCTGATAGTACATCCCCAGTTGATCCTGGCTACCTGGCACCACCAGAATACGGTGCGAGACATCACCCAGCGTCTCCTGACGCACGCCCATCCGCACACCGCCCGGTTTTTCCTCACCGAGTGGCAGCGCGTAGAAACCGCTGCTCGATTCAGACCCCGGACGACCGAAGGTTTGAACGAAATCACTGGCTTCAAGGTTGCTGTAGGTCACCGCGACGGCGCTGTCACATGCCGCGCCTTCACACGCGGGGCGCACCGTAACCTGCTTGCTGAGCGGATCGTAGGATACCCTGTCGCCCGGCAGGCCAATCACACGTTTGATATAATCCAGACGCGGGTTTTCAGGGTATTTGAACACCGCCACATCACCGCGTCGCGGATGCCCGGTCGGGATCAACGTCGTCTGCGTGATAGGGTCCTTGATGCCGTAGGCGAATTTCTCCACCAGAATAAAATCGCCAATCAGCAACGTCGGCATCATCGAGCCCGACGGTATCTGGAACGGTTCGTAAACAAAGGAGCGAACAAAAAACACCAGCGCCAATACCGGAAACACCGACGCGCAGGTTTCAATCCAACCGGGCTGTTTGATCGTCACCACGCCCGAGCCGCCATCCTGCTGCGCACTCAGTGCCGCCTCCGCTCTCGCCTTGCGTGCCGGTGCCCATTTAAAGCGTTCAAAACACCAGACAATACCGGTGACAAGCGTCGCCAGCGCTAAAACCAAGGCAAACATATTGGCCATGCCAACTCCTTAGGGTTTATTTGCTCTCTTTGCCAACGTGCAGAATGGCCAAGAAGGCTTCTTGCGGCAATTCAACGTTGCCGACCTGTTTCATGCGCTTCTTACCGTCTTTCTGTTTCTGCAACAGCTTTTTCTTACGGCTCACGTCGCCGCCATAACATTTCGCCAATACGTTTTTACGCAGCTGCTTCACCGTCGAACGCGCGATAATGTGGTTACCGATGGCCGCCTGAATGGCAATATCAAATTGCTGGCGCGGGATCAGCTCTTTCATTTTTTCCACCAGCTCACGACCGCGATACTGCGAATTATCGCGGTGAGTGATCAGCGCCAACGCATCAACACGTTCGGCGTTAATCATCACATCAACCCGCACCATGTCAGAGACCTGGAAGCGTTTGAAACTGTAATCCAGTGAGGCATAACCGCGCGAAGTCGATTTCAGTCGATCGAAGAAATCGAGCACCACTTCTGCCATCGGGATTTCATAGGTCAATGACACCTGATTACCGTGGTAAACCATGTTGGTCTGCACACCACGCTTCTCAATACACAAGGTGATCACGTTGCCCAGATATTCCTGCGGCAACAGCATATGACATTCCGCGATAGGTTCACGCAACTCTTCAATGTTGTTGAGCGGTGGCAGCTTGGAAGGACTGTCAACGTAGACAATTTCCTGACGCGTGGTCTTCACTTCATAAATTACGGTCGGAGCCGTGGTGATCAGATCCAGATCGTATTCACGCTCAAGGCGTTCCTGAATGATCTCCATGTGCAGGAGGCCCAGGAAGCCGCAGCGAAAACCGAAGCCCAACGCGGTTGAGGTTTCCGGTTCGTAGAACAACGAGGCGTCATTGAGGCTCAGTTTGCCCAACGCGTCGCGGAAGTTCTCATAATCATCAGAACTGACCGGGAATAAACCTGCATAAACCTGTGGTTTAACCTTTTTGAAACCCGGCAGGGCTTTGTCGGCCGGTTGACGCGCCAATGTCAGGGTATCCCCCACCGGAGCGCCAAGAATGTCTTTAATGGCGCACACCAGCCAACCCACTTCACCGCAGTTCAGCACATCACGATCGATCTGCTTCGGCGTGAAAATCCCCAGACGATCGGCGTTGTACACCTGACCGGTACTGATGACCTTCACTTTGTCGCCCTTGCGCAACGAACCGTTTTTGATGCGGATCAGAGAGACTACACCGAGGTAGTTATCGAACCAGGAGTCGATGATCAACGCCTGAAGCGGCGCATTAGGATCGCCCTCTGGCGGCGGAATCTCTTTCACCAGACGCTCAAGCACATCAGGAACGCCAACGCCGGTTTTCGCCGAGCAGCGCACGGCATCGGTGGCATCAATGCCAACGATATCTTCAATCTCTTCGGCTACACGCTCAGGATCGGCGGCCGGCAGGTCAATCTTGTTGAGCACCGGGACCACTTCCAGATCCATTTCCATTGCGGTATAGCAGTTGGCGAGCGTTTGCGCCTCTACGCCTTGGCCTGCATCCACCACCAGCAGCGCACCTTCGCACGCCGCCAGAGAACGTGAAACTTCATAGGAGAAGTCAACGTGCCCCGGTGTGTCGATAAAATTCAGTTGGTAGGTTTCACCATCTTTGGCATGGTAATCCAGCGTTACACTTTGCGCTTTGATGGTGATGCCGCGTTCACGTTCCAGATCCATGGAGTCCAGCACCTGCGCCGCCATTTCACGGTCAGATAAACCGCCGCAAAGTTGAATAATGCGGTCAGAGAGCGTCGACTTACCGTGGTCGATATGGGCAATAATGGAGAAATTTCGTATATGCTTCATTATGAAAGTTTTTCTACCTTGGTATTTCTGAAATTCTTGCCGTCTGGCATGCGCATGCGATGAAAATGGCGGCAATGCCTTCCCCTTTCACCAGAACCGATGCATTCTACATGTCAGACGCCGGAAAACCTAGTCATCAACCCCTATTCCCTTTGATTATGGCGCTTTTATTCCATCATGGCAGACAACCGGGAAAAAGAAGACGTTTAAGGACAAGCATGCGCCTGTTGGACGGAGAATATCTCGCTAAGAAACGACCGGGTGGCACACTGGCTCGCCCGGCTAAATGCGGTTCAGGATTCGATGTGCAGCGGTTGCCCCGGCAGGGCTATCTGCAAAATAACCGGGCGGTAATGACGCTTCTCGCCTAATTTAAGCGACCAGCCGCGTACCAGAATAAACGCCAGTGCGGCCCCCAGCAGCGCGCCCAGCACCGCCGCCAGATCGTTGGCGAACAGCAACTGCAACAATCCCGCCCCTGTGAACAGCCCCAACAGCGGCACCAGATAGACCAGCATAGCAGAGCGCAGCAGACTACTTTCGGAAATGCCCAATTCAACGCGTTGACCAGGCAGCAAAGGCTGCTCGCACGGCACGTACAGCGCCTGCTCGGCGGACCGCCCCAATTCACTCAAAAGCCCGGTGCCACAGGTTTTACGCGACTGACAACCGCTGCACCCTGAACGCTGCTCACAGTGCAATTCGGCCATGCCATTGTGCCAGGAAACCACGGTCGCCCACTCTTTGATCATACCTGCGCCCTACATCTTGCAAATTTATTGCGATTGAAAAATGACGTTATCAGCAATGCGTTTAGCCGTGGTAGGCGGCAGTTCGCCCACTACGGTTATTTCATATCCATTGCGGATTTCTGTGTGTACGCTTCGCCGCCCCGTCGTCACATATTGCTCAGCACGGGATTCTGACGATGGCGTGATATTAACAGAAAAGCTGAATAAACCATCACTGAACAGGCGCGATTCAACCGGGATGCTTATTCCAGGCAACGTTCTGCGGGTGCGAGAGATCTCTTTCATGCCCTGTGGCAGCCATTCTGGAATCCAGGTCAGTTCGACCGTTTCAACCGACGGTGTCGTCAACAATGGCGGTAACCCTTCGCTTAATAATGGGCGTAACGTCTCACGGATATCATCACTGACCACCAGCGATGTCACCAGAAATTGCTCCAACCGCTCCCCGTTGCGATCCTGCAAATCAATACGCAACGGCAGTTTGGTCGCCACATCAAACCATACACTGTAGCTATAACGAGTCCCATCCCGGGAAATAATACGCATGCCTTCACACAGGCGATCGGCAATACGCACTCTTCCTGCCGCCGGAATGAAATCATAGAACGCGGACAACGATTGATGATCGGCATAAACCAGGCTGGGGAACGAATCGATGATGTGATCGCCGGAAAGCGAGAAGGGTTCAAGATCGGTATCAAAATAACTGATGTCCCGGTCTCGCTGTACGATTTCCCTACGAGGCCCGTCCATAAACAGCAACTGCGCCAATGGACGGTTATCTATACGGGCATGCCGATAGCGCAGAGATTCGATGCCCTGCCGTGAGATATTGATGAAATGTATTTCATAATTCAACGCCCGAATAGCATTGCCCATCTGTTGCAGCGAGGACGAGGGCTGAGGCTGCAACACCGCACCTGACGCAGGCTGCGCCAGGACGGTTGTTGAATAGGGTAAGCAACCGAGCAGAATGCAAAAAGCAAACCCAACACGCTTCATTAACGAGATTGCGTTCCTAAAGATTGAGTGCCAGGCACCTGAATAGCGGCCTGCTGTTCTTCATCTTGCTGACCTTGCAACGGCTCTGAATGGAGACGGCGCTGCAACTCATAGTCCTGCAACATGACATTGATGCGGTTGCGTTGTGCTTCAACCTGACGTTGACCACCGTGCGACACCACGTTTTCAGACGGTACGCCCAGACTTACCGGGGAGGCGGTCCCCATGGCGGGAAGCGTACTAAACGCAGGCATGTCATTCTGCGCCTCTGGGGCTTGATCCGGGGAACGTTGCATTTGCACGCCGACGATCACGGCCAATGAGACACAGGCGGCTACACCAACCTGGGTCAGTTGGCTTGCCCAAGGACGCACTTTGCCCCAGAACGACAAACGCGACCAGGTATCAGGATGAGGTTGTGCTTCGGGAATAGCCTGAGGCGCAATGCGCACCGGCTCTTCGGCAATCGCCTGCGCAACGCGCGCGGCAATGTCGATGTCAATGACACTCTGTGCCACGTCACCACGCAGCGTGTCGCGAATCAAATGGTAGCTTTGCCAACTTTTTTGCAGTTCAGCATCCCGCCCCAATGTGTTAAGCAGTTCGGTATCCGCTGCCTCGCCGTCCATTAAAGCGGAAAGTTTCTCTTTCTGCATACCCATACCCTTACCTTGTCAAATCCATCATGGTTAACGCGAAAACCGGGTTAACGTTGAATTAGCGGTTGTACTTTGTTATCGATCGCTTCTCGCGCACGGAATATGCGAGAACGAACAGTGCCGACCGGGCAATCCATAATGGCGGCTATCTCTTCATAACTCAGGCCATCAAGTTCGCGTAGCGTAATCGCCATCCGTAAATCTTCTGGCAACGCTTCAATGGTTCGAAAAACGATACTTCTCAATTCCTCTGACAACATTAAGTTCTCAGGGTTCGATATTTCTTTTAATGCGCTGGCAGTTTCATAATTTTCAGCGTCATTGGCATCAACGTCGCTCGACGGTGGTCGCCGCCCCTGAGCAACCAGATAATTCTTGGCCGTATTGACCGCAATGCGATACAGCCAGGTATAGAACGCACTATCGCCGCGAAAAGACTCCAACGCACGATAGGCTTTGATAAACGACTCCTGCACCACATCCGGCACATCCCCAGGAGGAACGTACCGTGACACCAGGTTCGCTACTTTGTGCTGGTAGCGCACCACCAGCAAATTAAAAGATTTCTGGTCGCCTTTCTGGACACGTTCAACCAGAATGCGATCCGCTAGCTGCTCGCTCATCCGAGGTAATGTCTCCTCAAACCGTTCTCCACACGTAAAATAGTACTGCCAGCCATATCGTTATTGAATAATCAGAGCAAGCTGTAAGTCGGACACCACCGGTCAACAAAAGTTCCCGATAACGTTTTATCCTTCTTCTTTATGTGCTCAGTCTGCCCCGTGTATCTTCGCGCGTCGGCGTTTACATCCGTACACGTCGCGCAGCTTTCTGTTCTTTAGCGGGGACAGTCAGGGGATCATACGCGAAAAAGCGTTCAATAGCACCGTTAGCACTCTGAGAGTGCTCCGCCCTCGTTAACGACAAGGAATATCCTACATAAATAAATAGAAATCCTTGGTCAATGCACGGAAATCATCAGAGTAGCTGCCATCTTCTGCGCGAACAATCAGCATTCGCCCCTCGCAGGTGCCCGCTTGCTTCGCCAGAGTCAACAGTTCCCGATGCGGTTGGCCTTCAGCCCTCTCTCGCACCGCCAGCCGCTGACGTATCGACCACCCTTGTTGGCATGCCGTGATGCGAAAATCACTGGCAACCTGACTCGGTAGTACTACACAGAAGCGCCCTTCCGGCTCCAGCAGCCCGGCGGCACAGTGGAGTAACGTTTCATGAGACAAACTCTCCGTATAACGGGCCGTGCTGCGCGCCTCGGTCCGACACGCGCTACCCGGTGCAAAGTAAGGTGGGTTACTGACAATCAACGCGTAACGTGACGTTGTTTGTGCCGTAAACGTCTCAATATCACGGTTTTCCACGGTAATCCGTGATGCCCACGGTGAAGCCTGCCGGTTCTCTTGAGCCTGCGCACTGGCTTCAGGCTCTACCTCAACCGCATCGAACGTCACCACGTCTGGGCTACGCTGCGCCAACATCAGGGTGATAATGCCGGAACCACAGCCAATATCCAGCACACGGCCGGTTTGCGGCACCGGAGCCCACGCACCGAGCAAAATGGCATCCGTACCCACTTTCATCGCACAACGATCGTGTGCGACAAAAAATTGTTTAAACGTGAACCCATTGCGCCGCAATGTTTGTGATCGCGCTGCGTGCTGATGCATGATGTGCTGCTCCTCCGAAAAACCGCCGTAGCATAAGGGAATCCCTGCAACAGGGAAAGCACCCCGCCAACATGACACAGCGGGGTGTAAAGAGATGATGAAGTACACGCGTAATGCGTCTATAATCAGCGCCCCAAACAGAGGTAGACCATGACTGCAACCCAATTTTCCGATCTTGATCTTGATGAAAGCCTGCTAGATGCCTTGCGCGATATGGGCTACGAGCGCCCCACCGCCATTCAACTCGCGGCAATCCCACCCGCCATGGACGGGAGAGATGTTCTTGGTTCCGCACCAACAGGAACAGGAAAAACAGCAGCCTATCTGCTGCCGGTGTTGCAGCATCTGATTGACTTTCCACGTAAAAAATCAGGCCCACCGCGTATTCTGATCGTAACGCCCACGCGCGAACTGGCGATGCAGGTGGCCGAACAGGCCAAAGCGTTGGCGGCGCACACCCATCTGGACGTGGCAACCATCACTGGCGGTGTGGCCTATATGAACCACGCTGAAGTCTTCAGCGAGAATCAGGATATTGTGGTGGCGACAACGGGGCGTCTACTGCAATACATCAAAGAAGAAAACTTTGACTGCCGCGCGGTAGAAACGCTGATTCTAGACGAAGCAGATCGTATGCTCGACATGGGGTTTGCTCAGGATATCGAACATATTGCTGGTGAAACCCGCTGGCGCACACAAACCTTGCTGTTTTCCGCCACGCTGGAAGGCAACGCCGTCAAAGATTTCGCAGAGCGACTGTTAAAAGAACCGGTAGAGATAGAAGCGGACCCTTCACGGCGTGAACGCAAAAAGATTCTGCAATGGTTTTACCGCGCCGATGATACTGAACACAAAACCGCGCTGCTGGCCCATTTGCTCAAACAGCCGGAAACCACCCGCGCCATTGTGTTTGTGCGTAAGCGCGAGCGTGTGCATGAACTTGCTGCCTGGCTCCGCGAAGCAGGTATCAACAGTTGCTATCTGGAAGGCGAAATGGTGCAAGCCAAACGCAATCAGGCCATCACGCGCCTGAGCGAGGGGCAGGTCAATGTGTTGATTGCTACAGACGTTGCCGCACGCGGGTTGGACATTAACGATGTCAGCCACGTCTTCAACTTTGACTTGCCGCTCACGGCCGATATCTATTTGCACCGTATTGGGCGCACCGGCCGCGCAGGTAAAAAAGGGTGTGCTATCTCACTGGTAGAAGCCCACGACCACTTACTGCTTGGCAAGATCAGCCGCTACTTAAATGAGCCGCTGAAAGCGCGCGTCATTGATGAGCTGCGTCCGAAAACCAAAGCGCCAAGCGAAAAAACCAACGGTAAGCCGTCAAAAAAAGTGCTGGCCAAGCGTGCAGAAGAGAAGAAAAAGAAGAAAGAGAAAGAAAAAACCAAGGTGAAAGTACGCCACCGCGACAGCAAGAACGTCGGAAAGCGCCGCCAGCCGACACAGAAAACGGACGATACGCCTTCGGGCGCAGAGTAATCCGGTTTCGATACGCACTCCCGGCGCTATCGCCGGGAACAAACACCAGACACAAAAAAAGGAGCTTTCGCTCCTTTTTTATTGCTACGACCGCTCGATTACAGACTTTCAGTGAAAGTACGTGTAATCACATCACGTTGCTGTTCCGGGGTCAGTGAGTTGAAACGCACTGCATAACCAGAAACACGGATGGTCAACTGCGGGTATTTTTCCGGGTGTTTTACCGCATCTTCCAGCGTTTCACGGCGCAGAACGTTCACGTTCAGGTGTTGACCGCCTTCCACGCGCACTTCCGGTTTGATCTCCAACGGAACTTCACGATATTCAAACTGCCCCAGATCGCTCACCGGAACGATTTGATCTTCGCTGTAATCTGCTTTTGCACAAACGCAGCGTGCTTCTGATTTTTCTTCATCAAGCAGCCAGAAAGAGTTAACCAGAGCGTTATTGTTAGCTTTAGTAATTTGAATGCCAGTAACCATTATTGCCTCCGTAAAACAGCAGAATCGTGTCTGAACCTGGGAAGGGTTGCAGTACTCACCAACACGAGGTTTTAACCACAAAATGAAATTCACTTACCTTGTGTAGTTATATACCAGTACCTTAGCCACCAATCTTTGATTTAAATCAATTAACTCAAGGCACGAGAGACACACCTAGCAGCAATTAATTGTTTTACATCAATTTTAGTCAAAACACGCAATGCAATTTTTTTTGTAAATTTTCAACTTTTTTATAATCCATCCTTCGCGACTTTCAACTTTTCCGCCACAGTGTTTTACCTTGAGAGCAGAGATCGGTAAGCTACAGCCCTCTTTAACAACACCCGCATCGAGGACAGGATGACAACCGAACTAACGTGGCATGACGTTTTGGCACAGGAAAAAGAGCAGCCTTATTTTGTGCAAACGTTGGCCTTTGTCGGCAATGCCCGCGCCGAAGGAAAGGTGATTTATCCCCCGCAGAAAGATGTGTTTAATGCCTTTCGTTACACGGAATTCAATCAGGTCAAGGTGGTGATCCTGGGACAAGATCCCTACCACGGGCCAAATCAAGCGCACGGCCTGTCATTCTCCGTCCGTCCTGGCATTCCCGCACCGCCGTCATTAATGAATATGTATAAAGAGCTGGCGAACGATATTCCGGGCTTTACGATCCCTCAGCATGGTTGCCTGCAAAGCTGGGCGGAGCAAGGGGTGTTGTTGTTAAATACCGTGTTAACGGTAGAGGCAGGTCAGGCGCATTCCCACGCCAACCTCGGCTGGGAAACCTTTACCGATCGCGTGATTAGCGCGTTAAATGAAAAGCGTGATGGCATCGTGTTTCTATTGTGGGGAGCACACGCGCAGAGAAAAGGCAGCATTATCGATACACAGCGCCATCATGTGCTGAAATCCCCGCACCCGTCACCGCTGTCAGCACACCGTGGCTTTCTGGGTTGTCGCCACTTTTCCCAGACGAATCAATTCCTGATACAGCAGGGTCAGTCACCGATTGATTGGATGCCACAGTTACCGAATTCAGCAGATCGTTAATGCCATCAGTTCGCAAGCCGCGCGACAGCAATGCAAATTGCTTGCGAACTGAACGCAATACCAGAATTAAATACGCTGCAAAAACGTCTTGGGAAACACCAATAAGGAAATAAATACAGGAATAAAAAAAGAGTGGTGGAGCTAAGCGGGATCGAACCGCTGACCTCTTGCATGCCATGCAAGCGCTC
>CAXYYB010000001.1:0-317845 GCA_964293225.1 uncultured Symbiopectobacterium sp. | reverse complement strand
CGTTGCCCCCACCCGAGCCGGCCCAGACCCTGTAGTATTCGGCGCTTTTATCGGCGGAAAGAAAACAAAAACCCCGGCGCAGCCGCCGGGCTTTTTGTTGCGGTATTTTTATTGCGAGTAGTGCGAGGCGCTTAGTGTGCCGCGCCGCGTGCACCAATCGGCAGTACCGTACGGCCAAACTGTGCGTTCAGCACTTCTGCCATCGCCAGATAAATGGCGCTGGCACCGCAAATAATGCCTTCGTAGCCCGCGATGGTCAGCAGGCCGTGGTTACCGGTGAAGTTACCGATAGCCAGCAGGGCAAACAGCAGCGTCAGGCTGGCAAATACGAACTGCAATGCACGGTTGGCGCACAGCGTGCCGAAGAACATAAACAGGGTGAAAACACCCCACAGACCCAGAAAGACCCCGAGGAACTGTGCGTCACTGGCTTCTGCCAGACCCATTTTTGGCAGCATCAGAATGCCGACCAGCGTCAGCCAGAATGCACCGTAAGAGGTGAATGCGGTCACGCCAAAGGTGTTGCCTTTCTTGTATTCCAACAGCCCCGCGATGATCTGGGCGATACCGCCGTAGAAAATCCCCATGCTGAGAATAATAGAAGAAAGTGGGAAAAAGCCTGCGTTATGCAGGTTAAGAAGAATGGTGGTCATCCCGAAGCCCATCAGTCCTAACGGACCGGGATTCGCCAGCGAGTTCGTTTGCATAAATCCTCAGAATACAATAGTGGAGTTGTGTAGCTTGCTCGATGCCGCGCTCTGTCGGTGTTTCCTGATCTCTGGCGAGCTGTCCTTGCTCGTCGTCCCGATAGACCCTTGCTGTCTCACTGTGGCAACCTTTTAACGGTGAACGTGATGTCACGATGAACGCCAGGTTGCAGTAAAAACAACGCAACGGTGAAATTTTCTAAAAAAATTTTAATTGCGGCGCGGCATAATAGCGGGACGATTGCGCGGATACAACAAGGCGCAAGAGGAATAGTTTGATCATAAAGGGGATCGCCTGCATTTTTTTTTCGCTCCCCCCCTTGAGGAGTAAATTGTTGTCCCCATCTTATTTCCAACCGAAACGGTTTGACCTCTTGTAACGGGATGTGCTGGCAAGCCGGAGTTTGCCTGGCGCATCGAAGAAAGCCGTGTGGATGAGAAGACCTCGTGAGGGCAAAAATTGAATAATTGCACCTTGCTGAGTTGAAAATCCCCTTTTCGCCCGCATAGTAGGTTGAACGACCACACCGAATATGACTTTTTAGTGGAGATGTTTAGATGGGTAAGATTATTGGTATCGACCTGGGTACAACCAACTCTTGTGTAGCGATTATGGACGGTACGCAGGTTAAAGTACTGGAAAACAGCGAGGGCGATCGCACAACGCCTTCTATTATTGCTTATACGCAAGATGGTGAAATTCTGGTTGGTCAGCCCGCTAAACGTCAGGCTGTGACTAACCCGAAAAACACCCTGTTTGCTATCAAGCGTCTGATTGGCCGTCGCTTCAAAGATGAAGAAGTGCAGCGTGATACCAACATCATGCCGTACAACATCGTTGCAGCAGATAACGGTGACGCCTGGCTGGAAGTGAAGGATCAGAAAATGGCACCGCCGCAGATCTCTGCTGAAGTGCTGAAAAAAATGAAGAAAACGGCAGAAGACTACCTCGGTGAAACCATCACTGAAGCCGTTATCACCGTGCCAGCGTATTTCAATGATGCGCAACGTCAGGCAACCAAAGATGCAGGCCGTATCGCGGGTCTGGAAGTAAAACGTATCATCAACGAACCGACAGCGGCTGCGCTGGCTTACGGTCTTGATAAAGAAGTGGGCAACCGCACCATTGCGGTTTACGACCTGGGCGGCGGTACGTTTGATATTTCCATCATCGAAATCGATGAAGTTGACGGCGAAAAAACCTTTGAGGTACTGGCAACCAACGGTGATACCCACCTGGGTGGCGAAGACTTCGACAGCCGTATGATCAACTATCTGGTTGACGAATTTAAGAAAGAGCAAGGCTTCGACCTGCGCAACGATCCGCTGGCGATGCAGCGCCTGAAAGAAGCCGCAGAAAAAGCGAAAATTGAGCTGTCTTCTGCGCAACAGACCGACGTTAACCTGCCGTACATCACGGCGGATGCGACCGGTCCGAAACACCTGAACATCAAAGTGACGCGTGCCAAGTTGGAGTCGCTGGTAGAAGAGTTGGTGACCCGTTCTCTGGAGCCGTTGAAAGTTGCATTGCAGGATGCCGGGCTGTCCGTTTCTGACGTGCAGGACGTGATTTTGGTGGGTGGTCAAACCCGTATGCCGCTGGTGCAGAAGAAAGTGGCTGACTTCTTTGGCAAAGAACCGCGCAAAGACGTTAACCCGGATGAAGCTGTGGCGATCGGTGCTGCGGTGCAGGGCGGCGTTTTGGCCGGTGACGTTAAAGACGTGCTGCTGCTGGACGTTACCCCGCTGTCGCTGGGTATCGAAACCATGGGTGGCGTGATGACGCCGCTGATCACTAAAAACACCACTATCCCGACCAAACACAGCCAGGTGTTCTCTACAGCGGAAGATAACCAGTCCGCAGTAACCATCCATGTGTTGCAGGGTGAGCGTAAACGTGCGCACGACAACAAGTCGCTGGGTCAGTTTAACCTAGACGGTATTCAGAACGCACCGCGCGGTATGCCGCAGATCGAAGTGACTTTTGACATCGATGCCGACGGTATCCTGCACGTTTCTGCCAAAGATAAAAACAGCGGCCGCGAGCAGAACATCACCATCAAGGCCTCTTCTGGCTTGAACGAAGATGAAATCCAGAAGATGGTACGCGATGCAGAAGCGAATGCGGAAGCAGACCGTAAGTTTGAAGAGCTGGTACAGGCGCGCAATCAGGGCGATCACCTGCTGCATAGCACGCGTAAGCAGTTGGAAGAGTCTGGCGACAAGCTGGCTGCTAATGACAAAACCGCGATTGAAGATGCCCTGAAAGCGCTGGAAGGCGTATTGAAAGGCGAAGATAAAGCGGAAATCGAAGCGAAGATCCAAACGTTGATCGAAGCGTCTGCCAAACTGCTGGAAGCATCGCAACAGCAGGCACAAGCTGGCGCAGGTGCAGGCAGTGCAGATGACGCTGCGCGCAAAGAAGACGACGTTGTAGACGCTGAATTCGAAGAAGTGAAAGACAAAAAATAATCGCCCTTAGGCGGGCGCAACAACGGCGATAAGCCGTTGCTGGCAAACCAGGCACGGGCGTCGAGGAAACTCTGCGCCCGTGCACGCATGTTGAGGGCAGGAAAAAACATGGCGAAGCAAGATTATTACGAAGCGCTAGGCGTTGCCAAAGACGCCGATGAGCGGGAGATCAAAAAGGCCTATAAGCGCCTGGCGATGAAGTTTCACCCGGACCGTAACCCCGGTGATAAAGAGGCTGAAGCAAAATTCAAAGAGATCAAAGAAGCCTATGAAATTCTGACAGATGCGCAGAAACGGGCGGCTTACGATCAATACGGTCATGCCGCGTTTGAACAAGGCGGCATGGGCGGTGGCGGGGCTGGCGGTTTCGGCGGCGCAGATTTTGGCGATATCTTTGGCGACGTATTCGGCGATATTTTCGGCGGTGGACGTCGTCAACGTGCCAGCCGCGGTGCCGATTTACGCTATAACATGGAGTTGACGCTGGAAGAAGCGGTTCGTGGCGTCGCCAAAGAGATCCGCATTCCGGCGCTTGAAGAGTGCGATGCCTGCCATGGTAGCGGTGCAAAACCGGGCAGTTCGCCAGTAACCTGTCCAACGTGTCATGGCAATGGTCAGGTGCAGATGCGTCAAGGGTTTTTTACCGTTCAGCAAACCTGTCCGCACTGTCATGGACGTGGCAAGATCATTAAAGATCCTTGCAACAAGTGTCATGGACATGGTCGCGTTGAAACCAGCAAAACGTTGTCGGTGAAAATCCCTGCAGGCGTGGATACGGGCGATCGTATCCGCTTGTCCGGTGAGGGGGAGGCCGGGGAGCACGGTGCACCTGCGGGCGATCTGTACGTTCAGGTGCAGGTAAAACCGCATCCTATCTTCCAGCGTGAAGAGAACAATCTCTATTGCGAAGTTCCCATCAATTTTGCGATGGCAGCCATGGGCGGTGAGATTGAAGTGCCGACGCTGGATGGCCGTGTGAAATTGAAGGTGCCTGCGGAAACGCAAACCGGAAAATTGTTCCGCATGCGTGGCAAAGGTGTCAAATCGGTACGCGGTGGTGCGCAGGGCGACCTGCTGTGCCGCGTGGTGGTTGAAACGCCGGTTAATCTTAATGAGCGCCAGAAGCAACTGCTAAAAGAGCTGGAAGAGAGCTTTGGTGGGCCTTCTGGAGAGAGAAACAGCCCTCGCTCTAAAAGCTTCTTTGATGGCGTGAAGAAGTTTTTCGATGACCTGACCCGCTAACGTTACAGGTTAGACAAAAAAACCGGTGATGCATCACCGGTTTTTTTATGTCCATCGTTCCCATCAATATGTCCCTCATCGATTAAATCTATATCCCCATGCTTGCTAATGACTTTTTTAACCAATATCATTGTTTTTTATAGGGAAATAATTAGGGAATATGATTAGGATAGTCGTGGGGCGTGGGCGAGATACTGTGGTATTAACACCTGCACCAGCCGAACAGGTTCTCCCCGATGGAAAATGGCGTATTGCGGCAACGGACAGTATTTACTATTTCCCATCAGATCGGCCCGATCTCGGTGTTGATGTTTTTCTTCTTCAATTAGATCCCAATGATAATAAATAATCGCAATGGGCTTACGGTCGTCGTTATACGTGGGGGGATAAAAATTCGTTCTATCTTGATAATGATGGCGGTGTTGCCTGCGTTTGGAAAACCGATATCGAAAAAAACGACGACAAAAATATTGCCTGTTGAAGGCCTGGTGCATAAAAACGTAAATAAGGGGCGTTGGATTTTGTTGCCAGTGGGATCGCTTCTTTTTTCTCGCGAAGCTAGTGATTCTGCGCTTTTAACTTGTTCCTGAAAATGGGTTTTTGGCTGTACGTTGAGGAGCAGAGTGACTTTGACAGGAAGCGCTATATTGCCCACGTTACTCAGCGGTTGCTTATACAGGGCATTGTATGCCTTAGCCCCCTCAAATCTTGTGTATTGGGTTTTTTCTTCCAGAAACACTTTTGGCTGTTTGACTAATAAAGAATGGAGGGTAAAAATATTATTTTGAACACGCATCTCACCAGTGGGGTTGCGTTTACATTCGTTTAATCAGGCTGTGATTTGCTATGACGAGGAAAACACCACAGGGGTGTAGTCCAAATCACAGCCTTTATGTTAAAAATCCCTTATTCCCCATATTTCCCGCGTTTTGCTAGTACAGCAACAAGCTCATTACTCAATGCACTTTGTTCAGGTGTCCTTACGGGTATTCGATTTTTAATTTCGCGTAAAAGCGGAGGATTATTTTGCTTTTGCGGTACTGATTTATATTGAATTCTGATTGTGGGCAAGTTGGATGGCATAGGCGGTGGTATCGGAACGGATGAATTACCGACATAAGTGAGCTGCACCGGGGACGGTACATCGGTTAACGTTATGATGGAAGGTGCTGGTATGGCGGGAGATATCGACGTTTTTTTTGTGAAGGCGCGTGGACCGTTAGCAAAACATTGATTCAGTTGCTGTGAGATTCTTTCGCGAGTAGATCTCCACGTGTCACTGAGCTTACCATTCAGGATTTCAGCGCTCGCATTAACCGAAATTGGAGAAGCGGAAGAAAGGTTTTTATCCGAATGGTTTGATACCCCATTGAACAGTTGTTTTATCTTTTTAACGTCGACATTCTGAGTAGGGCGTTGGATTGGCATCGCATTGAACCGTTGAATCATTTTGCTGACATTGCTTGCTATTGTTGATGACATATTTTTCTCTCATGGGCTTAATCTAATCGATGTGATGATAAAGCGAGGGATATCCCGTCGCTTTAACAAACCGCTGAGATACATCTGAATGGGTGTGATGCTATGGTTGTTCTGAGAGGGATTAGAACTGCTCGTTGATAAGTTTCTTGCGATAAAATGAGATGAAGCAGGGCATCATTGAGTCGAAGGGTAAGTCAGTGTGTAATGGGCGTGATCGACCATCGAGTACAGAAATAAAAAAACCGGCCAGAGCCGGTTTTTTCTTACAACGAGGAAGACAGATATCTACGCAAGTAATGATTACAGTGCGTTGATCTGAGCAGCCAGGTTGGATTTATGACGAGATGCTTTGTTCTTGTGGATCAGACCTTTGCTAGCCTGACGATCCACAATCGGTTGCATGTCGTTAAACGCTTTTTGTGCAGCTTCTTTATCGCCAGTAGCGATCGCGGCGTATACTTTCTTGATGAAAGTACGCATCATGGAACGACGGCTAGCGTTGTGCTTGCGACGCTTCTCAGACTGTACGGCGCGTTTCTTAGCTGATTTGATATTAGCCAAGGTCCAACTCCCAAATATATTCTATCGAGGACAATTCAAAGGCCGAGGAATATGCCCGTTTAGCCTTCGTTTGTCAATGGATTTGTGCAAATAAGCGCCGTTTGTACGCCGACGCTTGTTACGTTGTGATGGCGCAGGATTTTAACAGCTTCGCGCTCGGGAATACAGTGTTTCCCGACAGAAATTCGCGTTTACCTGACGAACTTTTGATAAGAAAGAGGAATTTTTGCTCACGCGAAGCAACACCGTCGGGGCAATGCGGGGAGAGCACGGTAGGCATTACCAAGCAATTGCGTGACAAAAGGCGTGAATCGCGCCTTAACCTTAACCGCTGTACAAGGTATAATCCGCCGATTTCCATATCGTTAACCAAACTGTTCCTGAGTCGCCATGCAGCTAATCCGCGGTATACACAATCTCCGGGCACGCCATCATTATGGTTGTGTGCTCACCATCGGCAATTTTGACGGTGTACACCGTGGGCATCAAATGCTGCTTGAGCGACTCAAGCAGGAGGGAACGGCGCGCGGTCTGCCGGTGATGGTGATGACTTTCGAGCCGCAGCCGCTCGAACTGTTTGCAGCCGATCAGGCACCTGCACGGCTTACCCGACTGCGTGACAAGGTGAACTATCTGGCGCGCGCAGGTGTTGACGCGCTATTGTGCGTGAAGTTTGATGCAGCGTTCGCTGCGCACGATGCGCAAGACTTTGTGCGTCACCTTCTGGTGGAAAAACTGGGTGTGAAATTCCTCGTTGTCGGGGATGACTTCCGTTTCGGGGCTGGTCGCAGCGGTGATTTCCTGTTATTACAGGAGGCAGGGCGTGCCCATGGCTTCGAGGTTATCAGCACGGCGACGTTCTGCAATGGCGGTAGGCGCGTAAGCAGTACCGCAGTGCGTGACGCCTTGCTGCATGACGATCTGCCGCTGGCGCAGGAATTGTTGGGCCACCCTTACAGTATTTCCGGGCGCGTGGTGCATGGTAAAGCGCTGGGCCGGACGTTGGGATTTCCGACTGCGAACCTGCCGATGAAACGCCAGGTATCGCCGGTCAGTGGCGTGTATGCCGTTGAAGTCTATGGCTTGGGCCCGACGCCGTTTCCCGGCGTCGCCAATATTGGTACCCGGCCAACGGTAGATGGCGATAAACGTCAGCAGTTGGAAGTGCACCTGCTGGATGTCGCCATGGATTTGTACGGGCGTCATATAGACGTGGCGCTGTGTAAGAAAATACGAAATGAGCAGCGGTTTGCGTCGCTAGAGGCATTGACGCAGCAAATCGCCGAGGATGTGGTGACGGCCCGGACGTTTTTCGGGTTAGCAGCACCGGTGTAATATTCATACCCCAAGGTATGGCCGAAACTAAATCGAGAATCTAATGAGTGACTACAAAACTACCCTGAATTTGCCGGAAACAGGGTTCCCGATGCGTGGCGATCTGGCCAAGCGTGAACCTGACATGCTGAAACGTTGGTATGAACAGGATTTGTACGGAATTATTCGTCAGGCGAAAAAGGGCAAGAAAACCTTCATTTTGCATGACGGCCCTCCGTATGCGAATGGCAACATTCACATTGGTCACTCAGTTAACAAGATTCTGAAAGATATTATTGTCAAATCCAAAGGGCTGGCTGGCTATGATTCGCCGTACGTACCGGGATGGGACTGCCACGGTCTGCCTATTGAACTGAAAGTCGAGCAACTGATTGGCAAACCGGGCGAGAAGGTGAGTGCGGCGGAATTTCGTCAGGCATGCCGCAAGTATGCGGCGGAGCAGGTTGAAGGACAAAAGAAAGACTTCATTCGCCTTGGCGTGCTGGGCGACTGGGATCGCCCGTACCTGACCATGGATTTCAACACCGAGGCGAATATCATTCGCGCCCTCGGCAAGATCATCGATAACGGGCATCTGCACAAAGGGGCTAAACCGGTGCACTGGTGTGCCGATTGCGGTTCTGCACTGGCGGAAGCCGAAGTGGAGTATTACGACAAAACCTCCCCGTCTATTGATGTCGCTTTTACGGCCGTCGATGCGGCAGCCGTTGCAGCGAAATTCGGTGTCACTGCTGTTGCAGGCCCGATTGCACTGGTTATCTGGACTACCACCCCGTGGACGTTACCCGCAAACCGCGCGATCTCGCTGAATGCGGATTTCGTTTACCAACTGGTGCAGATCGAGGGTAAAGTCCTGATCCTGGCCGCCGATCTGGTGGAAAGCGTGATGGCGCGCCTGGGTGTCACCAACTGGACCGTGTTGGGCGACTGCAAGGGTTCCGAGCTTGAACTGTTACGTTTCAATCACCCGTTCCTGAATTTCGATGTGCCTGCGATTCTGGGCGACCACGTCACGCTGGATGCCGGTACCGGTGCGGTGCATACCGCGGGCGGCCACGGCCCGGATGACTACGTCATCAGTCAGAAATACCAACTCGAAATCGCCAACCCGGTGGGGCCGAACGGTTGCTATCTGCCGGGCACGCACCCGAATCTGGACGGCAAGTTCGTCTTCAAAGCCAATGACCTCATCGTTGATATGCTGCGTGAAAGCGGCGCGTTGCTGCATGTGGAAAAACTGCAACATAGCTATCCGTGCTGCTGGCGTCATAAGTCGCCAATCATCTTCCGTGCCACGCCGCAGTGGTTCGTCAGCATGGACCAAAAAGGGCTGCGTCAGCAGTCGCTGTCTGAAATCAAAGGCGTACAGTGGATCCCGGATTGGGGTCAGGCGCGCATCGAGGCCATGGTTGCCAACCGTCCAGACTGGTGTATCTCACGTCAGCGTACCTGGGGCGTGCCGATGTCGCTGTTTGTACATAAAGAGACCGAAGAGCTGCACCCGCGCACGCCGGAGCTGATCGAGGCGGTGGCTAAACGCGTTGAGCAGGACGGCATTCAGGCATGGTGGGATCTCGATCCGGCCGATCTGTTGGGCGCTGACGCTGCCAATTATGTCAAAGTGCCGGACACGCTCGATGTGTGGTTCGATTCCGGATCAACCCACGCTTCAGTGGTGGATGTGCGCCCGGAATTTACTGGGCATGCTGCCGATATGTATCTGGAAGGATCTGACCAGCATCGCGGCTGGTTCATGTCCTCGCTGATGATCTCTACGGCGATCAAGGGTAAAGCCCCGTATCGTCAGGTGCTGACCCACGGCTTCACCGTCGATGGTCAGGGCCGCAAAATGTCTAAATCCATCGGCAACACCATTGCGCCGCAGGATGTGATGGACAAACTGGGCGCGGATATTCTGCGTCTGTGGATCGGTTCCACCGACTATTCTGGTGAGATCGCGGTGTCCGATGAAATCCTCAAACGCTCTGCTGATGCCTATCGTCGTATCCGTAATACCGCGCGTTTCCTACTGGCGAACCTGAACGGGTTCGATCCGGCATTGCACAGCGTGAAACCGGAAGAGATGGTGGTGCTGGATCGTTGGGCCGTAGGTTGCGCACAAGCCGCACAGCAAGAGATTGTTGAAGCCTATGAAAGCTACGATTTCCACCGTGTGGTGCAACGCCTGATGCAGTTCTGCTCCATCGAAATGGGCTCGTTCTATCTGGACATCATCAAGGATCGCCAATACACCGCCAAGCATGACAGCGTGGCGCGCCGTAGCTGCCAGACCGCGCTGTTCCATATTGTGGAAGCGTTGGTACGCTGGATGGCGCCGATCATGTCCTTCACCGCCGATGAAGTCTGGGGCTACCTGCCGGGCGAACGCGCACAATACGTGTTTACCGAAGAGTGGTATGACGGCCTGTTCGGGCTGGCGGAAGAAGAAACCCTGAACGATGCGTTCTGGGCTGACATGCTGAAAGTACGTGCCGAAGTGAACAAAGTGATTGAGCAAGCGCGTAACGACAAGCGTATTGGTGGTTCGCTGGAAGCGGCGGTAACACTGTATGCCGATGCAGCGCTGTCCGAGAAGCTGGGCCGTTTGCAAAAGGAACTGCATTTTGCATTGCTGACCTCCAAGGCCCGGGTTGAACGCTATGAAGATGCCCCGGCGGATGCGCAGGCGAGTGAACTCTCTGGCCTGAAAATTGCCTTAAGCAAAGCGGATGGGCACAAGTGCCCGCGTTGCTGGCACTATGAATCCGATATCGGTGTGGATGCTGCACACCCAGAGGTATGCGGACGCTGTGCCACGAATGTAGGCGGTAATGGTGAAGAGCGTAAATTTGTCTGATGAATAAATCGATCTGTTCAAGCGGGTTGCGCTGGCTGTGGCTGGTGCTGGTAGTGTTGGCAGTGGATCTTGGTGTCAAATACTGGGTGCTGGCGAATTTTGAACTGGGTGAAACTTGGGCGCTGTTCCCCTCGTTAAACCTGCACTATGCCCGTAACTACGGTGCAGCGTTTAGCTTCCTGGCAGATAAAGGCGGCTGGCAGCGCTGGTTTTTTGCCGGTGTTGCCATCATGATCGTGGTGGCGCTGCTGGTGATGATGTACCGCAACCGCGCCGATCAGAAGCTGAGTAATATTGCCTATGCGTTGATTATCGGCGGTGCGCTGGGGAACCTGTTCGACAGAACCTGGCACGGCTTTGTGGTCGATTACATTGACTTCTATGTCGGTGACTGGCACTTCGCGACGTTCAATCTGGCGGATACGGCTATCTGTATCGGGGCAGGTCTGGTGGTGCTGGAAGGCTTTCTGGCACCTCATGATGCCTCGGCTAAGCCGAAGGGGCATGCATGACGCAATGCGTACAGAATACCAGCGCCGTACTGCTGCATTTTGTGCTGACGCTGGAAGATGGTAGCGTTGCGGAATCGACCCGTGAACGGGGAAAGCCCGCGCTGTTTCGTCTGGGAGATGAAAGCCTGTCTCCGGCACTGGAACAGCAACTCCTCGGCTTGCGCCGGGGAGATAAACACCGTTTCACGTTGCCACCGGAATCGGCCTTCGGGCCGTCCAATCCAGATTTGATTCAGTTCTTTCTGCGCCGCGATTTTGCCGAGACCGGTGTACCAGACGTGGGCACCATCATGCTGTTCAGCGGCGTGGCGGGAAATGACATGCCCGGCGTGATTCGTGAAGTGGCGGAAGAATCGATTACGGTTGATTTCAATCATCCACTTGCGGGTCAACACGTAAGCTTTGATATTGAGGTGATGGATATCGACCCTGTTGCGCAGGAGGTTGAGCGTGCAAATCTTACTGGCTAATCCGCGTGGTTTTTGCGCGGGCGTCGATCGCGCAATCAGCATTGTCGAGCGTGCGCTGGAAATTTATGGCACACCGATTTATGTACGTCACGAGGTTGTGCATAACCGCTATGTGGTCGATGGCTTGCGTGACCGCGGTGCGATCTTTATTGAAGAGATTGGTGAAGTGCCTGATGGCGCTATCCTGATTTTTTCTGCGCACGGCGTGTCTCAGGCAGTACGAGCGGAGGCGAAGAATCGCGATCTGACCGTCTTTGATGCCACCTGCCCGTTGGTGACCAAGGTCCATATGGAAGTGGCGCGTGCCAGCCGTAAAGGGGTAGAAGCTATCCTGATCGGTCATGCGGGTCACCCTGAAGTAGAAGGCACCATGGGGCAGTACAGCAACGATGATGGTGGCATGTATTTGGTAGAGTCGCCGGAAGATGTGTGGAATTTGCAGGTTAAAGATGAGGGTAACCTCTGCTTTATGACGCAAACCACGCTGTCGGTGGATGACACCTCCGCGGTGATCGATGCACTCCGTGAGCGTTTCCCTAAAATTATTGGCCCGCGTAAAGACGATATTTGCTACGCCACCACGAACCGTCAGGAAGCGGTACGTTATCTGGCGGAACGCGCCAACGTAGTGCTGGTAGTGGGGTCGAAAAACTCGTCCAACTCGAATCGGTTGGCTGAACTGGCCCAGCGTGCCGGCATTCCCGCTTACCTTATCGATTCTGCGAACGATATTCAGGAACGCTGGCTCACGGAGGCGGCGTGTGTCGGTGTAACGGCGGGGGCTTCTGCACCTGACATTCTGGTTCAGCAGGTGATTGAACGCCTTAAATCCTTTGGGGGGAAAGTCGCACTCGAGCTGGAAGGCCGTGAAGAGAACATTGTCTTTGAAGTACCGAAAGAGCTGCGCGTGGAAGTGAAGCAGATCGATTGATACGGGAATGAGACGGGTGAAAATAGCAGGGTGATATCTCTGCTATTTTTTTGCCTGAATTATCCTCTTTTTCGAATGCGTAAAAACTGCATGATTATGCGTAATTACCTATTTTGCATATTTGGTTGAATTTGCCGGCCCCTGTGCTTCGAACGCCTTCTGATGGATAGCTTTTACTGATTATTCCTCCTTTTTGTCAGAAATTTCTAATCCTGTGTGAAATCCGCTGGCAGCCATCGCGCTGGCCCGCTAACCTGAGAACGTTTTTACGGCGTAAGTGAAAAAAGAGAGATAACGATGAAGGATGCAATACGTGTAGCGATTGCCGGTGCCGGTGGTCGAATGGGGCGTCAACTGATCCAGGCGGTTTCGCAGATGGAAGGTGCTGTGCTCGGTGCTGCGTTAGAGCGCGAGGGCTCATCACTGGTTGGTGTTGATGCCGGAGAGCTGGCAGGGCTGGGAACGTTGGGCGTTACCGTGCAGGATTCGCTGGATGCGGTACGTAATGATTTTGATATCTTCATCGATTTCACGCGCCCGGAAGGCACATTGGCACATTTGGCATTCTGCCGCCAGCATGGCAAAGGCATGATTATCGGTACTACGGGGTTTGATGATGCAGGCAAAGCGGCCATCAGCGCGGCTGCTCAAGAGATTGGCATTGTGTTTGCGGCCAACTTTAGTGTGGGTGTGAACGTGATGCTGAAATTGCTGGAGAAAGCAGCCACGGTAATGGGCGACTACACGGATATCGAGATTCTGGAAGCGCACCACCGCCATAAAGTGGACGCCCCGTCAGGGACGGCGTTGGCGATGGGCGAAGCCATTGCGGGAGCGTTAGGGCGCGATCTGAAAACTTGCGCGGTCTACGCGCGTGAAGGCCACACTGGCGAACGTGTGCCAAACAGCATTGGTTTTGCTAGCTTGCGTGCCGGAGATATCGTCGGTGAACACACCGCCATGTTTGCAGATGTTGGCGAACGTATTGAGATTAGCCACAAGGCTTCCAGCCGTATGACCTTCGCTAATGGTGCGGTTCGTGCTGCAATTTGGTTGAAAGATAAAAAATTAGGTCTTTTTGATATGAGAGATGTGCTTTCTCTTAATGATCTTTGATTTTGTTTTTTATTTAACTAATTGAATGGGGTGGCTTATTTGCCATCCTTTTTCTATTGAAGGTCTTTTGATTTTTTATTGGGTCATGGTTTATATAAATTCATGTCTTCCCTTGGTTTTAAAGCGTTTACTGATGTTTTTTTAACCATGCATTGCCTTGTCTGGTCCCTTCTGGTCAAATATGTCCTTCTGGCTAATAATGTCACCAGGCAACCGTTTACTTTGCCTTTTTGATGGCTGTTTTTGTGGCTGTGGTAAGTTAGTGAGGCCGTAAGCCATAAAAAATGGAGAAAAATAGCGGTTGGAGTGGACAAGTCGAACGACCATCATTAAAATGCGCGCAATTTGCCAAAAGTTTACCGAAAAGGTAATTTTTGCATTGATTTGGAGTGGCTAATCTGAATTAATATGCAGATAACGTGATTTTTTATTCCTTGGAGGGTGTTTTGATTAAGTCAGCGCTATTGGTTCTGGAAGACGGAACCCAATTCCACGGTCGTGCCATCGGGGCAGAGGGAGCGGCAGTGGGGGAAGTGGTCTTCAATACGTCGATGACCGGTTATCAAGAAATCCTCACTGATCCTTCCTATTCCCGCCAGATTGTCACTCTTACTTATCCCCATATTGGTAATGTCGGCACTAACGCCAGCGACGAAGAATCCCCCTCTGTTCATGCTCAAGGTCTGGTCATTCGCGATCTGCCTCTGATTGCCAGCAACTACCGTAATGAAGAGAGCCTCTCGGATTATCTGAAACGCAATAACATCGTTGCCATCGCCGATATCGATACGCGTAAGCTGACGCGCTTGTTGCGTGAGAAAGGCGCGCAGAATGGCTGCATTATTGCCGGGGATACGCCGGATGCGGCACTGGCATTGGAAAAAGCCAAAGCGTTCCCTGGCCTGAAGGGCATGGATCTGGCAAAAGAAGTGACGACGCAGGAACGTTACGGTTGGACGCAAGGTAGTTGGACGTTGACCGGCGATCTGCCTGCCGCCAAAGTGGAAAGCGAACTGCCTTACCATGTGGTGGCTTACGACTACGGTGTGAAGCGCAACATTCTGCGTATGCTGGTCGATCGTGGCTGCCGTCTGACGGTTGTGCCTGCCCAGACCTCTGCTGAAGACGTGCTCAAGCTGAATCCAGACGGTATTTTCCTCTCCAACGGCCCTGGCGACCCGGAGCCGTGCGACTACGCCATCAAGGCAATCAAAGCCTTCCTGGAGACTGACATTCCGGTATTTGGCATCTGCCTCGGTCACCAACTGCTGGCGCTGGCAAGCGGTGCTAAAACGGTCAAAATGAAATTTGGTCATCACGGTGGTAACCACCCGGTGAAAGATCTGGATGCTGACTGCGTAATGATCACCGCGCAGAACCACGGTTTCGCGGTGGATGAAAACTCACTGCCTGCGACGCTGCGCCCGACGCATAAATCGCTGTTTGACGGCTCCCTGCAAGGGATTCATCGCACGGATAAAGCGGCATTCAGTTTCCAGGGACACCCGGAAGCAAGCCCGGGTCCGCACGACGCGGCCCCTTTGTTCGATCACTTTATCGAACTGATTCAATCTTTTCGTGCCAATGGTAAATAATCGGGAGCAGAAAAATGGCAAAACGTACTGATATTAAAAGCATCCTGATCCTTGGTGCTGGCCCGATCGTTATCGGTCAGGCCTGTGAATTCGATTACTCCGGCGCGCAGGCGTGTAAAGCGTTACGTGAAGAGGGTTATCGCGTCATTCTGGTGAACTCCAATCCAGCGACCATCATGACCGACCCGGAAATGGCCGATGCGACGTATATCGAGCCGATCCACTGGGAAGTGGTGCGTAAAATCATCGAAAAAGAGCGTCCTGATGCGGTACTGCCGACCATGGGCGGCCAGACGGCGCTGAACTGTGCGCTCGAGCTTGAGCGCCAAGGCGTGTTGGCGGAATTTGGTGTCACTATGATCGGTGCAACTGCCGATGCTATCGATAAAGCGGAAGATCGCCGCCGCTTCGATATCGCCATGAAGAAAATTGGCTTGGAAACCGCGCGTTCCGGTATCGCGCATACTATGGAAGAAGCGCTGGCCGTGGCCGCCGATGTGGGTTATCCCTGCATTATCCGTCCGTCCTTTACCATGGGCGGCAGCGGTGGCGGCATCGCGTATAACCGGGAAGAGTTTGAAGAAATTTGCGCACGCGGTCTGGATCTGTCACCGACCAAAGAACTTCTGATTGATGAATCCCTCATCGGTTGGAAAGAGTATGAAATGGAAGTGGTGCGCGATAAGAAAGACAACTGCATCATTGTCTGTTCCATCGAAAACCTGGATGCCATGGGTATCCACACTGGTGACTCTATTACCGTTGCGCCAGCACAAACCCTGACGGACAAGGAATACCAAATCATGCGTAACGCCTCGATGGCGGTACTGCGTGAAATCGGGGTAGAAACCGGCGGCTCCAACGTGCAATTTGCCGTTAACCCGAAAACCGGTCGCCTGATCATTATTGAAATGAACCCGCGTGTATCGCGCTCCTCGGCGCTGGCTTCCAAAGCGACGGGCTTCCCGATTGCCAAGATTGCCGCCAAGCTGGCGGTGGGCTACACGCTGGATGAGCTGATGAACGACATCACCGGTGGTCGTACCCCGGCGTCGTTCGAGCCGTCCATTGACTATGTTGTTACCAAGATCCCTCGTTTTAACTTCGAAAAATTTGCCGGAGCTAACGATCGCCTGACCACCCAAATGAAATCGGTCGGTGAAGTGATGGCGATCGGCCGCACCCAGCAAGAATCGCTGCAAAAAGCGCTGCGCGGTCTGGAAGTGGGGGCAACGGGCTTCGATCCGAAAGTGGATCTGGACGATCCGGAAGCGTTGACCAAAATCCGCCGCGAGCTGAAAGACGCAGGCGCTGAGCGTATCTGGTACGTCGCGGATGCCTTCCGCGCGGGCATGTCTGTGGACGGCGTGTTTAACCTGACCAACATTGATCGTTGGTTCCTGGTGCAAATTGAAGAGCTGGTGCGTCTGGAAGAGCAGGTGGCTGAGAAGGGCGCGACGGCGCTGACGGCTGATTTCCTGCGTACTCTGAAACGTAAAGGCTTTGCCGATGCGCGTCTGGCGAAGCTGGCCGGTGTGTCTGAAAACGAAATTCGTAAGTTGCGCGACAAATATGATCTGCACCCGGTCTACAAACGTGTGGACACCTGTGCCGCAGAATTTGCGACCGATACCGCATATATGTACTCCACTTACGATGAAGAGTGCGAAGCGAATCCGAATCAGGATCGTGACAAGATCATGGTATTGGGTGGCGGGCCGAACCGTATCGGGCAGGGCATCGAGTTTGACTACTGCTGTGTGCATGCGGCGCTGGCACTGCGTGAAGACGGTTATGAAACCATCATGGTCAACTGTAACCCGGAAACGGTTTCAACCGATTACGACACCTCTGACCGCCTCTACTTCGAGCCGGTAACGCTGGAAGACGTGCTGGAAATCGTCCGTATAGAGAAACCGAAAGGCGTTATCGTGCAGTATGGTGGTCAAACGCCGCTGAAACTGTCGCGTGCGCTGGAGGCCGCGGGTGTGCCGGTCATTGGCACCAGCCCGGATGCTATCGACCGTGCAGAAGACCGCGAGCGTTTCCAACAGGCGGTGAATCGTCTGGGCCTGAAACAGCCGGAAAACGCCACCGTAACCTCCATCGAACAAGCGGTGGAAAAAGCGCGTGGCATCGGTTATCCGCTGGTGGTTCGTCCTTCTTACGTGTTGGGCGGTCGTGCGATGGAAATCGTTTACGACGAAGTCGATTTGCGCCGTTACTTCCAGAACGCAGTCAGCGTGTCCAACGATGCGCCGGTACTGCTGGACCGTTTCCTCGATGATGCCATTGAAGTGGACGTGGACGCTATCTGTGACGGCGAGCGCGTGCTGATTGGCGGCATTATGGAGCACATCGAACAAGCGGGCGTGCACTCCGGTGACTCTGCCTGTTCATTGCCGGCTTATACGCTGAGCAAAGAAATTCAGGATGTGATGCGCCAGCAGGTAGAAAAACTGGCGTTCGAACTGAGCGTGCGTGGGTTGATGAACGTACAGTTCGCTGTGAAGAACAACGAAGTCTACCTGATTGAAGTGAACCCGCGTGCCGCGCGTACCGTGCCGTTTGTCTCCAAGGCGACCGGCGTACCGTTGGCGAAAGTGGCCGCGCGCGTGATGGCGGGCAAAACGCTGACGGAGCAGGGTGTCACCAAAGAGGTTATCCCACCGTATTACTCGGTGAAAGAAGTGGTGCTGCCGTTCAACAAGTTCCCCGGCGTAGACCCGATTTTGGGGCCAGAAATGCGCTCTACCGGCGAAGTCATGGGGGTGGGTCGTACCTTTGCCGAAGCGTTCGCCAAGGCGATGCTGGGCAGCAACTCACCGATGAAGAAATCAGGACGTGCCTTGCTCTCGGTTCGTGAAGGCGATAAAGCACGGGTTGTCGATTTGGCGGCCAAGCTGTTGAAACACGGCTTTGAGCTGGACGCGACTCACGGCACCGCCATTGAGCTGGGTGAAGCGGGCATTAACCCGCGTCTGGTTAACAAGGTGCATGAAGGACGTCCGCACATTCAGGACCGTATCAAGAACGGCGAGTACACGTATATCGTCAACACCACCGCAGGGCGTCAGGCGATTGAAGACTCCAAGCTGATTCGCCGCAGCGCGTTGCAGTACAAGGTGCACTACGATACGACCATGAACGGTGGCTTTGCCACGGCGATGGCGCTCAATGCAGATCCAACCGAGAAGGTAACCTCGGTGCAGGAAATGCATGCGCAAATTAAAGGTTAATCTGCGCTAACTAAGAAAAAGCCAGCGCGAGTGCGCTGGCTTTTTTATCTCTGACGGGTGTCGGGAACGCGTTACCCCAGTGCCACCTTAATACCGAGTGCAATCAATACCGTACCCAGTAGTTTATCCACCAGCTTTTGCGCTTTTTCCAATGCGCGACGTACCGGTCCGCTTTGGAACAGCAAAACCAGCAGGGGCCACCATACCACTGCCAGCCCCCAGATAATAAAGGCATACCACAGTTTTTCTCCCACGCTCGAGTGGGTGCTTAGCACCTGAGTGAACATGGCAAGAAAGAACAGCGTAGCTTTCGGGTTAAGCAGATTGCACAGGTAGCCTTGCAGGAAGGCCTTTTTCAAGCTGACGTCCTGGCGCGGTAGCGAAGCGACATTCAGCTTGCTGCCGCCACGAGAAAGTAATGCCTGAATACCGATCACGATCAAGTAAAGTGCACCCGCATATTTTAAAATGTTAAACAGCCACGGTGTGGTGGTGATCACCACCGCTAATCCGGCGACGCAATAGGCCATATGCGTCGCGACACCGGAGATAACGCCCAACGCCGTCATCATGGCTGGCAGACGCGCATAGCGTGCGGCGTTTTTAATCACCAGAAAGAAGTCGGGGCCGGGCGAGAGCATACCCAGCGTTGCGATGGTGGCGACAAACAGTGAGGTTTCAAGCATCAACAGCGTCCAAATGGGTGACAAAGCGGGAAAAGGGTCTACGGGCGATCTTAACGCGGTAACGCGTATGATGCACTCATAAGATTTTATTCTTATCAGCAATCTTGGCAATCAGAGCGCGTTGTGTTAACAAGTCTCCTTGCTTTATTTATGGTTATATCCGTCTTCATTTCTACTTATTTGTGTGTCTTACTTTTATCAGTCAGGGTCTTCGTATGGTCAGCGAAACACCACAGCAGCGGGAAATCACCCGGCTGTGTATCCAATGCGCACTGATGCTGTTGCAGCACGGTGCGGAGAGCACGGTAGTTGAGCAACTCTCTTCGCGCCTCGGGCTGGCGCTCGGGGTTGATAGCGTAGAAAGCTCCATTTCTGCCAACGCCATCGTCCTTACCACCATCATGAATGGACACTGCCTGACCTCGACGCGCAAGAACGTCGATCGTGGCATCAATATGCATGTGGTGACCGAAGTGCAGCATGTCGTGATCATGGCCGAGCACAAACTGCTGGATGTGGCTGGCGTTGAAAAACGCCTGACGGGCATCAAGCCGCTGCGCTATCCGCGCTGGCTGGTGGTGACCATTGTCGCGCTCTCGTGCGGTTGCTTCAGTAAGCTCAACGGCGGCGGTTGGGATGCCTTTGTGGTCACCATGCTTGCCAGCGGTGTCGCCATGTATGTGCGTCAGGTATTGACTTCGCGCCATCTCAATCCTTTGATCAACTTCTGTATTACCGCCTTTGTCGCCACGTCGGTATCCGGGCTGTTGCTGCGCGTTCCCGTGTTTCACCAAACCTCGACGGTGGCGATGGCGGCCAGTGTGCTGCTGCTGGTGCCCGGTTTTCCGCTGATTAACGCGGTAGCGGATATGTTCAAAGGGCATGTGAATACCGGGCTGGCGCGCTGGGCGGTTGCCAGCCTGTTGACGCTGGCAACCTGTATTGGCGTCGTGGCTGCAATGGCAATATGGGGGTTACGCACATGGGCTTAATGCTGCTGTGGGGGCTCTTGCAAGATATCTTGCTAGCGGCAGTGCCTGCACTGGGCTTTGCCATGGTGTTCAATGTACCGGTCAAAGCGTTGCCGTATTGCGCACTGCTGGGCGGGATGGGGCACGGCGTGCGTTTCCTGTGCGTACAGATGGGTATGCCCATCGAGTGGGGATCGTTTTTGGCAGCCATATTGATCGGTATCATTGGGATTCGCTGGTCACGCTGGCTGTTGGCGCACCCGAAAGTGTTTACCGTTGCGGCGGTGATCCCTATGTTCCCGGGGATTTCAGCGTACACGGCGATGATTTCTCTGGTGGAGCTTTCCCATCAGGGATACAG
This sequence comes from uncultured Symbiopectobacterium sp., assembly GCA_964293225.1. GTDB lineage: Bacteria > Pseudomonadota > Gammaproteobacteria > Enterobacterales > Enterobacteriaceae > Symbiopectobacterium. Next base: position 297,308 of record CAXYYB010000001.1, on the reverse strand, counting down.
CGAAGCGTTGATGCGCGTGCTGATCACGCATTTCCTCAAGGCTTCTTTTATTGTCGGCGCGCTGTCGATAGGGTTGTCTCTGCCGGGGATTTGGTTGTATCGCAAACGTCCCGGCGTGTAGCGGCATTAAGATTTTGCTTATTTTGTCCATCAGAAAATCGCCGTATCGACGTACCCATCACCTTTCCGTATAGTGTCTGCAATTTTTGAGCTATAGGGCTTTACCATGGTGATTAGTTTGATTGCAGCACTGGCGGTGGATCGTGTTATCGGCATGGAAAACGCCATGCCGTGGCATTTGCCGGCAGATCTGGCGTGGTTTAAGCGCCAGACGTTAAATAAGCCCATTATTATGGGGCGTAACACGTTTCGCTCTATCGGCCAGCCATTGCCGGGGAGAAAAAATATTGTTGTCAGCAGTCGCGCTGGCGACGATGAGCGTGTGACCTGGGTGTCGACCTTAGAAGCGGCGCTGGAGGCTGCTTCAGGCGCAGAAGAGGTGATGGTTATCGGTGGCGGCAGTATTTATCAGCAAATGCTGCCTCAGGCTTCACGTCTGTATCTGACGCACATTGATGCAGAAGTGGAGGGGGATACCCATTTCCCAGAATACGAGCCGGATGCATGGTCATCGGTGTTCAGCGAGTTTCATGATGCGGATGAAAAGAATTCGCACAGCTACTGCTTTGAGATTCTCGAACGGCGTTAACCAGATAGATGTACGCGCGGCACAGTCAGGTCGCGCGTGCTTTATTTATTCCGCGCCGACGGCTGGCATATCCTGCGTCAATGATGGCTGCGTGAAGACCTGCTTATCCTCCCAGCGCAACATTGTCAGTTCGCCTCCCCAGCAGCACCCCGTATCCAACGCATAAATGTTATCAGGCGTCCCTTTTCCTTCCAGTGAAGCCCAGTGCCCGAAGGCGATGGCATAGCCTGGCGTTTCTGCATTCCCTTCTACGATAGGGCTGGGCAAGTAAAACCACGGCTTAAGTAGCGAAGGTGCCTGTGACGGTGCCTCTTTGCATATCATATCTAGTTGCCCGCCGGAGAAGCAGTAACGCATGCGGGTAAATACGTTGGTGCTAAAGCGCAGACGCGGCAAACCACTCAGTTCCGGGCTCCAGTGATTGGGCATATCACCGTACATCGCGTCCAAAAACAGCGGATAGCTGTCGCTGCTGAGTATGGCTTCCACTTCACGAGCGCACAGTTGCGCGGTCGCCAGATCCCACTGCGGCGTTACACCGGCATGGGCCATCACCAGTTTAAGGTCGTCGTCGACCAGCATTACCGGTTGTCGGCGCAGCCAGTTGATCAGGGTATCGACATCCCGTGCGTTCAGCAGGTCGTTGAGACGATCTTTCGGCTTGTTCCTGCTGATGCCTGCATAAACCGCCAGCAAATGAAGATCGTGGTTACCCAGCACCATCTGTGCGGCAGGGCCTAACGAACGCACATAACGCAGCACCTCCAATGAGGCCGGACCGCGTGCCACTAGATCGCCGGTAAACCACAGTCTGTCATGTTCTGGATTGAAAGAAACCTGCGCCAACAGCGCCATTAGCTCGTCAAAGCAGCCGTGCACATCGCCAATTAAATAGGTAGACATCATCAATGTATCAGTGAGGGGATCGCTAAACGAAAAACAGAAATAGGGACCTGAAAGGTATCGCCCTGATGATCGAGCATGTGGTAATGACCTTCCATCGTGCCCAGCGGCGTTTCCAGCACCGTACCGCTGGTGTACTGAAATTCACTGCCAGGTTCGATGACCGGCTGCTCACCGACCACGCCTTCGCCCTGAACTTCCGTTTGACGCCCGTTGGCGTTGGTGATCATCCAGTAACGCCCAATAAGTTGGACAGGATTACGCCCCAGATTGCGGATTGTGATGGTGTAAGCAAAGACAAAGCGGCTCTCATCGGGCTCGGACTGCGCTTCAACATAAAAACTCTGAACCTGAACACAAACACGGGGCGTATTAATCATCGCGACACTTCCTGTTATTCCTGCGTTGGCGGATGCTCAGACAGCCAGTTGGCCAGCCGGCAGTATTGCTCTACAGAGACATTTTCCGCACGGGCAGCGGGATCAATCTCTAACGCGATAAGCTGCTCGACGCTGAACACATTACCCAGGCTGTTGCGCAATGTTTTGCGGCGCTGGTTAAAGGCGGCTGTAGTAATACGGCTCAGCACGCGGACATCGGCAACAGGATAAGGCTGTACGGCATGAGGAACAAGGCGTACGACAGCAGAATCCACTTTGGGGGGGGGGGTAAAAGCGGTAGGCGGCACTTCAAGCACCGGGATCACCTGGCAGTAATATTGTGCCATCACGCTTAACCGACCATAGGCTTTGCTGTTCGGACCAGCAACAAGGCGGTTCACCACTTCCTTTTGCAACATAAAGTGCATATCGCGAATAGCGTGAGTATAGCTAAACAGATGGAACATCAACGGCGTTGATATGTTGTAAGGTAAGTTGCCAAACACACGTAACGGCTGGCCAATCTGTTGCGACAACTCGGCGAAATTCACCGTCATGGCATCTTGCTGAATAACGGTAAGTTTATCTTTGAGTTGTGGATGCACCGTTAAGCGAGCCGCCAGATCGCGGTCCAGTTCAACAACGGTAAATTGGGTAAGGTGCTCGGCAACGGGCAGCGTTAATGCACCGAGGCCGGGACCAATCTCCACCATGGCGTGATCGGCTTGGGGATGAATGGCGGAGACAATACTCTCGATCACGAACTGATCGTTTAAAAAATTCTGCCCGAAACGTTTACGGGCGAAGTGGCCTTGATGGACGCGATTATTCATTACGGTGTTTCGTTATGGTGTTGAGTCATGTTGATGGCAAGCTGTAATGCCGTGATAAAGCTGCCCGGTTCTGCGTCACCCGTTCCCGCGAGGGAGAGGGCGGTGCCGTGATCGACAGAGGTTCGGATAAAAGGTAAGCCTAGCGTAATGTTAACCGCTCGGCCAAACCCCTGGTATTTCAATACCGGCAGCCCTTGATCGTGATACATCGCCAGTACGGCGTCTGCTTCTTTCAGGTATTTGGGTTGGAATAGCGTATCTGCGGGCAACGGGCCCACCAGATTTATCCCCTGTGCGCGCAGTTCATCCAGCGCAGGAATGATGATATCCAACTCCTCACGCCCCATATGACCGCCTTCGCCCGCATGGGGGTTAAGTCCACACACGTAAATGCACGGCCGGGCCAACCCAAACTTCTGCTGGAGATCGCGCTGCAAAATCGCAATCACCTCATGCAGACAGTCGCGGGTAATGGCACGGGAAACGTCGGCCAGCGGCAGGTGCGTGGTTGCTAACGCGACGCGCAGTTCCTCAGTCGCCAGCATCATCACCACTTTTTCGCAGCCGCTGCGTTCGGCGAAAAATTCGGTGTGCCCGCTAAAAGGCACACCGGCATCGTTGATGATGCCTTTATGCACGGGGCCGGTCACGAGTGCGGCGAACTCTCCGCTCAAGCAGCCATCACAGGCGCGCGCCAGCGTGTTGACTACGTACAGGCCGTTATCGACGTTAAGTTCGCCGGGGGAAGCCTCTGCGGACAAGGCAACCGGTAATATCGTCAGCGAACCCGCACGTTGCGCGCTTGCAGGCGTTCCGGGTTGGTAGTCTCGCAGCGTTAGTGACAGACCCAGCAACGTTGCTCGACGGCGCAGCAACGCCGGGTCGGCGCATACCACCAGTTCTACCGGCCAGTCACGCTGGGCCAGTTGAATGATGAGGTCCGGCCCAATTCCGGCGGGCTCACCGGGCGTGATAACGATACGAGACGTCGTTATGGTCATTGTGCTGAGCTGCTGTCGCTGCCGTTGACTACCTTCACGTAAGCGGCTGCACGTTGTTCCTGCATCCAGGTTTGCGCCTCTTCAGAGAATTTACGATTAAACAGCATGCGGTAAGCACGATCTTTCTGCGCCGCGTCGGTTTTGTCGACCTGACGGGTGTCTAACAGTTGAATCAAATGCCAGCCGAATGAAGAGTGGACCGGGGCGCTGATTTCCCCTTTGCGTAGTTTTATCAGCGCATCGCGGAATGACGGGTCGTACATATCCGGCGTTGCCCACCCCAGATCGCCGCCCTGATTGGCCGAGCCGGGATCTTGCGAAAGCTGTTTTGCCTGAGTCGCAAAATCGGTCGTCCCTTGTTTGATCTGCTGTGCCACTTCCTCCAGTTTTGCCTGCGCCTGACTGTCGTTCATGACGACTGACGGTTTCAACAGGATGTGTCGTGCATGCATTTCGGTAACGGAAACGGATTTGTCGCCGCCGCGAATATCGTTAACGCGCAAAATATGGAAACCCACGCCGGAACGAATCGGGCCGACCACCTGGCCTTTTTGGGCTTGCGTCAGACGTTCAGCAAACAGGGATGGGATCTCCTGAAGTTTGCCCCAGCCCATTTGGCCGCCTTTCAGCGCCTGTGAATCCGCTGAGTGCGCGATCGCCAGCTTGGCGAAGTCGGCTCCACCTTTCAGCTGTTGAACCAAGGAGTTAGCCAGGTTTTCTGCATCGTCCACCTGTTGCTGCGACGGATTTTCTCCCAGCGGGATCAGAATGTGGCTGAGATTCAGTTCAGCATCTTCACCGGTCTGGTTGGCTATCTGTTTCGCCAGCGCGTCAACTTCCTGCGGCAGGACGGTGATGCGGCGACGCACTTCGTTATTACGGACTTCGGCAATGGTCATTTCTTTGCGAATCTGGTTGCGGTAGGCACCGTAGGTCAGATTCTCATAAGCCAACTGGCTTTTCAGTTGGTCGAGCGTCATGCGGTTTTGTGCCGCAATATTGTTGATGGCCTGATCCAACTGAGCGTCACCGATCTGGATATTCATCTTTTTTGCCATTTGCAAAATGATGTTATCCATAATCAGACGATCGAGGATCTGGTGGCGCAACGTACTCTCATCCGGTAACTGTTGTCCCGCTTGCTGCGCATTCATCTTCACGGACTGTAAAAGCGTGCTGACATCACTTTCAAGCACGACGCTGTTGTCCACGACGGCGGCGACTTTATCAACAACCTGCGGCGCAGCAAAAACTGCATTGGCGCTGAGGGCCAGCCCGAGGATAAGCGTTTTCCAGTTCTTCATACCTTTCCCGTTAGTTTCACCCGCAAGGCGGATTAAAAGTTGATGTGTTACCGTTCATTCCACGCGCGTATGACCGCATCAGAAGGCGCGCTGATAAGGCAGAATACCTGAGCGCAACATTTTTTGCGCACCCAGCGTTTCATTGCTGCTTAAACCCCGTAGCTCGATGTTGATCGAGAACTTGTTGTCATACTCACTGGACTGCCGATTGGTATTCCAGTCGGTAATTTTCCGCTCGTAGCCCATATTGACGGCCCAGCAGCAGGTGTTGTATTGAAAGCCGATACGCTGGTTGGCAGTTTGATTCGCTTTGGTGTCGTAGTAATACGCACCCACCACGGACCAACGGTCGGCAATCGGCCATGCCGCGGTGAGCCCCACTTGAGAAATGCCCTGCTGATAAGCACGGCTTGCCAACAGATTCTGTACGGAGTTTTGAATATACTCCCTGCTGGCGTAGCGGTAGTTCAACTGCACCAGTTTCTCGCTATCCTGGCGATATTCCAGCACCGCGTTGCCCTGCGAAATGCTCTCAAGGCGCGTATCATATTGCAAACCGCCGCGCATGCCCCACAGATCGTTAATCTTCCAATAGCTGTCGCCAGCCCATACCAGACTGCCGTTATCGTCGTTTTTATCCATTACCGTAGTGCTATCCCCGGTTCTGGGGCGATCGAAGTAATAGATTTGACCAGCGGAAGCATTAAAACGTTCCACCAGATTTTGATCATAAACGCGGGTAGTCAAACCGGTCGCAATCTGATTGGCCGACGCGATGCGATCCAGCCCGCTGTAACTGCGGTCGCGAAACAGACCGGTGTAGTCGTTTTGCAGCAGTGTAGAGTCATAGGTGTAAATGCTGCTTTGATCGCGGTAGGGCACATACAGGTACTGTACGCGCGGTTCCAGCGTTTGGGTAAAGGCATTGGACCAATCCATTTCGCGTTCAAACACCAGTTTGCCGTCAACCTTGTACTGCGGCAAAACGCGATTGACCGAATCCTTCAACGCATCGCGCTTGATGTTGCTGATTTGCGGATTAGGGTCGGCACGGAAGCGTTCCAGATTGGTTTGTTGATAATGGGTCGCCATCAGCTTCGCTTCGGTGTTCAAGCTACCCCACTGGTTGGTCAATGGCAGACTGACCGTTGGCTCAGCATGAAAACGCGTCGCTTCGGGGCGGTTGTTGTTCATGTTGGTAAATTTTACCGCCTGCCCATAAAGATGCATATCGAACGGGCCGATATCCTCTCGGTAGTAGTTGAGGTCGAGTTGAGGCTCGGCGCGGTAAACATCATTGTTGGTGTTAGCCGCCAGCAATTGGAACTGTTTATTGGATAACGTAGCGTCCCAATTCTGGTTAGCATAGCCGACACTGAATTTTTGGTTCACGTAGCCGCTGGTCGTGGAGCCGTAAGAAGAATCGAGATCTTTGAAATAGTTGATATCGCTGACCTTGGTGTAATCGTTGTTAAAGCGCCACACCTGATCCATGATACCGTCGTGCTGCCAATGAAGGAGCCAGCGCGTATCTTTGTCGTCCGCATTGTCACGACGATAGGCTCTGTCGTTCGGCAACCAGTCCAACTGCACCGTACCGGTGCCCGGCGCGGCAAGATAGCGGAACTCGTTTTGCAACTGTACGCCGCGCTTGGTCAGGACGTGCGGCGTAATGGTCGCATCCATGTTGGGCGCGATATTCCAGTAGTAGGGCGTGATCAGTTCAAAGCCGCTGCTGCCGCTGTAGCGGGCGTTGGGGATCAAAAAGCCAGAGCGGCGTTTGTCACCCACGGGCAGTTGCAGGTAAGGGCTGTAGAAAACCGGAACGTCGCCAATTTTGACGCGCGCATTCCAAATTTCAGCAACTTGCTCATCCCTGTCATGGATCACTTCCGAACCGACGACACTCCAGCTATCATCTCCCGGCAGGCACGTCGTGAAGGAACCGTTTTCCAGAATGGTGTAGCGATTGTCACCGCGCATTTGCATTTTATCGGCATCGCCACGGCCCTGACGGTCAACCATTTGGTAATCGCCCTGAAACACGTCGGTATCTCGCGTATTCAGGTTAGACCATGCTTTGGGGCCTTTCAGAATGACCAGGTTGTCATCATAATTGACATTGCCGGTGGCAGTGATGGTGCGCACCGGGGTGCCCGCGGCATCAGTGCCACTCTGGCGCAGTTCCACCTGATCGGCCTGCAAGCGACTGTTGCCTTGTTCAACGTTGACGTTACCCAGGAAACGGGCGTTATCTGGATAGTTGGCTTCACTTTTGTCCGCCTGAATATGTACCGGGAGTGTATTGGTCTCACCGGTGACCAGCGGCCGTGTGAACGTAGGAGCGCCAAGCCGGCACTGGTCGGCAAGATCGGCCAACGCGTGTTGGCTGTAGAGCGCCGACCCAATCAAGGTGGCCAGCAGAGTTGGAAAACATTTTTTCATACGCGGTATCGGTGTTCCGTCATCAAGGGCATCATGCCGGCAAACGGTCAGAGACTATATCACTGGCTTACGTTGCGCCAGTGTAAATTCCCCACTGTTTCTCTGCTCTGCCGTTAGGTGCAACGCTAAATGACGGGTATGATAAAGCAATTTTTGGCCGACGGCATGAGGATTTGAGGAAGTATATGCGCTATTGGGGCAAGTTGCTGGGCTTGATACTGGGTATTATGTCCGGCGGCGGCGTGTGGGGTGTGATTACGGGCGTGCTGATGGGCCATATGGTTGATAGAGCCAGGGCTGCGCGTCGCCGTGATTATTTTTCCGCACAGTCTACCCGACAGTCGCTGTTTTTTCTCACCACGTTTCAGGCCATGGGGCACCTGACCAAATCCAAAGGGCGCGTCACTGAAGCGGATATTCAGGCGGCCACCTTGATGATGGACCGGTTGGAACTGTTTGGTGAGGCGCGTCAGGCAGCGCAGCAGGCCTTTCGTGAAGGGAAATCAAATGCATTCCCGGTACGCACCAAATTGCGTAAGCTGCGCGATGCCTGCCTGGGCCGCTTCGATATGATCAGAATGTTTCTCGATATCCAGCTTCAGGTCGCGTTTAACGACGGCGCGTTGCACCCGAACGAACGGCGATTATTGTACGTGTTTGCGGATGAGCTGGGCGTGACGCGTGAACAGTTCGAATTTTTCATGCGTAATATGGAAGGGCAGCAGCGTCAGTCTCAGCAACAGGGCCAATCGAAGCAGCACCAGTCAAGGCAGAATGGCAAATCCTACCAGCGGCGCAATCAATCGTATGGAGGTCAGTCGTATGGCGGGCAATCGCAAGGCGGGCAGCGTCAGCAGCCGCCTTATACGCGGGGGCCAACGCTTGAGAGTGCCTGCCGCACGCTGGGTGTGCGCACCAGCGATGATGCGGCGACGGTAAAACGCGCTTATCGTAAACTCATGAACGAGCACCATCCCGACAAACTGGCGGGTAAGGGGCTCTCTCCGCGCATGATGGACATGGCAAAACGCAAGGCGCAAGACATTCAGGCCGCCTATGAGTTTTTGAAAAGCAGTCACGCCGCTAAGTAACCCTTCTCCCGTTTTCCCGCGTTTTTCTTGACGGTCACCTTAACAATCAGAAATCAGGCTCACAGCGAAAGTGCATCGGCGTACCAAACGCGGGGTGCGTGATAGCCAGTTCCTGCGCGTGCAGCAGCAGACGCGGTGCTAAGGCTTTGGCTTCAGGGTGGGCGTAAAAACCATCACCCAGGATCGGGTGCCCGAGGGCGAGCAGGTGCACGCGCAGTTGGTGTGAGCGACCGGTAATGGGCATCAGCTTCACGCGCGTGGTGCCATCGGCCTCGCGCGCCAGCACCTGATACTGAGTTTGCGCCGGTTTTCCTTGTTCAAAACAGACCTTCTGCTTTGGACGATTGGGCCAGTCGCAAATCAGTGGCAGATCGATCAATCCTTCGTCGTGCTCCAACCACCCCCATACCCGTGCGATATAGGATTTTTTTGGCTCGCGTTCGCGAAATTGGCGTTTCAACTCTCTTTCAGCCGCTTTGGTCAACGCGACGGCAATCACACCGCTGGTAGCCATATCGAGACGATGGACAGATTCTGCGTGAGGAAAATCCCGCTGAATACGGCTCATTGTGCTGTCATGGTGCTCAGGCGCTCTGCCGGGCACGGAGAGCAAGCCGCTGGGCTTGTTGACCACAATAATATGTTGATCCTGATACAACACGTGCAGCCAGGGAGCGACGGGCGGGTTATAGGGTTCCATGATGGCTCCTGCGGCGGCAACGCAGAGACTGTTGCCGCCGGCATTATTGACTACTGGTGAGAGACCACCACCAAACGAATGGCATCCAGTCGCCAGTTGGCCTGATGCAGATTGAGCAGCACCTGCTCCCGCTGTGTTTCCAGCGCCAGCAGTTCATCGTCACGGATGTTCGGGTTAACCGCTTTCAGGGCTTCCAACCGTTCCCGTTCGCGGCGCAGTTGCAGATCGGCCTGCTGTTGCGCGTCGATAATCAACTGCTGTGCCTGAGCCGCCACCAGTGGTTCGGCCTGCTGCAACATACTGTGAACATCGGCTTGTACCGCATTCACTAATTTGCTGGAGGTATGGCGGTTCACAGCGTTGAGCTGGCGGTTAAAGCTTTCAAACTCCACCTGCGGAGCCAGATTTTTACCGGTGCGATCCATCAGTAAACGCAACGGCGTTGGCGGTAGGAAGCGGGTCAATTGCAACTGCTTAGGTGCCTGTGCTTCCACCACGTAGACTAACTCTGCCAGTAGCGTCCCCACGGGCAGCGCTTTGTTTTTCAGCAATGACACGGCGCAGCTACCGGTATCACCGGACAACATCAGGTCCATGCCGTTGCGAATCAGCGGATGTTCCCAACTGACAAACTGGGCATCTTCCCGCGACAGCGCCTGCTCACGTTCAAAGGTGATGGTGCAGCCATCCTGCGGCAAGCCGGGGAAATCCGGCACCAGCATATGATCGGAAGGGGTGAGAATAATTAGATTATCGCTGCGATCCTCCTGATTCACGCCGACGATATCGAACAAATTCAGGGCGAACGTGACCAGATTGACGTCGTTATCCTGTTCCTCGATGGATTGCGCTAGCGTCTGCGCGGCTTCACCGCCGTTGGAATGCATTTCCAACAGGCGATCGCGGCCGAGTTCGAGCTGCGCTTTCAACGCATCGTGCTGTTGACGGCAGGTACGGATAAAGTCATCCAGCCCATCACTCTCTGTTGGAGCGCTCAGGCGCTCAATCAACGTGCCGTAATGAGCATCATAAATAGTACGGCCCGTTGGGCAGGTATGTTCGAAGGCATCAAGCCCTTCGTGATACCAGCGTACCAGCAGTGCCTGTGCGGTGTTTTCCAGATAAGGCACCAGCACCTGAATCTCTTGCGTTTGCCCGATACGATCCAGACGTCCGATGCGCTGCTCCAGTAGATCTGGGTTAAACGGCAGATCGAACATGATCAGATGGCTGGCGAACTGGAAGTTACGCCCTTCTGAACCGATTTCCGAGCAGATCAGTACCTGTGCGCCATCCTCTTCCGAGGCAAAATAGGCCGCCGCGCGATCGCGCTCAAGGATAGATAACCCTTCGTGGAATACGGCGGCGCGAATCGCCTCGCGCGTGCGCAATACCTGCTCAAGCTGCAAGGCCGTGGCGGCTTTGGCGCAAATCACCAATATCTTTTTGTCGCGATGGGCGGTCAGGTAACCGAGCAGCCACTCTACGCGCGGATCGAAGTTCCACCAGGTGGCATCGTCCCCTTCCAGCATTTGGTAAATCTGCTCCGGGTACAGCATGTCGCGCGCGCGCGCTTCCGGCGTTTTATTGGCGCTCATGATACCCGAGACTTTAATGGCTGTCTGGTATTGCGCGGGCAGTGGTAACTTAATCTGGTGCAACACACGCTGCGGGAAGCCTTTTACGCCTTGGCGCGTATTGCGGAACAACACGCGGCTGGTGCCGTGTCTGTCCATCAGCATGGCAATCAGCTCCTGCCGCGCGGGGTGGCGATCGGCGGTATCGCTATTGATAGCCTTGAGCAGCGGTTCGCAGTCTTGCTCGCTCAGCAATTCGGTGAGCAGGTTCATCTCATCTTTGCTGAGGTTTTCATCGGCAAGCAGGAGTGCCACGGCATCTGCCACTGGACGATACTGCTGCTGTTCTTTAACGAATTCACGGTAGTTGTGGAAACGGTTCGGATCTAACAGCCGCAAGCGAGCAAAGTGGCTCTCTTGACCGAGTTGCTCAGGGGTTGCCGTCAGCAGCAGCACGGAAGGGATGCGCTGTGCCAACTGTTCAATCGCCTGATATTCAGGGCTAGGTGCCGCTTCGCTCCAGGCGAGATGGTGCGCTTCATCGACTACCAGCAAATCCCAGTGGGCCGCCAGCAGTTGTTCAAAGCGCGCCGCATTTTTTTGAACAAAACCCAGGGAGCAGATGATTAACTGTTCGGTTTCAAACGGGTTGCTGCTGTCGAGTCGCGCCTCGGCATAGCGATCATCATCAAACAGGGAGAACAGCAGGTTAAAGCGACGCAGCATCTCCACCAGCCACTGATGTTGCAGGGTTTCCGGCACCACAATCAGCACGCGTTCCGCACGTCCGGCCAACAGTTGTTGATGAATCACCATTCCAGCTTCAATGGTCTTGCCCAGACCCACTTCATCGGCCAGCAGTACGCGCGGCGCGTGGCGTTGACCCACTTCGCGCGCAATGTGCAACTGGTGGGGAATCAGACTGGCACGCATGCCGCGCAGGCCGCCCCAAGGCTGCAACGCTTGAGCCTGTTGGTGCAAACGCGTGCGATAGCGCAGCGCAAAGCGATCCATACGATCGATCTGCCCGGCAAACAGACGATCTTGCGGCTTGTTAAAGGTCAACTTGCTGTCCAGCATCACTTCGCGCAGCTCTGCCGGTGTACCGTCATCGAGGCGTTCGCCGATATAAACGATCAGCCCGTTTTCGTCGCGGGTTTCAGTGACGCTGAGCTGCCAGCCTTCGTGGCTGGTGACGGTATCGCCAGAATTAAACATGACACGGGTGATCGGAGCATCGCTTCGTGAATAGAGGCGATTTTCTCCGCTTGCGGGAAAAAGCAGTGTGACCATGCGTACATCCAGAGCAACAACCGTGCCCAGTCCCAGCTCGCTTTCCGTATCGCTGATCCAGCGTTGACCAAGTGTAAAAAGCATAAATTCGTAGCTCGATATTTGTCATTGTCGGGCATGTCGGACAGGGCAAAGCCTGTCGTTAATCCCTTTGGAGATGAATGATTAGTCGTGGTGCTGCATATTTAGGGCATAGAAAGGGGTGTATGGTAATGGAAGGCGTGGCATTCGTCATCCATTCAACGCTTAAAATAATCCCATCTGGCCGGTAATCAGGCTGGAAAAATCATCCTGTAAAAACGGCAGAATAGCATCAGCCACCGGTTGCAGTTGGCGCTCGACGTAGTGAGTATAGTCCAGCGTAGCATGCCGGGTTTCCAACGGCTCCGGGCCGCTCTGCGTCATCACATAGCTGATCCAACCGCCATTCTGGTATTGCAGCGGGCGACCTATCTGGCGGTTGTAGTCATCAGCGAGCCGGGCGGCACGCACGTGTGGCGGTACGTTTTTCTGGTAATCACTCAGTGGGCGCCGCAGCCGTTTACGGTAGACAAGCAGATCGTCAAATTCGCCGTTCAGGGTTTTTTCGACATATTCTCGCAGCCAGTCTTGATACGGCTGCTGGCGAAAAATCCGCGCATAAAGCTGTTGCTGAAACTGTTGCGCCAGCGGTGTCCAATCGGTGCGTACCGTTTCCAGCCCTTTGTAAACGATTTTTTCCCCGTCAGGCGTCTGCGCCATTCCCGCATAGCGTTTCTTGCTGCCCTGTTCCGCACCGCGAATGGTGGGCATCAGAAAACGGCAGTAGTGGGTTTCAAATTGCAGTTCGAGCGCGCTGGTTAGCCCTAGGGTTTGTTGCAGGTGGTTTTGCCACCAGTGGTTGACCAACTGGGCCAGTTTACGACCTATCTCTATGGCTTCATCATTATCGTGCGCTCGTTTAAGCCAGACGAAGGTGGAATCGGTATCACCGTAGATCACCTGATAGCCTTGTGCCTCAATCAAGGCACGGGTTTGCTGCATAATCTCGTGGCCGCGCAGGGTGATAGAGGAGGCCAAACGTGGATCGAAGAAACGGCAGCCGCTGGCACCCAGCACGCCATAGAACGCGTTCATGATGATTTTCAGCGCCTGCGACAGCGGTTTATTCCCGGCGCGCTTGGCGGCATCGCGCCCCTGCCAAATCTGCTCGACGATGGCGGGCAGGCAGTGCTGCTGGCGTGAGAAACGGGCACCACGAAAGCCGGGCACTGATGCTTCGTCATCCGGCTGCTGCATGCCGCAAATCAACCCCACCGGGTCGATAAGAAAGGTGCGGATGATTGAGGGGTACAGGCTTTTATAATCGAGTACCAACACCGAGTCGTACAGTCCCGGTGCTGAATCCATCACAAAGCCACCGGGGCTCGCCTCCACGGCAACCTCACCCAGATTGGGCGCTACGTAGCCAAGACGATGCATGCGCGGCAGATACAGGTGGCTGAATGCGGCAACCGATCCGCCACTGCGATCCGCCGCTAATCCGGTGACGGTGGCGCGTTCCAGCAGAAACGGCATCAGTTCGGTTTTTTCAAAAATGCGTGTGACCAGCTCACAATCCTGAAGGTTATAGCGGGCGAGGGCCGGTTTGTCGTGTGCAAAACGTTGCTCGATTTCATCCATGCGCTGGTAGGGATTATCTGACAGTTTGCCTTCGCCCAGCAGCGTCTGAGACACATACTCCAGACTGAACGAGGGAAAATTCCAAGTAGCGGATTTCAAGGCTTCAATGCCGTCTACGATCAATCGTCCTGGCGTACTGGCAAAGAAATGCCCCTGTTTGAAACCGTGCTCGCGCCACTCCAGTTCCTGATTACCCCGTCCCAAGCGCAGCGGGATACGATAACGCTCAGCATGTTTTTGCAGTACGCGCAGGTCAAATTGCACCAGATTCCAACCGATGATCACATCAGGATCGTGCTCTGCAAACCAGGCGTTGAGTTTCTCCAGCAATTGCGGGCGGCTGTTGACATATTCCAGTGCAAATTCGGGGGCAGGCGGCGCATCATCGGGCTCTGGCCCCAGCATATATACTTGGCGCTGACCACACCCTTCCAGCCCGATGCAGTAAAGCTCGCCGTGGCGGCTGGTTTCGATATCCAGCGACACCAGCTTTAATCTGGGGCGATAGTCAGGGCAGGGCTTCATCTGGGCGTGAACCACCGCATTCGGTCCGGCAGGTTGGCCACTGAACCACACCGGGGCGGTGATAAAGCGCTCCATCAGATAACGATCGGGGGGGCGGATGTCCGCTTCATAAACGGTAATGCCCGCTTCCTGTAATCGCTTTTCCAGCGCCAGCAGTTGGCGATAATGGGAGCAATAGAGGCCCAGCAGCGGTTGATGGTGAAAATCGTGCAACGTCAAGGGGCGCAACGAGGGGGCGCGCTGCTTACGGGGTGCCGAGGTCTCGGTATTCAGCAGCACTTCAGCGCGCGCCTGCTGCTGCGCGGGAATGAAGGCCACCGCCTGTTGAGGTGGCAAAGCAACCAGCACCGGACCGCCGTCGGTAGCGAGCCAGAGATCAATCTGAATGCCTGCGGGGGTGTCATGCCAGTGGCGGGTAAGAATAAACCCCTGAGACGCCTGCGCCACGCTTAAATACCTCAGCCAAGAGAGAAGTATTAAGTATGGTTATATATACAGTTATAGTCTAGTGTTATCTTCACACCCGTTATCTTCAAGTGCCTGGCGCCAGCACAACGCGATTACGGCCTTCCTGCTTGGCGCGATAAAGCGCTTTATCGGCCAGCTTGAGCGCCTCGTCGATGGAGAAGTCACCGTTTTTTTCCGCGCGCCACAGAGACACACCCAGTGAAATGGTGATATTACCCGCAGGCGATGCCATTGCCTCCGTGTTGGTACGCAGCCGCTCAGCGATCTGCTCAGCCATTTCCTGTGACGTTTCTGGGAGCAGTACTAAAAATTCTTCGCCGCCGCTGCGGCACAGAATATCGCTGTCGCGTGAACCGGTTCTTAACTGTTCTGCGATAAATTTGATGACCGTGTCGCCGGTGTCATGACCGAAAGTGTCGTTAACGCGTTTAAAGTGATCGATATCCAGCGCGATGATGGCGAAATCCCGGTGCAGGGTGTGCCAATACTTGAGAATGGTATCCAGCCCACGACGGTTGTACAGGCCGGTCATGGGGTCGGTTTGCGCTTCGAAACGCAGCTTGCCAATCTTTTGCTGTAACAGATTGATGCCAATCAGCATGGCCTGTTTGAGCTGTGTGGCCTCAAAATACCAGGATGAGATCTTGTTGATGTCCTCGGAAATGTCGTTGGCATCCATCTTATTGGCGCTGCGCGCCAGCAGCCACAGCGGCTGGGCAATCAGACGTGCCAGCAGCCACACGCATAAAATGGTCAGTAGCGCCATAGGCAGTGTATGACGAAGAACGTTAAGCATCAGCCCCTCAAGTGGCTTCAGCGTCTCTAACGTTGGCCGCAGGGCGACAACTTCCCAACCCGTAGCGGGAACGACGGCAAAGCCTGCCAGCATCTTTTCGCCGACGTAATTCACCATCTGTTGGCTGCCGTTCGTCGGGCCTTGATGAGGAACCATCAGGTTATTGGTTTCGGTTTGCCCGATACGCCTGTTGTCTTTGTGATAGAGCATACGTCGCTGGCTGTCGGTGACATAAATATAGGAGCCGTCACGGTAGTAGTGTTGCCCAAGCAGCGTATTCAGGATGCTGGTTTTTTTCAGATAGATAGACCCGCCGACAAACCCCAGATAGCGCCCGGACCGATCGAAAATGGGGCTGGATATCATGACAATCAGGTTTTCCGCCGCAGAGATATAGGGCTGGCTGATCAGCGGCACGCGCGCTTTAAGCGCCGCCAGCGCGCCCTCTGTCGTCAGTTTCTGCCCGATAAGCTGGAAAGTATCCGGCGACGTGGCGCGCACCACGCCTTTGGCATCCGCCACCAGCACGGAATTAAAACTGTGGGTTTGCAAACGTAACCGATCGGCTTCTTGTACCAGATTAGCCCTGTCGTTAAAGTCTTCTGCCAGGAGGGTGGCGCTGTAGGCCAACTGCTGTTGCGCATTCTCAAAAAAGGTCTGCGTTTCGGCGGCCAACTTGCTGGCATAAACCCGGTTTGATTCCAGCGTATTGGTAATCAACAGCTCGCGTTGTACGCGATAAGTCGCATAAAAGCTATTCGCAAGCGTGATCAGGGCACTCATTACCGCCAATAGGAGGATTAAACGGCGTAATCCGACATGGTGAAATACGCTAAAAGACATAAATAGGGACAAAGAGCCTGGCGAAAAGGTTATTCATGATAAGGGGTGTTGACTATTATGTATACCTTCATCTTTTCCCGGATGGCCGTATTATTGCAGTTTTACTTTGCCGCCAATGTGTTTCGCTAACGCAGGTTTTGATGCGGTTTTTTATTTAAAATCTGTCAGATAGGAAATAATTAGAAGCGCATTAATCGAATTCTTCTCAGAAGAGAAAAAATGGTGCAAATGCGTCATTTATCAGTAACAAACATGACACTTTTTGAACACAGCAGAAGTGAAAATAATAGAGATAATCACGGTGTTGTATTAAAAAATGATTGTGATTCACACCTCATTATTATAATAACGCATGAATACCTCACGTGTTTATTGTGATGAATATCACAATATCGAATGTTGATTTTGCCGCGCCGCACTGAATGTCTATTGCATAGCTAAAACGTTTTAATTAATGTTTAGCTTGCGGTTTATTAGGAGACAATCATGACGGCAAGAGTGTGGGTGCTGGGCGATGCAGTGGTGGATTTACTCCCTGAAGGTCAGGGTCGGCTGTTACAGTGCCCCGGCGGTGCGCCTGCCAATGTGGCCGTGGGCATTGCGCGGCTGAAGGGATGTAGCAGTTTTATTGGCCGCGTGGGGGACGATCCCTTTGGTCATTTTATGCGGCAAACATTACACGATGAGGGGGTGGATATCCGCTACCTGTGTGGCGATCCTGTGCACCGTACCTCAACTGTGGTTGTTGCACTGGACGAACAGGGGGAGCGCTCATTTACCTTTATGGTGCGCCCAAGTGCCGATCTGTTTCTTGACACTGCGGATTTACCTGCCTTTCAGACCGGCGAATGGCTGCATGCCTGTTCGATAGCCCTGTCTGCCGAGCCATCGCGTACGGCAACCTATACTGCAATGGCGCGGATGCGTGCCCAAGGCGGTTTCGTCAGTTTCGATCCGAATATCCGTGAAGATCTCTGGCCGAACAACACGTTATTACGAGAATGTCTGCGCCAGGCGCTGCCTCTGGCTGATGTGGTTAAGCTGTCGGAGGAGGAACGGTTGTTTATATCCGGCAGTGAGGACGTACCGCATAGTATGGCCAGGCTTGCGCAGGAAAATGGCATCGGACTGTTATTGGTCACTCAGGGTAGGTCCGGCGTGCTCGCGTGGTTTAACGGTGAAATTCACCATTATCCCTCGTTCCCCGTGGAGAGTGTGGATACCACGGGCGCTGGAGATGCTTTTGTCGCCGGGCTGCTGTGGGGATTGGCTGAACACGGTTTGCCACACGATGTGACCGCGCTCGCCAAACACCTTCGCTACGCACAGCTCTGCGGTGCACTGGCAACCACAGCAAAAGGCGCAATGACTGCGCTGCCTTATCTTGAACAACTTCAGCAACAGCTCCCCTGAGGAACCTCGCATTCGATCGGCATTTTGCGACTTGCTTCACAATGACTAAATCGGTTTAGCAAATTTCATTGCGCGGAAAAAATAACCCTGTCTATGATTTCCACCTAAACCGGTTTAGCCAGTTAATGCACCGATACCTATGCTTCCTTAGGGAGACACAATAATGAAAAAAAGTACTCTTACCCTCACCCTCGGCTTGTTAATGGGCTCAGGTACTGCCCTTGCAGATTCCGGCAAGAGCAGTATTGAAGCGCGCCTGATGGCCCTGGAGCAGCGGCTTCAGGCCGCAGAGCAGCGCGCGAGCATGGCTGAAAACCGGGCTGATGCGGCGGAAAAGCAGGCACGTGAGCTGGCTGCCGTGCAGCAGAAAACGCAAACCACCACGGCGCAGGTTGAGCAGCGCACGGCGAAGCTGGAGCAGAAGGCCAGCGACAAGGGCGGTTTCGAGTTCCATGGCTATGCACGCTCCGGCCTGTTGATGAACAATTCAGCGGCAAAAACACAGGGCGGCCCCTCGGTGACGCCTGCGGGAGAAACCGGTGGTCATGTCGGACGTCTGGGCAATGAACCGGATACTTACGTTGAATTAAATCTTGAACATAAACAGACATTGGCAAGTGGCGCCACGACCCGTTTCAAGGTGATGCTGGCCGATGGACAGCGCAGTTATAATGACTGGACAGCCTCCAGCAGCGATCTCAACCTGCGTCAGGCGTTTACTGAACTGGGCCATTTGCCGACGTTCACCGGGGCATTTAAAGACAGTACGGTGTGGGCGGGGAAACGCTTCGATCGCGATAACTTCGATATCCATTGGATTGATTCCGATGTGGTATTCCTCGCAGGAACCGGTGCCGGTATCTACGATATGCGCTGGGATGATAACGCGCGTAGCAATTTCTCGGTTTATGGCCGTACCTTTGGGGACATCGAGAACCGCGAAAATACGGCGCAGAATTACATTCTTAGCCTCAATCACTTCCAGGGACCGGTTCAACTGATGGTTAGCGGTATGCGTGCCAAGGATAACGATGAGCGGCGCGATCTGGATAATCATCTGGTGAAACATGATGCTGCAAACAATGGGGCCCATGCGCTGCTGGGATTGCACAATGAGAGTTTCTACGGCCTGCGCGAAGGGAGCTCAAAAACTGCGTTGCTGTACGGACACGGGTTGGGGGCTGAGGTGAAGTCGATAGGCTCTGACGGTGCCCTGCTGCCAGACGCGAATACCTGGCGGCTGGCGAGCTACGGTATCACCCCCCTCGGCGGCGGCTGGCACATCGCCCCCGCGCTGCTGGCGCAGACCAGCAAGGATCGCTACGTAAAAGGAGACAGCTACGAGTGGGCAACCCTCAACCTGCGGCTGATTCAAGAAATCACCAGTAACTTTGAAATGCAATATGAAGGCAGCTATCAATATATGGATTTGCGGCCGCAGGGTTACAACAGTCGCAATGCGGTAAGCGGTAATTTCTACAAGCTTACCGTCGCCCCGACGCTAAAAGCCGGAGACATTGGCGAATTCCTCAAGCGTCCCGAGATCCGTCTGTTTGCTACCTGGATGGATTGGGATCACCGGCTGGATAACTATGCCAAAAGCGATAGCTTTGGCAGCAATGGTTTTGTCGCCGGCGGCGAGTGGAATTTTGGCGTACAGATGGAAACCTGGTTCTGATTGATATCACCCTGGTGAAGGCGACTTCGCCAGGGTACTGACAACGACAATAACGAAAACACAGAGGTTGCTATGGACTTTGAACAGATTGCCCGGTCATTGTTGCCGTTGCTGGGCGGAAAAGAGAACATTGCCAGCGCCGCGCACTGCGCGACGCGCCTGCGCCTGGTCCTGGTGGAAGATGCCAAGGCGGATATTACGGCTATCGGTAAAGTCGACGGGGTTAAGGGATGTTTTCGTAATGCCGGACAGTTGCAGGTTATTTTCGGTACCGGAATTGTTAACAAGGTCTATGCCGCACTGATTCAGGTGACGGGGATGGGGGAAACCAGCAAAGCCGACGCCGCGAAAATGGCTGCGCGCAAACTGAATCCGCTCCAGCGCGTTGCCCGGTTGCTTTCTAATATTTTTGTGCCGATTATCCCTGCCATCGTTGCCTCCGGTTTGCTGATGGGCCTGCTTGGCATGGTGAAAACCTATGGCTGGGTGAGTGCCGATAATGCCCTCTACATCATGCTGGACATGTGCAGTTCCGCTGCGTTTATCATTCTGCCTATTTTGATCGGGTTTACCGCAGCGCGTGAGTTTGGCGGTAACCCCTATCTCGGTGCTACGCTTGGCGGGATTTTAACGCACCCCGCGCTCACGAACGCCTGGGGCGTGGCTGCCGGCTTCCATACCATGAACTTTTTTGGCATTGAAGTGGCGATGATTGGCTATCAGGGCACGGTCTTTCCCGTCCTGCTGGCAGTGTGGTTTATGAGTATCGTGGAGCGGCAACTGCGCCGGGTGATTCCTGATGCACTCGATCTTATCCTAACGCCTTTCCTCACGGTGATTATCTCCGGGTTTGTTGCCTTGCTGATCATTGGGCCTGCGGGCCGCGCGCTGGGAGATGGTATCTCGTTTGTGCTCAGCACCCTGATCGCGCACGCCGGTTGGCTGGCAGGGTTGCTGTTCGGTGGGCTTTATTCCGCTATTGTGATTACCGGGGTGCACCACAGTTTCCATGCTATCGAAGCCGGGCTGCTCGGCAATCCATCGATTGGTGTCAACTTTTTGTTGCCTATCTGGGCAATGGCGAACGTGGCACAGGGCGGGGCTTGTCTGGCGGTATGGTTTAAAACCCGTGACGTGAAAATCAAAGCGATTGCGCTGCCCTCTGCGTTTTCCGCGCTATTGGGTATTACGGAAGCGGCCATTTTCGGTATCAATCTGCGCTTTATGAAGCCGTTTATTGCGGCATTGATCGGGGGGGCGGCAGGCGGTGCCTGGGTGGTTTCTGTTCATGTGTACATGACGGCCGTGGGATTAACCGGCATACCGGGCATGGCTATCGTACAGGCCAATTCGTTGATGAATTATATCATCGGGATGGTCATCGCTTTCGGGACGGCCTTTGTTGTCTCTTATCTGCTCAAATACAAAACGGATTCAGAGTAATGACGCGACAGCCTCTGTTGCCTGCCATTTTGCAGGCGGTGATGAAAGGTCAATTACGGGCTCAACAAGACAGTCACTATCCCGGCTGGCATTTGGCACCGGTGACCGGATTACTGAACGATCCCAATGGCTTTATTCACTTCCAGGGGCGTTATCACCTATTTTATCAATGGAATCCCCTGGGCTGCCAGCATGCCAATAAATGCTGGGGGCATTGGAGTTCTTCGGACCTGCTGCACTGGCAGCATGAGCCTATCGCGCTGATGCCGGACAGTGAGTACGATCGCAGTGGTTGTTACTCTGGCAGCGCGGTGGATAATCACGGCGTGCTGACGCTGTGCTACACCGGCAACGTCAAGTTTGATAACGGTGAGCGCACAGCCTGGCAGTGTTTGGCGGTACAAAATGCCAGCGGTGGTTTCGATAAGCGGGGGCCGGTTATCCCACTGCCGGAAGGCTACACCGGTCACGTACGCGATCCGAAAGTGTGGTATCACCAGCAGCAGTGGTACATGGTGCTGGGGGCGCAGGACCAGAAAAAACAGGGAAAGGTGCTGCTGCTGCGCTCTGACGATCTCATGCAGTGGCAACGGCTGGGTGAGATAGCCGGCAGCGGTATCGGCGGGCTTGGCGATGCCGGGTTCATGTGGGAATGTCCTGACTTTTTCACCCTGGAGGATAGCGATTTTCTGATTGTCTGCCCGCAGGGCGTGGCGCGGGAAGAGACGCGTTTTCTCAACAGTTACCCGAGCGCCTATGTGTGCGGTGCGCTCGATTATGACCGTGCCACATACCACCATGGCCCGCTAGTGGAGATGGACGCCGGGTTTGAGTTTTATGCCCCGCAAACGACGCAGAGCGCGGACGGGCGACGTTTGCTGGTGGGATGGATGGGCGTGCCGGATGGTGAAGAGATGTCCCAACCTACCACCGCGCACGGCTGGATCCACCAGATGACCTGCGTGCGCGAGCTGTCGTCACGCCATGGCAAGCTTTACCAACGTCCAATACGTGAATTACAAGGGCTACGTGAGGATGAGCAACACTGGCAGGGTTTGGCTGATGACGCCCCGGTGCTGGATGCACAGGCGCTGGAGTTGGAGCTTGCCGGCCAAGGACCGGTCATGCTCAATTTTGCCGACACGTTAATACTGACGTGGCAACCCAATGGTCTGCGTCTGGCAAGGCTTAGCCGCATGACCGGCGAGTGGCAATACCGCTATTGGCCGGGAGACGTGCGCGAATTGCACATCTTGTGCGATCGCTCCAGCGTAGAAATCTTTATTAACGGCGGGGAAGGCGTGATGAGCAGCCGCTATTTCCCTGCGCATCCTGCCACCCTGGCGTTGAGCGGTGGTACGAATCTGCGAGCGCGCTACTGGTCGTTGCGATCATGCATGGTAGAATAAGGGATTATTTTACTAACTGACGCATTGTTGTGAGAAAAACCAAACGCATCACCATTAGTGATATCGCCGCGCTGGCTGGCGTCTCCAAGGCAACCGCCAGTCTGGTGCTTAACGGGCGCGGTAAAGAGCTGCGTGTCGCGCAGGAAACGCGCGAACGCGTCCTGACCATCGCTCAGCAGGAGCATTATCAACCCAGTATTCATGCGCGACTGCTGCGCGATAACCGCAGCCATACGCTGGGGCTGGTGGTGCCAGAAATCACCAACTATGGTTTTGCGGTTTTTTCTCACGAACTGGAAAACTTGTGTCGGGAAGCGGGGCTACAGCTACTGATCTCCTGTACCGATGAGAATCCCGGTCAGGAAACGGTGGTGGTGAACAATCTGGTCGCACGTCAGGTGGATGGGCTGATTGTGGCGTCCAGCATGTTGAGTGACAGTGATTATATCAAGCTCAATGAGCAACTGCCGGTGGTGCTGTTCGACAGGCACATGAATGACACCACGTTGCCGCTGGTGATCACGGATTCCATCACGCCTACCGCCCAATTGGTTGAGCGTATTGCGCGCCAGCACCCCGACGAATTTTATTTTCTTGGTGGGCAATCCCGCCTGTCACCTACACGAGATCGGTTGGAAGGGTTTCGACAAGGGCTGGCACGTGCTGGCGTTGAGCTGAAACCGGAATGGATTATTCATGGCAATTACCACCCCAGCAGCGGCTATGAGATGTTCGCTTCATTATGCGCACGGCTCGGGCGCCCACCCAAGGCCTTGTTTACCGCCGCCTGTGGTTTGCTCGAAGGGGTGTTGCGCTATATGAGTCAACACAACCTGCTCAATAGTGATATTCATTTGGCGAGTTTCGACGATCATTATCTGTATGATTCGCTGTCTATTCGTATCGACACCGTGCAACAGGATTGCCGCCAACTGGCCTATCACTGCTTCGAAATGATTACCCGGTTGGTGAATGATGAAGAGCCCAGCGTGTTGCAACGTTATTTGCCCGCAACCTTACAGTGGCGTCATGAAGCAGAAAATAAAAATAGGGACTAATGGTATTTTTGTAGCATTTAACAACCCGATGAATACTGCCCATGTTGAAATATAAACGTGATAACGCATTAGCATGGGATCAGCATTCATCGGTATCGAAAATAAGAATAAGGACGATGACCGACAAAAAGGTTAATTGATTTTTAATAAAAAGTTATATTTTGGCTGGCTGCACTTTTAGCTGGCATGCACGAATCGAATTGGTGCAACCGGCTCAGCAGTGCTTTTTTAATTGCCCATTCCCTCGCATTCCTTCTCTTGTTTTATCCATGATAATCAATCAATTGATTGCTGCTTTTTACTTCTGGCACATTTGTTGCTGATTCTTTCTTCGCTCACAGAATATATCCCTGTGACACGCTAACTGATCGACGCACTGGGCCAACTCTGTGGCTCCATTCTACTAAAGGGACGTAATCTCTTATTACTGATGAGGCGATGATATGAATCACAAACTGGTCAAACTGACGGTAGCAGCAGCATTGGTTTCCTCTGTCATGGGTGCCGCCAACGTCATGGCGGAAGAAATTAAAATCGGCGTAGTGTTACCGTTAAGCGGCCCGCTCAGCGGATATGGTCAGCCCTCTCAGAAAGGCGTTGAGCTGGTAAACAGCATGGAGCCGACGCTGAAAAATGGCGATACCGTCAAACTGATCATCATCGATGACAAAAGCGACAAGGTAGAAGCGGCTAACGCCATGCAACGTCTGGTCTCGAGCGATAAAGTTGATGCGGTGATCGGCGAAGTCACCTCTACCAACACGCTGGCGATGACCAAAATGGCGGAAGACACCAAAACGCCGCTGGTTTCTCCCACCGCCACCAACGACCGCGTCACCCGTGGCCGTCAATATGTGAGCCGCGTGTGCTTCTCTGACAGCTTCCAAGGCATTGTCGGCGCTAACCTGGCCTCACGCGATCTGGGTGCCAAAACCGCGGCGATTATGTATGACAGCAGCAACGACTACTCTGTTGGCCTCGCTAAAGCCTTCCGTACTCAGTTCCTGAAAAACGGCGGCACCATTCCTATCGAAGTGCAGGCACCGGGCGGCAGCAAAGATTTCAAAGCCCAACTCTCCTCGGTTAAAGCCAAAAATGTCGACATGATTTACATGCCGATCTACTACACCGAAGGGGCGCTGATTGCGGTGCAGGCCAAGCAGCTGGGCTTGAAAGTACCGGTAGTGGGCGGTGACGGTCTGGCGGCGGATCCGGTGTTCTTCAAACTGGGTCAGGATGCGGTAGAAGGCTACATGACCACCGATTACTACTCACCGAATGCCAAAGAGCAAACGCCGGAAGGGGAGAAATTCATCAAGGCCTGGACGGAAAAATACAGCGAACCGACTCACACTTGGGGCGCGATGACGGCTGATGCCTACAAGATGATCATCAATGCCATGAACCAGTGTGATAACCCGAAAGATCGTGTCTGCGTCAATGACAAAATCCGTGCTACCAGCGGCTTCACCGGCATCACCGGTACGCTGACGCTGAAAGATGGCGATGCTATCCGCAGCGCGGTGATTAACGAAGTGAAAAACGGCGAACTGGCGTTCAAAACGGTGGTAAACCCGTAACTGCGGGAAAATAAGGATTAAAAAATGGATGCAGCCATTTTCTTCCAACAGGTCGTTAACGGCATGAGTTTGGGCAGTATGTACGCGCTGATCGCCATCGGTTATACCATGGTGTATGGCGTACTGCGTCTGATCAACTTTGCCCATGCCGATATCATGATGGTGGGGGCATTTCTTGCCCTGTTTGGTACCTCCTATTTTGCGCTGCCCTTCGGGGCAGCAATTCTGTTTGCCGTGCTGTTTTCTGCGCTGCTCGGGGTCTGTATCGATCAGATTGCCTATCGGCCACTGCGCGGCGCGTCAAAAATCTCCATGCTGATCACCGCCATCGGTGTCAGCTTCTTTTTGGAAAACCTGTTCAACGTGCTGTTTGGCGGCAGCCCGCGTTTCTTTGAAACGCCGCCGTTTTTCAACCGTACTATCACGTTCGGCAGCATCATCATTACCAACGTGGCCTGGATTGTGCCGCTGGTGACGTTGGTATTGCTGGCCGGGATCTTGTTCATTCTCTACCGCACCCGACAAGGCATGGCGATCCGCGCGGTGGCCTTTGATGTCAACACCGTGCGCCTGATGGGGATCGATGCCAACCATATCATCGCCTTCGTGTTTGCGCTCGGCAGCTCGTTGGCGGCGCTCGGCGGGATTTTCTACGCCACCAGCTACCCCACCATCGATCCGCTAATGGGGGTATTGATCGGTCTGAAAGCCTTTGCCGCAGCAGTACTCGGCGGGATCGGCAGCGTCACTGGCGCAGTGATCGGTGGCTTTATTCTGGGGTTCACCGAAGTGGTGGCGGTTGCCGCTGTGCCGGAGTTGGGGGGCTATAAAGACGCCTTTGCATTTATGTTTTTGATTTTGGTTTTGTTATTCAGACCGGTCGGCATCATGGGCGACGAACGGTTGGAAAGGAGTCGCTTCTGATGAAAATGCCAGCCACGTCTCTCTCTCAGCTTTTTTGTTATGCAGCGCTGCTGGTGGTCAGTGTGTTGATGCTGAGCGTTTTCCAGAACCTGTTTAACGACTACATCATCCGCATTATCTGTAACATATTCATTTTTATGATATTGGCGGTGAGCTATAACCTGATTAACGGCGTCACCGGGCAGCTCTCTCTGGAACCAAACGGCTTTGTTGCGGTAGGCGCCTACGTGACGGCGATTTTGCTGTTAACCGCCGATGCCAAAACCAACATGTACGAAATGGCCGCACCCAGCCCGTTCATTTTGGCTATCCATACTTCGTTTTTACCGGCGCTGTTGATCAGCGGCCTGTGTGCTGCCGTGTTGGCGGTGTGTCTCTCGTTCCCGGTGTTCCGGGTGCGCGGCGACTACCTGGCGATTGTGACCTTGGGTTTTGGCTTTATTATCAAAATCCTGGCGATCAATAACCCGCAAATCACCAACGGCGCTATCGGCATCAACGAGATCCCGCAGGCCAGCAATATGTTGTTCTGGTGTGGATTGGTGGCGCTGGCCGCCATCGTGCTGGTGTTGCAGGTGGTGTATTCCAAATACGGCCGCGCCATGAAAGCAGTGCGTGATGATGAAGATGCGGCGATTGCCATGGGCATCAACACCTTTCGCATGAAAACCTATGCCTTTGCCACCAGCGCCTTTTTCGAAGGTATCGGCGGTGGCCTGCTGGCGTCGCTGTTGACCATTATTTCGCCCGACCTGTTTGACTTCATGCTGACGTTCCAACTGCTGATCATCATCGTGCTGGGTGGCTTGGGCAGCACCACCGGGGCTATTCTTGGCACCATCATTGTGGTGGGTAGCGGTGAATGGCTGCGCTTCCTCGATCAGCCGCTTAACCTGTTCGGTCAGGATCTCGGCTCACACCCCGGCTTACGTATGGTGGTGTTCTCCTTGGTGCTGCTGGTCATCATGCTGTTTGCCCGCGAAGGGCTGCTGGGAAAACAAGAGATTTGGGAAATCAACAGGAAGCGCCGTCATGGAAAATAAAACGGTTCTTAACGTCGACAACATTGTGATGCAGTTTGGCGGGCTGCGCGCGATTGATGGCGTCAGTTTCAGCATCAATGAAGCCGAGATTTTTGGGCTTATCGGCCCGAACGGTGCGGGCAAAACCACCCTGTTCAACGTGATCACTTCGAACTATAACCCGACCTCGGGCTGCGTCAGTTTAGGGGATACCACCATCACTGGGCTTAAACCTAATGTAGTGGTTAACAAGGGGATTGCGCGCACGTTTCAAAATATCCGCCTGTTCGGTTCCATGACCGTGCTGGAGAACGTCTTGATCGGTTTCGATCGCGCGATTCACTACTCATTTATTGAAGCGGCACTGCATATGGGGCGTTTCTTTTCGGCAGAACGCAAAGCCAAAGAAGACGCAATGAAGATTCTGGAGTACATCGGTATTGCCCAGCATGCCAATGCCCTGGCCACTAACCTCAGCTACGGGAATCAGCGCAAGGTAGAGATCGCCCGTGCACTGGCGACGTCACCATCATTGCTGCTGTTGGATGAGCCCGCCGCCGGCATGAACCCAAAAGAAACCAGCGAACTGGCGCAGCTGATTTTCAAAATGCGCGATGACTTCAAACTGACAGTGTTGTTGATAGAACATGACATGTCGTTTGTGAATACGCTGTGTGAACGCGTCATGGTGCTGGACTACGGCAAGCCATTGTTTAGCGGAAAGACGCAGGATGCGATCAACGACAAAACGGTGATCGCCGCCTATCTGGGGGACATCGACTATGCTTAAGGCCGAAAATCTACAGGTATTTTATGGGTTGATTCAGGGGCTGAAAGGCGTCGATATCGAGGTCAACAACAGCGAAATCGTTACGTTGATCGGCAGTAACGGCGCAGGCAAAACCTCGGCGCTGAGCGGCATCCTGAACATGGTGAAATCGTCGGGTACGGTGACCTTCCTCAATGAAGAGGTCACGCACAGCCAAACGCACCAGATTGTGCGTAAAGGGCTGGCACTGGTGCCGGAAGGGCGCAAGGTGTTCACCAACCTGACGATTGAAGAAAACCTGAAAATGGGGGCGTACAACAATCCGGTCAATTTCCATTATCTGTGCGAAAAGATGTACGCCCTGTTTCCACGCTTAAAAGAGCGCCGTCATCAGATGGCGGGCACCATGAGCGGCGGCGAACAGCAGATGCTGGCGATTGCGCGCGCCCTGATGAGCGAGCCCGTCTTACTGATGCTGGATGAACCCAGCCTTGGGTTGGCACCGAAGATTGTGGGTGAGGTGTTCAACATCATCAAGCAGTTGCAGAAGGAGAACATGACCATTCTGCTGGTGGAACAGAACGCGACGGCGGCATTGAAAATCGCCGATCGTGCCTATGTGTTGGAGAATGGC
This sequence comes from uncultured Symbiopectobacterium sp., assembly GCA_964293225.1. Taxonomy (GTDB): domain Bacteria; phylum Pseudomonadota; class Gammaproteobacteria; order Enterobacterales; family Enterobacteriaceae; genus Symbiopectobacterium. The sequence goes on along the minus strand of CAXYYB010000001.1, from coordinate 268,848 downwards.
AATATCGTGCTGCATGGTGCGGCGGCGGATATTCTCGCTAACCCTGAGGTGAAACGGATGTATCTCGGGGGATAATCCCGCACGAGAGCCTTTTTACGCATGATTTCCGCGTGAGCGGAAATCATGCGCTCTCACATAATTGTAGCTATAGAAAAACCCGCCATTGACGCCGTCTGCTATGATCCTGACAATGCTCTCCCTTTTCTCCAACGTCCTGTTTATTGAACATACTGTTTAGTAAACCAAAGGTGCCGTTGATAACCCGGTAGGACTTTATGGAAGCGTGGCTGGATCATTTTGTGACCCAATCTGTCACCTATTCGCTGATTGCGGTGATGTTAGTGGCTTTTTTGGAATCGCTGGCGCTGGTGGGGCTGTTGCTGCCCGGCACAGTGATGATGGCGACACTGGGCGCGCTCATCGGTAGCGGGCAACTGAGCCTGTACGCGGCATGGGGTGCCGGGTTGGTGGGCTGCCTGCTCGGCGATTGGATATCCTATTTCATCGGCTGGAAATTCAAAACGCCGCTGCACAACTGGTCGTTTTTAAACAGACACCAGACTTTGCTACGTCGCACGGAGCACGCCCTGCACCAACACCCGATGCCTACGATCATCATCGGGCGCTTTGTTGGCCCAACCCGCCCTCTGATCCCGATGGTGGCAGGGATGCTGGCGCTTCCCCCTGCACGCTTTGCGCTGCCGAATATCATCGGTTGCGTTGTCTGGCCGCCGGTCTATTTTATGCCGGGCATTCTGGCGGGCGTCGCGTATGATATTCCGTCCGGTGGCAACAGTGCGTCATTCCGCTGGTTGTTGCTGGGGGTAGCAATACTGGTGTGGCTTGCTGGATGGTTGGGCTGGCACTGGTGGAAGAGCCGCAAGCAAACCAAAAACCGTAAACGCTTGATGTGGTTAACCGTGGCACGTTTACGCTGGTTAGCTCCGTTGACCATGACGGCCGCCGTCGCGGGGGTGGTGATGTTACTTCAACACCCGATGATGCCGGTGTACAGCCACCTACTTGGAAAAGTGGTGTTGCGGGGTTAATTCCCCTGCTGATGTGTCAGGAAACTAGATCTGTTTGAAACGTTGTTTTACTATCATCCCCGCGTGAAGGCAGCGGCAGTCCACCGGATTGCCGTTGTTCACGTGACTATCATAACCAATGGATGGAAAAACAATGAAAAAGATCGTGATTACGGCACTGGTGCTGTTGATGAGCGCAGGGGTTTATGCCGCTGGGAATAAAACGAAAACGGTTACCGAAAAAGAGTACGGTGACAAGTGGCCGTTCACGTTTGTCAAAGGGGAACTTGCCTGTTTGTCTGGCTCGGCCGTGGTGGTGAAAAACAGTAAAGACGGCAAAGTGTATGCGCTTAATGGCATGGCAAATGCCTTTGTTGGCCGTGAACTCGGCGGCGCAGCGATATTGGATACCAAAGCCGTTACCAAACCCCACCCGCAATTACAGGGATATCAGATGTCTACCCTGGATTTCATGGTGGAAGGTCAGGAACTCTGCAAGTGATTGCTGAGTAACTTTTCGCAGGATGACTCATGCATCCTGCTCATCGAAGTCGTCGGTAAGGCGTTAACGATAAAACTCAGCCACCTGATCAAAAATGCGCATGTCGGCACCGTGGCGGCGCACCTGTAGCACATCTTCCAGCTTTTCCACCTGACTTATCATCTGCGGTAGTCGGCTGTCTTCCTGTACCAGAAGCCAGATGCGGCTCTCTTTGCCTCCGGCGAGTGGCATACACAGAATGCCTTCCACGTTATAAGCGCGACGGGCGAACAGTCCACACACATGAGACATCACGCCTGGGTGGTTACGTACCGCCAGTTCCAGCGTTACGTGAGACGAAGTTGATTGATTTTGCATGGTGTCAGTCTCCAATCATATCGGTGTTGGCCCCGCCCGGCGGTACCATCGGATATACTTTTTCGTTCGCATCAATGGCCGCATGAATCAGCGCCGGACCCGGCGTGTGCAGGGCATCTGCCAGCATGGCGGCCGGATCGTCGGCGTTATTCAGGTCATACGCGGCGAAGCCAAAGCCACGTGCGATGCTGATAAAATCGGTTTGATAGCGGTAGTCAGCGGCGAAGATGCGTTGCCCATAGAACAAGTCTTGCTGCTGGTGCACCAGCCCCAATGCCTGATTGTTCATCAGGATGACTTTAACGTTGAGCCCTTCTTCGGCCGCCGTCGCCATCTCTTGAATGTTCATCATGATGCTGCCGTCGCCGGAAAAACACACCACAATTTTGTCGGGTTCTGCCAGCGCGGCACCCATTGCAGCGGGCAAGCCAAATCCCATGGTGCCAAGACCGCCAGAGGTCAGCCACTGGCGCGGTCGGCGCAGCGGATAGCTCTGCGCCACCCACATCTGATGCTGGCCCACATCGGTGGCGATGATGGCATCGTCCGTCAGCACCTGCGCGGTGGCTTGTACCAGCCCATAGTGACTCAGCGGATCGTCCGCACCTGGCATGCGGAACGGATAGGTGTGCTGTAACGCGGATACCGTCTGATGCCATTTCTCCCGCTTTTGCGGTTCAATCAACGGTAACAGCTGTGTCAGCGCTTCACCCACATCGGCATGCAGCCCAACGTGCGCTTGACGAATTTTTCCCAGTTCCGCCGCATCGATATCGATATGGATGATGCTGGCATCCGGGCAGAACTGCTCCGCTTTACCGATTGCGCGATCGTCAAAGCGTGCGCCCAGTACGATAAGCAAGTCTGACTGCTGCAAAATCAGGTTCGTGGAGCGTGCAGCGTGCATGCCTAACATGCCGAGTGACAGCGGGTGATCGGTTGGCATGGCGCCAAGCGCCATCAGCGTCATGGTGGTCGGCAGGCTGGCGCGCTCGGCGAGTTCAATCGCTTGTTTATGGGCCTCGGCGCTGATGATGCCACCGCCCAGATAGAGGATGGGGCGCTCGGCCGCATTGATCATCGCGGCGGCCTGCGCGATGGCTTGTGTATCGATGGCGGGCGTGAGATCGGGTTCAGCAATGGCAGGCAGTTCGGACAATTCTATGGTAGCGGTTTGAATATCCTTCGGAATGTCGATCCACACCGGGCCCGGGCGCCCTGATTGCGCGATGCGAAACGCGTCTGAAATCACGCGCGGCAGTTCGTTGATGTCCCGCACCAGATAGTTATGTTTGGTGACGGGGATGGAAATGCCATAGGTATCCACTTCTTGAAAGGCATCGGTGCCGATCATGGTCGAGGAGACCTGACCGGTAATGCATACCAGTGGGATGGAATCGAGTTTCGCATCGGCAATCGCGGTCAGCAGGTTAGTGGCTCCCGGACCGCTGGAGGCCAGACAAACGGCGGCTTTGCCACTGGCGCGCGCCATGCCCTGCGCGATAAATCCGGCCCCTTGCTCGTGGCGGGCGAGAATATGGCGAATGGTTTTGCTCTGTCCCAGCGCATCGTACAGCGGCAGTGCCGCTCCGCCGGGAATGCCTGCTACCGTGGTGATGCCCTGCTGTTCCAACAGCCGGACGATCAACTGTGCTCCGGTATAACGCATAGTAATATCCTTCATCTGGGCCGGTGCGTTTTCGGAGCGGGGAGGTAAAAACAAGAAACCCCGCTCGGCTTGCGCCGGCGGGGTTTGGGAATCGTGCTGTGATTCGGAACCCGTTACGGCGCGTCGCCGACGACGACCACCACGACCACGCGCACGACGACGACCGCGTCAACATGCGCGGTGTGTAGTAGTGCAGAAGTCATAGTAGCGGAGTGTCTCACGGGTATCCTGTCAATCAGTCAGTTAATTAGCCGTTTTATATAAGCACGGCCATTGCAATAGGCGCAATACCCACAAGGAATAAAAAGCGAAAATTTTATTCAGCTCACAAAATACCCGGAGTGGAGTAGCCGCCCGGTGTAGACGATCAGTCACGTCCTGCGCTGATTCCCAATATCCGCGCCGCTTCGCTGCTGCCGTCACACAGCGATGCGGTGGGGCCATCGTAGGCGATATTTCCGTCTACCAGCAGCAGACTGCGTGGCGCGATGCGTAACGCGTCATCCAGATTGTGAGTGACCATCAGCAGCGTAAGCTGCTGTTCTTCACACACCGTATCAACCAGTGCGAGCATATCCTGGCGCAGCGCCGGATCGAGTGCGGAGAACGGTTCATCCAGCAGCAGGATAGGGCGTTGGCGCAGCAGACAGCGGGCCAATGCGGCACGCTGGCGTTGACCGCCAGACACCTGCGCGGGCAGGCGTTGCATCAGGCTACTCAAGCCGACGTGTTCTGCAATGGCGTGCAATGCCTGACGCTGTGCTGATGTGAGACGCAAGCCGGGGTGCAGGCCAAGGGCAATATTTTGCGCCAGCGTCAGGTGCGGGAACAGGTTGTTTTCCTGAAACAGAATCGACACAGGGCGCTCGGCGGGCGGCGTATAGCGATGATCGTCGCCATTGAGCATCAGTTCGCCGCTGTTCGGTAATAAAAAACCGGCAATCAGGCTGAGCAGCGTGCTTTTACCCGCACCGCTTGGCCCCAACAGGGCAACGCGCTCTCCCGCAGCGATGTTGACATCGAACAGCATGGGGGCCTGTTGATAGAGATAAGTGAGTTTATTCAACGACAGCATGTCGGCCCGCCCGTTTTTGCCACAGGGTTAACGTCTCCATCACGGTAAACAACGCGAAACAGAGCAGCATCAGTAGCAGTGCGGTTACGGCACCGTCTGCGCTGCGATAAGCACCAATTTGTTGGTAAAGATAGAAGGGCAACGTGCGGAACTGCTCATTGCCAAACAAGGCGATGATGCCGAAATCCCCAACGGACAGTACGCTGGCAAACGCCATCGCCTGCGCGATCGGTTGTTGCAACGCGCGCAGCTCAATCAGGCGCAGACGATGCCAGCCGCGAATATCCAGCGACTGGCACAGCGGATTATAGCGCTGAGCAATGTCGAGCATCGGGTTCTCCAACACCTTGAGCGCGTAGGGGATAGCCATCAGCGCGTTAGTGATGACCACTAACCCATAGGGTGATGTCGGTAGCCCGACGGTATTGTTGAACACAAGAAAGAAGCCTGTCGCCAACACAATGCCCGGCATCGCCAAAATCAGCAGGCCGCTGATGTCCATCAACTGTCCCGCCAGCCGCTGCTGACGCAGTTTCAGCTCACGGCTGCTCCACAGTAGCATCAGGGTCAGGAGCACACACAGCACACCCGCGCCGACGGCGATGCGCAGCGATGTCCACAGCGTTTGCCACAGTGCGGGCCGTTTCAGCACCGTCAGCATTGCCGGATTCAGGCCATCCAGCACCACGGCCAGCAAGGGGGGCAGCAACAATAACAGCGCGGCAACGATAATCACGGTATCGCCCAATCGTCCGGCCAATGAATCTTGCGGGTTGCGCCAGCGTAATTGTTGGGTATTGCCCACGGCAAACCACGATCCGAGTCGTTGGCTCAAGAGCACTAACCCCAGGCAACATATCATCTGGATCAGCGCCAGTCCTGCCGCGCGTGCGGGATCGTAATCAAAACTCAATGCCTGATAGATAGCCAGTTCGATGGTGGTGGCGCGTGGGCCACCACCGAGAGAGAGTACGGTGGCAAAACTGGCAAAGCAGAGCATGAAAATCAGTGCCGCACTGGGCAGGATCTGACGCCGCAACCACGGCCATTCAATAAGACGAAAGGTTTGCCAGGCATTCATGCCCAACTGTGCCGCTAACTGACGCTGTTCCGTAGAAATGGACTCCAGGGCTTGCAACAGCAGGCGTGTTGCCAGCGGCAGATTGAAGAACACATGGGCCAACAGGATCCCTTGCAGGCCATAGGGGGAAAAGGTGTAGTTGATGCCGAGCGCGCTTAAGCCTTGTGCCAGCCAACCCTGTTGACCGTAAACGTGCAGTATGCCAAATACCGCCACCAACACCGGTAACACCAGCGTCATGGCGCACAGGCGCAGCAGCCAGGTTCTGCCAGGGAAATGGCGGCGGTAGAGGGCGCGAGCCAGCACAATGGCTGGCAGCGTGGAGAGTAGCGCCGAAAGCAATGCCTGCCAAAAGGTAAAGCGCACGACATACCATACATAGCTGTCACCCCATAGCATCTGCCATGGGGTATCAGGTGCCTGATGCCAAAGAGCACCAAACGCGAGCAGGGCAACGCCTACCAGCAATGCGGCGGTAAACAGCCCTGGCCAGAGCCAACGTGGGATCAGCGGCTGAGGGCGCGTTGCCATGCCTGAATCCACTGCCCGCGTAGGTCCGCCACCTCTTGTGCGCTAAAGGACAGCGCTTTTTCCGGGCGAGCCAGCGACTGGAACCCTTCCGGCAGTGCCACGTCAGTGACCGGATACATCCAGTTGGTGGTCGGGATCAGGCTTTGGAACGTTGGGCTGAGGATAAACTGCATAAAGCGGTTCGCCAGTTCCGGTTGTTTGCTGGCGGTCAATTGCCCGGCAACCTCAACTTGCATATAGTGGCCTTCGCTGAACAGCGCTGCTGCGTAGTTGGTCTTTTTCTCTTCGATAATGTGATAGGCCGGAGAAGTGGTGTAGCTCAGTACCATATCCGCTTCGCCCTTGAGGAACAGGCCGTAAGCTTCACTCCATCCTTTGGTGACGGTAACGGTTTTACCTGCCAGTTTTTGCCAGGCGTCGGGCGCTTTATCGCCATAGACCTTTTGCATCCACAGCAGCAGGCCCAGCCCCGGCGTACTGGTGCGCGGGTCTTGATAAATCACCTTTAGCGGTTGATCGCTGTTGATCAGGGCATCAAGACTGGTCGGTGGATTTTTTAGCGTGTCTTTGTTGTAGACGAACGCGAAGTAGCCGTAATCGTATGGCAGGAATGTGGCATTATCCCAGCCGCCGGGCAGCGTTAACGCCTCGGTTTTTACGCGGTGTGTGGTAAACAAACCGGTATCCGCTGCCGCTTTGAGCAGGTTGTTATCCAACCCCAAAACGATATCCGCTTTGCTGTTTTTGCCTTCCATGCGTAAGCGGTTTAACAGGGCAACGCCATCTTCCAGCGCGACAAAATTCAATTCGCACTCGCACTCTTTTTCGAAGGCTTTTTTAATCGCCGGGCCGGGGCCCCATTCAGATGCGAATGAGTCATAGGTGTAAACGGTCAATGCGGGCTTGGCATTAGCGACAGCAGAGCCGAACAGCAATGCTGAGAGGCCGAGCACGAGAAGCAATAAACGGGATAATAGCGACTGTAACACTTTGCACTCCTGGGTAAATTAGGGTGGCAAAGGACTTTGAGGCAGGCGAATGCACTCTCAAATCCCTTCGCCGGTATTAACCGGATCAGGTTCGACGGGTATTTTCTCAGCATAAATACCGTGCGTTGACGATGCGATATCATCAACAAACGGCCTGCACCCCGTTGAGAACGTTATTATTGTAAAGGGTTTGTAGCATCAGGGAAAGTCGGCATCATGCTCCGGTGGCACAAACCAGGCGGATTTAAAATCGAACCAGCCCAACATGTTCATGCGCACGCCGCGCATGCTGCGCTGCCCCTGCAACTGTAACCAGTGGTGAAACAGCGGGTGGACCTCACCGCTTTCAATCAGACGTTGGCTGAAGTCAGCGATAGAGAGCGTTTGACTGTGCCAGCGCTGCGCGTCTTCTTGTAGCGAGTCGCTCAGGCAATGACGCAGCAGCGGTAACTCATACAGCAGGGCAAACAGCGAGAACTCCAGCGGCGGGTAGCAGTTGACACTGCTCAGCCAGATGTCGCTTTCCGCGTCTCCCAGATACCACTGCTCGTAGTCGACTTTCTGTATGTGCAGCGTCACGCCCTGCTGTGCCAGTAGGTCATGCATGATCTCGCCAATGATACGGTACTCGGGGTGCTCTTGATAAAACGTCAGGGTGATATCCGTCAGGCCAGCAGGTTTCAGCGGTTGATTCTCAAAACGCTGGTGATGCCAACGAGGCAGTAAACTATACGCTGGCGACCAGCTATGTCGGTGGGTGTTCGTCGTCTGACTGAGTAGCGTGATAGGGTGGAAGATCTGGCTGATCCAGCGGCGCACCTCGCTGTTCGCACCCTGCGCAGAGCGGATATCAAACAGCAAGAAATAGCACCCTTCCTCCATGCGGCTTTCCAACTCATCGCGCGTGGAGGTGTCACTTTGTACCTGAATGGACACCGGCAACTCTTCGGAGGCGTCTGGCAACACCCAGATATTGACCTCATCGATCAGCGCCCGGTAGCCGAAATAATCGTCAAAGGCTTTTATTTTCAACTGACTATCGCTGTTTTTCTCCACCGCGTAAGGGCCGGTGCCGACAGGGTGGCGCGCAAAATCGCCCTGTGTCTGCCAGTCGTGGGGCAGGATCATGGCATGTGCGCTGCCGAGCAGCCAGGGGAGCCAGCCATCGGGTTCGCTCAGTTCCACATCAATCACAAAGGGAATGGGGGAGGTCACGCGTGTGATGTGTGAGAATAATGCCTGCGATGTCAACCGCATCAGCGAGGCGATAACATCCTTCATCACCAGCTCGCGTCCATCGTGGAAGCGGATCGCCGGGCGCAAATAAAAACGCCAGCGTTGCGGCGTCATTTGCTGCCAGTGGTGCGCGAGGTCCGGGGCGATTTCCCCATTTTCCTCATTTATCTTGGTTAACCCGCTGAAGATCTGCCTGACGATGTGCATTTCTGAACGTCGCAGCGCGGAACCGGGGAGCAGGTTGCGCAGCGGACGATAATAGAGCACGCGCAGCAGATGTTTGCCCTGACGAAAACGCCGCCCCAAATGGGACAGCAACATCTGGCGTACCGTCTCTTTATCGCCGATCAACTGGATCAATTGCTCTACGCGATCCTGCTCCAGCAGGTCTTCCGCGCGCTGTTGCTGTAGCGTTAACCCGGTATAGATAAAACTGAGACGGGAGCGTTTTCCGCGTCCCGCTTCCGCCTGCCACAGCAGCCACCCCTCTTTTTGCATGGCTCCGAGCAGCGAACGGATATGACGACGCGAGCAGAGTAATACCCCCGCCAGCTCTTCGAGCGTGGTCTCGGTATCCTGCCCCTGAAAGCGCTGCCAGAGGCGCACAAACTGCTGTTGCAAACGTGTCGACGACATAAAAGAGGAACTCCGCGAACCAAAGTCATCAATTTATCTTTCCCTATATTACGGTGATACTGCACAACAAGGAAAGCACGGAGGTGGCTGATGGCGATTTCACGGCTCAATCAATTTTACCGGGACTACTTCTTGCGTTGCCCTGGCTGCTGGCTGAGGAGGATCAGCGCCCAGCAAAAGCTGGCGTTGTTACAGCAGGTGACACAATGGGACATCGACACGATGTCGGAAGAAGCGTACCGGCGCTGGCTCTAGTGCTGTTCTGGTAGTAGAGAAACTTCTGAGTAATGGTGCTTTTCACCAGCCAGCGGCGAGAGCCGCTGGCATTTTTATTGCCCGTCAGTGGCGCTGCGCGCCTTCCAGCGTCGCCAGCAACGCCTCCTCGGTCATACGCACGCAATAGGCCGGTGTGCCCCGTTCAAAGCGCCACCCTTCCGCGAGCGCGCCAACGTCGACCGCATCAAAACCAAAGGCTTCATACAATTCACGGGCAATCTGCTTGCCCTGCGCATTATCCCCTGCCAATGGCAGCGCCCGACGGTTGGGGCTGCCTGCCGGTAAACCATCGCTTTCCAATTGCGTCATCTGAATGGCATTGAACGCCTTGGTGATGACGGCACCGGGTAAATGGCGCGCCAGCAATTCGCTGGTGGTGGTTTGCGCCCTGTCGAGCACATCAACCTGACCATCACGCTCCGGGTAATAATTGACGGCATCGAGCACCTGCTTGCCCACCAGCAGCGCGGCAGGCAAGCGATCGATGGCCGTCAGCGGAACGGCTATCACCACCACATCACCAAACTGAATGGCCTCTTCAACCGTTCCAGCCTGACAGCCTACCATCGAGCGGAAGCTAAACAGCGTTTGCGGGCCGCGTGAGTTGCTGAGCATCACCTGATGCCCGGTGTTGACCGCGAGCGTAGCAATCGTTCGCCCGACAAAGCCTGCGCCAATAATGCCTATTTTCATGCTGATCTCCTGTTGCGTCATTCATCAACAGGGAGCGTAATTCACCATGAAAATAAGATAAAATCACAAATGACATACAAATAAACAACCAAGTGGAGTGAATGATGGACAGGCTGACCAGCATGCACATCTTTGTTAAAGCCGCTGAGCTGGGCTCTTTTGCCGCGGTGGCCGAAGTGTTGCACCTTTCTCCCCAAGGGGTGGCTAAGCATGTGGCCTGGCTGGAGGCGCGTTTGGGGGCGCGATTGCTCAACCGCACCACGCGGCGTCAAAATTTGACCGATATCGGCCGCAGCTATTATGAGCGCTGCAAGATTGTGTTGGCGGAGGTTGAAGCGGCAGAGGCGATTGCGCTAGAGATGAAAGCCACGCCGTCGGGGACCATCCGGGTTAATGCGCCCGTTACCTTTGGCGCTTATGCACTCGCGCCCTTTATTACCCGCTATCTCGACTGTTATCCAGATACGCAGATCGAACTGACGCTTAACGATCGCATGGTCGATCCGATTGAGGAGGGTTTTGAGGTGATCGTGCGCATCGGTGAACTGGCCGACAGTTCGATGATCGCCTGGCCGTTAAGGCCCTATCGGCTGATTGCCTGCGCAGCACCCACTTATGTGGCGCGAGAAGGTTTCCCTGAGAAACCCAGTGATTTGGCGCATCACGCTTGTTTGGTGTACGGCGAATGGACACCCACTGTGCCGTGCCGCTGGCTGTTCCAGCGTGAAGGGAAGAGCGAAGAAGTCAGGCCAACCGGGCGGTTTCGTGCCAATGACTGGAAAGCGCTGCTGTATGCGGCAATCGAGGGTTATGGTGTCACCCTGGGGCCTGCCGATGTGTTGGACAAAGAGATTGACGCTGGACGTTTGGTTCAAGTGCTGCCGGAATATCAAGGCCCGTCCCGCCCGATGCATGTGTTGGTGCCTGCGGCGCGGCGACAAACGGTCAAGATCCGCTGCTTTGTCGATGCGCTGAGAGAGGCATTTGGCGAAGGGATGGGGCTTTAACATAATAGGTAAAACTACTTTCCCGTCATCCTCGGCGAAAGCCGGGGATCTCTGTGAGAAGAAACGCGTTACTTCTGCAAAAGATTCCCGCCTGCGCGGGAATGACCGAGGTAGGGGAATAGTCAGTAAGGCACCGCAGAGCGGTGCCTTGTGGCTTAACGCAAAAATGCCGGTTGCTGCTGTTCGTAGCGTGCAATGGCTTCTTCGTGTTGTAAGGTCAAGCCGATGCTGTCCAGCCCGTTAATCATGCAGTGACGGCGGAAGCTATCGATTTCAAACGGGTATTTTTTCCCGCCGGCATCGACCGTCTGCGCTTCCAGATCCACCGTAAAGGTAATGCCCTCTGCACCGTCGACCAGTTTGAACAGATCGTCGATATCAGCATCACTCAGTTTTACCGGCAGCAACTGGTTGTTAAACGCGTTACCGTAGAAAATATCCGCAAAGCTTGGCGCGATCACCACGTGAAAACCGTAGTCGGTCAGTGCCCAGGGGGCGTGCTCACGGGAGGATCCACAGCCGAAGTTTTCGCGCGCCAGCAGGATAGTGGCACCTTTATAACGCGGTTTATTCAGCACAAACTCCGGGTTGGGCTGCTGCCCCGCGTCGTCCAGAAAACGCCAGTCGTGAAACAGATGTTGGCCGAAACCGGTGCGCGTTACCTTCTGCAAAAACTGCTTGGGGATGATAGCATCCGTGTCTACGTTGGCGGCGTCCAGCGGCACGACCAGCCCGGTATGTTGGGTAAATTTAGCCATCAGGCGTCTCCTTATTAATCCGCGGGCGAAGGTAATTCGGGGATATCCGCGAAATGCCCAGTCACGGCGGCGGCGGCGGCCATCGCCGGGCTGACCAGGTGAGTACGGCCCGCACGCCCCTGACGGCCTTCAAAGTTACGGTTGCTGGTGGAGGCACAGCGCTCACCGGGGTTCAGGCGGTCATTGTTCATCGCCAGACACATGGAGCAGCCCGGCAGACGCCATTCGAAACCGGCTTCGATAAACACTTTGTCCAGACCTTCCAGCTCCGCCATGGTTTTCACCGGGCCAGAGCCGGGCACCACGATAGCCTGCACGCCAGCGGCCACTTTACGCCCTTTGGCGATAGCGGCGGCGGCGCGTAAATCTTCGATACGCGAGTTAGTACAGGAACCGATAAACACTTTGTCGATGGCAACATCGGTCAGCTTGATGCCCGGTTGCAGATCCATGTACGCCAGCGCTTTGGCGGCAGAAGCACGCTCAACCGGATCGCTGAAGGAGTCAGGATCGGGGATATTCTGGTTCACCGCGATAACCTGACCGGGGTTGGTACCCCAGGTTACCTGCGGCGCGATATCGGCAGCATTCAATGTGACAACGGTGTCGAACACCGCATCTGCATCGGATTTCAGCGTGCTCCAGTATGCCACGCCAGCCTCCCAATCGGCCCCTTTCGGTGCGAACTGGCGGCCTTTCAGGTAGGCAAACGTGGTTTCATCCGGGGCCACTAAACCGGCCTTTGCGCCCATCTCAATCGCCATGTTACACAGCGTCATGCGGCCTTCCATGCTCAACGCGCGGATAGCGTCGCCACAGAACTCCACCACGTGACCGGTGCCGCCTGCGCTGCCGGTTTTACCAATAATCGCCAGCACGATGTCTTTCGCGGTGATGCCGGGCGCAGCCTGGCCTGTTACTTCAATTTTCATGGCTTTGGCACGACCCTGTTTCAGGGTTTGTGTCGCCATCACATGTTCCACTTCAGAGGTGCCAATCCCAAACGCCAGTGAGCCAAAGGCACCGTGGGTCGCGGTATGGGAATCACCGCACACAATGGTCATGCCCGGCAGGGTCATGCCTTGTTCTGGCCCGATAACGTGGACGATGCCTTGATACGGGTGGTTCAGATCGTACAACTGCACGCCAAACTCGGCGCAGTTCTTGATCAGTTCCTGCATCTGGATACGGGCCATTTCACCACAGGCATTGATGTCTTTGGTCTGGGTGGACACGTTGTGATCCATGGTGGCAAAGGTTTTGCCCGGCTGGCGCAGTTTGCGCCCCATGGCACGCAGGCCATCAAAGGCTTGCGGCGAGGTGACTTCATGCACCAGATGGCGGTCGATATACAACAGCGGCGTTTCATTCTGCGCTTCGTACACCACGTGGGCATCAAACAACTTCTGGTATAAGGTCTTGCTCATGTTACACCCCTTGCGCCACAAAGCGGGCAATGGCATCGCCCATTTCGTCGGTGCTGATGGCTTTGCCGTCACGGCTCGCCAGATCGCCAGTGCGGTAGCCTTCGGCCAGCGCAGTGTTGACCGCGTTTTCAATAGCGTTAGCCGCGTCATCGGCTTCCAGGCTGTAGCGCAGCAGCAGTGCCAATGACAGGATCTGTGCGATCGGGTTAGCGATGTTTTTGCCCGCGATATCCGGTGCAGAACCGCCCGCGGGTTCGTACAGGCCGAAACCTTGTTCATTCAGGCTAGCGGAAGGCAGCATCCCCATCGAACCGGTGATCATCGCACATTCGTCAGACAGGATGTCACCAAACAGGTTGGAGCACAGCATCACGTCGAACTGGGACGGGTCTTTGATCAACTGCATGGTGGCGTTGTCGATGTACAGGTGCGCCAGCGTCACGTCCGGGTAGTCTTTGCTGACTTCGGTGACGATTTCACGCCACAGGATAGAGCTTTGCAGCACGTTGGCTTTATCGATAGACGTGACTTTGCTGCGGCGCTTGCGTGCCGACTCAAAGGCAATGCGAGCGATACGCTCGATCTCGAAACGGTGATAGACCTCGGTGTCGAACGCACGCTCATGTTGGCCGCTGCCTTCACGGCCTTTCGGCTGACCGAAGTAGATGCCGCCCGTCAGTTCGCGCACGCACAGAATGTCGAAACCGTTCGCGGCGATGTCGCTGCGCAGTGGGCAAAACGCTTCCAGCCCTTGATAAAGACGCGCCGGACGCAGGTTACAGAACAGACGGAAGTGCTTACGCAATGGCAGCAGCGCGCCGCGCTCCGGTTGCTCTGCGGGCGGCAGATGTTCCCATTTCGGGCCGCCAACCGAGCCGAACAGAATGGCGTCAGCCTGTTCGCAACCGGCGACGGTGGCGGGGGGCAGCGGTGTGCCCTGACGGTCGATAGCGATGCCGCCGACGTCATATTCGCTGGTGGTGATACGCAAACCGAAACGCTGGCGAACCGCGTCTAACACTTTATGGGCTTGCGCCATGACTTCCGGGCCGATGCCGTCACCGGGTAAGACGGCGATATGGTAACTCTTTGTCATCACACTGTTTCCTGGCTATTTTGTTGTTTGTTGTGGTGCTGCAAACGCTGAATTTCTTGTTCTACCAACTGTGCGCGTTTGATGTTGTTCAATACGTTGACCATCGCCTTGGCGGAGGATTCAACGATGTCAGTCGCCAGGCCCACGCCGTGGAAGCGGCGGCCTTGATAGGCGGCGACGATATCCACTTGTCCCAATGCATCGCGACCCTGACCCTTGGCGGACAACTGGTATTTCACCAGTTCAATGCCGTAGCCCGTGATGCGGTTAATCGCCTGATAAACGGCATCGACCGGTCCGTTGCCAGTCGCGGCTTCGGCTTGCACCTCACCACCGCAGGCCAATTGCACTGACGCGGTGGCAATGGTGTTGGAACCAGACTGCACGTTGAAAGCGTCCAGACGATAGAACTCTTCGTCTTCCTGCTGGCTGTTGATAAAGGCCAACGCTTCTAAATCGTAGTCGAATACCTGACCTTTTTTGTCGGCCAGCTTCAGGAAATCGGTGTACAACTGGTCCAGATTAAAATCGCTTTCTTTGTAGCCCATCTCTTCCATGCGGTGTTTCACTGCCGCGCGGCCAGAACGGGAAGTCAGGTTCAACTGCACTTCTTTCAGGCCGATGGATTCCGGCGTCATGATTTCGTAGTTGGAGCGGTTTTTCAGCACGCCGTCCTGATGGATACCGGAAGAGTGGGCGAAGGCGTTAGAACCGATAATCGCTTTGTTGCCGGGGATTGGCATGTTGCAAATCTGGCTCACCAACTGGCTGGTGCGATAGATTTCCTGATGATTGATATTGGTGTGGACATTCAGCAAATCCTGACGGGTTTTGATCGCCATGATCACTTCTTCCAGCGCGGTGTTGCCTGCGCGCTCGCCCAGACCGTTCAACGTGCCTTCTACCTGGCGTGCGCCAGCCTGCACGGCGGTGATAGAGTTGGCGACCGACATGCCCAGATCGTCATGGCAGTGTACGGAAATAATCGCTTTGTCGATGTTCGGCACACGATCGTACAGCGTGGTGATGATGCCGCCGAACTGATACGGCGTGGTGTAACCCACGGTGTCAGGAATGTTGATGGTGGTAGCACCGGCGTTAATTGCGGCTTCAACGATACGGCACAGGTTATCAATAGGGGTGCGACCTGCGTCTTCGCAGGAGAACTCTACGTCGTCGGTGTAGTTACGCGCCCGTTTGACAGAGTGAACCGCCTTCTCAATCACCTGCTCGAACGACAGGCGCAGTTTAGATTCGATGTGCAGGGTGGAGGTAGCCAGGAACACGTGAATACGGAAGGCTTCGGCAACGCGCAGCGCTTCGGCGGCGACATCGATATCTTTATCAACGCAGCGGGCCAAACCACACACCCGGCTGTTTTTGATCTGACGCGCAATGGTCTGTACCGATTCAAAATCGCCCGGTGAAGAGACCGGGAAGCCGACTTCCATCACGTCCACGCCCAATCTTTCCAGCGCGAAGGCCACTTGCAGTTTCTCTTTTACACTCAGACTGGCTTGTAAGGCCTGCTCACCATCACGCAATGTGGTATCGAAAATAATGACCTGCTGGCTCATTGGAAAGATTCCTTATCGTGTTTATTCGAGCGCCGAACGGGTAAAAAAAAACCCGCGCATCGGCGCGGGTTCTTCGTACTGTGTAACGTGAAATCAGCTCTGACTTTCACCCACAGGCATACCGCGCAATGTTGATGCGAGTAGTAGTAGGCCTAGTAGGAAAGTGTGTTTGAACATGATATCTCGTCTGATCCGTTTAGCTGTAAAATTCGCCATACGCCGCTTAACTGCGTGAATGGCATCGCTCGTGCTTTTATTGGTACTTGATTCTTGTGGGTATGTCAAGCATTTGTGGTAATCGTGTTGTGCCCGTTTTCTGTCGCAACGAAACCGTTTGCGTTGCTGTCGTCACGTGGAGTGCGTAAATAGGGAGATGTGCGTGGCGTCAATCTTCCGTCATACCAACGTGAAAGATCGTTGCGGTTTCTGGCAAGATCAGTAGACTGCGCCAAAATAATAAACAGTTGTACGCTGAAATTTGCCAGGCTCATTTTTATTATGTCTACCCATTTGTCGCAATACCATTTGGTTGAACGCATTCAACACCAGATTGCTCATTGTTCCGGCCGTACCGCACTGCGTGAATGGTCCGCCTCTGGCGAAACGCAGTTGACCTGGTTTCAGGCCGGTGCGCGTATTCGTCGCATTGCCACTGCACTGCTCTCGCTGGGAATTGATGCCCAAGAGCGTGTCGCGCTGTTCTCTCATAATTCCCTTAACTGGTCGCTGGCGGATCTCGCGACGCTTTACGTACGTGGCGTGACCGTACCGATTTATGCCACTAACACGGCGACACAGGCGGCGTTTATTATCAATGACGCGGATATACGCACCATTTTTGTCGGTTCTCAGCCACAGTATGATGCGATATTGGCGCTGCTGCCGGAGTGCCCGCAGCTTAAACGCATCATTGTGCTTGATGACAATGTGAACCTGCATCACTGCCCGTTGGCGCTCACGCTGGCGGCGTTCGAGGCCGATGTGGATGACGCCTACTGGCAGCCTGCACTGCAGCAGCGCATCGATGCGCGTAATCTGGACGATCTTTTCACGCTGATCTACACCTCCGGAACCACCGGTGAGCCGAAAGGGGTGATGCTGGATTACGCCAACATGGCGATGGTGCTGAAGCTGCACGATGAGCGCCTGTGCGTCTCGCAGGACGATATCTCTCTGAGCTTCCTGCCTCTGTCTCACGTGTTTGAGCGCGCTTGGTCGTTTTACATCATGCATACCGGTGCGCAAAACGTCTATCTGACCGACACCAATCTGGTACGCAATGCAATGCAGGCCGTCTCACCGACCGTGATGTGTGCGGTGCCGCGTTTCTACGAGAAAGTGTACAGCGCCATTCATGAAAAAGTGGCACAGGCACCTTGGCATCGTCGCACACTGTTTAGCTGGGCTATCGCACAGGGGCGCAAGGCGTTTCTGACGCGGATTGCGGGCAAATCGCGCTCACCGTTGCAGGTTCTTCTGCATCGCGTCGCCGATCGGTTGGTGTTGACCAAACTGCGCCACTTGTTGGGCGGTAAGATTCGCTTTATGCCTGCGGCTGGTGCACATCTGGATGAGAATATCATTCTGTTTTTCCAGTCGATGGGCGTGCGCGTGATTTACGGTTACGGCATGACGGAAACCTGCGCCACGGTCTCGTGCTGGGAAGCGAATAACGTGCGGTTGGGCTCGATCGGCACACCGCTACCCGGAATTGAAGTGCGCATTGGCGACGAAAACGAAATACAGGTGCGCGGCGCTACGCTGATGCGCGGTTATTTCCGCCGTCCGCAGGAAACGGCCGAAGCCTTCACCGCCGATGGCTGGCTGAAAACCGGTGACGCCGGGAAGCTGGATGCCGAGGGAAACCTGTATATCACCGAGCGCTTGAAAGACCTGATGAAAACCTCCGGCGGAAAATATATTGCGCCGCAGCATCTGGAAGGCACCTTAGGCCAAGACCGCTTTATCGAGCAGGTGGCGGTGATTGCCGATGCGCGCAAATATGTCTCTGCGTTGATTGTGCCTTGTTTTGAAGCGCTGGAAGAGTACGCGGCATCCGCCAACCTCAAGTATCACGACAGGCTTGAGCTGTTGCGCCACAGTCACATTATTGCGCTGTTTGAACAGCGTCTGCGTGAGATGCAAAAAGAGCTGTCACGCGTCGAACAGGTCAAGCGCTTTACCCTGCTGGCGACCCCTTTCTCCATGGAAAGCGGGGAGTTAACGCCGACATTGAAACTGCGACGTAAGATCATCGCCCAGCGCTATCAGCCGGAAATTGATGCCATGTATGGCGAATAACCCGAACGACTTTTCACGGGTGCTACACGAAGTTTTAACTTTTTTGCTGAAAATTTCCCGCTACCATTGACCGTCATCGCGGAATAATCACTATCCGCGATGACGCCGTTTAGCGTTTTATCTCAGCCGAATCCCTTCTGACGGTGTAAACCCGTTTCCGCTTGTTTTTTCCTTGCTTCACCCTTGTTTGCCTGTGCCATCGTCTAACGTTATGGTAATCGGCTATATTCAAATTCTGGATAAGACAATGACGCGTGTCGCGCTGTGATGCCAGCGCCGCGATGCCGCTCTCAGAACGAAAAGAGGCAATCCCATGGAGATGTTGTCAGGCGCCGAGATGGTGGTTCGATCGTTGATCGATCAGGGCGTGAAATATGTGTTCGGGTATCCGGGCGGGGCAGTATTGGATATTTACGATGCGCTACACACCGTGGGTGGTATTGACCATATTCTGGTGCGCCACGAGCAGGGTGCGGTGCACATGGCGGACGGTTACGCGCGCGCCACCGGCGATGTTGGCGTGGTGTTGGTCACCTCGGGTCCGGGTGCCACCAATGCGATTACCGGTATTGCCACCGCCTATATGGACTCCATCCCGATGGTGGTGTTATCTGGGCAGGTAGCCACTTCGCTTATCGGTTACGACGCGTTTCAGGAATGCGACATGGTCGGCATTTCTCGTCCGGTGGTGAAGCACAGTTTCTTGGTTAAACAGGCCGAAGATGTGCCCACGGTGCTGAAAAAGGCGTTCTATCTGGCATCAAGCGGGCGTCCCGGCCCTGTGGTGGTGGATTTGCCGAAAGATGTGATGAGTCCGGCCAACAAACTGCCGTACCTCTATCCTGACACGGTCACCATGCGTTCTTACAACCCGACGATTCAAGGGCATAAGGGGCAGATTCGCCGTGCGCTGCAAACATTGCTAAGCGCCCAGTCACCGATCATTTACGCAGGTGGCGGCGTTATCAACGCGGAGTGCCATGAAGAACTGCGCCAACTGGCAGAGCGTTTGAACTTGCCGGTTACCAACTCTCTGATGGGATTGGGCGGTTTTCCGGGCACGCATCGTCAGTGTCTGGGCATGCTTGGCATGCACGGCACCTATGAAGCCAACATGGCGATGCACAATGCCGACGTGATCTTTGCGGTCGGGGTGCGTTTTGACGATCGCACCACCAACAATCTGGCGAAGTACTGCCCGAATGCTACCGTGCTGCATATCGATATCGATCCTGCTTCCATTTCAAAAACGGTTAATGCGGATATTCCCATTGTTGGAGATGCGCGCCAGGTGCTGGCGCTGATGCTGGAACTGTTGGATCAGGGCGAAACGCAGCAGAATTTTGACGCGCTGCGCGACTGGTGGCAGCGCATTGAGCAGTGGCGTGCGCGCCAATGCCTGAAATATCCGTTAGACAGCGACAAGATCAAGCCACAGGCGGTGATTGAAACCTTGCACCGTTTGACCGACGGCAAAGCCTATGTGGCATCGGACGTCGGGCAGCACCAGATGTTCGCGGCGCTTTACTATCCGTTCGATCTGCCGCGTCGCTGGGTCAATTCCGGTGGCCTCGGCACCATGGGTTTCGGCCTGCCAGCGGCACTGGGCATCAAACTGGCATTGCCGGAAGAGACGGTGATTTGCGTGACGGGTGATGGCAGTATCCAGATGAACATCCAGGAGCTGTCCACGGCGTTGCAGTATGATTTGCCAGTGGTGGTGATTAACCTCAACAACCGCTTCCTCGGCATGGTGAAGCAGTGGCAGGACATGATCTATTCAGGACGGCATTCTAACTCCTACATGGATTCACTGCCGGATTTCGTCAAACTGGCGGAAGCCTATGGGCACGTCGGTATTGCGATTACATCACCTCAGGAACTGGAAAGTAAGCTGAGTGAAGCGCTGGCGGTGAAGAATCGTCTGGTGTTCGTGGATATCACCATCGACAGCAGTGAACACGTTTATCCCATGCACGTTCGCGGTGGCGGCATGGATGAAATGTGGTTAAGCAAAACGGAGAGGACCTGATCATGCGCCGGATTTTATCTGTATTATTGGAAAATGAATCTGGGGCATTGTCGCGCGTTGTCGGCCTGTTTTCCCAGCGTGGGTATAATATCGAAAGCCTGACGGTGGCACCGACCGACGATCCAACGCTGTCGCGTATGACCATCCAGACGGTGGGTGATGCCAAGGTTATCGAGCAGATTGAGAAACAACTGCACAAGCTGGTTGATGTGCTGCGCGTGAGCGAACTGGGGCAGGGTTCGCACGTTGAGCGTGAAATCATGCTGGTGAAATTACAGGCCACGGGTTATGGCCGGGAAGAAGTGAAGCGCAGCACGGAAATTTTTCGTGGGCAGATTGTGGATGTCACCGCAACGCTCTACACCGTGCAATTGGCGGGCACCAGTGACAAACTGGATGCGTTTCTGAGTGCAGTACGTGACGTTGCAGAAATTGTTGAGGTGGCGCGTTCGGGTATTGTCGGCGTATCACGCGGCGATAAGATTATGCGTTAAATTCCTCAGCGTTGATCTATGATAAAGGGGCTCGTCGTGTTGGCGGGCCTTTTATTTTTGTCCCTATAACCCTGAACAACAATAAAGCGGTTGCTGATTACCAGCTTCTGCGGTTAGATCTATACGATATCCATGCTTAAAATATGGACATCCTTATTTTTTATTTTCCAGCTTATTTAAAGGGGCTAACGTGAAACTGGATGAAATCGCGCGCCTTGCGGGCGTTTCACGCACTACCGCCAGCTACGTTATTAATGGCAAGGCCAAGCAATACCGCGTCAGCGATAAAACGGTAGAAAAAGTGATGTCGGTGGTGCGTGAGCATAATTATCATCCCAATGCGGTGGCTGCTGGATTACGCGCTGGGCGTACCCGTTCTATCGGGCTGGTGATTCCGGATCTGGAAAATACCAGCTATACCAAAATTGCCAATTATCTGGAGCGTCAGGCGCGTCAGCGCGGTTATCAATTGCTGATTGCCTGCTCTGAAGATCAGCCAGATAACGAGATGCGTTGTATTGAGCATTTGCTGCAACGTCAGGTCGATGCCATTATCGTGTCGACGGCGTTGCCTCCAGAGCACCCGTTCTATCAGCGTTGGGCCGGGGACAGCTTGCCAATTATCGCGCTGGATCGCGCGTTGGATCGCGAACATTTCACCAGCGTAGTGGGTGCCGATTGTGAGGATGCGGAAATGCTGGCGCAGGAACTGCGCAAGATCCCGGCGGAGTCGGTGCTCTACCTCGGGGCGCTGCCGGAGCTTTCGGTGAGTTTTCTGCGTGAACAGGGGTTTCGTATGGCGTGGGCAGAGGATCCGCGCCAGGTGAATTTCCTCTATGCCAACAGCTACGAACGCTCAGCGGCGGCGGCGGCGTTTGAAGAGTATTTGCAACATCACCCGATGCCGCAGGCGCTATTCACCACCTCGTTTCCGCTGTTGCAAGGGGTGATGGATATTACCCTGAAGCAGAGCGGACGGTTGCCGAACAACTTGGCGATTGCCACGTTTGGGGACAATGAACTGCTCGATTTCCTCGAGTGTCCGGTGCTTTCCGTGGCGCAGCGTCATCGCGAAGTGGCTGAGCGGGTGCTGGAGTTGGTGCTGGCAAGCCTGGATGAACCTAAGAAGCCTAAGCCCGGTTTAACGCGCATTCGGCGCAGTCTCTATCGGCGCGGTTCACTCAGTCGCCGTTAGTTTGGGATTATTCCTAATAAAAAAGCCATCCGGTATCAGGATGGCTTTTTTGTTGCCCGTATTTAGCGGTAATTGCGATGTCGTCCTGAACGTCAGCTCGGCACGGCGACGCGAAACAGACGGCGACAGTAATCGAGGAAATAACCGTAGGCGACACCCATTACCATAGATACCAATACATTGCTGGTTACCGCTGCGACGATCTGCTGAGGGGTGGCACCAATAAACCACAGAATGGCTACATAGACCGGCGATTGAAAGCTGACGTAAGCAAACAGGTCTGCCAGATTTTTTACCCAAGTGCCGTGTGTCATGAAGCGCTGAGACAGACGCAGGATACGATCACGGTACAAGCCGTAGGGCCAGGCAATAACGATATTAACGGGGATCGACACCAGCCGCGAAGAGAGCGACTGCTGGAAGCTCATGCCAGACAGCAAGATCTCAATTAGCATACCCGTTATAAAACAGTAGATTACCATAGCGACTGTGTCCGCTACAGCACTACGCAATCGGGATTCAGGGGAGAACATGCAGAGAGACTCCGTTATACAGTTAATTGGGTTAAATGCAGTTAATTGTGTTGATTTATTTTATGTGTTTAGTGTACTTCACTGGGTGTTGAAGTTGTAAGTAGCGATAAATTTTTATTTTTTCATTCTTTTTTCTTATGGGCGCTACTTTATAGAAGAAAGGTGGCATGGCGGTTTATTAAGCGCGGCAGTCGAAGAAATTATGTTTATAAACAATTGGTTGTGTTTTTGTGTTTGTTGACTATTTTTCGGCGGGCAAAAAGTCTCCTGTTAACCCAAATAACGGCGTGGAGCACGTGAGTTTTAGGAATACTCTTATAATATAATAATTAACCAACGAACGTAGTGGTTAACGGTAAAAAACCTCAATTGTTTTTCGTAACCTTAAATAAAGAAAAATTGGCAGCATCATTGCCAAAAAGAAAATAGAATAGCGTGCTGATATTGTTGTAACAGTCGAATGGGATGAGCGATATCTTCGGGTAAAAATGTAACCGGTATCGGCCTGGAGTACGCAGCGGGCAAGCGCCGGGCACGGGCGATGGAGGAGGAATACAGCGACGATTTTACAAGCGTTTTATGATTAATGGTAAATTTAAGTAAAAATGAGAAATTATTACCCTTTCTTTCTGATTGTTTATCCAGAAATAATTTTTCCTCAAATTTTCATGGCGTTAATCTCCCTTAATTTCCGTCTGTTATTCCATTTTATGCCATTCATGTCCGTCTTGAGGCAGAAATAATTCCAAAGCGCGCCCGCTCTGGCTTGACAAGGTTTTCATACCCTCCGTAAACTCATCAATGTGGGAATTTGTGGGATAAAGTGGTGAAAAAGGTCATGAAGGGGTAACTCGAGCATGTTTCGTGGGGCTACGCTGATTAACCTCGACAGTAAAGGTCGGCTCGCCGTTCCTACCCGTTATCGGGAAACGCTGTCAGAGACATCGCAAGGTCAGATGGTTTGCACCATTGATCTCCATCAGCCCTGTCTGCTGCTTTACCCTCTGCCTGAGTGGGAAATCATTGAACAAAAGTTGTCACGTCTGTCGAGCATGAATCCCGCGGAGCGCCGCGTGCAGCGGTTGCTGTTGGGGCATGCCAGTGAGTGCCAGATGGACAATGCCGGGCGTCTGCTGATTGCCAGTACGCTACGGCAACATGCGAGCCTGACGAAAGAAGTGATGCTGGTCGGCCAATTCAACAAGTTTGAACTGTGGGATGAGCAGGCCTGGTATCAACAGGTCAAGGACGATATTGACGCTGAGCAATCCTCTGACGCCCCATTGTCCGAGAGATTGCAGGATTTATCACTGTAGTCATGCTGAAAGAAATACATGCCAGAAAATTATAAACACACCACTGTGCTGTTGGATGAAGCGGTTAATGGTCTCAATATCCGCGCTGACGGCACATACATCGATGGCACGTTTGGCCGTGGTGGTCATTCGCGGCTGATCCTTTCCCGTCTCGGACCGGAAGGACGCCTTGTGGCTATCGATCGCGATCCTCAAGCTATCGCGGCTGCCGAGGCAATTCAAGATTCACGCTTTTCTATCGTGCACGGACCGTTTTCCGCGCTGGCAAGTTATGTGGAGACCCTTGGGTTAACCGGGCGTATCGACGGCGTGCTGCTCGATTTGGGCGTCTCTTCGCCGCAACTGGACGATCCTGAGCGCGGTTTTTCCTTTATGCGTGATGGCCCGTTAGATATGCGTATGGACCCGACGCGCGGGCAGTCAGCAGCGCAATGGTTGCAAACTGCAGAAGCCGACGACATTGCTTGGGTGTTGAAAACCTTTGGCGAAGAACGGTTTGCTAAGCGCATTGCACGCGCCATTGTGGAACGCAACAGCACAGAACCGATGACGCGCACGCGCGAGTTGGCATCGCTGATTGCGGCGGTCAGCCCGATGAAAGAGCGGCATAAACACCCGGCAACCCGCAGTTTTCAAGCGATCCGTATCTATATCAACAGTGAACTGGATGAGATTGAGCAGGCGCTGAACGGCGCTCTGACGGTACTTGCACCACAGGGCCGCTTGTCGATCATCAGTTTTCATTCGCTGGAAGATCGCATTGTGAAGCGGTTTATGCGTCATCACAGCCGTGGGCCACAGGTGCCGGCTGGGATACCGCTTACTGAAGCGCAACTGCGTGCACAAGGCGGTCAAACCCTGAAAACGATGGGCAAGATGATGCCGCCGGAAGACGAAGTCGCAGAAAACCCGAGAGCGCGTAGCTCCGTGTTACGTATCGCGGAACGGCTAGCGGAATGATAAGCAACGAGCGGCACAGCCTGGCGGGTATTATCGGCCAGGACATTCTTCGTCACGGCAAATTGCCACTGCTGCTGCTGATTGGTGCGTTGGTTTCTGCGGTGCTGGTGGTGACGACTGCGCACAAAACGCGTTTGCTGACCGCACAGCGTGAGCAGTTGTTGTTGGAGCGTGATGCGTTGGATATCGAATGGCGCAACCTGATTCTGGAAGAGAACGCCTTGGGCGATCATAGTCGGGTGGAACGTATCGCAACGGAAAAGCTGCACATGGGGCACGTAGACCCGGCGCAGGAAAATATCGTAGTCAAACAGTGAGTCTGGTTGAGCATGAGAACATAGGTACTCATTTGACATGAAAGCAGCGCGCACAGGAAAGTTGAAACGGCAGGAAGATAAGGCCAGCTTTGTAAGCTGGCGTTTTGCGTTGCTTTGTACAGGCATACTGTTGGCGATGGTGGGGCTGATGTTGCGCACCGCCTATTTGCAGGTGATTAACCCGGATCAACTGGTGCGTGAAGGGGATATGCGTTCCTTGCGCGTGCAGGAGGTTCCCACCGCGCGCGGCATGATCAGCGATCGCGCTGGGCGTCCGTTGGCGGTCAGCGTGCCGGTTAATGCCATCTGGGCCGATCCGAAGGAACTGAATGAACACGGCGGCGTGTCGCTCGATACCCGCTGGAAAGCGCTTTCTGATGCGCTGGATTTGCCACTCGATCAGATGGCGGCGAAAATCAACGCCAATCCCAAGGGGCGCTTTGTCTATCTGGCACGGCAGGTGAACCCCGCTATCGGTGAATACGTTCACAAACTCAAGCTGCCGGGTATTTATCTGCGCCAGGAGTCACGCCGTTACTATCCCGCGGGTCAGGTCACGTCTCACCTGATTGGTTTTACCAACATTGATGGGCAGGGGATTGAGGGCGTTGAGAAAAGCTTCGATCGTTGGCTGACCGGGCAACCGGGTGAGCGCACGGTGCGTAAAGACCGTTTTGGCCGCGTGATTGAGGATATCTCTTCCGTTGACAGCCAAGCCGCACACAACCTGATGTTGAGCATCGACGAGCGCCTGCAAGCGTTGGTTTATCGCGAACTGAACAACGCTGTGGCCTTCAATAATGCGGAAGCTGGCACCGCCGTTCTGGTGGATGTCAACACGGGTGAAGTGTTGGCGATGGCCAATAGTCCCTCCTACAACCCGAACAATCTGGCAGGCACGCCGATGGACGTCATGCGTAACCGCGCCATTACCGACATTTTCGAGCCGGGTTCGACGGTTAAACCGATGGTGGTGATGACGGCGCTGCAACGTAATGTGGTCAAAGAAAATAGCCTGCTCAATACCTTGCCTTACTACATCAACGGTCATGAAATCAAAGACGTCGCCCGCTACGCGGAACTGACCCTGACCGGGATACTACAGAAGTCGAGTAACGTCGGAGTTTCACGACTGGCGTTAGCGATGCCCTCCTCAGCGCTGGTAGATACTTACTCGCGTTTTGGTTTGGGAAAAGCGACCAATTTGGGGTTGGTCGGAGAAAGCAGTGGCTTATATCCTCAAAAACAACGGTGGTCTGACATAGAGAGGGCCACCTTTTCTTTCGGCTATGGATTGATGGTGACGCCGCTGCAACTGGCGCGCGTTTACGCCACTATCGGTAGCTATGGTATCTATCGCCCACTCTCCATTACCAAAGTCGATCCGCCGGTGCCGGGGGAACGCATTTTCGCCGAACCCATCGTGCGCACGGTGGTGCACATGATGGAAAGCGTTGCTCTGCCCGGTGGTGGCGGAACCAAAGCGGCGATCAAGGGATACCGTGTTGCCATTAAAACCGGTACGGCGAAAAAAGTCGGGCCGGATGGCAAATACATCAACAAATACATTGCCTATACCGCAGGCGTCGCGCCTGCCAGCAACCCGCGCTTTGCGCTGGTGGTGGTGATTAACGATCCCAAGGCGGGCAATTACTACGGCGGCTCCGTTTCCGCGCCGGTGTTCGGTGCCATCATGGGTGGCGTACTGCGCACCATGAACGTTGAGCCTGATGCGCTGCCCGTCGGCGATAAAAATGATTTTGTGATTAACCATAAAGAGGTTTCAGGTGGCAGATCGTAATCTGTGCGATTTACTGGCACCGTGGGTGCAAGATGCCCCACCGCGCCAACTGCGGGAAATGACACTGGACAGCCGTGTAGCAGCGGCGGGTGATCTGTTTGTGGCCGTGGTTGGCCACAGCGCGGATGGGCGTCGCTATATTCCTCAGGCCATTGCGCAAGGGGTTGCTGCCGTGATTGCAGAGGCAGACGGTGAGGCTGCCGATGGTACCGTGCGTGAAATGCACGGCGTTCCGGTTGTGTATCTGAGTCATTTGAACCAACGCCTGTCGGCGTTGGCGGGGCGTTTTTATCAGCAGCCAGCGGAAAAATTACGGCTGGTCGGCGTGACCGGCACCAACGGCAAAACCACAACTACGCAGTTGCTGGCTCAATGGAGCCAACTGCTGGGTGACACCAGCGCCGTGATGGGCACCGTGGGGAATGGTTTGTTAGGGCACGTTAATCCCACGGCGAACACCACCGGCTCGGCCGTCGATGTACAGCACGTTCTGCATCAGTTGGCTGAACAAGGCGCGACCTTTGCAGCGATGGAGGTTTCCTCGCACGGCTTGGTGCAACATCGCGTTGCGGCGTTGCCGTTCGCGGCGGCGGTTTTCACCAACCTGAGCCGCGATCATCTGGATTATCACGGCGATATGGAAAGCTATGAGGCAGCTAAGTGGTCTCTGTTTTCCGAACATAAAGTGGGTCAGGCGATCATTAACGCCGACGATGAGGTGGGGCGGCGCTGGTTGGCGCAGTTGCCGGATGCCGTGGCGGTGACGCTGCATAATAACCTGGTGCCAGGCTGCCGTGGCCGCTGGCTGAAAGCTACTGCCGTCGATTATCACGACGAAGGTGCTTCAATTGCGTTTGACTCCAAATGGGGCAGCGGTCGCATCGAAAGTCGCCTTATGGGTGAATTTAACGTCAGCAATCTGCTAATGGCGCTGGCAACGTTACTTTCCCTTGGCTATCCGCTGGACCGATTACTGGAAA
The DNA here is from genome assembly GCA_964293225.1 of uncultured Symbiopectobacterium sp. Taxonomy (GTDB): domain Bacteria; phylum Pseudomonadota; class Gammaproteobacteria; order Enterobacterales; family Enterobacteriaceae; genus Symbiopectobacterium. The sequence continues at coordinate 240,981 of CAXYYB010000001.1, read as the reverse complement.
CCGGCGCACAATTGCAGCCGGTTTGTGGTCGCATGGAAGTGTTTAAAGCACCGGGTAAACCTACCGTGATTGTGGACTACGCCCATACGCCGGATGCGCTGGAAAAAGCGCTGGCGGCGGCGCGTCCGCACTGCTCTGGTCAATTGTGGTGTGTATTCGGTTGCGGCGGCGATCGCGACAAAGGTAAGCGCCCACTTATGGGAGCCATCGCGGAGCAACTGGCCGATCGCGTTGTGGTGACGGACGATAACCCCAGAAGCGAAGAGCCACAGGCTATCGTGAAAGACATTCTTGCCGGTCTGGTGGATGCCGGACGGGTACTGGCGGTGCACGGTCGCGCCGAAGCGGTGACCAGCGCCATTATGCAGGCCAACGTGGACGATATTGTGTTGATTGCAGGTAAAGGCCATGAGGATTATCAACTGGTGGGCAATCAGCGTCTCGATTATTCCGATCGCGTGACTGCGGCGCGCCTGCTGGGGGTTGTCGCATGATTCGCGTGACGTTACAGCAACTGGCCACGGCGTTAAATGCCACTCTCCTCGGCGAGGATGTGGCCGTGGAGACGGTGTGCACTGATACCCGAAAATTGACGCCGGGCTGCCTGTTTATCGCCCTGCGCGGTGAAAAGTTTGATGCTCATGATTATGCCCATCAGGCTGTACGCAGCGGCGCAGCGGCTCTGTTGGTCAGTAAGCACTTACCTATCGACGTGCCACAACTGCTGGTGGGGGATACCCGTCTGGCGTTGGGCGAACTGGGTGCCTGGATGCGTCGCCAATCCTCTGCACGCGTGGTGGCATTGACCGGTTCTTCCGGCAAAACCTCCGTCAAAGAGATGACGGCTGCGATTTTGCGCCGGTGTGGCGACGTGCTTTACACCGACGGCAATTTCAATAACGACATTGGCGTGCCGTTAACGCTGCTGCGTCTCACCCTTGATCATCGCTTTGCGGTGATTGAGCTGGGAGCCAACCACATTGGTGAGATTGCCTATGCCACCAATCTGGTGCGTCCTGATAGCGCGCTGGTCAATAACCTGGCTGCCGCACACCTGGAAGGGTTTGGATCGTTGGAAGGCGTGGCGCGAGCCAAAGGGGAGATCTTTAACGGCTTGCCCACCAAGGGCATTGCGGTGATTAACGCTGACAGCAATGACCTGACGCGTTGGCACGACGTACTGCGCGACAAAACGGTATGGCAATTTTCGCCGCAGCACGGTGAAAACACCGACTACTACGCCAGCGATATTCGTAATGAAGGCGGGGGTACGCTGTTTGAACTCCATACACCGTTTGGCTCGCTGGAGGTCAACGTGCCGCTGCCGGGCCGACATAACGTGGCAAACGCGCTGGCGGCTACCGCATTGGCGATGTCAGTCGGTGCTGGGTTGCAGCAGGTAAAAGACGGACTGGCGCAGCTCAAGGCTGTGCCGGGGCGCTTGTTCCCTATCATGCTGGCGGCAAACAAACTGCTGCTGGATGACAGCTACAACGCCAATGTGGGGTCGATGACCGCGGCGGTGCACACGTTGGCGGAGATGCCGGGCTACCGCGTGCTGGTGGTGGGCGACATGGGGGAACTCGGTGAGGATGCCGAGGCGTGTCATCAGACGGTGGGCGAAGTGGCGCGCGACGCTGGCATTGATGCGGTATTGAGCATAGGTACTTTAAGTCAGGCTATCAGCCTCACCAGTGAACGTGGTGAACATTTTTCCGATCGGGCCGCATTAATCGCGCGTTTGCAAACGCTGCTGTCTGCGCATGGCACGATCAGTATTTTGGTTAAAGGCTCCCGGAGTTCTGCGATGGAGCATGTGGTACACGCATTACAGGAGAATGCAGCATGTTAGTGTGGCTGGCCGAACATCTGGTCAAGTTTTATTCCGGCTTTAACGTCTTCTCGTATTTGACGTTTCGCGCCATTGTCAGCCTGCTGACCGCGTTAGTGATCTCCTTGTGGATGGGACCGCACCTGATCGCCTGGCTGCAAAAATTGCAGATCGGGCAAGTGGTGCGTAACGAAGGTCCTGAATCTCATTTCAGTAAACGCGGCACGCCGACCATGGGCGGTGTCATGATTCTGGCAGCGATCATCGTTTCGGTACTGCTGTGGTCCAACTTGTCCAACCCCTATGTGTGGTGTGTGCTGCTGGTGCTGCTGGGCTACGGTATCGTCGGCTTTGTCGATGATTACCGCAAAGTGGTGCGCAAAGATACCAAAGGACTGATCGCGCGCTGGAAATATTTCTGGCAATCGCTGATTGCGCTGGCAGTGGCGTTTACCATGTATGCCATCGGCAAAGGCACACCGGCAACGCAGCTGGTGGTGCCGTTCTTTAAAGATGTGATGCCGCAGTTGGGCCTGCTCTACATTTTGCTGACCTACTTTGTCATCGTCGGCACCAGCAACGCGGTCAACCTGACTGACGGGCTGGATGGTTTGGCGATTATGCCGACCGTGTTTGTCGCTGCCGGTTTTGCGCTGGTGGCGTGGGCGACCGGTAACATGAATTTCGCCGGCTATCTGCATATCCCTTACATCCGCCACGCCAGTGAACTGGTGATCGTCTGTACGGCGATCGTCGGTGCAGGCTTGGGCTTCCTGTGGTTTAACACCTATCCGGCGCAGGTATTTATGGGCGATGTCGGCTCACTGGCGCTCGGTGGCGCGTTGGGCACCATTGCTGTCCTGTTGCGTCAGGAATTCTTGCTGGTGATTATGGGCGGGGTGTTCGTGGTTGAAACCCTGTCGGTGATCCTTCAGGTCGGTTCATTCAAGCTGCGCGGACAGCGTATCTTCCGCATGGCACCGATTCACCATCACTATGAACTTAAAGGGTGGCCAGAGCCGCGCGTGATTGTGCGTTTTTGGATTATTTCGCTGATGCTGGTGCTGATTGGCCTGGCAACGCTGAAGGTACGGTAACACTATGTTGAAGGTGCGGTAACACAATGATGGACTATCAGGGTAAAAACGTTGTCATTATTGGCCTGGGGATCACCGGGCTTTCCTGCGTTGATTTCTTCCTGACGCGCGGTGTGACGCCACGCGTGGTGGATACCCGTGTTAGTCCACCTGGTTTGGATAAGTTGCCTGCCGAGGTTGATCGCCACCTTGGTTCGTTAAATGAAGAGTGGCTGTTAGCGGCTGATCTGATCGTCGCCAGCCCCGGCATTGCACTGGCAACGCCCGCGCTGGCCGATGCCGCCGCCGCAGGCGTAGAGATTGTGGGCGATATCGAGCTGTTCTGCCGCGAAGCGCAGGCACCGATTGTGGCGATTACCGGCTCCAACGGTAAAAGTACGGTCACTACGCTGGTTGGTGAAATGGCTAAGGCGGCCGGTTGGTCGGTCGGGGTTGGCGGGAATATTGGCCTGCCTGCGCTGACGCTACTCAAACAGCCGTGCCAACTGTATGTTCTGGAGCTGTCGAGCTTCCAGTTGGAAACCACCTCCAGTCTGCGTGCCGCTGCTGCCACCATTCTTAACGTCACGGAAGATCATACCAACCGCTACCCGTTTGGTATCCAACAGTATCGTGCGGCCAAGTTACGTATCTATGACCATGCACAGGTGTGTGTGGTGAACGCCGATGACGCACTGACCATGCCTGTCAAAGGGGCTGATGCGCGCTGCATCAGCTTTGGCGTGGATGTGGGTGACTATCACCTCAACACCCAGCAGGGCGAAACCTGGCTGCGTGTGAATGGCGAGCGCGTGTTGAATACCAAAGAGATTTCTCTGGTGGGGCAACATAACCACACCAACGCACTGGCGGCGCTGGCATTGGCGGATGCGGTGGGAATTCCCCGCGCGCCCGCGTTAACGGCGCTCACCACCTTCACCGGTTTGCCGCACCGTTTCCAGTGCGTGTGGCAGCGTAACGGCGTGCGTTGGATTAACGACTCCAAAGCAACCAACGTTGGCAGCACCGAAGCGGCGCTCAATGGATTGCAGGTTAAGGGCACGCTGCATTTGTTGTTAGGCGGTGACGGTAAGTCAGCCGATTTTTCGCCGCTGCTGCGTTATGTCCAGGGTGACAATATTCGCCTGTATTGCTTCGGGCGTGATGGTGCCCAATTGGCGGCGTTGCGCCCAGAGATAGCAGAGCAAACCGAGACGATGGAGCAAACGATGCGTGTGATTGCTACCCGCGTAGCACCGGGCGATCTGGTGCTGCTGTCTCCGGCGTGCGCCAGTCTCGATCAGTTCAAGAACTTCGAACAGCGCGGCGATGAGTTCGCCCGATTGGCGGAGGAACTGGGCTGATGCGTTTTATTGGGCTGCCAGTGATTGAACGACTGAAAGGCTGGGTCATGGGGACGCGGGAAAGCGATGTGCAGAGCATCGTGATGTATGACCGCACCCTGCTCTGGCTGACGTTCGGGCTGGCTGTCCTGGGGTTCGTTATGGTGACCTCGGCATCCATGCCCGTGGGGCAGCGCCTGACCAGCGACCCGTTCTTTTTTGCCAAGCGTGACGCGTTCTACCTGGGTCTGGCCTTTGTGTTGGCGTTGATCACCATGCGCGTGCCGATGGAAGTCTGGCAGCGTTACAGCCCGGTATTACTGCTGCTCACTCTGGTGATGCTGCTGGTGGTGCTGGTCGTCGGCAGTTCGGTAAATGGTGCTTCGCGCTGGATAGCGCTAGGGCCGCTGCGCGTGCAGCCTGCGGAATTGTCAAAGCTGGCGCTGTTTTGCTACCTCTCCAGCTACATGGTGCGCAAAGTTGAGGAAGTGCGTAACAACTTCTGGGGATTTTGCAAACCGATGGGCGTGATGGTGGTGCTGGCCGTTCTGCTGCTGGCGCAGCCCGATCTGGGCACGGTGGTCGTGCTGTTTATTACCACGCTGGCGATGCTGTTTCTGGCGGGTGCCAAACTGTGGCAGTTTCTCGCCATCATTGGCTGCGGCATGTTTGCCGTCGGTTTGCTGATTGTGGCGGAACCTTACCGTATGCGCCGCGTGACGTCGTTCTGGAACCCGTGGGAAGATCCGTTTGGCAGCGGCTACCAGTTAACCCAGTCGCTGATGGCATTTGGCCGCGGCGAGCTGTGGGGGCAAGGATTAGGAAACTCGGTGCAGAAACTGGAGTATTTACCGGAAGCGCACACCGACTTTATTTTTTCCATTTTAGGCGAAGAGCTCGGCTATATCGGTGTGGTTTTGGCGTTGTTAATGATATTCTTCGTCGCTTTTCGGGCCATGTCCATCGGCAAGCGCGCGTTGGAGATCGATCAGCGATTTTCCGGCTTTTTAGCCTGTTCTATCGGCATCTGGTTTAGTTTCCAAACGCTGGTAAACGTTGGCGCTGCTGCGGGAATGTTACCCACCAAAGGGCTGACGCTGCCGTTAATCAGTTACGGTGGCTCGAGTTTGATCATCATGTCGACCGCCATTGTGTTGCTATTGCGGATCGATTTTGAGACGCGCCTGACTAAAGCGCAGGCGTTCACGAGGAGTGCCAAATGAGTGGCGAAGGTAAGCGCTTGATGGTGATGGCAGGCGGCACCGGAGGACATGTGTTCCCGGGGCTGGCGGTCGCACATCATTTGATGGCGCAGGGTTGGCAGGTTCGTTGGCTGGGAACTGCCGATCGCATGGAAGCCGATTTGGTGCCAAAAAACGGCATTGAGATTGATTTTATTCGTATTTCTGGGCTGCGTGGCAAAGGCATTGCCGCTCAGCTGTGTGCACCATTGCGGATTTATCGCGCGGTACGTCAGGCGCAAGCGATCATGAAACGCTACCAGCCGGACGTGGTGCTGGGCATGGGCGGCTATGTGTCTGGGCCGGGTGGCCTCGCCGCGTGGTTATGCGGTATTCCAGTGGTGCTACATGAGCAAAACGGCATTGCGGGATTAACCAACCGCTGGCTATCGCGCATTGCGCGCAAGGTATTACAGGCTTTTCCCGGTGCGTTTCCCAACGCTGACGTGGTGGGCAACCCGGTTCGTACCGATGTGTTGGCGTTGCCTACACCCGATGAACGTTTGGCCGGGCGTGAAGGCCCGATCCGTGTGCTGGTGGTGGGCGGAAGCCAAGGGGCTCGGGTGCTAAACCGCACGCTGCCGGACGTTGCTGCGCGACTGGGCGCTAACGTTACTGTCTGGCACCAGACGGGCAAAGGCGCGCTGGCCGAGGTACAGCAGGCTTATGCAGCGGCAGGTGTGCCGCAGCATAACGTCACCGAATTTATTGATGACATGGCGCAAGCCTATAGCTGGGCTGACGTGGTGGTGTGCCGCTCCGGTGCGCTTACCGTCAGTGAAATTGCCGCCGCCGGTTTGCCTGCGCTGTTTGTGCCCTTTCAGCATAAAGACCGGCAGCAATATTGGAATGCGTTGCCGCTGGAACAGGCGGGTGCGGCCAAAATTATTGAGCAGTCGGCGCTGAGTGTTGATGCAGTAAGCGATGTGCTGTCCGGTTGGGATCGCACCACGTTGCGTGATATGGCACAGCGTGCCCGTTCCGTGGCGATGCCGGATGCCACCGAACGCGTGGCCGCCGAAGTGGCTGCTGCCGCGCGTTAAGGTGCGGCTGACACAATAGAATGCGTAGAGGGGCAGATTGTCTCTCCATGACAAGTGAATGAAGTACAAGTGAAAAGGTAGCGGTAGAAAAAGTGAATACACAGCAATTGGCAAAACTGCGTTCCATCGTGCCCGAAATGCATTGCGTGCGGCACATCCATTTTGTCGGCATCGGTGGTGCTGGCATGGGCGGTATTGCCGAAGTGTTAGCAAATGAAGGGTACCACATCAGCGGCTCTGATCTGGCACCGAACGCGGTGACGCAGCAGTTGGCGGCGCTGGGCGCGCAGATCTATTTTCATCATCGCCCTGAGAACGTGAAAGACGCCAGCGTGGTGGTGGTGTCCAGCGCGATTAGCGCCGATAACCCGGAAATCGTTGCGGCCCACGAGGCGCGTATCCCGGTGATCCGCCGCGCTGAAATGCTGGCCGAATTAATGCGTTTTCGCCACGGTATCGCGATTGCCGGAACCCACGGCAAAACCACGACCACGGCAATGGTTGCCAGTATTTATGCCGAGGCGGGTCTGGACCCGACCTTTGTCAACGGCGGATTGGTGAAAGCGGCGGGTGTGCATGCGCGCCTGGGCTCTAGCCGTTACCTGATTGCGGAAGCGGACGAAAGCGATGCGTCCTTCCTGCATCTGCAACCGATGGTGGCGATTGTCACCAATATCGAAGCAGATCATATGGATACCTATCAGGGCGATTTTGAAAATTTAAAGCAGACGTTCATCAACTTTTTGCACAATCTGCCGTTTTATGGCCGTGCGGTGATGTGTGTGGACGATGCGGTGATCCGTGAATTGCTGCCGCGGGTGGGGCGTCATATCACAACCTACGGGTTTAGCGACGACGCGGATGTGCGTGTGGCGGAGTACCGTCAGTCCGGCGCGCAGGGGCACTTTACGCTGGCGCGTCAGGGTAAGCCGCTGTTGCAGGTTACGCTGAATGCACCGGGCCGCCATAACGCGTTGAACGCGGCGGCAGCGGTTGCCGTGGCGACGGAAGAGGGCATTGATGACGTGGCAATCCTGCGCGCACTGTCCAGTTTTCAGGGAACCGGACGCCGTTTCGATTTCCTGGGCGAATTTCCGTTGGATGCGGTAAATGGCAACGCAGGCAGTGTGATGTTGGTGGATGACTACGGTCACCATCCGACCGAAGTGGATGCGACGATCAAAGCCGCTCGCGCCGGTTGGCCGGATAAACGCGTGGTGATGGTGTTTCAGCCGCACCGCTACACGCGTACGCGCGATCTGTATGACGATTTTGCCCACGTGCTGTCGCAAGTGGATGTGTTGCTGATGCTGGATGTGTACTCGGCGGGAGAAAGTCCCATCCCCGGTGCTGATAGTCGCTCGCTGTGCCGTACCATTCGCGGACGCGGCAAGGTCGATCCGATTCTGGTTACCGATCCGGATATGCTGGCTACGCTGCTGGCGCCGACGTTACAGGATGGCGATCTGGTGCTGATTCAAGGCGCGGGCAATGTCGGCAAGCTGGCGCGTAAACTGGCGGATACCCGCTTACAACCTCTGGTTACGGAGTGAGTATGGCGGAAAAAGTGGCAGTGCTGCTGGGAGGAACATCGGCGGAACGTGAGGTGTCACTGCGTTCCGGGCAGGCGGTGGTTGCCGGGCTAAAAGAGGCTGGGATTAATGCCGAAGCCGTTGACCCGCGCGATTTTCCGGTCACTCGCTTGAAAGAGGCCGGGTTCGATAAAGTGTTTATCGCCCTGCACGGTCGCGGCGGTGAAGACGGCACGCTGCAAGGGGTATTGGAGTTTTTGCAGTTGCCTTACACCGGCAGCGGTGTGATGGCGTCGGGGCTGACCATGGATAAGTGGCGCACCAAGCTGGTGTGGCAGTCGTTGGGATTGCCGATAGCCCCTTATGTCGCGTTGACGCGGGCGCAGTATAACGCGTTAACGCTCGAGCAGTTGCAGTCAGCCTGTGCGCACCTCGGTTTGCCGCTGATCGTGAAACCGAGCCGTGAAGGTTCCAGCGTCGGTATGAGCAAAGTGACGCAGCAAGAGGAACTGGCGACGGCACTGGACACTGCATTTCAGCATGACGACGATGTGCTGGTTGAGAAGTGGCTGAGTGGGCCGGAGTATACGGTGGCGCTGTTAGGTGAGACGGTTCTGCCCTCGATTCGTATTCAGGCGGCGGGCGCGTTTTACGATTATGACGCGAAGTATCTCTCTGACGAGACGCAGTATTTTTGTCCCAGTGGGCTGTTGGCAGAGCAAGAGCAGGCCATTGGTGCACTGGCGCAAGCCGCCTTTGCCGCATTGGGATGTCGCGGCTGGGGCCGCGTTGACCTGATGCTGGACGCCGACGGCGCGTTTTACCTGTTGGAGGTGAATACTTCGCCCGGTATGACGGATCACAGTCTGGTGCCAATGGCGGCCAGGCAGCACGGGATGAGCTTCTCGCAGCTCGTCGCGCAGATCCTGGCCTCGGCTGTTTGATATGTCGCAGGCGGCGCGGAATTTGCGCGGACGCGACGAAGAGCCAAAAGGCGGGCGTCGCAGTAACGGTGGGCAGTTAGCCGGCTTGGTGTTCCTGCTGATGGTGCTGGGCACCATTCTGTGGGGCGGTTGGATGGTGTTGCAGTGGATGAAGGATGCCAGTCGGTTACCGCTTTCTCGTTTAGTGGTCACTGGTGAGCGGCACTACACCACTCATGATGATATTCGCCAGGCGATATTGTCGCTGGGTGCGCCGGGCACCTTTATGACGCAGGATGTGGATGTTATCCAACAGCAGATTGAACGTCTGCCGTGGATCAAACAGGCCAGCGTGCGTAAGCAGTGGCCTGACGAATTAAAGATTCATCTGGTTGAATATGTGCCCGCAGCGCGGTGGAATGACCTACTGATGGTGGATGCAGAGGGAAACTCCTTCAGCGTGCCCGCCGAACGGGTCGGTAATCGCAAAATGCCGCTGTTGTACGGGCCAGAAGGCAGTGAAAACGATGTGCTGGAAGGCTACCGCACCATGAGTCAGGTGTTGGCGAGCAGTAAGCTGTCATTAAAAATGGTGGCGATGAGTGCACGGCATTCGTGGCAGTTGGGGCTGGAAGATGACATCCGTCTGGAATTGGGGCGTGATGAGCGGGCCCGGCGTTTGGAACGTTTTCTTGAGCTTTACCCGCTGTTGCAGCGGGAGGCGCAGAACGACAACAAACGTGTTAGCTACGTGGACTTACGTTACGACACCGGTGCCGCGGTAGGATGGGCACCGCCTCTGCTGGATCAACAGCAGGGAAATGCTCAGCGAAAAGACGTTGATCAAAAACAGAACAGTAATCAGCAACAGAATCAGGCACAGGCTAAACAACAATGATCAAGTCGACGGACAGAAAACTGGTAGTTGGGCTGGAAATCGGTACAGCAAAAGTGGCTGCACTGGTCGGGGAAGTTCTGCCCGATGGCATGGTCAATATCATCGGCGTGGGCAGTTGTCCGTCACGCGGGATGGATAAAGGCGGCGTTAACGATTTAGAGTCCGTTGTAAAATGCGTACAGCGGACCATCGACCAGGCTGAACTGATGGCGGATTGTCAAATTTCTTCCGTCTATCTGGCGCTGTCGGGCAAGCACATCAGTTGCCAGAATGAAATCGGTATCGTGCCGATTTCGGAAGAGGAAGTGACGCAGGATGACGTCGAGAGCGTGGTGCACACGGCGAAATCTGTGCGCGTGCGTGATGAACACCGCATTTTGCATGTGATTCCGCAAGAGTACGCCATTGATTACCAGGAAGGGATCAAGAACCCGATTGGGCTTTCCGGCGTGCGCATGCAGGCAAAGGTGCATTTGATCACCTGCCATAATGATATGGCGAAAAACATTGTCAAAGCCGTAGAGCGCTGCGGTTTGAAAGTGGATCAACTGATTTTCGCTGGTCTGGCTTCCAGCTACGCCGTGCTGACGGAAGATGAGCGTGAGTTAGGCGTTTGCGTGGTGGATATCGGTGGTGGCACCATGGATATCGCGGTCTATACCGGCGGTGCGCTGCGCCACACCAAAGTGATCCCTTACGCGGGCAATGTGGTGACCAGCGACATCGCTTATGCGTTTGGCACGCCGCCCACGGATGCGGAAGCCATCAAGGTACGCCACGGTTGTGCATTAGGGGCGATTGTCAGCAAAGACGAAAATCTGGAAGTGCCGAGCGTTGGCGGTCGGCCGCCACGCAGTCTGCAACGGCAGACACTGGCTGAAGTGATTGAACCGCGTTACACCGAATTGCTCAATTTGGTGAACGATGAAATTTTGCAATTGCAGGAGCAACTCCGTCAGCAGGGCGTGAAACACCATTTGGCCGCCGGCATTGTGCTGACGGGCGGTGCCGCTCAGATCGACGGGCTGGTTGATTGCGCCAAGCGCGTATTCCATACGCAGGTGCGTATCGGTCAGCCACTGAATATAACAGGCTTAACGGATTATGCGCAGGAGCCCTTCTACTCAACGGCGGTCGGGCTGCTGCATTACGGCAAAGAGTCTCACCTGGGCGGTGAGCACGAAGTAGAAAAACGTGGCTCAGTGGGCAATTGGTTTAAACGCATCAGTAGCTGGCTGAGAAAGGAATTTTAATGTTTATCAGAGATCGTGTGGCACACTTGACGGTCTCGCGGTACAGGCACAAAACGGAGAGAAATTATGTTTGAACCAATGGAGTTAACCAACGACGCGGTGATTAAAGTCATCGGCGTCGGCGGTGGCGGCGGTAACGCCGTCGAACATATGGTGCGCGAGCGCATCGAAGGCGTCGAATTCTTCGCAGTGAACACCGATGCGCAGGCACTGCGCAAGACTGCGGTGGGGCAGACGATTCAGATTGGTAGCGGCATCACCAAAGGGTTAGGCGCTGGTGCCAACCCGGAAGTGGGTCGTAACTCGGCGGAAGAAGACCGTGAAGCGCTGCGCGCTGCGCTTGATGGCGCGGACATGGTATTTATCGCTGCTGGTATGGGCGGCGGTACCGGTACTGGTGCGGCACCCGTGGTGGCTGAAGTGGCAAAGGATCTCGGTATCCTGACGGTTGCGGTTGTGACCAAGCCCTTCAACTTCGAAGGCAAAAAACGCATGGCGTTTGCCGAGCAGGGGATTGCCGAGCTGTCCAAGCACGTGGATTCGCTGATCACCATCCCTAACGACAAACTGTTGAAAGTGCTGGGTCGCGGTATTTCTTTGCTGGACGCGTTCGGTGCAGCGAACGATGTACTGAAAGGCGCTGTCCAAGGTATTGCCGAACTGATCACCCGCCCTGGTCTGATGAACGTGGACTTTGCGGACGTGCGCACCGTGATGTCAGAAATGGGTTATGCCATGATGGGCTCCGGCGTGGCGCGCGGTGAAGACCGTGCCGAAGAAGCGGCTGAAATGGCGATTTCCAGCCCGCTGCTGGAAGATATCGACCTGTCTGGCGCACGCGGCGTACTGGTTAACATCACGGCAGGCTTTGACCTGCGTCTGGATGAGTTCGAAACCGTGGGTAACACCATTCGTGCGTTCGCTTCCGACAATGCCACCGTGGTGATTGGTACCTCGTTGGACCCGGACATGAACGACGAACTGCGCGTCACCGTGGTGGCGACCGGTATCGGCATGGATAAACGCCCGGAAATTACGCTGGTGACTAACAAACAAGCCAGCCAACCGGTTATGGATCACCGCTACCAGCAGCACGGTATGACGCCGCTGACGCAGGAAAAACCGGCGGCCAAGGTGGTTAATGACCAAACGGTACAAACCAACAAAGAGCCTGACTATTTGGATATTCCCGCATTTTTGCGCAAACAAGCGGACTAACCTCCGCCTTGTGATTGGAATCTCCGCTCTTTGTGCTAAACTGTCCCGCCTGTCCTGGTGTAAGCTAGGACGGTTGGTTCAGTAACATTGCGAGATAATACGATGATCAAACAACGTACATTAAAGCGTATCGTACAGGCGACGGGCGTCGGTTTGCATACCGGCAAGAAAGTCACGCTGACGATGCGACCTGCACCGGCGAATACCGGGGTCATCTATCGCCGCACTGACTTGAATCCACCGGTTGATTTTCCGGCTGATGCCAAATCCGTGCGTGATACCATGCTCTGTACTTGCCTGGTAAACGAGCATGACGTACGTATTTCAACGGTGGAACACCTGAACGCCGCCTTGGCGGGGTTGGGTATCGATAACATCGTGATTGATGTTGATGCCCCGGAAATTCCAATTATGGATGGCAGTGCCAGTCCGTTCGTTTACCTGCTGCTTGATGCCGGTATCGAAGAGTTGAACTGCGCTAAAAAGTTTGTTCGCATCAAACAGCCAGTGCGGGTTGAAGACGGTGACAAATGGGCGGAACTGACGCCGTATAACGGTTTCAGCCTCGATTTCACCATCGATTTTAACCACCCGGCCATTGATGCAGGCTCACAGCGCTATTGCCTGGATTTCTCAGCCGATGCGTTTATTCGCCAGATCAGCCGTGCGCGTACTTTCGGCTTTATGCGCGATATCGAGTACCTGCAATCCCGCGGCCTGTGCCTGGGCGGCAGTATGGATTGCGCTATCGTGGTAGACGATTATCGTGTGCTGAATGAAGATGGCCTGCGTTTTGAAGACGAGTTTGTGCGTCATAAAATGCTGGATGCGATCGGCGACCTGTTCATGTGCGGTTATAACATCATTGGTGCGTTCTCTGCGTTCAAATCTGGTCACGCGCTCAACAACAAGTTGTTGCAGGCAGTGTTGGCTAAACAGGAAGCATGGGAATACGTCACCTTTGAAAACGAGCGCGAAGTGCCGCTCGCGTTCAAAGCCCCTTCTACGGTGCTGGCGTAACCGACATCGGGCGTTAGTGTCGTCGTTCAGGCGAATGTGACAGGTTATTTTTTCTGTTGGCTGGTTTTACTCGTACCCTCTCCGGCGAGTGAAGCCAGCCTTTCTAATATCTTCCTCAATTTTTCCGGACTGTGGCTGGCTAAATGCCGGAGCGTCTCGGCGCTTTGTTCGCTCAGTTGACGGGGCGGCGTATCTGAATTTTTGTTTTCTGCGCGTAAATTATCCTTTCCCGATACAGTTTCATCCCCTTTTGCGGCCAGCGCGGGATTAATCCTGATGTCGATCGATGCCAATGATGGTAATATCTGAGCGCGCAATGCTGAGAGTAATGAAGGTTGCTCATAACGTAACCGCATTAACCAGCTTGCATTGGCAGTTTCCAAAATAAGGTGGCCTTGTCGATAATTCGCGACGCGACACCACGGGTGCAGTTGAGAAGGCAGTAAGCCTTTCACGGCCCGATTAAGTTTTAACAAGGCGATAGCGCGCTGTTGGACCTCGTGTAAGGGGCCTTTATTTCCCCCTGACACACTATCGAACAGGGACTCCAGTGATTGGGGGCGGCTATCACGCATAGGCATCAGGCTCCGGTGGGCAAATAAACTCGTCATGGGTATTCTAAATCGTTGGCGACAATTTGGCAGACGTTATTTTTGGCCACATCTCCTGTTGGGGATGGTTGCGGCCAGCCTTGGTCTGCCGACCAGCCTTAACGAAACCAACGAGCATGCTTCTGCGTCAAACGCGACGGCCAGTATCAGCCGCCAGAATCCTGTCTCGTTTAGCCTGACCGAACTGGCCAGTTTGAAAGAGGTGCATCGCCGCACCTCATTTGGTATCGATTATTGGCATCAGCATGCCATTCGCACGGTTATTCGCCATCTCTCCTTTGCGTTGACGGTGCCTCAGGCCCACGTATTGCCGGAGGCCGAGGCGGCGTTGAGTGCGCACCCGCTGGTGATTCTGGATACGCTCAATGCGCTGTTGACGTTGCCGGAAATCCCCTCGACGTTATCCCCCTTACCGCGCGGTACCCAGGTTTTTGCCGCTTCTCCTCACCGTACCGGGCTGTGGTTGTCTCAAGTCCGCGGCATTCGCGCTGGGCCAGCACGCTCTGCCTGACACGCCGTTTCGCTCGCGTTTTCCTGGCGTATAACAATCGACATGGACAATGTCACTGTTCTGAATGCAAACGCGAATATCGCTTCTTCTCGCCTATCTTCGGATTGCGATGAAAGGAATTATGAGTAGCTATCGTATCGTCGCTGAAACAGCGGCCTACGTGAGAATAAAATCATTATGTTAACCAGTATCCTGACTAAAGTTTTTGGCAGCCGTAACGATCGTACGCTGCGCCGTATGCGTAAAGTGGTTGATGTGATCAGCCGAATGGAACCGACCATCGAAGCGCTGTCGGATGATGAACTGAAAGCAAAAACCGCTGAATTCCGCGCGCGCCTTGAGAAAGGGGAAACCCTTGAAGCGTTGCTGCCTGAGGCGTTTGCGGTGGTGCGCGAAGCCAGTAAACGTGTGTTTGGTATGCGCCATTTCGACGTGCAGTTGATGGGCGGCATGGTGCTGAACGAACGCTGCATCGCAGAAATGCGTACCGGTGAAGGTAAGACCCTAACCGCAACCTTGCCTGCCTACCTCAATGCTCTGACTGGCCGTGGTGTGCACGTGGTGACAGTGAACGACTACCTGGCACAGCGTGACGCCGAGAACAACCGCCCGCTGTTTGAATACCTGGGCTTGACGGTTGGCATCAACCTGCCGGGCATGCCTGCACCGGCCAAACGTGAAGCCTATGCGGCCGATATCACTTACGGTACCAACAACGAGTACGGCTTTGACTATCTGCGCGACAACATGGCATTCAGCCCGGAAGAGCGCGTGCAGCGTAAGCTTTACTATGCGTTGGTGGATGAAGTGGACTCCATCCTGATCGATGAAGCGCGTACCCCGTTGATCATTTCCGGTCCGGCGGAAGACAGCTCCGATCTCTATATTCGCGTCAATAAAATCATTCCGCACCTGATTCGTCAGGAAAAAGAAGACTCCGATACCTTCCACGGTGAAGGGCACTTCTCGGTGGATGAAAAAGCACGTCAGGTTAACCTGACCGAACGCGGCCTGGTGCTGGTGGAAGAGCTGCTGGTAAAACAAGGCATCATGGACGAGGGAGAATCGCTGTATTCTCCAACCAATATCATGCTGATGCACCACGTTACCGCCGCGCTGCGCGCCCATGTGCTGTTCACCCGCGATGTCGACTACATCGTGAAAGACGGCGAAGTGATTATCGTGGATGAGCACACCGGTCGTACTATGCAGGGGCGTCGCTGGTCTGACGGATTGCACCAAGCGGTGGAAGCCAAAGAGAACGTGAAGATCCAGAACGAAAACCAGACGCTGGCGTCGATCACCTTCCAGAACTACTTCCGACTGTACGAAAAGCTGGCCGGGATGACCGGTACGGCCGATACCGAAGCGTTTGAATTCAGCTCTATTTATAAGCTCGATACCATTGTGGTGCCGACCAACCGCCCAATGATCCGTAAAGATTTACCCGATCTGGTCTACATGACCGAACAGGAAAAGATCGACGCGATCATCGAAGATATCAAAGAGCGCAGTGTGAAGGGCCAGCCGGTGTTGGTGGGGACTATCTCCATCGAGAAATCGGAAGTGGTGTCAGAAGCGCTGGCCAAAGCAGGCATCAAGCACAACGTTCTGAACGCCAAATTCCACGCCAAAGAAGCGGATATCGTTGCGCAGGCCGGTCAGGCAAGCGCGGTGACCATCGCCACCAACATGGCGGGCCGTGGTACCGATATCGTGCTGGGCGGCAGCTTACAGGCCGATTTGGCGCTGCTGGACGATCCGGATGAAGCCGCGATTGCCGAAGCCAAAGCGGCGTGGCAAGTGCGTCACGATGCGGTACTGGCTGCCGGTGGTTTGCACATTATCGGTACGGAACGTCATGAATCACGCCGTATCGATAACCAGCTGCGCGGCCGTTCTGGTCGTCAGGGGGATGCGGGTTCCTCCCGTTTTTACCTGTCGATGGAAGATGCGCTGATGCGTATTTTCGCCTCCGATCGCGTCTCTAACATGATGCGTAAACTGGGCATGAAACCCGGTGAAGCCATTGAGCACCCGTGGGTCACCAAAGCCATTGCCAACGCCCAACGTAAAGTGGAAAGCCGCAACTTTGATATTCGTAAGCAACTGCTTGAATATGATGATGTTGCCAACGATCAACGCCGTGCCATTTACACCCAGCGTAATGAATTGCTGGACGTGGTGGATATCAGCGAAACCATCAACAGCATCCGTGAAGACGTGTTTAAGCTGGCGATTGATAACCACATTCCGCCGCAGTCGCTGGAAGAGCAGTGGGATATCGAAGGGCTTGAGCAGCGCCTGAAAAACGATTTCGACCTCGAGTTGCCCATTTCAGCCTGGTTGGATGAAGAGCACACGCTGCATGAAGAAACCCTGCGTGAGCGTATTCTGCAACAGGCCATCGATGTCTACCATCGTAAGGAAGAAGTGGTCGGTGTCGATGTGATGCGCAACTTCGAGAAGGGCGTGATGCTACAAACGCTGGATTCCCTGTGGAAAGAGCATCTGGCGGCGATGGATTATCTGCGTCAGGGTATCCACCTGCGCGGTTATGCGCAGAAAGATCCGAAGCAGGAGTACAAGCGCGAATCCTTCTCGATGTTTGCCAATATGCTGGAATCTTTGAAATATGAAGTGATCAGCACGTTGAGTAAGGTGCAGGTCAGAATGCCGGAAGAAGTTGAAGCGCTGGAGCAACAACGTCGTGAAGAGGCAGAGCGCCTGGCGCGTCAGCAACAGTTGAGCCATCAGAGTGACGATCAAATCAGCGCGGCGGCAGCGGCTGCCGGGCAGGGCGATCGCAAGGTTGGTCGTAACGATCCGTGCCCGTGCGGCTCCGGTAAAAAATACAAACAGTGTCATGGCCGTTTGCAGCACTAATGCCTTGCTCACTGTGATATAACGAAGAGGCGGTCAATGATCGCCTCAGACTGATGACAACGTCACTGTACCTCTCATCATCCTCGGCGTAAACCGGGGATCTCTGTCAGGATAAACGCGTTTCTTCGGCAAGAGATTCCCGCCTTCGCGGGAATGACGGTGGGAGTAGGCAGGTTTGTCAGCAACCTCAGGCGGTCGATGACCGCCTTTTATTTGACAGGAATTTGAAGGAGTCAGTCGTGCGTAAACACCTGAACGTTGCGGTAGGCATTATTCGTAATGCGCAACGCGAATTTTTTATCGCCCGTCGCCCTCAGGGCGTACATATGGCGGGAATGTGGGAGTTTCCCGGTGGAAAAGTGGAACCGGGTGAAACTGCCGAACAGGCGCTGATTCGTGAACTGCGTGAAGAGGTGGGGATTGAAGCGCTGGCACCGACAGCGCTGAACAGCAAAACCGTGGAAACCGATGAGCGCATCATTACGCTGCACTTCTTTATGGTTGAACGCTGGCAGGGGGAACCCTATGGGCGTGAGGGGCAGCCGTCTCGCTGGCTGGATGCGGCGTCACTGCTGGAAGATGAATTTCCTCCCGCCAACGTCGAGATGATCCGCTGGCTGAAGGAAACGCATTGCTAAACTGGTGCAATAACCCCGCTGATTAATCGTCAGGCGTTAATGGCGAGGTTC
This sequence comes from uncultured Symbiopectobacterium sp., assembly GCA_964293225.1. Lineage (GTDB taxonomy): Bacteria > Pseudomonadota > Gammaproteobacteria > Enterobacterales > Enterobacteriaceae > Symbiopectobacterium. Next base: position 222,906 of record CAXYYB010000001.1, on the reverse strand, counting down.
TTCGCTCCATTCGTCACTGTCCGAAATATCTTCATTGCTCGGGATGCGCTTTTCTTCATCTGCCCATTCTCCGAGATCGATAAGCTGGCAGCGTTTGCTGCAAAAAGGGCGATAAGGGCTATTTTCTCCCCATTCCACCGACTTTTTGCAGGTGGGACAGCTAACAGTGAAGGTTTCGTTATCCATGTTTTTTCCTACAGCAATAGCGGTTAACAACAGGCCAATTCAAAGGACAGGCGCGCAGGGACCTGACCATTTTCGCTGTCTAAGGGCAAAAAGCGAATCGCAAAGCGTGATTTATGGCCTGAGACCTGAGGGTAGAGCTGATGCTCGATAGCCAATTGTAAACGAATCAGGTCGGCATCCACCGCGTTATCTTGAAAGAATCCGTTCAAACTGGTTTGTGCCCGAAACGTACCCGAGTGGCGAATCAGTTCCAGCACCTGGTCAAGCGAGTTTTTTAGCGGTGACAGCGAGTGTAGCCAGGCATCGATCACTTGTTGCTTTTGCGCCTGCGGCTGATGCAGCCACAGATGCAGGGTGGGCACATCAAAGCTGCAACAGCCGCCCGGGATGCTCAGACGCTGCCGTACCATGCCGATTAACTTGTCTTCGCGCAAAAATTGCCCCATGCGTGGTGCGGACATCAGCACAGCCGCGAGTTGCTTTAAACGTTGGCGCAGAGCATGGATACGGTCATGATCGACGCCGGGTACATCGCTCCATTGCAGCAGCTTTTGTTGCTGACGCTCCAGTTCTTTAAGCAGTTCAGTACGAATGTCTCCGCGTTCCAGTACGTCGAGCAAATCGACCACGGCACGAAAGAAGGCAAGTGCACTGCCCATATCTGTCCAGCTGTGATTTTCATGCAATTGTTGCAGTAGCGTTTCCAAGCGTAGCCAGGTACGCGTCTTTTCATTGAGTGGGTATTCAAACAACACGGTGGAAAGGGCATCGCTCATTGTTACTTGTCCTGTCGGTCGTTGTCGGCGGCAAGGGCGAGGTAGCGTTGATGTAACGCGGCAACCTGCTCCATCCACGCCCCGGGGCGACCGTTGTTATCAATAATGTCATCCGCACAGGCCAACCGCTGTTCACGCGTTGCCTGTGACGCGAGTATGTTCTCAGCCTGCTGGCGATTTACCTTGTCGCGAGCAAGCAGGCGTTCTAACTGCGTGTCCCTTTGGACATCAACGACCGCCACGCGCTGTGCCAGGGATTGCAACCCATTCTCCACCAACAGTGGCACCACCCACAGCACATAGGGACCTTTTGCCTGTTGCCATTGTCGCCGTGTTTCTGCATGAATCAAGGGGTGCAATAAAGCATTTAGCCATGTTTTATCCTCAGTCGAGGAAAAAATGCGTTGGCGGAGCATGGCGCGATTCAAGGTGCCATCGCTATTCAACATCTCTTTACCAAAATACGCCTGAATAGCCAATAACGCTGGCGTACCGGGTTCTACCACCTGACGTGCGATGACATCGGCATCGACAACTGGGATCCCGAAGGTGGCGAAGGCATCGGCGACCGTACTTTTTCCGCTGCCGATGCCACCTGTTAAGGCTACGATATAGGTCATAACGCCTTGTGTGAAAATGAGCAGGTAAATTTATGGGATTCTAGCCCAAATAAACGGAAAATCGCAGTCTTGTTGTTGCATTATTACTGCGTATGATGAGGTAACTGGGAATGGCCTTCTCCCTTTGTACTTTACGTGGCCGCATCGCTGGCATACTCGCCGCTATAACCAGGAAGATAACCGTCATGCGTATTGAAGAAGATCTGAAGCTCGGTTTCAAAGATGTCCTTATTCGCCCCAAGCGTTCTACCTTGAAAAGTCGTTCTGATGTTGAATTGGAACGCCAATTCACCTTCCTTCATGCAGGGAGTTCCTGGTCTGGTGTACCGGTGATTGCAGCCAATATGGATACCGTAGGTACTTTTCGCATGGCGCGTGCGTTGGCGGAGTTTGATGTGCTGACTGCCGTGCATAAGCATTACAGCGTCGAGCAGTGGGCACAGTTCGTCAAGGAAGCTCCTGAAACGGTATTGCGTCATGTCATGGTGTCTACCGGTACGTCGGAGTCGGATTTCGTCAAGGTCAAACAGATCCTGGCGCTGTCGGCTGAACTCAAATTTATTTGCATCGACGTTGCCAACGGCTATTCCGAGCACTTCGTTAATTTCCTGCAAAAAGCGCGTGAAGCTTGGCCGGATAAGGTCATTTGCGCCGGGAACGTCGTGACGGGGGAAATGGTGGAAGAGCTGATTCTCTCTGGCGCGGATATCGTCAAGGTGGGAATTGGGCCGGGTTCAGTATGTACCACGCGAGTGAAAACCGGTGTGGGTTATCCACAACTCTCCGCCGTGATTGAATGTGCGGATGCCGCACACGGCTTGGGGGGACAGATCGTCAGTGACGGCGGCTGCTCGATGCCGGGTGACGTGGCGAAAGCCTTTGGCGGCGGTGCAGATTTTGTGATGCTCGGCGGTATGCTGGCAGGCCACGACGAGTGTGAAGGTCGTGTGGTGGAAGAGAATGGCCAGAAGCTGATGCTGTTCTATGGCATGAGTTCTGCTTCTGCGATGGAGCGCCATTCCGGCGGTGTCGCGGAGTATCGCGCCGCAGAAGGGAAAACGGTCAAGCTGCCGCTACGCGGCCCGGTTGATAATACCGTACGTGATATTCTGGGGGGGTTGCGCTCGGCATGCACCTACGTTGGTGCTTCTCGTCTGAAAGAGCTCACTAAACGCACCACGTTTATTCGTGTAGCGGAGCAGGAAAACCGTACCTATAACGGCAACGCATAGCGCCAACACACGCGGTGCAGACTGCACGACGATGGCGAAGCGATTACGCATTCGTCATCAGATCTCCGAATTGAAAGATGGGCAGGTACATGGCGATCACCAGCGTACCAATGATGCCACCAACCAGCACGATCAGTAGGGGCTCCAGCGTGTGGGTCAGCGTTTGTGCACGCTGTGTTGTCTGCTGTTGGTGCCATTGCGCTAACTGGTTAAACATGTTGTCCAGTGCGCCGGTCTCTTCTCCTACGCGGATCAGTTGCGCACAAGGGGGTGGGAATAACCGGTTATAAGGTGTTATCGCCTGTTGCAGCGAGTCCCCCTGCTCTATATTTCGCAGAATCGGGATTAGTGCTTCCTGATAGGCAAAATAGGGGAGGGTGGCGGCGGCTGTCAACCCGGCGGGCAGTGTCAACCCAGCGCGTTGTGTCACGTCGAGCAGCGTGAAAAGATAGCTCAATGCTTCTCCTCGCATCAGTGCGCCGAGTAGCGGGATTTTCAGCAAAAAGCGTTCTTCCTGCCGTCGTAAGGCCACGGAGCGGGCGCGACACACCGGATACCCCAGTACGATGCTCACCGGGAGCGTAAGTAACAGCAGCGCGTGATGAGCAACCACATCAGCCAGTGCCAGAACGTGCTGAGTCAGCGGCGGTAGCGGTGCCTCGAATGACTCATACAAGCTGGCAAATTCGGGTAATACTCCTATCAGCATGATGATACTCACCGTAATGCTAACGCCCAGAACAAAACCAGGATAGCGCAGCGCTTGCTTCACTTTCTTTTGCAGTTGAAGCTGCTGCTCTTGTTGCGTCGCCAACTGTTGGCAACATACATCCAGTTTACCGGTCATCTCTCCAACGGCGACCAGGGTGGGGTAAAGCGCAGGAAACACCAGCGGGTGGTGGCGCAGGACATCGGAAAAAGATTCGCCTTCGGCAATGTCATCGGCCAATGCGTTAATCAGGCATCGCCATCCCGGCAGTTCATGCTGTTCGGCCAGCAGTCGCAGTGCATTCAGCAGCGGCAGACCAGCCTGTAGCAATGCGGCAATCTGTTTAAATAAGGCAATACGGGCCGTTGTTTTCCAATAACGTTGCGTGAGCGTTTGCCGGTATCGTAAACGTAACGGTTGGTATCCCCGCTGAGCCAAACGTAGATAAACGTGCTGGCGCGCATTGCCGATGCTTTCCCCACGCTGTAATTCTCCGTGTGGCGTGAGGGCAAGCCATGAGTAGAGTTTTTGTGGCATGGCAGCAGGCTCAATGAGAGTGTGGTGATGCGCCAATGACGCGATACATTTCGGCAGCGGATGTCTCCCCTTGGGAAATCCTTTGTAATGCCGCTATGAATAGCGTGTCATAACCCGTTTCGTTGGCCAGTACCGCGAGGTCTTGCGTGCTGGCACCACGACTCAATGCGTGTCTCAGCGCTGGGGTGAGCGGTAGCAGTTCGTAGAGGGCGATTCGACCATAATATCCCTTTACGCAGTGTTCACAGCCTTGAGCCTCCCAGTGCTGAACCGGGGAGGCCCATAGCGTATCGGGAAATGTTAATGGTGAGGAAGCCGGCGTTTTACAGTGCGGACAGAGACGCCGAACCAGACGCTGGGCAATGAGCAGCGTCAGCGCACCCGCGAGTAAATAGCCGGGAATACCCAAATGTCCGAGACGGGTCAGGGTTTCAATCGCGGAATTGGTATGTAGCGTCGATAATACCAGATGACCGGTTTGCGCTGCTTTCACGGCAATTTCCGCCGTTTCGCTATCACGTATTTCACCGATCATGACAACATCAGGATCTTGACGCAGCAGGGCACGCAAAATGCGGCTGAAATCCAGCTCGGCCTTGAGATTCAATGCGGTTTGATTGATGCCCGGTAACGGGATTTCCACCGGATCCTCCACACTGCAAATGTTGCGTTGGCTCTTATTGAGCCAGCATATAGCGCTGTAGAGTGTGACTGTTTTGCCGCTTCCCGTGGGCCCTGTCACTAGGATCATGCCTTGGGGCTGCTGTAACGCCTGTGTCAGGCAGGCGTATGCCGTCGGCGCTAAGCCCAGATTGTCGAGAGTGAGCATCTGTTGGTAGGTTTGTAATACGCGCAGTACGACCTTTTCACCTTCCAGTACGGGCAGTGTGGCAATACGCAGCGAGATCGACTGCGTATCCAGCGCAAACGAGAACTGACCGTCTTGCGGCAGGCGGCGTTCTGCAATATCCAGTTGCCCCATGATTTTCAGTCTTGCGGTAAGGCGTGCTGCCCAGTCTAATGGAGGGGGTGGGCATATATGCAGTACGCCATCAATACGCATGCGAACGCGATAGTTGCCCGCCATGGGTTCAAAATGGATATCTGAAGCCCGTCGCTGGAAAGCCTGCGCTAGCGTTTGATTGATATAGTGGATAACGGACATCTCTTCGTCTGTTGGCTCGGCGGTGGGCGTCACACCGAACACCGCATCGCTTTCTGCTACCTGTGGTACAGGGTGGAAAGCCTGCTCCAGTTTCGCTTGTGACCAGCGTTCCACCACGACACGGCGATTACTGGCAAACTTTAGCGCTGTCAGCAATGCAGGAGCCACATCATCGGTGACGGCGACAGTGACGGTTTGTTCATCCAAAGTCAGCAGCCGTGCCTGATAGCGTTGGCACAGTTGCTTGATTTCTTGATCCAATGGTGCGTATGTGTTCATGTTTACTCCGAGACATCATCGAAACGAAATACGCGCTGGCAGGCGGCAATAAGGCTGTCGGACTGTGTTGCTGACTGACAGTTTCGACTCCAGATGACGGAGCTGCTGCTGGTATCCCAACGTGGCGTTAAGGTTACGTTCAACCCTTGTAAGGCAGACTGTCCCGTCAATGTGATTACGCCTCGTGTTACGCTGACATCACTGACATAGCGTGATCCTCTTGCGGCGGGAATACCTTGACTTCCTGCATTACAAGTCGCAACGCTGCTGTTTTCTAACGCGCACAAATTGACTGCCGTTTGATACGGTGCCAGCGATTGCAGCATGTCTGTCATGGCTGCCTTTTGCAGATACCCCTGATAAGCAGGGATACCAATGGAGGCGAGAATGGCAACAATCGCGATAACGATCATCAACTCAACCAGGGTGAATCCGCATTCTGTGTTCATCATCGTCCTTTTCAGTCAGCCGGTTTGGCATAAAGGTAGAAGAGGCAAGGGGAGAGCACGAGTGCGGAAGTGGATAACTGGAAGAGCGACTCGTAAAGAATGGCTCGGGTTACATGATTGTTTTAAAATATGGAATCGATATCGCAGAAAATAAGTGGGTTTTAATAAATTTATTATATTTTAATAGGTTAATGGTTATTTTAAGGATGTCCTTGCTAGGAAAATAACCAAAGCTGAGTAATAATGGCATGACACCATTTCTTGGGGAGCATGTGGTATGCAGTTGGAAGCGGGTTGGTTAACAGGCATAAAACGGGTGCCTTCTCCCCATTATGATGCGCGCCCTGACGCAGAGCTTCCTTCATTGCTGGTGATACACAATATCAGCTTACCGCCGGGAGAGTTTGGCGGCCCCTACATTGATCAACTGTTCACGGCGACGCTCGATCCCCAAGCGCACCCCTATTTTCAAGACATCAGTCATTTGCGGGTGTCGGCACACTGTTTGATTCGCCGTGATGGCAGCATTGTGCAATATGTCCCTTTTGATAAACGTGCCTGGCATGCCGGGGTGTCTCAGTTTGCCGGTCGCGAGCGGTGTAACGATTTCTCCATTGGTATCGAGCTGGAAGGCACGGATACGCTACCTTTTACTCAGGAGCAATACCAACAATTGGCCTGTATTACCCGGTTGTTGTTGACCCATTACCCTATTACGCCACAGTGCATTACCGGGCATAGTGATATCGCCCCTCAGCGTAAAACTGATCCCGGCCCGGCCTTTGACTGGCAGCACTATCATCAATTGATCCAGGTGCCGGAAATTGACGATAAGAGGAATGAGTGCTCATGACCCTGTTTACCTTGCTACTGGCTCTTACGTGGGAGCGTTTGTTTAAAAAAAACGATCGCTGGCAGATAGACGCCCATATGGAAATGATTTTTCGCCGCCTCTCTGCCCCCTCTTTGTTGCAGACATTGCTGTTAGCCGTGTTGGGGATGGCCGCGACCGCTGCGTTGCTGTGGCTGGCGAAGGGGTTATTATTTGGGCTGGTGGGGCTGTTGCTCTGGATTGCTATCATACTGTTGTGTATTGGTGCTGGCGAGGTGCGGCAGCATTACCAGAATTACCTTGGCGCAGCACAACGCGGCGAACAGGATGCAATGCAGGCGCTGGCAGAAGAGCTGGCGTTGATTCATGGTTTACCGCTGGATGCCACCGAGCGAGAAAAACTGAGTGAATTGCAGAATGCACTGCTGTGGCTCAATTTTCGCTTTTATCTGGCCCCGTTGTTCTGGTTTGTGGTCGCTGGGCCATACGGGCCGATAGCGCTGGTTGGTTATGCCATTTTACGCGCTCGTCAAACCTGTCTGGCGCGACATCACACCCCTTTGGGCCGTGCACAATCAGGTGTAGATGCCTTATTGCGCTGGTTGGATTGGATCCCGGCACGTTTGGTGGGGATCACCTATGCGCTGTTAGGCCATGGTGAAAAAGCCCTTCCTGCCTGGCTGGCATCGTTGGGCGATTTGCACCATTCTCCCTATTGGGTTGTTACGCAACTGGCACAATTTTCCCTGGTTCGCGAATCTCACACCGACCCCATTGATGCGCCGCGCGCGGCGGTAATACTTGCAAAAAAGGTCTCTGTGGTGATGGTGGTAGTGGTGGCTGTGCTCACGATTTATGGTACGTTGCTTTGAGCTGCGTCTGGCAGTGTATATCGCAACGTGCCTGGCATTGATGGGGCCATCTTCAAAGAGTGCACCCTCCGAAGCCCGTTTACATCTTGTTCAACGCGGTTTCAGACAGATCCTCACTCACTTTATGCCCTCTTAACACCCGAATTATAAAGGGGGGACGCTATTGTGAGAGGGCGAAATAGGTCTAATGAGTTTTAACTCAATGCCTCGTCTTATCGCGTGCTTGGCATTATTAACGCCCAATTTATTAACGGCGTTGCCCATATGGTATTTTACTGTAGTGAGTTTTATCGCAAGAATAATAGCGATTTCTTGATATGATTTCCCAATGCTTGCCCAATATAATATTTCATTCTCCCTCTTTGATAAGACATTTCTTTCTGGCGGTGTATTGACGCCCTCCAGGTCCTTTCCCTTATTATAAGAACCCATCATTTTATCATGTGTCGTCAATAGCAACATCTGGATCTCATTCTTATAATCCGTTATGGCATTTTCGATATTATGGTCATTGTGCTTATCCATAATGATCGACAGGACAGCAAGATGGTCGCAATGATCGTGAAGCAAAAAAGTATATCCATCAACTATGTTATAGCGCTTCGCCATCTGGAAAATGATATTTTTTTTTGTATCTTTATTCATCGCTACACTTTCATGCCAAGAAAATGGTGTGATGCGCGATGATGCGGTCATGAGGACGGGATCAATAAATTGATAATTATGTTGATTATAGAATGAAAACCACGCTGTCTTATTTGATATTACTGTAAACTCGGTCGGGTCTTTTTTGTTCATTATTGCATAAGCAAAATTGATGTGATTATATTCACCTAACTCTTTTTCTAAATGATTTCTGATTGAAATGTTAATTTCAGTATTTTTAAAAAAAACATGTGGCATGTATTTTCTCCATTTTTGAATAAAATTCTTTATAATCTATATCATAGACTAAGATCATGTTGTTATAGGGATTAAGCGGACCGCTGTTGGCTGAATACGTAGATCTTACCTTGGAGTGAGGTATGTCTATCAAAAGAAGGGAATTCTATAAAATGTGAATATTTAGGTGGATATTATTTCGCAGTGAAACTGTTGAATTTAAATTTTTTTTGCTACTTTTAAAAGTAAATGAAGTGTATCTAAAATCCTAATTGGTTTCACTGAGCATTGACAACATATCCGTTGTTCGCAATAATACGCAAAATTTTTCCCTGGTGTTGGCCAATTTGGCGTATGATCCTCTTCGTGAGGATCACTTTTTTTCCAAAACTCTCTCATTATTATTCAGTCACGATAATTCTTTTAACTTATAAATACCAGATGTACTAAAGTACAGTCTGCACCTGTGCTTTCGAGAAAAGTCGCCTCGTTCAAACGTCGCTCCTTACTTCTTCTCCCCCTATCGTGTTGATGCGTACTCGCAGTGCTGGCTGGCAACGAAGGACGATGATGGAAAGGGACAACGGCACCTGAAGGTGCCGTTGTCATATCACTTAGCGGGTGGTTGCGACTCGTTGCTTTTTCTGTTTCATGGCATAACCGATGCCAAGCACGACCAGCCATACGGGAATCAGCAGTACGGAAATCTGAATTCCCGGTGTCATGAACATGATCACTAAAATACCTGTCAGGAATAGCAGACAAATATAATTGCCGAGCGGATAGAGCAGCGCCTTGAATTTGGTCTGCACGCCTTCCTGCGCTTTGGCTTGGCGGAATTTCAGGTGTGCCAGGCTGATCATGGCCCAGTTTATCACCAGTGCAGACACCACTAATGCCATCAGGAGCTCGAACGCTTTCCCCGGAATCAGGTAATTGATCAGAACGCACAGCGCAGTGGCGGCGGCAGAAATACCGATGGCAATAACGGGCACGCCGCGTCTATCAACGGTTAGCAGCGCTTTCGGGCCATTACCTTGCTTGGCAAGGCCGTAAAGCATACGGCTGTTACAGTACACGCAGCTGTTGTAGACCGATAAGGCTGCCGTCAACACCACAATGTTCAGTATGGTTGCTACGACATTACTGTCCAGGTTGTGGAAAATCATGACAAACGGACTCCCCCCTTCCACGACTTTTCCCCAAGGGTAGAGCGACAGCAGAATGGCCAACGAGCCAATATAAAAGATCAGAATACGGTAGATAACCTGATTAGTGGCGCGAGGGATGCTGGTTTCCGGGTTATCCGCTTCTGCCGCGGTGATCCCCACCAGTTCCAGGCCACCAAACGAGAACATGATAACTGCCATTGCCATCACCAGACCGGTGATGCCATTGGGGAAAAATCCGCCTTGCGCCCACAGGTTGGTCACGGTGGCTTCCGGTCCGCCCTGACCGCTTAATAGCAGCCATCCGCCAAACACGATCATGCCGATAATGGCCACGACCTTGATAATGGCAAACCAGAACTCCATTTCACCGTACACTTTGACATTGGCGAGGTTAATGGCATTAATCACCAGGAAAAAGACGGCGGCAGAAACCCAGGTGGGAATACCAGGCCACCAGTACTGCACATAGATACCCACGGCTGTCAGTTCAGCCATAGCGACCAGCACGTAGAGCACCCAATAGTTCCAGCCGGAAGCGAACCCAGCGAAATCACCCCAATATTTATAGGCAAAATGGCTAAAAGAACCTGCAACAGGTTCTTCGACGACCATCTCTCCCAATTGGCGCATGATGAGAAACGCAATAATACCGCCGATGGCATAGCCCAGCAGCACGGAAGGCCCTGCCATTTTGATGGTGGCAGCAATCCCTAAAAACAGCCCGGTGCCGACGGCACCCCCAAGGGCAATCAACTGAATATGACGGTTTTTTAAGCCGCGTTTTAGCGTCCCGTCGTGTTGTTGACCATCCATTAATGTAACCCTCTGTCAGAGCGCAGCAGACACGATGCGGATACTCGCGTCATTTTACGTTTGTGTAATGTTATTTTTACGGTGTTCATTAGATGAAAATGCGCTGATGACTACCGTTTGTCAGAGAATAGTGGTAAGCGAAACAGATTGCACTGATTTCTTGTCGCGATTTGTCGATCGGCCCCACGAAAATACTGCGCGTGTACATTTTTAAACCAACATTGAAACGGCTGTTGCCTTCTCTGATACCTGATCGATGTGGAACGACTTCTGCCATGTCTAAAGCGGAGTGCTCATGCGGTGATAAAACCAGTGTTATTTATCTGCTTGATGTATCGGTGTTTTGATTATCAAACATAGCAAAGTGAATGAACGCTTTATGGAATACAATGCGCCTATAACATTACATCATGGTTTTCTAATATTCTTTTTTAACAGGAGTATATCGACGTTATGCCTCTTAAATTTGAACCTGTGAATGTCAATAAATTTATGTCTACTTATCTATCCTTTGGCAGTCAGGATAGAATAAGCCATGAGTCGTTAGACAAAATGTGGAAAGTCGCAAAAGGAATAGAATTCGCCACTAATGGTCTGGAATTATTTAAACGAATGAATATTAAAGATCAGCATGATGTGGATAAAAGACTTGCTCCTTTGTACGAAAAGCTAGTGCGTCAGAAATCTAAATATCATGAACAAAAAAAAGAGAAGTTAAATGAAATATCAGAGGCATTAAAACGTCGAGTCGCCAAAGATCCCAATGTGAGAGACTACTATATAAGTCTCTATAAGGATAATCAAAGGAAAATACAAATTGAAAAATCGTGTTTTGAAAAAGAGATTTCAAAACATGTGGGGATCAAAGCCTTGAACGTAGATAATGCTGAGCTTTTTAAACATAAAAGTGAGACATGCCGTTTGCAATTAAACATATTGCGTGATGATGATGCTGAAACAATAATAAAGAAAGCTAACTATAATTTATCAGAAACCACGAAACAGGTCGGGTGTCTTTATCAGCAGCTTAGAGAAATTACGCAGCATGCGCAGAAAAAAATATCTAATCTGGATTATATTCTGCGTTTAGCGGTGGAGAACAAAATCTACAGCGTTAAAGGTATCGGGCTTGGTCCCATCACATGGAAAAGTTATCTTTCTGAAGACGCTTATGCCAAAAAATATTTTGGCACTCAACGCGTTTGTGGTCGAAGAAAACACATCGAAAGAGAAATACCCAGCGTGCATGGGAAGCAATGGCAGCGCACCCTTATCGATTACTGTCATGAACGTGCTGTGTTAAAGGAATATCAAAATGCCTTGAAGAAAGGGACCGGTGATGGGGTGTCGCTTAGCGAGCGGTGCCGACAAGCGTTGATGAAAGACGTCACCCACGCTATCAATCGTTATGATGCAAAGTACCACACTTACAGCAAACGGGTGGAAAAGACTGCCGATCATTTAGACCATCTCCAGAAGAGATTAATGATGTATGACGTTGCGATTAACGATGTCAATCGCCAGATCGAGAGAGTAAAATTGATGGGTAATAGCTGATTTTTATCGGCAAAAGTGAGGAGAGTGATGATGTTGTGTATAGGTTTTTGTTGTTGAGAATATCACCGTTTGGAAAAAGAGGAATGTTAACAATAAGTATCATTTGCGCCCACCTCATGAACCCCACTTGATTTTTAATTTATAAAATATGAATTTTTATTCACTTTGTTACTGGTTGAACGGTTCAGCATCGACTGGTTTTCGTTTCATAAAAGTTAAAACATTTATAGGGTTGAAGCCGCTACTTCCTAGTGAGTATAGGGTTTTGACCTAATCGGATCGTGCAATTGTTAAAATCTGGTGGAGAACATGATTTAGCGCAACGTCCGTATGGACAGAAGGTGAATACTTTGTTACTTTAGCGTCACGTTTTTAAAATTGGTATTACCAATTGACTCCGCGCACTTCGCAGAGAAACACTTACCATGGCCTATAGCAAGATCCGTCAACCCAAACTGTCAGATGTGATTGAACAACAGCTGGAGTTTTTGATCCTCGAAGGAACCTTGCGCCCCGGCGAGAAACTCCCCCCGGAGCGCGAACTGGCGAAACAGTTTGATGTCTCCCGTCCTTCTTTGCGAGAAGCTATCCAACGTTTGGAGGCAAAAGGCCTGCTGCTGCGTCGTCAGGGTGGGGGAACCTTTGTCCAGAACAACCTGTGGCAAAGCGTGAGCGATCCGTTGTCGGAACTGCTGAGTACCCATCCTGAATCTCAATTTGATCTGCTGGAAACCCGTCATGCGCTGGAAGGCATTGCTGCTTACTATGCGGCGTTGCGTGGGACAGAAGAAGATTTTCAGCGTATCCGCGAGTGCCATACCCAGATTGAGCAGGCGCGTGCCTCAGGCGATCTGGTCGCGGAGTCAGAAGCGGTTATGCATTATCAAGTGGCTGTCACAGAAGCAACGCACAATGTGGTTTTGCTACATTTGCTACGCTGTATGGGACCGTTACTGGAACAGAACGTGCGACAGAATTTTGAATTGTTATATCTGAGCCGGGAAGTTCTGGCTCAGGTAAGCAGTCATCGCGCCGGTATTTTTGAGGCGATTGTCGCTCGCGAACCTGAGAAGGCACGCGAAGCGTCACATCGTCATCTGGCGTTTATTGAGGAAGTACTGCTGGATCTTAACCGGGAACATAGCCGAAGAGAGCGTTCGCTACGTCGGCTCCAGCAACGCAAGGATTAAGCGTTCTGTTTGAACGTTGAATGCGGAAATGACGAGATTGGACCTGTCTTACTGTGCTTTGGCGACAGTTTATGCTTTGACAGCAGTGTTAGAGCGCAGCAAGACAGGTTCCAGAAAATTAACTGATTAGAAACAGATAAGGAATAAACCATGTCAGAACGTTTGAATAATGACGTGGATCCGATCGAAACTCGCGACTGGCTACAGGCGATCGAATCGGTTATCCGTGAAGAGGGTGTTGAACGTGCGCAGTACCTGATCGATCAGGTATTGAGTGAAGCGCGCAAGGGTGGCGTAAACGTAGGGGCAGGAAGCGCCGTCAGCAACTACGTGAACACCATTGCTGTGGAAGACGAACCCGCCTATCCGGGTAACCTGGACCTCGAGCGTCGTATTCGTTCCGCTATTCGTTGGAACGCCATCATGACTGTGTTGCGTGCGTCCAAGAAAGATTTGGAATTGGGGGGCCACATGGCGTCCTTCCAGTCTTCCGCTACCTTCTATGAAGTGTGCTTTAACCACTTCTTCCGCGCTCGCAATGCGCAGGATGGCGGCGATCTGGTGTATTTCCAGGGCCATATCTCTCCGGGCATTTACGCGCGTGCGTTTCTGGAAGGCCGTCTGACAGAAGATCAGATGAACAACTTCCGTCAGGAAGTACACGGCAAGGGGCTCTCCTCTTACCCGCACCCGAAATTGATGCCGACTTTCTGGCAGTTCCCGACCGTCTCTATGGGCTTAGGCCCGATTGGTGCTATCTACCAGGCTAAATTCCTGAAGTATCTGGAAAACCGCGGTCTGAAAGATACCTCCAAGCAAACCGTTTATGCCTTCCTGGGGGACGGTGAAATGGACGAGCCGGAATCCAAGGGGGCTATCACTATCGCTACCCGTGAGAAGCTGGACAATCTGGTGTTCGTCATCAACTGTAACCTGCAGCGTCTGGATGGCCCGGTAACAGGTAATGGCAAGATCATCAACGAGCTGGAAGGCATCTTCGCTGGCGCTGGCTGGGATGTGATCAAGGTCATGTGGGGCGACCGTTGGGATGAACTGCTGCGTAAAGATACCAGCGGTAAACTGATCCAACTGATGAACGAAACCGTTGACGGCGACTATCAGACGTTCAAATCTAAAAACGGTGCGTACGTGCGTGAGCACTTCTTCGGTAAATATCCGGAAACGGCTGCACTGGTTGCAGACTGGAGTGACGATCAGATTTGGTCCCTTAACCGTGGTGGCCACGATCCGAAGAAAGTCTTTGCTGCACTGAAAAAAGCGCAAGACACCAAAGGCAAACCGACCGTTATTCTGGCGCACACCATCAAAGGTTATGGTATGGGTGATGCGGCAGAAGGCAAAAACATTGCTCACCAGGTCAAGAAAGTTAACATGGACGGCGTGCGTTACTTCCGCGATCGCTTCAACGTGCCGGTGGCTGATGCCGATATCGAAAAACTGCCGTTCATCACCTTCGATAAAGATTCTGATGAATACAAATACCTGCATGAGCGCCGTCAGGCTCTGGGGGGTTACCTGCCTTCTCGTCAGCCGCATTTTGACGAGAAACTGGAACTGCCTACGCTGGAAGACTTCAGCTCTCTGCTGGAAGAGCAGACCAAAGAAATTTCCACTACTATCGCGTTTGTTCGTGCACTGAATGTGATGCTGAAGAACAAATCGATCAAAGATCGTCTGGTTCCGATTATCGCTGACGAAGCGCGTACCTTCGGTATGGAAGGTCTGTTCCGTCAGATCGGTATCTACAGCCCGAACGGCCAGCAGTACACCCCGCAGGACCGTGAGCAGGTTGCATACTACAAAGAAGACGAGAAAGGTCAGATTCTGCAGGAAGGTATCAACGAACTGGGTGCTGGCGCATCCTGGCTGGCTGCGGCGACCTCCTACAGCACCAACAACCTGCCGATGATCCCGTTCTACATCTACTACTCCATGTTCGGGTTCCAACGTATTGGCGACCTGTGCTGGGCAGCGGGTGACCAACAGGCGCGCGGCTTCCTGGTCGGCGGTACTTCTGGCCGCACCACGCTGAACGGCGAAGGTTTGCAGCACGAAGATGGTCATAGCCACATTCAGTCTCTGACTATCCCGAACTGCATTTCCTACGATCCGTCCTTCGCTTACGAAGTGGCTGTGATCATGCATGACGGTCTGGAGCGCATGTACGGTGAAGCGCAGGAAAACGTCTACTATTACATCACCACGCTGAACGAAAACTACCACATGCCAGCCATGCCGCAAGGCGCGGAAGAAGGTATCCGTAAGGGTATCTACAAACTGGAAACGGTAGCGGGCGCGAAAGGCAAGGTTCAGTTGCTGGGCTCGGGTTCTATTCTGCGTCACGTACGTGAAGCGGCACAGATTCTGGCCAACGACTACGGCATCGGTTCCGATGTGTACAGCGTAACCTCCTTCACGGAGCTGGCGCGCGATGGTCAAGACTGCGAACGCTGGAACATGCTGCACCCGACCGACGCACCGCGCGTACCGTACATCGCTCAGGTGATGAACGATGCACCGGCTGTTGCATCCACTGACTACATGAAACTGTTCGCCGAGCAGGTACGTACTTACGTTCCAGCCAGCGATTACCGCGTACTGGGTACTGATGGCTTCGGTCGTTCTGACAGCCGTGAAAACCTGCGTCACCACTTCGAAGTGGACGCTTCCTACGTAGTAGTTGCCGCACTGGGCGAATTGGCTAAACGCGGTGAAGTTGAGGCTTCTGTGGTGGCTGAAGCCATCAAGAAATTCAACATCGATCCTGAAAAAGTTAACCCGCGCTTAGCATAAGAGGGAAAGAGTAATGGCTATCGAAATCAACGTACCGGACATCGGTGCAGATGAAGTTGAAGTCACCGAAGTGATGGTGAAGGTGGGCGACAAAGTAGAAGCAGAGCAGTCGCTGATCACCGTGGAAGGCGATAAAGCCTCCATGGAAGTGCCTTCTCCTCAGGCTGGCGTGGTGAAAGAGATCAAAGTGGCTGTCGGCGATAAAGTGGCGACGGGCAAACTGATCATGGTCTTCGAAGCTGAAGGTGCGGCTGCGGCTGCGGCTGCACCCGCTCCGGCGGAAGCCAAAGCCGCTGCGCCTGCCCCTGCGGCAGCAGCCAGCGCGGCGAAAGAAGTGGCCGTGCCGGATATCGGCGGCGACGAAGTTGAAGTGACCGAAATCATGGTGAAAGTGGGCGACAGCGTGAGCGCTGAGCAGTCACTGATCACGGTGGAAGGTGACAAGGCTTCCATGGAAGTGCCGGCACCGTTCGCGGGCGTGGTGAAAGAGATCAAAATCAACACCGGCGATAAAGTGAAAACGGGCTCGCTGATCATGGTGTTTGAAGTCGCAGGCGCTGCTGGCGCGGCGGCTCCGGCCCAGCAAGCGGCTCCGGCGGCGGCTCCTGCTGCTGCGGCGTCGGGTCCGAAAGAAGTGAACGTACCGGATATCGGTGGTGACGAAGTTGAAGTCACTGAAGTGATGGTGAAAGTCGGCGACAAAATTGCCGCTGAACAATCTCTGATCACCGTAGAAGGCGATAAGGCCTCTATGGAAGTACCGGCACCGTTCGCGGGCACCGTGAAAGAGATCAAAGTCAGCACTGGCGACAAGGTGAAAACCGGCTCGCTGATCATGGTGTTTGAAGTAGAAGGCGCTGCGCCTGCTGCTCCGGCTGCCAAACAAGAAGCCGCTCCGGCAGCGCAACCGGCGAAAGCCGCTGCACCGGCGGCTGCCAAGGCAGATGCCAAAGGCGAATTCGCTGAAAACGATGCTTACGTTCACGCAACGCCTGTCATCCGCCGTCTGGCGCGTGAGTTCGGCGTAAACCTGGCGAAAGTGAAGGGCAGCGGCCGTAAAGGCCGTATCCTGCGCGAAGACATCCAGGCTTACGTGAAAGACGCGGTGAAACGCGCTGAATCCGCACCTGCGGCGGGCGCTGCGACCGGTGGTTCTCTGCCGGGTCTGCTGCCGTGGCCGAAAATCGACTTCAGCAAGTTCGGTGAAGTGGAAGAAGTTGAACTGGGTCGCATCCAGAAGATCTCGGGTGCCAACCTGAGCCGTAACTGGGTGGTTATCCCGCACGTTACGCACTTCGACAAAACCGATATCACCGATCTGGAAGCGTTCCGTAAACAGCAGAACGTGGAAGCAGAAAAACGCAAACTGGACGTGAAGATCACCCCAGTGGTGTTCATCATGAAAGCCGTTGCAACTGCGCTTGAGCAGATGCCGCGTTTTAACAGTTCACTGTCTGAAGATGCTCAACGTCTGACGCTGAAGAAATACATCAACATCGGTGTTGCCGTTGATACGCCGAATGGTCTGGTGGTTCCGGTGTTTAAAGACGTGAACAAGAAAGGCATCATCGAGCTGTCTCGCGAACTGATGGCTATCTCCAAGAAAGCCCGTGACGGCAAGCTGACTGCGGGCGAAATGCAGGGTGGTTGCTTCACCATCTCCAGCATTGGTGGCCTCGGCACCACGCACTTCGCGCCGATCGTCAACGCGCCGGAAGTGGCTATCCTGGGTGTGTCCAAGTCTGCGATGGAACCGGTCTGGAATGGTAAAGAGTTTACGCCGCGTCTGATGATGCCGATCTCTCTCTCCTTCGACCACCGTGTCATTGACGGTGCTGATGGTGCTCGCTTTATCACCATCATCAACAACACCTTGTCTGACATCCGCCGCCTGGTGATGTAATCGAAAAAGCCGGCCTTACGGTCGGCTTTTTTCTGATAAGCTGTTATCTGCTACAGCTGTCAGTGATTAAGGACACATCGTGAGTCGCTTGTTGTTTCAAAATTGTTAACGATTTTGTAAACTACAGCGGCAAAAGACACGTCCCGGTGGAAGAGGGCGTTAAGACTCAATAATAATGACGTCACAGACCCGCCGGAAATCAATTAAGAGGTCATGATGAGTACAGAAATTAAAGCTCAGGTAGTGGTACTGGGTGCTGGCCCTGCGGGTTACTCTGCGGCGTTCCGCTGCGCGGACCTGGGGCTGGAAACCGTACTGGTAGAGCGCTACTCCACGCTGGGTGGTGTGTGTCTGAACGTGGGCTGTATCCCTTCTAAAGCGTTGCTGCACGTAGCAAAAGTTATCGAAGAAGCGAAAGCGCTGGCGGAGCACGGTATCGTGTTTGGCGAACCGCAAACCGACATCGACAAGATCCGTCTGTGGAAAGAGAAGGTTATCACCCAGTTAACGGGCGGTTTGGCCGGTATGGCGAAAGGCCGTAAAGTGAAAGTGGTCAACGGTCTGGGTAAATTTACCGGTGCCAATACGCTGGAAGTTGACGGTGCCGAAGGCAAAACCGTGATCAACTTTGATAACGCAATCATCGCCGCCGGTTCTCGTCCGATTCAGCTTCCGTTTATTCCTCATGATGACCCGCGCGTGTGGGATTCGACTGATGCGCTGGAACTGAAAAGCGTTCCGGGACGTTTGCTGGTCATGGGCGGTGGTATTATCGGCCTGGAAATGGGCACCGTTTACCACGCACTGGGTTCTCAGATCGACGTGGTTGAAATGTTCGATCAGGTGATCCCAGCAGCAGATAAAGACATCGTTAAAGTCTTCACCAAACGTATCAGCAATAAATTCAACCTGATGCTGGAAACTAAGGTAACGGCGGTAGAAGCCAAAGAAGACGGTATTTACGTCTCGATGGAAGGCAAGAAAGCCCCTGCTGAACCACAGCGTTACGATGCGGTTCTGGTGGCTATCGGCCGTGTACCGAACGGTAAAAACCTCGATGCGGGTAAAGCGGGCGTGGAAGTTGACGAGCGCGGCTTTATCCACGTTGACAAACAGTTGCGCACCAATGTGCCGCATATCTACGCTATCGGCGATATCGTCGGTCAGCCGATGCTGGCGCACAAAGGCGTGCATGAAGGTCACGTGGCCGCTGAAGTTATCGCGGGCAAAAAACACTACTTCGATCCGAAAGTGATCCCGTCCATTGCCTACACCGAACCGGAAGTGGCATGGGTTGGTTTGACAGAGAAAGAAGCCAAAGAGAAAGGTATCAGCTTTGAAACGGCGACCTTCCCGTGGGCGGCGTCTGGCCGTGCCATCGCTTCTGACTGTGCAGACGGCATGACCAAACTGATTTTCGACAAAGAAACCCACCGTGTTATTGGTGGCGCAATTGTCGGCACCAACGGCGGCGAGCTGCTGGGTGAAATCGGCTTGGCTATCGAGATGGGCTGTGATGCGGAAGACATCGCGCTGACCATTCACGCTCACCCGACGTTGCACGAATCTGTTGGCCTGGCGGCTGAAGTGTTCGAAGGCAGCATCACCGACCTGCCGAACCCGAAAGCGAAGAAAAAATAAGTTTTCAGGTTTAGTCATGAAAATCCGGCGCTCAGACGCCGGATTTTTTTTATCTCTGTTTTATCTCCGACAAAGGCTAGCACGCTAACACTTTTCCTGCTCTACCCTAAATAATTCGCGTTGCAGGACAAAACGTTAACGTTTTGAACAGCGCTTGCGCTGGCCCTTTAGGGCGAGACTCATTGATGAGTCTCGTAATGCGGCAAGTGAGTGACAAATCAGTCTGGAACAGATTTGAACAGCGCCTGCGCTGGCCCGTAGGGTGAATCTCAGGGATGAGATTCATCAATCCCGATGAGCTTACTCAGGTAAGTGATTCGGGTGAGTGAACGTAGCCAACGCATCTGCAACTCGAAGTATGACGGGTATATACATCGAAAATCAAAATGGTATTTTAAAATACATATCAGGTTGATTGAGGAAAAGAGATGGCAACCATTAAATGGGCAATTATGGGTACCGGCACCATTGCGAAAAGCTTCGCACAAGGGCTGGGCCAGTTAAGCGATGCGGAGCTTTATGCTGTAGGCTCTCGTTCTTTGCAAAGCGCCGAACAGTTTGGCAATAATTTCCCCGCGCAGAAATACTACGGCAGCTATGAGGCATTGGTCCGCGATCCTGATGTTGACGTGGTATATATCGCCACCCCCAACAGCGCTCATAAAGACAATATCTTGTTATGCCTGAATCACGGTAAGCCTGTACTGTGTGAAAAGCCGTTTACCCTGAATCGTCATGAAACGGCAGAGGTTATTCGTGTCGCGCGAGAAAAAAAACTTTTTCTGATGGAAGGAATGTGGACGCGTTTCTTCCCCGTTTATCGTCAAATCCGTGAATGGCTTGATGCTAACGCTATCGGCCCCGTGCGCATGGTCAGTGCTGATTTCGGCTTTCGCCGTGAAGGTCCAGCCGAAGATCGCAAAGTGGGCCTGCATCGCGGCGGTGGTGCATTGATGGATGTGGGTGTTTACCCTATTTCGTTTGCCTCTTGGGTATTTCAGCAATCCCCATCTACGATTACCGGCGTTGCCAGCCTGTACGAAACCGGTGTGGATGAGCTTTCTGCTATGACCTTGCTTTACCCGGATGGGCAAGTGGCGGTGTTGTCCTGCTCGATAAACACACCGACGCAAAAAGAAGCGCGAATTATCGGTAATAAAGGGACGATCGTTATCCCTGAATTCTCCAAAGCCATTTCTGCCACGTTGGCGGTGATAGGTGAAGAACCCGTTACGGTAACCTTCCCCCTTGAAGGCAATGGCTATAACTATCAGGCCGCTGCTGTCATGGCGTGCTTGCGGGCAGGAGAAACCGAATGCGAACTTATGCCGCTGGATGAGAGCCTGACAATCATGGTGCAAATGGACGAATTGCGGCAGCAGTGGGGGATTGTGTTTCCGGGGGAGAATAAAGCGTGATGTAAACAGGGTCGTGCGTGCATTTGGTCATCACGACCTTGGCCTCTCTCTAAGCAAATAAATTTTATCCGACAGCTTAAGCCCGAGTAATCGTAAATGCAGGGGCTTGTTTGTGATGCTCAAGCAACGTGCCCGTCAATATGGCCTCTTTTAAAATCGCATTTGACAGCTTGGTGTTTGTTAGGCTGGCGTGTGTCAGATCTGATTTAAGTAATGCTGCTCTTGTTAGATTTGCGTATCGGAAATTAGCGCTGGGGAATTTAGCGTCGACTGCACACGCTCTGCTCAGATCGGCGTTTGAGAAATTAGCATGTTTTAAATCTGCTCTATTCAAGAGGATATTAGGTGCTTTGACATGCGAAAAATTGGCGTCTAGACCTCTTACTTGCAGTAAATCAGCATCAGAGAGATTTGATTCTGTGAAGTCAGTGGCATTGAGTGTTGCTCTGGTCATACATGCTTTAGACCAGTTTGCTCGGGAAAAGGAAGCCCCCGTCAAGTCAGTTTCAGACAAGTTAGCCTTGCACAAATGAGTACCGACCAACAGTGATCCTGTCAGATCTGCTCCTGATAAATTGGCTTTTGACAATTCTGCACCGCTCAGGTCCATATTGGTAAGATCGCTGTCAGCTAATGTGGCTTTCGTTAGATTGACATTGCGTAAATCAATTTTTCCTTCATTAGTCAATGGAGAAGAGGGAAGTGGCAGGCGATGTTGGGCTCGAAATAATAGGGACTTGCATACGTTTTGATAGATAGACGATTGAATTTCTCCCTCCGCTTTTTTACCATTTTTCTCGACCTTAACATGTATATTCGCGTCTATGTTATTTTTTCCAGGGGGAGTGAAAGTGATGGTGTACCCTGAATGGTTGACTGTCATTACTTCTGGCATTGCTCCATCACGGGTATGGGTGATAAGCGCGTTTGTTAATTCTTGAATAAACGCACCGTGTTTTTTTTCGTGAGTGCTGCGTATACCGCCAAAACTAAAAAAATTCATAATGTATTCTAATAGTGTACGTGGGGATGTTACATTATCTTTGGCCGAGTCAGTACCTATGCCGGTAACGCTAAATACTGTTTCTGACATGCTTGTGATACTCATATTTTGATCCCTCAATGATTTGAAAGGATTTATGATGGCAAATTATTTTTTTAATTCCATCGGGTGAAAGGAGGGGGATGGTTATCCTGTTAATTCCACTGCCAGTGTGCCTTACTGCGTACAGTTGGCTGCCAATATAGAAGATATAATAACAGGATGTAGACCTTAAATAACTCGAATGCAGCTAGTGCACCTGAAACGCGGGTTATGATAGATGTATATGGCTAAAGAAAGCCACATACACCGTTGATACTCAGAATAATCTGTTGTTACATCTTGTTTTTACAGCGTGAAAAGGCCAGGCGCAGTGCGGCACCGATTTCCTCCGGCGTGCTGTTATCGGGAATGATAACGTAATCGGATTCAGCAATGCCATTTCCTGACCAACCGTCGAGTCTATTATGAATAGTGGGTGTTATTGTTATCACTCCATTGAGTTGGCAAACTCCACAGTTTAGCATATTTTTAAACATAGAACGTTTTGTTTTGTAATTAAAAGCACGCATTATGTCCTCTGTCCAACTAGCAAAAATAGCATCTCCCCTATCGCAATCAAAATAATCAGTATCATCTGGATCAATTACTTTGCTCTCAGATAACGCTTTAAGAGTGGCAAAGCCTAATTCATCATCACTGCATTTAGGTATCAGTATGTGACTTTCTGTGGCTGAGTCCATTAATAATAATCCACAACCTGAATATGTGTTAATACAATAAAAATCATTATTAAATACGGCTTCAGCGTTAAGCCCTTGTTCATACTCCTGGTTCATTCTTTCACCACCGTAATTTTGACCTTCACATTTTTCTCAGAACCATAGACTATGGCTTTATTGATTTGTTCCCACTGTTGAGTGGTTGTGGCTTTTGGGATCGCGATGACAACTTCACTTTTGGCAATCATTGCTGGTGTGATTTTCCTTACACTCTTAGTATCACCTTTAAATGCAACCACATCATCAATATTTCCCTTTATCGATGTATAGAGCTGTTTAGGATCTTTTATCCTTGAAGGTGTATTGGTATTTAATGTTTTAACACTGATCGCCGTTTTGGTTTTCACATCATAAAAATCAAATACTTCGAAGTTAGGCGGTAACCGGCTCCCTTTCGGCAACTGTGTTACCATATAGTCCTCAAAGGGATACCCCTGCTTATAGTTTCCTTCCGTCCAGGACATTTGTGTTTTGCTGCCGTCCTTTTCGATACGCACCACATTACGGATATTGACCAGACTATGGGCATCTTTTGCCGCCGCTTTTTCTAATGCCTTGACCGCATTCGCGGTTAGCTTGGTGGCGCTTTTCGCAATGCCTGCGCCACCGACCAGAACGCCTGCCGCCTCTGTCGCCAGCTTACCAAATTCCAGACCGGAGTAATATGCACCATCCACTCCGGCCTTCTCATAGTAGGCTTTCATGGTATTGATGCGGTTGATATAACCTTGTTTTACGCCAGCGCTGACCTTTGCCCAGGCATCGTCCTCGCTAATGAGTGCTTTGAGCGCATCCCAGGCTTCTCCTGGGTTGGTGGCCAGGGCAATCAGGCTTTGCGCGGTTTCAACAAACTCAACGGGCACACCGGAGACCACGCCAGCCGTAAATGCACCATCCTGCTTGCCGCTGGTCACACCCCAACGCGCCAGCACAAAGGCTTTTTCCAGCGTGGTTTTCGCCGCGGTGAGATCTTTATCCATCAACGCTTTTTGTTGATGACTCAGGTAGTTATAGCGAAAGGTATTTTCTCCGCCGGTGGCACCGCTGTGGACGCCACTGGCTTTTCCGGTAAAGGCACCACCGGCGACGGCCCCCAGAACTTTGGCCATCTGGGCTTGTTGTTCAGATTTTCTCTGCCACTCTTCAGGTTTGATCAGGTTATCGCCAAGCATCACACCCGCCAGTTCCGCTGCCAGCGCGCCCGCCGCCGCCCCTTTGGCATTTCCTCCACTAATTTCGGCAGCAACGGCAGAGACGACCGCATGGCTCACTGCTTTGCCCGGTATACCCAGGATCTGGCCGTTATCCCCAATCAGGGATGCCCCTTCCGCGTGCAGTTGGCCGCCGATATTGCTTAACAGGGCGACTTTGAAGTTATCAGTAAAACTGCCGCCCTGAATGGCGGTGCCCAGCGCAGAGCTGACGACAGAGTGCGCCGCAACGCGTTGTGCAACGCTGTTCCAGGCGGTGTTGTTGGTGACAAGCAGTTTACTGGTGGCGGGTGTAGTGCCCCCTTTAACTGCAGCAGTCCACCCCATGGCTTTATCGAGTCCGCCCAGAGCGCCGCCGATAACCATACTGGCAGCAAGAGATTTCACCGAGTCACTGTTACCCAGGGTTTTAAAGGTGGCAGAAAGGTTCCCTTTGTTTTGTGCCAGAGCGACAGCAGCCTGTGAGGCAATTGTCGCCAGGCCTGCTTGTGCAGCGGCACCGGCGGTAGCGGAGACCATGGCGGCGGTGGATGCAGAGGCACCCACACTGGCCGCTGCACTTCCTGCGCTGCTCGCTGCCATACCGCCTGCCGAAGCGGCTAACGAAGAACCGTAGGTGACCGCCGCTGCGGCAACGGCGATAATGGCTCCGACAATGGGATTGAGGTGCGAGGTTTTGTGATTCCAGTCTGTGTAGCTGTCTTTAACCAGACTCCAGTTAACGTTCTCTTTGTTTTTAAGCGGTTTTAACCATTCGTATCCCGGTGAGTTACCCAGAATATCGATGGCCTGCTCAAGGGATTGGCCCGTTTTGGCTTTGACATCCGCAGTAATGCCTTTTGCGGCATCAACGGTGAATTTGCCTCCGGTATAAATGCTGGGCAGTACCCATTTCCCTGCAACAAAACCTTTATCTTGATGAGTGATATAGACGCTTCTGGTTTTGGTGATGGTTTGTTCAAAGCGGGTATCTTTCACCGCTTTGTAATGTATTTTTCCTGTTTGGCTGGTGAGTTTTGCGTTCTTGGCGGTGTTAATTCTGGCGGCTTCCAGCGTGATATCATCACGGGCCATCAGGGTGATATTGCTTCCGGCAGTGAATTCGGTGACTTTATTAGTGGCATTGGCTCTGTGTTTGGTAATTGTCTTTTTGCCTAATGGGCACCATCCTCCAATGCCAAAACGTCCCTTGCATCTTTTCTTCTGTTCTTCCCATCGATAAAATTCTTCCATAGCCTGTGCGTAGAGGAACCCGCCTTTTGCCGCGATATCTATCGCGCCTTTGGCAGCCAATTTGGTCGCCTGAAATAAAATGCTGCCGTTAGATATTACGGTGAGGTTTGCACCGCTGCTTAATTCGGTACTTTGTTGGGTGTAGTTTTCTGAACTGCCATCAATATGGACATTACGCGCTGATTCAAAACGCATATTGCCATTGCTGGATAATGTAGCATCACCGGCAGAGTGCAATTTACTGCCGTGTACGGTAAGCGCACCGTTTGCTGCCAGGGTTAACCCTTTTCCACCCTGAATATCGGCTCCCCAATGACGGTCATCCTTAGGGTTTTGTGCAGGGTTAGGAATGGCGGAATAAGGAATAGACCCTATCGCAATATTTCCCCCGGCAGATACCGTCGTGTTGTTTGCCGCGTTCGCAGTGACACCTTGCAGGTTGATATTCCGTGCTGCATTGAGGGTGATATTGTCTTTTGCGGTTAACTGCGTGCGCATTTCCGGACGGCGTTGGAATTTAAATACATCATCATCGTTATTATTGATAGCACGCGGAGCAAGATTGATGTCCTGGCCCGCACCTAAGGTGATGGATTTATCACTGATTAATGTTATCCCCTGCAATACGATATTTCTTCCCGCTGAAAGGGTGATATCGCCACTGCTTTCCCACAGTCCAGCCTGTTTTATCAGTGCGTCATCAATGGGTAATTTTGTGCCGAGTAACGGATATGTCAGTGTGCTCTCGTTGCGAGTAACCTGAATATCGCTGCCCGCAGTAAAGGTGATCTGTTTAGGTTTTTCTAATGAGACATTTTCAAAATAAATTGTTTTTCCTGCAAAAATATCCAGCTTATCTTGTGCTGAAAGGTGTGATATCTGCTGTTTTTTGTCTGGACCATAGTCTCGAGGCTCAAGTGGATTGAAGCGCACATCACCGGTTCGTGACAGTAAGTTGATATTTTTACCTTTTAGCTGACTTTGTGTGGTGGTAATATTATTAATGGATGTTATTGCAAGTTCATTTCCCGCCTGAAGTACTGCGCTGTCAACGCTCATGGTATTGTCGACGATAGCAGTGAGATTTCGGTCTGCTTTAAAACCACTGTTAAGGGTGATATCCTTACTTTTTATTAAAATGTTTTTTGCGGTGGCGATATCAATTTTGTTTTTTAATGCTCTGTTGGGGTAGCCATACTCCTTGATTTTTTCCAGGGTTCGATTTCCAAATGCAATGCTATCTTTAAAATCAAGAGTTAACCCTCCTCCTGCCTGTAGCTTTCCTGAGTAGGTTTCATCATTTATCCATATTTTTTCTGTGATTTTTTTATTGGAAGGTAGTAGCAGGTTGGTTGCGATTTCGAAACCGGTTATTAGCCTTGAACTCTGGAAGTTATTTCCAGTCAGGATGATGTTTTCTTTGGCTATAATATCACTTTGGTTATTATTGAGTGAGCCGGCTCTGAGGTAAGCATGCCTTCCACTGCTGATCACTGATTTTGGTGTTTGTGATTTAAGTGTGAATTTTTTAATTGTGGTGTTGTTCGGTTCTATAGCTATAGGGGTAAGTATTTCCTGTTTTATGAAAGAGCCAGGCAAATTGTCAAAGAATGGGGGGATTCCCCGGGGGATATTAATTATTTTTTTGTAAATAGGCAGGGTTTCTTTACTTGTCTTTGTAAGTAATGCATTTTTACTTTCATCAGAAATATTTTCGGCAGGTATCTCAAATTTCTCCCGCCGATTCTCCAACTTTTTAGTACGAATAATCACATCACCCTTATTCGTCTTAATCGTGCCTGAAATATTATCCACTAACGTACTCAGCGCACCGGCGGCGTCTTTTTGTATCCACACATTGTCATTGGCCTGAATGAGCGCATTCCCCCCCTGGTTGGTTACGGTATCCGAAAACACACGCATATCCCTGCCCGCCACGATCTTGCCGGTGTTTTTCAGTGTGTCGGTGGCAAGCGTAATATCGCGACCCGTGTTGATCGAAGTGTTATTAACATCAATCGCTTTGCTGCTCACGTTGAGATCGGTTTTGGTATTGATGTTGCCAAGAGCGACTTTGCCATCCACCGTCAGGGTAAGGTCATTTTGCGCAGTCACGATGTTGGCCAGATTAACGCCCACGCCGCTTTCACTGGCGACCAACCGGATTTTGTTGGCATACATGCCGCCCAGCGCTTTGGTGTCTACTGCTAATGTCGGGCGAGTGCCTTGCCCGGCAAGGTTTTTGATTGAGCCATCACGGTAGCTGATGCGATTAGCCCCTTGTGTCAGCGTCAGATTCTGTGCGGTTATCTTGCCGTTCAATTCCGTGGCGCGACTGATGATGTCTACGTATTCCTGCGCCTTCACGTCCATCCCTTTGCCGCCAATGATGACGCTGCCTTTTTGTACCTCCAGCGCATCCAGTGCACCCTGTTTGTCAAACTGCGGTTTGCCGGTGGTCAGTGTCACGTTGGGGGTGTTAATAAATCCGCAGCCGTCACAGGTGATGCCGTTGGGGTTGGCGATCATCAACTGGGCTTTATTGCCAAAGACCTCCAGCTTGCCCATCAGCTCAGAACGGCTGCCACCCGTGACCTCATTGATAATCAGCTCTGCCGCTTTGCCCTTGAGATTGGCGTTAGCATTAAGCTTGCCAGCCAACTGAGAAGCGCCTGCTGTAATAGCGTTATTGAGCACGGCACCGGGCGCATTGACATTGAAATCCCGATACACATTGTGTGAAATGCCAGCGGCGTTGGGTGTTGCAATATTCACCACTGGCACATTGCCTGCCTGCACCTGAGTGTTGCCATTGGCGGGCGCGATACCTGCCGCAAAGGCAGGGTGTAACGGATATACAGCCGTCATATAAATCAGCAGATAGCTGATACCGCGGCTGACTGGAGGGGAAAGCGTCTTCATCGTGTTATCTCCTTTCAGTGTTGTCCATGTTGTGTCGGGTTGACGTAACGTGCTGAAACTAGAAGGTGAGTGTGGTTTGCCAGTAAAGCGCCCAGCGATCGGGGGCCAACGTATACGGGTAGCGTAGGGGTTTACCCAGCGTGAAGCTGTGAGATAAAGGGTGTGAATTCAGCGCCACCCCGACTGCGGCACCGGCGAGGTTGCCGCCCTCGGTGCGGCCACGCTGTTTTTTTACCCAGCCGCCGTCAAGCGCGGCAATGAGCGTCATATTGCCCAGCGCTGAGAAGATGCCCGGTTGCCAGTTGATCTCGTTGCGCCAGTAAGCGCCCTGCACGCCGCTCAGCGATTGCTCTTTAAACCCACGCACTGAGTAATGGCCGCCAACCGTAATCTGCTCGTTGGCATGAAGATTGTCTGGCGAGGTCTGGGCATAGGCGCTGGTGAGGTAATAGAGTGAGGGGGCCAGGGGATAGAGATAGCTGGCACTGAGACTGTATTTAAGAAACTGACTGCGTGGGGCATCCTGTGCGTTCTGCCGATCTCGGGTGGCACCAAAGCCGCGCAGTCCCCAGCTTACGCTGGGATTAAAGGTGGCATATCCCTTGCCAATACGGCGGCTATAATGTGGGATGAGGGCTATGCTGTTTACCGTTGCGCTGCTATTGGTCAGCAGGTGAGCGGCGAGTCGGTTCTCTGTGCGCCGGCGTGTGAGTGCTATGTCGAATGCCAGCTTCTGGTTACCATCCCGAAATAGCGTACGGTTAATACCGAAACGCTGTGACGTCGCCATGCCCTGATAACGCCAGCGATGACCGGGAACGGGCTGATAAAAATCATTCCAATGGTGCTGATAGCTAAACAGCCAGTAGCCGTAAGGCAGTGTCACGCCACCAGAGAGGCTGCGGTTGCGTTTTTCTCGTTGAAATGCCGCATCGCGTGTGACAGAGAGGTTCCAGCGGTCAGCAAGCTGGAACGGGTTATCCAGTGTGGCTGAACTGCTTATCTGGACGACGCCAGTATTTTTTTGACCGCTGTTATCTGCACTGAAGCTCACACTGGCAGGAAAGGTTTTCTCCTTGTTCACGATAAGTATTCGCGAGTAGCCTGCTTGTTGACCGGGTTGGATATCGATTGTCACGGGCTGCGATGTCAGACGGTTAAGCTGTTCCAATCCCTGTTCGAGGTCGCGCAGGTTTAAAAGATGCCCCTGACTGTCGGGAAAGACCATGGCAAGTGAATGCAGTGTTTTCCCCTGCTGAGTAATCGATTCAATGCGGCCTTCTGTGATTGCAATGCGTAAGATGCCGGTGGAGATATCCTGCTCCGGTAACCAGGCCTGTGAGGTAACGTAGCCACGTTCCAGATACTGTTGAGAAAGGGTGCGCACCAGTTGGTGCATGTGGGAGACTGTCAGGCAGCGATGCTGCCACGGCACAACGATGGCTTTTTGGGTACGCAGGGCAAGAACGGTACTTCCCTCTATGGCAATGTGGCGAACATTGCGGCACACACCGTCATCGTGTGTGGGCTGTGTTTCTGGTGCTGAGAGCGGCTGTTGTCGTTGCAGTGATTCACGCTGTTGTTCCGCCTGTTCTAACAGCGCTTTTTGCTGCTGTTCCACCTCTGCTCTATCAGTGGGGAAAGATTCTGTGGCTGAGCTATTCGAGCCATACACGCTCGTGGCTAAGAGCACTAATATCCGTGACGTTCTACTCAAAATGTGCAACTCCCTTGCATCAGTTTACATTTTGAATAGTCTACTCATGACGAAATTTCAGGGTTAAATATGATTGTTTTGTGTATTTTTGGTTTAAAATTTTGCAAATAATGATCAATATAGAATTTATTCTTACCTCTATTCGAATGTGCTGTATGTCACGTGGCAGTCTGCGAAATACAACATATTCGCCTGACAATGAGCGCTTGTAGCGATTTCCCATAGTGTGGCGAGCGCACATTTATTTTTCTTCCAGCGGCTTACAATAAATTTTCAAAAAGAAACGGTGTTTTATTTTAAGGGCTATTATCATGCGCATTCTGGTACGCTTCTGCGCTGCACTTATGGCGGCGTGTTTGTGTAGTGCTTCAGTGATGGCGAACGACATGACTTACCAAACGTCTGCGGTAACCGAAGAAGGGTTGCCAGTGTTCTATCCCGAACTCAAACAGCAGCTCACCTATCCGGGATCCTGGCTATCAGGCAACGTGAAGGATTTTGCCGTTTGGAAAAGCGAGGCGCGTCAGAAACTGCGTGCGATGTTGCTGACGCCGGATTCACACCGTGATTTTGCGCCAGTGACCATTGAGCGCGAAGAGCGGGATGGCTATGTCGCCGAGAAGGTGGCATTCAATATCACCGATCAAAGCCGGGTGGCAGGGCTGCTGTTAACACCTAAAACACCGGGTCCGCATCCGGCGATTATCCTGTTGCACGATCACGGCTCGAAATTCGATATCGGCAAAGAGAAGATGATCAAGCCGTGGGGCAACGCGGAGAAACTGGCATCGGCACAGGCGTGGGCCGATAAATTTTTCACCGGGCGTTTTGTCGGTGATGAGTTGGCGAAACGCGGCTATGTGGTGTTGGCGGTAGATGCTATCGGTTGGGGCGATCGCGGCCCGCTGAAGTATGAGCAGCAACAGGCGATGGCGAGCAACTTCTTTAATTTAGGACGCTCACTGGCGGGCGAAATGGCGTATGAAGATATGCGCGCTACCGATTTTCTTGCTTCGCTCAAGCAGGTGGATGCTAAACTTGTTGGCGTCGTCGGGTTCTCTATGGGGGCTTACCGTGCCTGGCAGTTAGCGGCACTTTCCGACAAAGTGGCGGCAACAGCAGCCGTCTCGTGGATTGGTACCTATGACGGACTCATGACCCCAGGCAATAATGTGCTGCGTGGTCAGTCTGCATTCTATATGTTGCACCCCGGTCTGCCTGCGCAGTTTGATTTTCCCGACGTCGCAAGCGTCGCGGCACCTAATCCAATGCTGTTCTTTAACGGTGGCAAAGATAAGCTGTTCCCAGAAAGTGCCGTTCAGGGGGCTTACGAGAAGATGCACCGTGTGTGGAAATCACAAAACGCCGACAACAAGCTGGAAACCAAAATGTGGCCTGAGTTAGGGCATGTGTTCTATCAGGAGCAGCAGGCGGAAGTGTTTGATTGGCTGGATCGTTACTTAATGCCAAAACCGTAATATAGCAAGCGCGGTGGATATCACCGCGCCCGTGCTTTCGTTGTTAGTTGAGCAACAGCCGATTCAGATAAGCGATATCGCCCGGTTTGTTCAGTGCGCAGCTTTCCTGAATCCGAGCAACATCCAACTCCGGCAGCGACTGGAGGTTTTGGCGCAGCTTGGCATTCAGGTCTGTTTTGTGGGCCACAGTCTGTTGGCGCGTGACCGTCACGGTAAGGCTTTCACCGTCGGTCAGGTGCAGCGTTACACGGTGGAAGCGCTCGTCAGGGTTCAATTCATCCGGCGGTGCGCTGGCATCCGGCTGACGTTTCACTTTATCTGCCAGCGCTGCGATAGCGTCATCAACCGGGCCTTCAGCAAAGCGCGCCAGCGTCAATTCGCCTTCCAGCAGACCCGCCGCAATCACATACTCCAGGCTAAAACGCCCTTCCATACCGGTGGTGGCTTTATGAATAAACGGCGCAACATCTCCGCCGGGGGGAAACGCTACCGTAATGCTCTCAACGCGAGCGATCAGCGAAGGAATATCACCGTGCTGCGCCAGCCATTGCTGGCGTAGTGCAAAAGCGGCTTCCCCGGCGCTGTGTGTGCCGCCACAGGTGGGATAGCTTTTAAATTCCAGACCGGGCGTGACAATGCGCCAGGGCGCGCCCCAGTTTTCACTCAATTTCTCCGGGTGCTGCTGCCCATCGCCGTGCGATGACAGAAAATCATCCAGTACTTGCGTGGTGTTTCCACTAAAACCTGCCAATGCCAGCTTGGTGGCGGTTAACCCAGCACGGGCAGCCAGCCCGGCGTGCAGCGGTTTTACTGCCGATCCAAACTGCGCGCGCAGCCCTGCGGCCTGCGTTGCCGCCAGTCCGAGGATGTTCTCGGTTTGTGCCACCGAGGCACCGAGCAAACGTGCCGCAGCAGCGGCGGCGGCAATCGCGCCCAGCGTCGCGGTGTTATGATAGCCGAGGCCGTAGTGACGCGCGCCCGCCGCGAGTCCGATGCGCCCGGCAACTTCCACGCCAATCACATAGGCGGCGAGAAAATCCGCTTCATGCAAACCCGTGTCTTCGGCGCTCAGCGCAAATAGCGCAGGCAGAATCACCGTGCTCGGATGGCCGCGAAAGGCGGGATGATAATCATCAAAATCGAGCGCGTGCCCCATATAGCCCAATATTACACTGCGCGTCAGGCTGTCCGATGCGGAAAATACCTGACGCAGTGGTGCCAGATTGCTGTCGTGAATGGCGCCTTGAGCAATGGGGAGGGCGGTGGCGACAAAATCCATCACGCCGTCGCGTGCGGCGTCGAGTGCGGCAGTATCCGGTGTAGTATTAACGATGTGATGAGCGAGTGTGGCGGTAATATCCTGCGATGTGGTCATTTGAAAAGGCAATCAAGTAAATACATGAATGCCTATAGGTATAATTGAAAGCACCGTACGCTGTATAGCGCAAATTTTGCATTAGTATTGCATCACGCTTAGAAACGGTCTTTGAGCTGTCCCGGCGTGATGCCAAAGGAACGGCGAAATGCCGTCGAGAAGTTGGCCGGGCTATTATAGCCTGCAATATGCGCGGCCTGTGCGATACCCAGTCCTTCTTTTTGCATGGCGACCATGGCGCGTTGCAGTCGATTACGGCGCAGGTACTCAAACACGCTCATGCTAAACGCCTGGCGAAAATGGCGCTGTAAGGTGCTTTCACTCATGTTGACCTGCTTGGCTATCTCTTCCATCGACAGTTGATCTGCCGCCCCGCTTTCCAGCATATCGCGAACTTCCTGCACCCGATGGTAGATGCGCAGCGGTACACGCGCATTTTTTTCCTGCGCGGTGCTTAGCAAAGAACTGAAGGCTTCAACGATCAGGCTCAGGCATTGGGATTCCAATTGCAAACGCTGCAACGGCGTGGAGCAGGGATCTGAATTGAGGATCTGCATAGCGATCGCCATTGCCTGACGTGACGGCATCCAGTGGTGCACCGCTAAATGCGTCTGGGTGAAGTCATAGAGGGGGCGCCACTCATCAACGGAGTCCAAAAGATTGCCGTACAACCACTCGCGGCTAAAGGTAAGCGACAGGGTGCGTTCGTACTCATCGCGCTTGCCGATGCGGGTAAACAGCACCGGAGACATCAGCGACACCAGCGAGGCGGGCTGTGCCTTGTTGAGATGCAACTGCTGGTGGTCATAGCTGACCTGTGCCTGCCCATTGACCACGATAGCCAGTTTGATCGCATCTTCCAACTGACCCTGGGTTTTCATGTTGTGCAAATTGATCACATCAGCGGTGTGCAAAATCAGGTGGCGATTGAGTGGCATCACGCTAAAGCTGCCGTATAGCACCGGTGTTTCATCAATCAATCGCGGCCCGACAAAGCGGTACTGGTTTGAGACCAGACTGGATTGTTGAACGATATGATCTTTGTAAATCGCCTTGGAGGATGGAACGCTGCTGTGCACGAGTCTCTATCACCTATGGTTAACGTGGTTTTTTACCATCCATATTGGCGCTTATGCAAAAGACTTTGCGTCTGGCGCAAACCCTTTCCAGAAGCACAAATGTAACAATATCGGCGTCAAATTGGTAATGCAAATACTTCTCAGTAGCATTTTTCGTCTTTATGATGTCGGATTACAGCAACGAGAGTGGCGCATGCCTGACTAGCGGAGAGGGTAACGCCATACAGAAGACCATGACGCACTGCGCACCTTCCCGATAAACCGCCGCTCCCGCCGGTTTTCTCTCCGACTTCGACAACTATTTTCCGATGCCACCCATGAGCACATTTGCCGTGGTTGAGGGCATTTTTCTTACTTATGACAGCATTACAGGGCGACTCTGATGAAAAAACGATTTTCCCGCCATACTCTGGCGACCTTGATCGGTGCCAGCTGTGGCGCTGCGTCTTTGCTGGTTTCAGCGCAGGCGGCAACCCCCACTGAAGCAGAACAGAACAGCGGCGACACCATGGTAGTGACGGCGGCGGAACAAACCCGTCAGGCACCGGGCGTGTCGGTCATCACTCAGGAAGATATCCAGCGTCGTCCGCCAGCGAACGATCTCTCCGAGATCATCCGCACCATGCCGGGCGTGAACCTGACCGGTAACTCTACTAGTGGCTCTCGCGGCAACAACCGCCAGATCGACATTCGCGGCATGGGGCCGGAGAACACCCTGATTCTGATCGATGGCAAACCGGTTTCCAGCCGTGCTTCAGTACGTTACGGCTGGCGCGGTGAGCGCGATACGCGCGGTGACACCAACTGGGTGCCGAGCAACATGGTTGAACGCATCGAAGTACTGCGTGGCCCAGCGGCGGCGCGCTATGGCAACGGTGCGGCGGGTGGCGTGGTAAACATCATCACTAAGCAACCTACCGATGAGTGGCACGGCGCGTGGAACAGCTATATGAGCTTCCCCGAGCACAAATCGGAAGCGGCCACCAAGCGTACCGATTTTAACCTGATGGGCGGGCTGACCGATACCCTGAGCATGCGTCTGTACGGTAACTACAGCAAAACGCAGGCCGATGCCTGGGATATCAACGATGGTCATCAACTGTCACCGAAAGCAGGTATTCCGGCAGGGCGCGAAGGGGTGCGTAATAAAGATATTAACGGCCTGCTGCGTTGGGAGTTTATGCCTCAGCAAACGCTGGAATTTGAAATGGGTGCCAGCCGCCAGGGCAATATTTATGCGGGTGACACCGAGAATAACAACGGCAGAGTAGATACTCAGGCGTTATTCGGTCAGGAAACGAACCGTATGTACCGCCAAAAATATGCACTGACTCATCGTGGCTATTGGGACAGCGGCGTAAGCTCACTGTCATACTTTCAATATGAAAAAACAAATAACTCGCGTGTTGAAGAAGATACTTTTGGGGGGCCAGCTGGCCGTCCAATAAGCGGTAAATACACCACAATTTCGCTCGATGCATACACCGCCCACAGCGAAGTGAATATTCCATTTGAGGCGCTGTTTAATCAAACGGCGACGGTAGGGGTAGAATGGGTTGAGCAGAAGATGCACGATCCTTCTTCGAATAACCAATCGACTTCTGAAGGCGGGAGCATTGGGACAATCTCAGATTCTAATCGCAGTAAAGATATTTCAGCGCGCATTGCCTCAGTGTTCGTCGAAGATAATATCGAAGTCACAGAGAGCACCATGCTGACACCCGCATTGCGTCTGGATCATCATAATATCGTTGGTACCAACTGGAGCCCGTCACTCAACTTATCGCAGCAGTTAGGCGATGATTTTACCTTGAAAATGGGCATCGCGCGTGCTTATAAAGCGCCGAACCTGTATCAGATGAATCCCAACTATTTACTTTTTAGCCGTGGTAATGGTTGTTATGCAGGAGGGCCTTGTTACCTGATGGGTAGTGAGGATATCAAAGCCGAAACCAGTGTTAATAAGGAAATTGGCCTTGAATTCAAACGTGATGGTTATCAGGCTGGTGTGACGTACTTCCGTAATGATTACCGTAATAAGATTGAATCCGGCATTACTAGCGCAGGAAACGCGGCTGGTGGCACTAGCGCTAAAATTTATCAGTGGGAGAACGTGCCAAGAGCGCTGGTAGAAGGTCTGGAAGGCTCGTTGACTGTCCCTGTAACAGAAACCATAAGTTGGAATAACAACATCACTTGGATGCTGCGTTCTGAAAACAAAACTACTGGGGATTACCTGTCTATAACGCCAGAGTTTACGCTGAATTCATCCGTTAGCTGGCAGGCAAATGACGACCTTTCTTTCTTGGGCACCATGACTTGGTATGGCCGTCAAAAACCGAAGAAATATAATTATCGTGGTGAACCAGTGGCATCAATTCCGCTGACGGCTGCCTATGATACTCACGAAGTGAGTCCGTATGCGGTGTTTGGTTTAAGTTCAACCTACAAGGTGAACAAAAACCTGAGCGTGACAGGTGGGATTGATAACCTGCTTGATAAACGTCAATTCCGGAGAGGGAATGCGCAATCGATCACTGGTACTACAAATGGTGTAACGAGCATCAGTACCTACGGCGGCGGCGCAGCCACCTTTAACGAACCAGGTCGTACGTTCTATGTAAGCGTCAACACCTCGTTCTAAGTGTTATGAAAGACCAAACCCGGCACAGGTTGACTGCGCCGGGTTTTTAATTGCATTACATATCGTGTTTTGTTTCAGGAAGAGGCTGCCAGACGCGGAATAAACGCCGCTGCCTGCTCCTGATAGCGCGGTACATCGCTGACCTGGAAAATTGCCACCGCCTGCGTAAGCTGGCGTGCCTGTTCTTCCAGTGAAGCCGCTGCGGCCGCGGATTGTTGCACCAGCGCGGCGTTTTGTTGCGTAACGCCATCGATATCATTAATTGCCTGACTGACCTGATGAATGCCCTGACTTTGTTCATCGGACGCGGTGGCAATCTCTTCGATCAACGCATTTACCTGACCGATGGCCTCAATAATGCTATCCATCACATCGCCGGTGCGGGTGACGTGCCGCGCACCGGCATCGACGCGCTCGACGGATTCCGCTATCAGGGTTTCGATGTCTTTGGCGGCCTGCGCGCTTTTTTGCGCCAGATTGCGCACTTCACTGGCAACCACGGCAAAACCGCGTCCTTGTTCACCGGCGCGTGCCGCCTCTACCGCCGCGTTTAGCGCGAGAATATTGGTCTGGAACGCGATGCTGTTGATCATGCTGGTGATGTCAGTGATTTTATGCGAGCTGGCAGCGATGCTGTCCATAATACCACCCAGCTCTTTGCCCATTTCCCAGCCCTGTTTTGCCACGCCGGTGGCTTTTTCTGCCAGACGCGTGGCCTGATGGACATTGTCGGTGTTGTGTTTGAGCGTGGTGCCCAACTGTTCCATGCTGGCCGCCGTTTGTTGCAGAGCCGCCGCCTGCTGTTCGGTACGGCTGGAGAGATCGTTATTGCCCGCGTAGATCTCTGACGTCCCCACATAGATGGCATCGGCGCTGCCGCGAATGGCAATAACGGTTGCCTTCAGGCTGTCCTGCATTTCCCGTAAATAGGGCACTAACTGCCCGGCATCGTTGCGACCAAAGCCATCCAGGTTCTTCTCCAGTTTACCTTCGGTCAGGGTGCGGAAGTGGTGGCGGATCGCGGTGAGCGGCGTGATGACGCAGCCGACCAGATAGCGATCGGTGAGCAGCAGGATCACCGCTCCGGCCAGCAGTGCCACCGTCAGGATGTTTTTACACCATGACACCAGACGATCGATGGTTTGCACCGTCTGGTTATCGGCGGCGACCGCTTGATAGCCATTGACGGCAGCAATAAATTTTTCATTCAACGGATGAAAATCATCGCGGAATACGCGCCGATATTCGGCAAATTTTTTCTCTTGCAGCGCGCTCATCATCGGTTGCAGGCCCTGTTGCAGGACGTTCTGCCAGTTTTGCACGGTTTCATCGACCGTTTGCTGTGCAACCTGCGGGTGAGGCATGACTTTGAAGGCCTCCAGACTGGCGGCACTGTTTTTATATTCATCAACAGCTTGCGCTAGCGTGGCATCCACATCGGTCAGTTTGCCGCTTTGCATGAGCGTCACCACCTGGTTCAGGCGGATTGCGGTGTTCATGGATTGGTTCGCGCCTTTGGTCAGCGTGTTCAATCCTTCCACCTTGGTATTACCCACGATCAAATAGTGCGTTGCTTGATTAAGGGCGGAGAGCGTAAACCACGCCACCCCCCCCCACAGCAAAAGAAACAGCGTCAACACCATCAGCAGCACCTTCCTGATGGTCATATTGCGTAAAAAAGACATGATGATACCTATCCATTTTCCAACCCCTGGTGATGTTAAGCTACGGCAAGATACGGGAATTCTTACATACGTCTTTTTTATAGGTCGAGGGCAGTATAACAAGCTGAAATTGTTGAAAGTTACCCAATGTAAACCCCAAACGCGCACGGGGGATATGTCGACGAGGGACGCTCGTGGTATGCTCAAGTAAAAAACGTTTATTCCCATCATGGTTTACGGGGTATATGCCCTTGCGCGACCAGCAATGTTGCGTTATTTATGTTGCTTTTATGTAAATGAAATTAACAAAACGTTCAAAAATTGATATGCTGGAGTGCATGACTGCCTTACTGCCGGGTACGCCACCCTACATTTTCACAGGCGAAGGACACATCGCCTGACGCGTAACCGGGTATATACCCGTCATACTTCACGTTGCAGGTGCGTTGGCTGCGCTCACTCACCCCAGTCACTTACCTGAGTAAGCTCCTGGGGATTCGATCCCTTGCCGCCTTCCTGCAACTCGAATTATTTTGGGTATGGATATCACAACCGGGAGCGAGAGCGCCGGACATAACGAAGACAATGAGAGCGAGGAGAGAATCGTGCTAGAAGAATATCGCAAGCACGTGGCCGACCGGGCTGCACAGGGCATCGTACCCAAGCCGTTAGACGCTTCACAGATGGCCGCGCTGGTGGATGCGCTGAAGAAACCGCCTGTTGGCGAAGAAGACGTGTTGCTGGATCTACTGATAAACCGCGTGCCGCCGGGCGTTGATGAAGCCGCCTACGTTAAAGCCGGTTTTCTGGCGGCGGTCGCGAAAGGAGAAGCCCATTCTCCGTTGGTCAGCCCGGAAAAAGCCGTTGAACTGCTTGGCACCATGCAGGGCGGTTATAACATTCATCCGCTGATTGACGCGCTGGACAATGAGGCGCTGGCTCCCATCGCGGCCGATGCGCTGTCGCACACGCTGCTGATGTTCGATAACTTCTACGATGTGGAAGAGAAGGCCAAAGCGGGTAACGTACACGCCAAACGCGTAGTGCAATCCTGGGCTGATGCCGAATGGTTCCTGTCTCGTCCTAAACTGGCGGAGAAAATTACCGTCACTGTTTTCAAAGTCACCGGTGAAACCAATACCGATGATCTCTCTCCGGCACCCGATGCCTGGTCTCGCCCTGATATCCCACTGCATGCGTTGGCGATGTTGAAAAACGCTCGCGATGGCATTACGCCGGATCAACCCGGTGCCGTTGGCCCGATCAAACAGATCGAAGCCCTCAGCCAGAAAGGCTACCCATTGGCCTACGTGGGTGACGTGGTGGGAACCGGTTCTTCGCGTAAATCCGCCACCAACTCGGTGCTGTGGTTTATGGGGGACGATATCCCTCACGTGCCGAACAAGCGCGGTGGTGGCGTGGTGCTGGGCGGCAAAATTGCACCTATCTTCTTCAACACCATGGAAGATGCGGGCGCGTTGCCGATCGAAGTCGATGTAAACGAACTCAACATGGGCGATGTGATCGACATCTATCCCTACAAAGGTGAAGTGCGCCTGCACGACAGCGATACCGTGCTGGCAACCTTTGCACTGAAAACCGACGTACTGCTCGATGAAGTGCGTGCCGGTGGCCGTATTCCGTTGATCATTGGTCGCGGTCTGACCACCAAAGCGCGCGAAGCGCTGGGTCTGCCTGCGAGCGATGTCTTCCGTCAGGCGAAGGATGTGGTGCAGAGCACGCGCGGCTTCTCGCTGGCGCAGAAGATGGTAGGCCGCGCCTGTGGCGTTGCCGGGATTCGCCCGGATCAGTATTGCGAGCCTAAGATGACCTCCGTCGGTTCTCAGGACACCACCGGTCCGATGACCCGTGATGAATTGAAAGACCTGGCTTGCCTTGGCTTTTCCGCTGACCTGGTGATGCAGTCATTCTGTCACACGGCCGCTTATCCGAAGCCGGTTGACGTCACCACGCATCACACGCTGCCGGACTTTATCATGAACCGTGGCGGGGTTTCCCTGCGTCCGGGCGATGGTGTTATCCACTCCTGGCTCAACCGTATGCTGCTGCCGGATACGGTAGGCACTGGCGGTGACTCCCATACCCGTTTCCCGATCGGTATCTCCTTCCCGGCGGGCTCTGGGCTGGTGGCGTTTGCCGCCGCCACGGGCGTGATGCCGTTGGATATGCCGGAATCGGTGTTGGTGCGCTTTAAAGGCAAGATGCAGCCGGGGATTACCCTGCGCGATCTGGTGCATGCCATCCCGCTGTACGCCATTAAGCAGGGCTTGTTGACCGTTGAGAAGAAAGGCAAGAAGAACATCTTCTCCGGTCGCATTCTGGAAATCGAAGGGTTGCCTGACCTGAAGGTGGAGCAAGCGTTCGAACTGACCGATGCCTCCGCTGAGCGCTCTGCCGCTGGGTGTACTATCAAGCTGGATAAAGCCCCGATCATTGAGTATCTGAACTCTAACATCGTGCTGCTCAAGTGGATGATCGCGGAAGGCTACGGCGATCGTCGTACGCTGGAGCGTCGCGTGCAGGGCATGGAAAAATGGCTGGCCGATCCGCAACTGCTGGAAGCCGATCCTGATGCAGAATATGCCGCAGTGATCGATATCGATCTGGCGGACATCAAGGAGCCGATTCTGTGTGCGCCGAACGATCCGGACGATGCGCGCTGGCTGTCGGATGTGCAGGGTGAGAAGATTGACGAAGTGTTTATCGGCTCCTGCATGACCAACATTGGTCACTTCCGTGCGGCGGGTAAATTGCTGGATCAGCATAAAGGCCAACTGCCGACGCGCCTGTGGGTGGCGCCGCCGACCAAGATGGATGCGGCGCAACTGACGGAAGAGGGCTATTACAGCGTGTTTGGTAAGAGCGGTGCGCGCGTTGAGATCCCTGGTTGCTCCCTGTGCATGGGCAACCAGGCGCGGGTGGCCGATGGCGCAACGGTGGTGTCTACTTCCACCCGCAACTTCCCGAACCGCTTGGGAACCGGTGCTAACGTCTATCTGGCGTCTGCGGAGTTGGCGGCGGTGGCGTCACTGCTGGGCAAACTACCGACGCCTGACGAATATCTCGCCGCGATGGCCCAGGTGGATAAAACCGCGCAGGATACTTACCGCTATCTGAATTTCGATCGGCTGGATCAGTATACGGCGAAAGCGGACGGGGTGATTTTCCAAAGCGCTGTCTAACTTCTTCGCGTGAAGCATAAGATAAGAGCCCCTGATGATAGGGGCTCTTTTTTTTGGCCGTTCGCCGTTGAGCACGCAAGTAGGCCTCTGCATGGCTGATGCAACGCTTAAACAGCGTGTCCAGCATGCGTTTATCCTCTGGTGTCATTGACGGTGTCATCTTAGGGCGCTCAAGGGTATTGGTGATGCGGTTGAACATGGCGGCTATGCCAACTGGTCTTCCCTTTGAATCCTCATAAATACGGTCGTCTCTCGGCGAGACGCCGCCCGTGGCTACGCCAGGTATATCCATATTGTGGCTCCATCTCCTATTTCGTGTCTGGCGAGCGTAAAGGATTCATTTTTTCAGCCGGGGCAAGCGGCTGACGCATTGTCACCGTATTTATTGTTGGTTTCTTTCAGAGAAACGTGCGTGTTTTGTCGCAATAGCGGGTATCATCCCCGCCGCGCTGCGTGACCTTGCAATATTTGCAGGCTGTCACTGTGAGACACTGTGTGGTCCGCTACACTTGATAGTAAGCACTACCGTGGGAGGATGGCGTCATGGATTATGAATTTTTACGGGATGTCTCAGGCCAGGTTATTGTGCGTATGTCAATGGGACACGAAGCCGTTGGCCACTGGTTTAATGAAGAAGTCAAAGAGCAGCTTGCTCTGCTTGATGAGGTAGAACAAGCGGCGCGCGGGGTGGCAGGCAGTGAGCGCCAATGGCAAAAAGTCGGGCACGAATATACCCTGTTGCTGGACAGCGAAGAGGTGCTCATTCGCGCTAATCAGCTCTCCTTCGCCATGGATGAGATGGAAGAGGGCATGAGCTATTACGATGAAGAGAGTCTGGCGCTGTGTGGGGTGGATGACTTTTTGACGCTGGTAGCCAAGTACCGGGAGTTTGTGCAATATCCTCGATAATCAAACGCCTGCGTTGTTAAACGCAGGCACTGTTTCCCCCAGATAATGCGCGTTTCTGGTGCGCATCACTCCTCTTGCGTTACTTTTGCGCTTCCACCCAGACGTCAGACAGGGTGTTTTCAATGCCATCCGCCGTGAGCGAATGATCGTGTACGCGCCGATTGTAAATCGTGATGTACTGCGGTGAAATCAGGCTGATATCCGGCAGTTCGCGTCCGACAATCTTCTGAAATTCGATAAATTTTTGCTTTCGCACTGCCGGATCGTTCTCGGTTTGCGCCTCTTCCAGCAGGCGATCGACCTCGGCATTCTGGTAGTGAGAGGCGTTAGAGAACGGCACGCCTTTGCGGAAATTCTTTGACCAGTAAATGCGCTGTACGCCAACGGTAGGATCGAACAGATTACTGTGCCCGTTTAACGTGAACGAGAAATCGCGATCGGTATAAACGCGTTTCACAAAGGCAGAGAGATCCTGAGAGCGCAGCGTGACGTCAATGCCGATTTTTGCCAGAGAGGAGCGCACAATCTCACCAGTGGGTTTCAGACCATCAGATATCGGGTTGTAATCCAGCGTAGTTTTAAAACGA
Organism: uncultured Symbiopectobacterium sp.; assembly: GCA_964293225.1. GTDB lineage: Bacteria > Pseudomonadota > Gammaproteobacteria > Enterobacterales > Enterobacteriaceae > Symbiopectobacterium. The sequence continues at coordinate 180,013 of CAXYYB010000001.1, read as the reverse complement.
ATCCCTTTGGCATCGCGCGGATAACCCGCTTCATCCAGCAACTGATTGGCGCGTTCGATATCCAACGCGTAGGGGGAGGGTGACGCATCGTGGAAATCCTTTAACCCCGGCGCGATGGGAGAGGTGGTCACCGTGGCATAGCCGTAATAAGCCACCTTGCGAATCAGCTCACGATCTAACGTGTGTGCAATGGCCTGACGCACTTTCAGGTTTTTGAAATACTCATCATCCAGATTGAACTGGAGTGAGGAGACGTTATAGGAATAGCTGGTGCCTTTGGTTTCAAACGCCAGTTTTGGTATCGCCTTCAGGCGATCCAGATCGCTGAGCGCCACCGGAGAACGATAGCCAAGATCTACCGTGCCGGTTTCAAAGGCTACCGATCGCGATGAGGCGTCAGGAATAAAGCGGATCACAATCTGATCGACATACGGCTTTGCTTTATCCCAATAGTTGGGGTTACGTTTGAGGATCAGATGGCTACCGCGCTCCCACTGGCTAAGCAAGTACGGGCCGGTGCCGATCGGCGCGCTTCCGTTCGGGTTTTTAAGCGGATCGGTATTCTCGTAGATGTGCTTGGGCAATATCGGCGATTCTGCGGCGGTCAGCGCGCGTAACAGATAAGGCGCAGGCTGCGACAGCGCAATCACTGCGGTATTGGCATCGGGCGTTTTTACCTCCGTCACGCTGGCAAAGGTGCTGGCGCCACGTGGATGATATTTTTTAAGCAGTTCTATCGAGTAAGCCACATCCGCTGAGGTGAAATCCTGCCCATCGTGCCATTTCACCCCCTTGCGCAGATGAAAGGTATAGGTTTTGCCATCGGGACTGACTTCCCAGGCAGTGGCTAATTGCGGCTGGGGATTGAGATCGAAATCGTATTTCAGCAACCCTTCCGTCACCTTGCCGCTCACACTCAGGCTTGGCGTAGCCACGGTGGACAGCGCCACCAGCGTAGGTGGCTCGGCGTTCAACACGATATTCAGCGTGCCGCCGCGCTGTGGCTCCGGCGTTTGTGCATATACGGTCGCGCCGCTGGTGGCTAACAGGGCGTACAATGCCAGCGTTGCCGCGAGCTTTACTGGACGCTGTTGACGCTTTTTCCCTAAACGAAAGTCTACCCAATTCATAAGCACCTCAACCTTGTCATGCATTGTCGTTATTGGTTTTCATCACCGTAGTGGTAATCACGGCTGGCCGCTTGCGCGCTGACCAGCCCGCTACGAACATCCTGGGCGATAGCGTGCGCAGCACGCTCGCGCGCATCGCCCAAACCGCCGCCGCCCGGCGTTTCCACCACCAGATGCTCGCCCGGTGGGATCGCCTGTCGGCCTTTCCCTTTCAGCAATGCGCCGGAGGCCAGACTCACTCTGCCCGGCGCGCCGTCCGCACCGCCTTCTGCGCCACGGGTGGGATAAACGATACGATCCCACGCCGCGCCTAATAACATCGGTGCCTGCTGCCCATGGGAAATTTCGATGACTTGCCCCAAGCCTCCGCGCTGCCGGCCTGCGCCGCCGGAATCCGGGCGGTACTCTTTACGCCAGAACACCAGTGGACTCATGGTTTCCAGAATTTCGATGGAGATATTGCGCACACCGCTGGGGAATGAGGTGGTGGAAAGCCCGTCCAGCGTCGGGCGACCACCGGTGCCACCGGTGGAAAAGCTGGTGATGGTAAAGCGCTGTTCATTGACCAATCGCTCATTGGAATAGCCCGCAATCGGATGGCCGCCCGACAGGCGGATATTCCACAGCGACGAGGAGCCTTCGGCTGGCACCGCACCGGGGCGCGCCTGACGCAGGCAGCCAAACACCACATCCGGTAACAGCTGACCGATAATGTGGCGTGCGGCCACCGCCGCCGGGTAGGGCGCATTGACGATGGAACCTTCCGGCGCGCTCACGCGAATCACGCCCAACGATCCGGCATTGTTGGGAATATCGGCACCAATCAGGCAGCGAATACCAAACGAGGTGTAGGCATCGGTGTAGGCTTTAACCACGTTAATGCCTTGCGGAACATAGGGATCGGTGCCGGTAAAATCGACTTCAATCTCGCCGTCGCGGATGTGCAACGTGGCGCGAAGGCGGATCGGCGCATCATAACCATCCACCAGCAGTTCGTTGCTCCAACTCCCTTGCGGCCACTGGCGCACCGCGTCACGCATTGCCTGCTCGGAGTGTTGTAAAATATGCTCGCCCACCGGCACCAGCGAATCGAGGGCGAATTCATCCATCATGCGGTTGAGGAAGCGGGCACCAACGTCGTTACAGGCCACCAGTGCCAGCAAATCGCCCTCGACCTGCTCCGGTTCACGCACGTTGGCGCGAATAATATCCAGCACCACCTGATTGATGTGGCCGCCATCAATAAAGCGCAGCAGCGGCAGAAATAGCCCCTCGTGATAGATCACCTGACCATCGGGTCCTGGGCCTAAGCCGCCGATATCCGCGACGTGCAGCGTAGAGGCGAACAGGCCGACCGCCTGCTCCTGACGAAATACCGGCGTCACCATCGTCATATCGTACAAATGGCCAGTGCCTTTCCAGGGATCGTTGGTTAAAAACACATCGCCCGGACGCATCTGTTCCAACGGAAACGCACGCAGGAAGTGTTTGACCGATTCCGCCATCGAATTGACGTGGCCCGGTGTGCCGGTAACCGCCTGCGCGATCATGCGCCCATCTGGCAAAAAGACCCCGGCGGACAAATCACCGGCCTCTCGGGTTGAGGTGCCAAACGCGGTGCGAATCAGCGCTTGCGCCTGCTCCTCCACCACGGAAATCAGCCGGTTCCACATCACCTGATACTGCAATGCGGTTACCGGTGCGGATGCGGCGGTTAGGTTACTCATGATGAAAATCCTCGCTGCCAAGCTCAAGAATCAGATGACCCTGCGGGCTAAGATGGGCATAAAAACCGCTGTCCACCACGGTGGTGGTTTCCTCTTCCACCACCAGCGCCGGGCCGGATACGTATTGCTCCTGCGCAAGCGCTGTACGCTCATGGAGCGACGTGGCAGTGAAGGCGTTGTCCTCAATTTGATACACCTGACGCTGATGTGGCGATGAAGCAGCAGTCAGCGTGTTGCTCGGTGTCCAGCGAGCGGTAGACGGAGCCAGATCGTCATGGGTTGAGGCGGCAACTGACCAACTGATGGCCTCAACCGGCACATGGTCGAGACTGCGGCCATACAGCTCGCGATAGCGCTGTGCGAAACGCGTTTGCAGTGCGTGGACGGTATCCTCCTGCACGGCACCGTCCGGCAGTTCGATGGGCACTTCATGCCCTTGTCCGGCATAGCGCAGATAGACGATGCGCTGTATCTGAATATCCCCCAGCGGCGCGGCCTGATGCACAATGGCAGTTGCTTGCTCAGTCAATCCGGCCAGCAGCGCGTTGACCTCATGGTGGTTCAACCGATCTACCCTTTGATAGAAACTGCGCACCGCCTGATAGGCGATGGGGGCCCAGAGAAAACCCAGTGCGGAACCGACACCGGCAGAACGAGGGATCACCACACGAGCAATGCCCAGTTTGCGCGCCAGTCGTGCGGCCTGAAGCGGTGCGGCACCGCCAAAGGCGATAAGGGTATAGTGCTCCACGTGTTTGCCTTGTTCGCTGGCATGCACGCGTGCCGCGTTAGCCATATTCTCTGCCACGATCTCCGCCACAGAGAGTGCCGCCAACTCGGCGGAGTAACCCAGCGGTGCACCGATCTGTACGGCGAGCGCCTGCTGTGCGGCTTCAATATTTAAGGCCACTTTACCGCGGGCGAAGCGCGCGGGATCCAGACGGCCAAGTACCGCATTGGCATCGATCACCGTGGCCTGTGTGCCGCCTAATCCATAGCTGACCGGACCCGGTTCAGAACCGGCACTGTCCGGCCCCACCTGAATGCGTTGCAGGGTATCCACGCGGGCGATGGAGCCACCGCCTGCGCCGATCTCCACCATTTCGATCACCGGAATGCGGATCGGCAGTCCTGATCCTTTTTGGTAACGGTGCACGCGGCCAAATTCGAAGTTGCGGGAAATCTGCGGTTGATAATCATCGATAAAGCAGATTTTCGCCGTGGTGCCGCCCATATCAAACGACAGCGCGCGGGTTTCACCCAATTCTGCGGCCACGCGCTGGGCGAGAATCGCGCCACCCGCCGGGCCAGATTCCACCAGACGCACCGGCTGTTCGATGCCGGTTTTCAGCGTGGTGATCCCGCCACCGGAGGTCATCAGAAGCAGCGGGATATGCAACCCGCGCGCGGTCAAAAGCTGTTCCAGACGCGACAGATAGCCTGCCACCTGTGGCTGCACGCAAGCGTTCGCGCAGGTGGTAGAAAGCCGTTCGTATTCGCGCACTTCCGGGCATACCACGCTGGAAAGCGACACCGAGAGGTGGGGTGATTCTTGTTGCAGAATCTCGGCAATGCGCTGTTCGTGCTGTGGGTTGCGATAGCTGTGCAGCAGCACCACGGCAACGCTGTCGATATCTTCATCGCGCAGTGTCTGTGCGATGCGCGTTACATCGTCCTCATTGAGCGGCAGCAGCACCTCTCCCTGCGCGTTGATGCGTTCGGTGACGCCAAAGCGCCAATAGCGTGGCACTAACGGTGTGGGTTTTTGCAGGAAAACATCGTACTGCGCGAAGCGATCTTCCAGACCGATTTCGACCAGATCGCGAAATCCCTGAGTGGTGATCAATGCCGTGCGCGCCCCTTTGCGTTCAATCAGCGCATTGGTGGCAAGCGTGGTACCGAGGATTAACAGGTCCACATCGTGCAGCGTTCGGCCTGCGAGCTTCAGGTTCTCTTCGATACCTTGCAGTACGCCCTGCTCTGGTTCAGCCGGGGTGGTCAGGGTTTTGGAGGTGTAACGTTGTTCACCCTCGAGCAATACCACATCGGTAAAGGTGCCTCCGACATCAACGGCCAAACGTATCGTGGGCTCTGGTTTATCTTGCGAGGAAAGCGGTAATTCAGACATAACGCGAACGTGTTCCAATGCTGTTGCCAAACCATCACCGCGCCGCATGTCAAAACGCGCAGCGAACGGCAATGCTCAGGGGAGATGACGAGATGGAAGCACTATCGGGCGATATAACGGACAAAACAATAAAGTATATTTGCTAACCATATGCAGAATAAGCAATAGGGTGCTACGGGGTTTGCCGCCCTGCGCTGGGTATCCCGCGAGGAGCCTGCGCAGGGCGGCAATCAGGTTGGTCGGTATTGAGAAACTACAACGATGCGCCACCGCATATCACCAACTGCTGGCCGGTGATGGCAGCCGCAGAGGGCGAGAGCAGATAGCACACCAAGTCGGCCACTTCTTGCGGCTGGATAAATCGCCCGATGGGGGGCAATTTCGGCGGTGAACTCTGTCTGCCGGGTTGGTTTAGCATCGGGGTTTCCGTGGCGCCCGGTGCCACGATATTCACCGTGATACCGCGTGGTGCCAATTCTGCCGCCCAGCTTCTCACCATACCGATCATGGCCGATTTGGTGGTGACATACTGGCTGCGTCCCGCCGCACCGCTGGAGGTTCGGCTGCCCAATAGAATGATGCGACCACCGCTCGGCAGTTTATCGACCAGTCTATCGGCCAGCACTTCGGCAACCTGCACATGCAAGCGCCACAGCTTTTCACTGTCAGCCAGAGTGAGTTGACCCAACGGGGCCGCTTTCATCATGCCTGCGGCGTGAATCACGGCATCGACCTGGGTGATGTGCGCCAGATAACCTTGCAGCACGTCGAGGTCGGTGACGTCCAGTGCCTGATGGGTAAACTGCGGATGCGCGAGCGCGCCGGGGTGACGCGACAGTCCTGTCACTTTCCATCCCTGTTCCAACAGCGTTTGGGCAATCGCGGCACCAATGCCGGAGCTGGTGCCGGTAATCAGCGCATGTTTGCGTTCGCTGACAGCCATAAGGTGCTCTCCTGTATCAAGACTCGTCAGGGTTACAACGAGGTAAAGTAGCTGACGGGCACTTTAAACACCGCTTTTTTTACCGGTGCGGGAATATCGCCTACTGCACACAGCGCCTGATGCGGTTCTCCGGGGTAGAACGTAACAAAATCTCCGGCGCGTAAATGGATCTGATGCGGCACCTGCGGGTTGTCTAAAATATAGAGATCCGGCTTACGCTCGGTTGCGGGTTGCCCAATCACGCTGTTCAGCCCATAGCCGATGATCTCTTCTCCGGTCAGAATCAACTGAATATCCAGAAAGTTGTGGTGGAACTCGGTGTGACGTTCTGCCTGCGGTGCGGTAGATACCGTGCCAATACTGTAAAACCAGTCTGCCCCTTCCGGTTGATATTTCCCTTCCGGCTTGGCGTTCAATTCATCCAGCGTCATGCCGGGTGAGGAGAGAATCGCTAACAGCGGCGCGGGCAGCGTCGCCAGCGGCAGATGCTGCAAATTGCCTGCAATCATGGTGTAGCTCCTGATAAAAAGAGACACCGCAAACGCGGTGTCTCTCGGTGTATCAACCTTTTACCCATGCCTCATCGACACATACGTACTTGATGGCCTGACGGAAATAGGTGAAGGCCACATGCAGTTTCCCTTCCGGTCCCTGCTTGATGCTGGGATAGGAGAACTCGCGGTTCAGCTTCTGCTGCGAGTTGTTGGTCATGCAATAGCCGTCGCCCACTTCGATGTTGCGCTGCCACGGCCAGGTCTTGCCGCCATCTTCCGAAATGGCCAGCGTCATGGGCGCGCGCGGTGCACCCCAGAACGCGCTGCGCCCCTCAGTGATTTCCGGCATCTTGGCATCATTGCCGCCTTCTTCATCTTCGATTTCGTCATACAACGACACGCGGCGCTCTGTGGCATCGGCGGCGCTCATGTGGTTGAACACCAGCGCCAGATGGCCGTTTTGCAGCGTCGTCACCTGAATCGACGAGTTATTGTTTGGCAACGTGGTGGGTACCGGCACCGACCAGGTTTTGCCGCCATCCGTGGAGTGGCTACGATAGATAAAGTCAGCCCAGCGGCTGCGGAACAGCGCCAGCAGTGAACCGTCTACCAGCGGCGTGATGTTCATGTGCACGCAGCCCGTGCTGTTTGGCACCGGGTATTCCTGCCAGGTTTTACCCTGATCGCTGGAGATTTTTACCGCGCTGTCATCGTTGTTACCTACCCACTTCTCACCCGGCTCTACGCGGCAATAGAACACCGGCAGCAGCCAGTCGCCGTTCGGCAGTACGGTGATCGGCTGGCGGATAAAGGTGCCCGGCTGATCAAGCAGTGTGCCGATTTCCCCCCAGGTGTGACCCTGATCGGTAGACTGGCGGTAACGCACAATGGCAGTGTCCTGATTACCGGATTTCTGCGCGGTATACAGCAGCCACAGGACGCCATCCGGTGCCAGAAACAGCACCGGGTTCTGCTCGGAGCGCGTGGCATCTTCCGATAACTTCACGGCATCCGACCATTGCGTGCTGCCGTTAGCCAGACGCGACTGGTAAATCGAGATATCCGCAATCCCTTCCTGCGTACCGCCAAACCAGACGCACAGCACATCGCCATTCGGCAAATGCAGCAGGTTGGCCGCGTGGTTTTGCGGGCAGACGGAAGGCAGGTAGGCATCAATGCGCTGCGCATCCCCTTCGGCTTGATGAATCACGCCGGTACGTTCTACGGTGATGGTTTCAGTCGTCATGACGAATTAGGCTCCTGGTTGAGTAACGGATGTTTTCTTTTCTGACCGTGGTGCATTTTTATTTGGAATCAGACGATCCAAGAACATCACGATAGCAGGGGTTGCCAGCGCAACGTACATGTTGTCGATACCGAACGGATTACCCATCACATACCATACCGATGTCACCACACAAGCGGAAATCAGGCTGGCATTGGCACCACGGGTGCTGTTTAAGAACGGCAGGTAGAAGGCGATCATCGCGACCACCGAGATGGACAAACGAATCGCACGGGTAAAGAACGACAGCTTCAACACTTCAGGCACCAGCAGAACAAACACCAGCGGCAGGAAACCGATGATGAGCGAGAACACGCGCGTCATCTTCATCTCTTTTTCCGGCGTCGGTTTGTAGTACGGCACGTAGAAATCTTTCACGATAAGAGACGCAATCGCCAGTGCTACGGTACTCACGCTGATAAAGATGGATGCCACCAGCGACGTCGTTACCAGGCCAGCGACCCACGGGTTCATGTCTTGCAGGAACACCGGCAGGGCGTACAGGCTCTTGATTTCCGGGTGAACAAACTTCGCTGCTACACCGATCACGGCGATAGCGATGGCGATCGGCATACAGAACAGGAATGCAACCCAGGTAGCACGTTTGGCAGAGGCTGCATCTTTGGTCGCGGAAATCGCCTGAATCACGAACTGGGTACAGAAAATCGAGCCGATAGTACCGATCAACCAAGCGAAGATAGTGCTCGCGCCGATGTTGCCGTCCCAGGTCCAGTAGAATTCTGGCATCTGCTGAACCATCGGGGTAATCCCGCCGGTTATTTTCAGGGCTACGTACAGGATGATCATCACACCGATGTACTTCACGCCGCTGTGGATCAGGGTAACGTACGCTACGCCTTTCAACCCACCGAAATAGAAGTAAAAGGTACTGACAATCGCGGTGATCAGCGCCGCCACAGGTAATGAGATCTTCAGAACGGTGGAGATAGCGGCCGCACCGCTGACGTAGTTACCTACGTTTACCAGCAGCAGAGCGTAGATCATGATGATCGAAATAATGTTTTTGGTGGAGGTGCCGTACTTCTCGGCGATCGCACCGGAAATGGTGACTTTACCGGTGTTGTAGATCTTCTTCACCAGGATCATGCCGAACAGCAGGAAGCCGATGGCGGCGCCGATCACAGACCAGGAGGCGGCGATGCCGCTTTCGAACGCGGCCTGCGCCGTACCTACCGTGGATTTTGCGCCGATAAACTCGGTCATTAGCAAAATACCGACGATAAATGCGGGTAGCGCGCGTGACCCTTCCATAAATTCGGAGCTGGATTTACTGCGTAATTTCAGCGTCAGCCAGGAGGTGAACGCGATATAGAACACTATCATCCCGATGATGATGAGGGTATCTGTCAGATCAAAATGGTTCATATCTTTCGACCTATCGTTGTCGTTGTTGTCGCAGGGTGGTTGTTATCAAACAAGGTAATAAACGTTGTTATGCAAAGGCGCTGACGATACGACGGATTGCCGCTTCATCCTGTTCGGAGAACTGGATGGGGTAGCGGCTTACGCCAACGTCATGGCCCATTAATGTCAGTGCCTTTTTCACCGCAGCGGGTGAGAATGCAATGGCGTACAGCGTTTTTCTCAACTCGCTAACCTGTTCCTGTGCCTGACGGGAGCCTTCGATATCTCCAGCGTGGAAACGGTGCCAGATTTGGCTGATCGGCTCGGGTGCCACGTTGGCCAGCCCGGAAATACAGGCGGAGCAGCCTTCGACGAAGCCCTGATGAATCAATGAATCCGGCCCGTTAAGCACGTCAAAGTTAGGAATACCTTTGGCGACTTGCAGGAAGCCATTCAGGCTTTCATAGCTGCCTGCACTGTCCTTGATGCCGATGATGTTGGGGTGATCGGCGAGAATGCGCACGGTTTCCGGCGTAAGCGTATTGCCGGTACGTGCAGGAATGTTGTAGAGGAACACCGGAACCGTTAACGCATCCGCTACCGCGCGGTAGTGGGCAATCAATTCTTCTTGTTTCAGCGGAATGAAATAGGGGGTGATAACGGAAACCGCGTCGACACCCAGTGCGGCGATCCGCTTGCCGAGCTTGATGGTTTCACGCGTAGAGATTTCACCGATATGGCCGACCACCGGCACCTTGCCTGCCACTTCATCGACGCAGGTTTCGGTGACCGCGACTTTTTCATCGGTATGGAGTACGAAGAATTCACCGTTGGTACCGTTGCAGAAGATACCGTTACCATACTGCATCTGGCGCTGAATCTGTGCGCGCAATGCCGTTGGATTGAATTCACCCTGACCGTCAAAGGGCGTGACGATTGCTGTCAACACGCCAGTAATACGTTTGCTCATTGTTTTTCCTCGTTACTGCGTAATCAAAAAAGAACACCAAGTCTGTTAATCAGAACAGCGTCAGATAAATATCGCGCACGTCGTCCGCTTTCACCGTGGCGGGCACGTTTTTCATAAGACGCTGAACCTGCAAAGCCCCTTCGACCAGATCGGGCAAATGCGTTTTTTCAATACCTAATTGTTGCAGTGAGCTGGGCAGCGCCAGGCGCTGTACCAAGTCGGTGAAATAGGCGACCAGCGCGTGCGATTTTTCCGTAACAGAGAGCGACAGGTCGGCATCGGGCAGCAGGTCGTAGGCCTGTGCGAATTTCTCTTCCGCCGCGGGGCGCACAAAGCGCATGCAAGGGGCCAGCAAAATGGCATTCGCCACGCCGTGGGGAATGTGATATTTGCCGCCGAGCGGGTAAGACATGGCGTGTACCAGATGTGTGCCCGCGTGAGCAATGGCGGCACCGCCGTAATAGGAAGCCCACAGCATGTTCAGTCGCGCTTCCAGATTCTCGGGTTCACGGATGGACAGCTCGATATTGGCAAACAGTTTTTTCAGACCGATCAGCGCGTAGTTATCACCCACCGGGTTGGCGATGGTCGCAGTGAAACATTCGATCAGGTGGCACAGCGCATCGATACCGGTGGACGCCGCAATGTGAGACGGCATGCTGGTGGTCAGTTCCGGCACCAGAGCAACATAGTCCGGCAGCATGACCGGTGTGATGATGCCCACCTTGGTGGCTTTCTCTGGGATCGCCAGAATGGCGTTCGGCGTCGCTTCGGAGCCGGTGCCCGCCGTCGTCGGGATCAATAAGGAGGCGGTGCGGCGCGTTGGCTTTTCACCGGCCAGCAAGGTATCAAGGGAGACGGCGTTATCACCGACACACAGTAGAGACAGCAGCTTAGCCACGTCCAATACGCTGCCGCCGCCGACGCCAATCACCAGCTCGGTGCGGGTATTGGGCAGCGCTTCCAGAATATGAGCAACATCGTGCTGACTCGGCTCCGGCGGCACATTATCAATCAGGGTTATGGCCGGCACGCACGCTTTAACCTGATTGAGCAGCGCCTGTACGCCGGGCTGCTGCACGATATTGCGGTCAGTCACGAACAGAACGTGCTGGCGTGGGGTTAACAGGTAGCGGATATCGTTAATGGCCTGGCTGCCGCTGATGATAGTGCTATTGATGTTCATGGCGTTCCTTTACAGTGTTCACGCAGTGAAAGTGATTTTTATCAATCAATACGTACTTGAAGATCGTGTGTTGACGTAATGGCGTCATTTTGTAGCGTAATTTATAGGCTAGATTGCTTTTAAATAATTTGATGTTGCTCACATATAATCAAATATGATTCAATATAATCATTGTCAGGTAATCGACACACAATCGTCGCTATACCGTTATCGATAAATAAGGGGTGGGTATGCCACAGCGGCAAGATGTCAGCCTGGAATTTACCGCTCACCAGGTGTTGGTCGTCGCGGATGACTTCACCGGCGCTAACGATGCCGGGGTTGGACTGGCGCTTCAGCAGGCACAGGTCAATGTGATTCTGGAGTTGGATGCATTGACGACGGGAGCCTTGCATGAGGTGACGGTCATCAATACCGACAGCCGGGCGCAGGCTGCGCAAGACGCCGCGCTGCGCGTGGTGCACGCCATCACCCGTTGGCGCGAAGCAGGCGGCAACGGATGGGTATTCAAGAAGATTGACTCCACGCTGCGCGGCAACCTCGGTGCGGAGATTGCCGCAGCTTTGACCGCCAGCGGTGCTGAAATGGCGTTGATTGCCCCTGCGGTTCCTGCGCTTGGGCGTGTCACGCGTGAGGGGAAAGTGTGGGTCAACGGAACATTGCTGACCGAAACCGAATTTGCCAGCGATCCGAAAACGCCGGTGCGCAGCGCAGAGATTGCTGAACGTCTCGCTGAACAAAGTGCATTGCCCACGGCCACATTGCGTGTGAGTGAAGATAATCATTTTGCACTTGCCGATACGCTGCTGCATTTGCGCGACGCCGGTATCAAGGGCGTGATTATTGACGCTGAGACGCCACAGACGTTGGCACTGATCGTGGCGGCAGCGCAGACGCTGCCGGTGAAACCGCTGTTGGTTGGCGCCGCCGGCCTTAGTGATGCATTGGCTCAGGCTCTGCGTTTCACACCGCCGCCACGTCCCGCGCTGCTGGCGGTGGTGGGATCGATGAGCGAAATGACGCAAAAACAGATCGCTGCGGTGAGTGCGCTATCGCAGGTGACGCTGCTTGATGTGGATGTTCGCCCTTTGCTTACGCCAGCGGGAGCCACATTGGCGCAAGACACCGCGCGCGCCGCTGCCGCTGCGCTGCTGGCAGGCAGACATTGTCTGATTCGTACCTGCCGTGACGAGCAACAGCGCCACGATATTGCGCAGCTCTGCCAACAGCACGGCCTTAGTCGGCAGCAATTGGGCGAACGGATCAGTGATTTTCTGGGGGAAATGGCCCGTTGCACGGTGACATTGTGCCGTCCGGCTGGGCTTTATCTTTCTGGTGGCGACGTGGCGATTGCCGTGGCCGCTGCGCTCGGTGCTACCGGGTTTCATATCAAAGGACAGCTTGCGTCCTGTGTACCTTGGGGACGCTTCATCGACAGCATCGTCGGCGATATCCCTGTCATGACTAAAGCAGGCGGCTTCGGTGATGAAGCCACCTTGCATCACGTTTTACGCTTTATTGAGGAGAGAGTCAGTGAGTAAAATTATTGCAATAACCATGGGCGACCCGGCGGGTATCGGTCCTGAGATTATTATTAAATCCCTGGCAGAAGGGGAATTGTCTGGCGCATCTGCCGTGGTGGTGGGCTGCGTGCAAACGCTGCGTCGCATCCTCGCGCTGAACATTGTGCCGCAGGTTGAACTGAATGTGATTGATGAGCCGGCTCAGGCGCGCTTTGCCCCCGGCATTATTAATATCATTGATGAGCCGCTGGCCGACCCACAAGGGCTTATCCCAGGTGTGGTGCAGGCGCAGGCAGGGGATCTGGCCTACCGCTGCATTAAAAAAGCCACTGCGCTGGCGATGGCGGGGGAGGTCCATGCGATTGCGACGGCACCGTTGAACAAAGAAGCGATGCACTCTGCGGGGCATATTTACCCAGGGCATACCGAACTGCTGGCGAAGCTGACCAACAGCCGGGATTACGCCATGGTGCTGTATACAGAAAAACTAAAAGTCATTCATGTGACAACGCACATTGCATTGCGCAAATTCCTGGATACCCTAAACCGCGACCGTGTAGAAACCGTAATCGGTATGGCGGATACCTTCCTGAAACGTGTGGGCTACACCAGACCGCGCATCGCTGTCGCTGGGGTTAACCCGCACGCAGGCGAGAACGGCTTGTTCGGTGATGAAGAAATCACCATTGTTGGCCCTTCCGTTGAAGCGATGAAGGCAAAAGGGTTGGACGTCTACGGTCCTTGTGCGCCGGATACCGTCTATCTGCAAGCCTATGAAGGGCACTATGACATGGTGGTGGCGATGTATCACGATCAGGGTCATATTCCGCTCAAGCTGCTGGGCTTTTATGATGGGGTGAATTTAACCGCAGGCTTGCCGTTTATTCGCACCTCGGCCGATCACGGTACGGCATTTGATATCGCCTGGACAGGTAAAGCGAAGTCTGAGAGCATGGCTATCTCGATTCAACTCGCCATGCAGCTTGCCTGACAGGGGAGTGGATTCAACTCATGGACATCGTTGTGGGGCAAACAGTGAGTGATGCTTTCCGCGTTAGCGGAGATAGAGTTAAAGGGCAGAGCCGTCTCGATCAGATTATGGATTATTTGAAAAGCCATAATCTGGTGACGGTAGACGAACTGGTTGCCGTGATCGACGCCTCGCCGGCGACGATCCGCCGCGATCTCATCAAGCTTGATGAACAGGGCGTGATCAGCCGCAGCCATGGCGGCGTCACGCTCAACCGTTTTATTCCTTCGCAGCCGACCACCAATGAGAAGCTGCACCGTAATCTGGCTGAGAAACAGGCGATTGCCCGCTACGCGGCGTCACTGGTACAACCGGGTGATGCCGTGGTGCTGGATGCGGGCACCACGACGCTTGAGCTGGCGCGTAACCTGACGCACCTGCCACTGCGTGTGATCACGGCGGATTTGCAGATTGCGCTGTTCTTGTCGGAATTCAAACAGATCGAAGTGACCATTATCGGTGGTCGTATTGATGACAGCAGCCAGTCTTGCATTGGCGAGCATGGTCGCCGCCTGTTGCGCAGCATTTACCCGGATATTGCCTTTATTAGCTGCAACTCCTGGAGTATGGAGAAAGGCATCACCACGCCAACCGAAGAGAAAGCGGGGGTGAAACAGGATCTGGGCATGAATGCCAGCCGCCGCGTGCTGCTGGCCGACAGCAGCAAGTACGGTGCCTATTCGCTGTTTTGCGTTACGCCACTTACGGCACTGACCGACATCGTTACCGACAGCGCGCTGGCACCGGAGACGCAACGACTGCTGCACGCACAGCCAGTGCAATTGCATTTAGTTTAAGCGCGTTGGCAATGCAGTTGGTAATCGATCGTGAGTGGTTTTTCTGGCGTAATGTTCTGGCTGGTGGCATAGCCTTGTGCAGCGATAGGATTGTCCCTGAGGCTTTTGGGGCCAAGATCCCAGGCTGAACAAACCGGTTCGATACCCAAACAGCGATTTCGCCCATTCCAGGGAGCATAGGCGCGTCCGCCATTGCTAAACCACAGCAAGCAGTGAGGAAGTGACTGCGTGTCCCAACGCAGCGTGACGCGACGTTGTTGTGCTGGGTAATGCAGGCTAATAGCGGAGACGGGACTCAGTAGCTGGACGATTTCTTCCGTGGTTTCCGTCAGTGGAAGGCGTTGCAGGTTCATCATACTGCCCGATACCGTTGGCACGGCATCAAGGGTGTGAAACGGTGCCAAGGGGCGTAGCTGGCTGATGCCTGGCTCTGGTGCTTCGGGGTACACCAGACCACCTTGCATGTTTTCTGCCGTTAAAATGGCCTCCCCAGTGCCATTGCCAATGGGAAAGATCGGATGCAGACCGATAGGAAAGCGGCATTCCCGACGCGCCTCTACCCGCAGCCAAAAACACACCTTTCCGTCGTCTTGTAATGTCACGTTACGCGTTAAGCGCGCGAGTGGAAAATCGTCAGCAAACAGAAACTGGAGTTGAATGACGTTTTCTGTCTGAGACGTGACTTGCCATTCACCGTTGACGGGCAAACCGTGCGAGGCATGATGAAAAAACCCCTCGCCATCTTGTGGACTATGGCCGAAGGGAACGGCCACCCATTCACCTGCAAGACGCTGCATTAAGGGCGGAAGATTGGCACAGGCTGCAGCATCATCCAGCCAGGGGGCGCGATAAAGGACCTCTCGGGGCGGCAGCCCGGTGGCATTATGACGCAGTGAGGTCATAATACCGCCCGCCGTACTCAGCGTGGCGGCAAGTTGGCCATCGTGGCTGACCAAAGAGAACAGGCTGGGTTGTGAAGACATACTGTCTCCTAAGCAAAGGGAATACGACTTCTCACAATACGACTTTTCACACGACAATTTTTCACACGGCAACGCTGTACATTACTGCTCCTCACCTGCACTTTTACGTATCACCAACTGTACGGCGAGATGCTGTGCTTCTACGCGTCGTTCGGCGTCGAGTAACAGAGTGAGCGCTTGATGGCCTAACTGTGCTTTATCGATCGCCACCGTGGTCAAAGGCGGGTGGGCCAAACGAGCAGAATCAATGTCATCGAACCCGACAATCGCCATATCTTGCGGCAGAGTAAGCCCCTGTTTTTGACAGACGCGCATCGCAATCAATGCCGCTGAATCATTATAGGCAAAAATTGCGTCAGGACGTTGCGGCAGCGCCAGCAACTCTTCCACCGCTTGCGTCAGCGCTGCCTCAGTATCCAACAAGGGAGGGGCGATGGCTTCATACTCTGGCGGCATCAGCAATTGTGCTTCGTATAGCGCCTGGCGGTAACCTTTTTCGCGTTGGCGAATACTGTAGTGGGCCAGGCTGCTTGCCAGATAAGCAATGCGTCTGCGGCCTTGCGCTATCAGATGTTGAGTTGCCAGATAGCCGCCTTGCACATTATCCGGGTTGACGCTGGGCAAATCAGGTGCCCAAAGGTCTACCAAGGCAAGCGGCAGTTGCATCTTGCGCAGCACGGCGAGCAGTTCTGGTTCGAAGAAACCGGCACACAGCAAGGCGTCTGGTTCGTGCAGTCTCACCTGTTCCTCGACAGGATCCATTGGACCGAGTGCAAGAAAACTCAGGGCTATGCCTTCCTGACGACATGCATTTTCAACACCGAGTAACAGCGGGGAATAGAAGGATAACGCACTGGTGATGTTGTGCTGACGGTGTAACAGAAACAGGACTCGACGAATTTTGTCTGTGCGCAACCGCGTAAAATCATAACCCTGCTGTTGGGCGATAGAGAGAATGCGTTGCCGAGTCTCTTCTTTTAGGCCCGGCTGCCCTTTGAGGGCTCGGGACACTGCTCCCGTGGACACTCCGGATGCGGCGGCAATATCTCTGATCCTGATCCGCTTGGTCATGCGTTACCTTACGCTGTGAATAAAAATGAATTCCGTGATGATTGCGTCATGGTATCACAATGCTTCATCCTACGGCATGGGGCAAACGGTCTTTGCGCCGAGCCAAGCCGCGCCACGTACGCCGCTGCTGTCACCGTATCTGGCTTGCACTATCGGTGTGGTAAACGTATTGCTAAACACATAGCGAGCAATACGATCGCCAAGATCGGTGTAAATAGCCTCGCTATTTGACAGTCCACCGCCCAGCACGATCACGTCTGGATCAACCAGATTGACGACGCTGGCCAATGCGCGAGCCAATTGATCCTGATAACGCTGGAAGTAAGCCAGTGCATCACTCTCTTTGCACGCTACAGCATCCATAATATCTTTGGCGCTCAGCGTCGTACCATGACATTGGTTGTAGCGTTGGGCCAAACCGGTACCGGACACAAACGATTCAATACAGTTGCTTTGTCCACAATAGCAACTGACTGCCGGGCCGTCATACTCCGGCGTATAGCGTGGTAACGCATTGTGACCCAGCTCACCTGCACAGCGATTACGGCCATCCAGCACCCGCTGATGAATCGCGATACCGCCACCGCAACCGGTGCCAAGAATGACGCCGAACACGGTATCGTAGCTTCGACCTGCGCCGTCGATAGCCTCAGAGAGTGTGAAACAGTTGGCATCGTTGCTAATAGCAATAGGTTGCTTAAGGTGCGCTTCCAACATCTCTGGTAAGGGTTGTTGGTTAATCACCTGAATATTGGAGTTCTTGATACACCGGTTACTGGCTTCTACGGTGCCGGGCAGACAGATACCAATGGTAAACGGCTGCTGTAAGGCATCTCGCACTTGTTCAATCACCTCACACAGACGGTGAAAGAAGGCGGCATAGCTCTGTTTTTCCGTGGCGTAGCGCTGTAGATAGACGACCTCTCCTGCTGTGTTCAGCACCACGGCCTCGATTTTAGACCCACCAATATCAATGCCCAAGCTCAACATGATGTTCCGCTCCTGTGCCGCCCGCTGGCGACAGAGATACGCCACAAATCAGAGGCGCTATAAATTGTAATTTTCGATTAGGGTACGTTTTTTGTTTACTAAACTCAATTGATGTTTTAGAGCGCCATGCGTTTGTGCTAGACATTAAATCATTATTAATCAAGGTATTATGTTTTTTCCTTGTCATGTGGTGTGAAAAAATAACGCCATATTGTGAATCACATCACGGATGTTTAATTAAAAAATTCATTTTGTTTACTAAAAAAATAGTGAGTGTTATTACATAGGAGCCGCATTTATCCCCTATGATTACAGTGAGCACGTTATGTTTTTTACCGAGGAAAAGTTAAGCCAGCGTTTGGACGAAGTAGCCCAATACCGATTGCGACAGGTTCAATCGGTGCAGCAGGCGGAAATTTGCTTTGATCGTGAAGGAAAAAACGGTGCTTACCCACCGGGAAAAGACGCTGACTGGCAGCCCTGCCAGCAGGGATTCCGCTGGCAGGAACGGGATATTTATGCCTGGCTGAAATTACGTGTGGCGTTGCCACAGATGGGCCCACAACATACTGTCGTCGGGCAGTTTGATTTTGGCCTAGGTGTGCAACGACCTGACTTTGAAGCACTGTTGTATATTGACGGTCTGCCGTTTCATGGCATCGACCAAAACCATGCACAGGTCGTTTTCCCCGAGGCGTATCAGGGGAAAACCATTGAACTCTGTTTCCGTCTCTGGTCGGGGATCCTTGAAGGCAAGGTTCGTAAACATTTTCAGGCATTTCATGTCGGAAATGGGTTTGAAAAGGCCCAATTTGCCGTGCTGGATAAACCGACTGACGCGCTCTATTACACCACGTTGGCCATCTTGCAAACGCTGGCGTTGTTGCCAGAAAACGATCCCTGGCGTGTGACGCTGTTGACCGCGACTGATGCTGCTTACCGTCTGATTGATTGGCGAGATCCCGGCAGTGACGATTTTTACTGCTCTATTGCCGATGCTTCCGCTCGGTTGGAGCGTGACTATGCACAACCGAATAAATCACACCCGGTAACGGTGCACTGTGTCGGGCATACGCACATCGATGTCGCCTTTTTATGGCAACTCAAACACACGCGTGAAAAATGCGCCCGTTCTTTCTCCACGGTGCTGCGCTTGATGGAACGCTATCCGGAATACACCTTCTTCCAGTCTCAGCCCCAGTTGTATGACTACATTAAACAGGATTACCCCGACCTTTATCGTCAAATAAAACAGCGCATCAAAGAAGGGCGCTGGGAAGTAGACGGAGCGATGTGGGTTGAAGCGGATTGTAACTTACCGTCGGGTGAATCTTTTGTGCGTCAGATTCTGCTGGGCAGTCGCTTTATGCAGGAGGAGTTTGGCGTCACCCCACACTGTCTGTGGCTGCCGGACGTTTTCGGTTATTCGTGGGCACTGCCGCAGATTCTGAAGAAAAGCGGTATCCGCTACTTCATGACAACCAAGATAAGTTGGAATGAATTCAATAAGATGCCGCACGACACATTTACCTGGCGCGGCATTGATGGTAGCGAAGTGTTGGCACACTTCATCACCACGCCGGAGGCCGGTCACCCTCGTTATACCTATAACGGCATGGTGAATGCTGAATCGGTACAAGGCATTTGGGACAACTATAAAGACAAACCGCTCAATCAGGAATTGCTGCTGGCCTACGGTTACGGCGACGGTGGCGGCGGCCCAACGGAAGAGATGCTGGAACTGTTGCGCCGCTTTGAAAAAATGCCTGCACTCCCGCAGATCAAAATGGGGCGCGTAGATGATTATTTTACGCGTCTTGATGCGCGCTTGCAGGCCAGTGATGAGTATCAACATACCTGGGACGGTGAACTCTATTTTGAGAGCCACCGAGGGACTTACACCAGTCAGGCTCAGGTGAAGAAAGCGAACCGCCAGGCGGAGTTACACTACCGCCGCGCAGAGTGGGTGCAGGTGCTGAGCGCCTTAACCGATGGCGGTTGGTCACAGTACTGTGCTGACGCCTTAACGCAAGGCTGGAAAATTCTACTGCGCAATCAGTTCCACGACATCATTCCCGGTTCTTCCATTGCTGAGGTGTACCGCGATGCTGAACAGGAATATCAAGCGGCTAACGACATTGTTACTGATGTGCTGAATGCCAGTTGGCAGCAACTGGTTGTACCGAGATCGGATGCGGTTAGCATCGTCAACAGTGGCTCCTGGTCACGTGAAGAGATGGCCTTTATTCCCGGTGCCAGTGACGTAGCCTGGCAAGATGCTCAAGGGCACCGGCTATTATCCCAGTCCGTGGCGGGCGGGAGTCTGGTGCAGGTAAACAAACTCCCTTCGCTGTCAGGAACGACGATCTTCGCTGCGCCGTTGGAAACGAATGTTGAAGAAAATACTCCGTTTGTGCTCGGTGAACGTCAGTTGGAAACGCCGTACTACCTGATTGTTTGGAATGAACAGGGCCATTTGACGCGCATTTACGACCGACAGTATCAACGTGAAGTGTTGGCAGACCATGGCAACGTATTGACGGTGTATGAAGATAAACCGTTGAAATATGACGCTTGGGATATTGAGATTTTCTACTTCCAGAAACAGCGTCCGGTAACCGAGTTGAAATCAGTACGCGTTGTTGAACAGGGGGCGTTACGTTGCACCATTGAATTTGTGTGGCGTTATCATCATAGCCGCGTGGTACAGCAGATGCAGGTTTATAGCCAACTGCGCCGTATCGATTTCCATACCCGCGTCGACTGGCAAGATTTTAATCAACTACTCAAGGTCGTTTTCCCGGTAGCGGTACGTGCTACAGAGGCTACCTATGACGTCCAGTTTGGTAATGTTAAGCGTCCCACAACCTGGAACACCACTTGGGATGCTGCACGCTTTGAAAGCGTGGCACACCAGTGGGCCGATCTCTCGGAGTACGGCTACGGTGTCAGCCTGTTGAATGACTGCAAGTACGGTCATGCTATCAAGGATAACGTGATGCAACTGACCTTGATCAAATCAGCCGTCAGCCCGGATGCCCATGCCGATCGTGGCGAACATGAGTTTACCTATGCGTTGCTGCCACATGCCGGAGACTGGCGTGATGCTGCCGTAGCACAGCATGCCTTTGCGCTTAATGAACCGTTGCAGGTGTTGCCAGGAGAATGGCGTGAGGCGGCGAACGGTGTGATTCGCTGTGATCATCCTTTTATTGCGTTGGATGCGATTAAAAAAGCGGAACAGAGCGAGGGGGTTATCGTTCGACTGCATGAGTTTGCGGGGGGCCGGCAGCACGTCACGTTGGAGAGCCGGTTACCGATTCGTGAGTGGGTGGAGTGCGACCTATTAGAGGTGCCGGAAAGCGATAAAACACCGCAGCAAGGGCCGCTGGTGTTAACGTTCGCACCTTATGAAATCAAAACAGTTGCGATCTCTTTTTCCAACACCGATGCGGTGAAGTGAGGGAAGAAAATGACATATCGATCTCAATCACAAATCGCGATCTGTTCAATTTACTCTGTTGATTTTTTGTTTACTATAAATTCACTTGTTTAGTAATCATTTGATGCGGGTCGGTATCGCCATAAAGAATCACTCTTTATGCGTCTGACACCAGGGCCATCCGAAAACGAGGAACAACCATAATGAAAAGAGTCGCCAAGGTCGTTGCGACTGCACTGCTGGCAGGAAGTTCGCTGGCGGCGCACGCGGACGAAACGCTGAATGTCTGGATTCGGGCCAACAATAATGCCCGTGTCATCTATGAGCAGGAAGCCGCAACGTTCGAAAAAAATACGGGCATCAAAGTGACCTATTTCAGTGCCAGTACCGATTTCGAACAGCGTCTGGCTCGTGCTGCGGTGGGCAATACCCTCCCGGATCTGATCATCAATGATGCGGCTTACATGGGGCAACTGATCCAACTGAGCGTGGTTGATGCTATCGATCCAGCACAACTGAGCAACGGTAAAGACCTGCAACCTGTTGCGCTAAACAGTCTGAAGTACAGTGATGGTAAATATTACGGTATTCCAACCTCCGTGCAGGCTTCTGCGCTTTATATTCGCAAAGACTGGCGCGAAAAACTCGGGCTGCCGCAGCCAAAAACCTGGGACGATCTAAAAGCACTGGCCCAAGCCTTTACTGAAAAAGATCCCGATGGCAACGGCAAAAACGACACTTACGGTTTTGGTATGCCTGGTTCTGCCACACGTGGCTATACCAGTTGGATTCTCTCTTCCTTTATCTGGCAGGCGGGGGGCGAATTCGTCCATCGTGAAGGAGAGACGTTTAAAGCTTCGCTGGATGATAAAGGCGTTGTCGATGCCGTAACCTTCATGCGTGGCATGGTGTGTGACAAAGTGGTACAGCCTGGTGCTATCAACGCGGTGACCTCCGATATATCTAACGCTTTCCGCTCGGGTCAGGTGGGTATGGTGCTTTCTGGCCCGTACAGTATGCCGGTATTCTCTGATGAGCCTGGACCGGACAAATTTGAGGTGGTTAAACCGCCGCGCGGTCCGGTGAGCAGTGCCAGCCTGGCGGAAGGTGAGGCTATCTTCCTGGTGAAAAACAGCAAGCAAAAAGCGCAGGCGCTGAAATTCATCGACTTCTTTATCTCGCCGGAAGGGCAGAAAATTGGTACTGCGGTGGGCACACCGAATGAACCTATCGTCCGGTTACCCGTGAATAAAACGGTGGATGCTAATGCCATCTATCAGGATCCGCGCTGGGGCGTATTTGCCGAGCAGTACGCTTCCGGTGGACACTATGTGCCAGCTGTGCCTAACTGGACGCCGATCCGTCAGGTCACCGCTGATGGTTTCAACAAAATCCTCTCTAATTGCCAATCCGATATTTCGGCTGAGCTGAAACAGCTTAATCAGAAAGTGAATATTGAACTGGGCAAACAAAAAGTATTAGCGAAATAAGCAATCCCATCTCATCGCGTCCGCCTGCTGTTGGCGGCCGCGATGGCGATGCATTCAGGCGGTGAATATGAGTATCCTTTCCCCACGTACTAAACGCTGGTTAACGCCCTGGCTGTTTCTGGCACCGGCATTGATCGTTTTTACCTGGTTCAAGTTCATCCCAATGGTGCAGGGCATGGTGATGAGTTTTTATCAGATCAACTTTGGTCAGCCCGATGACTGGGTTGGTCTGACGAACTTTTCACGCATATTAAGCGATGGCGATCTCCACGATGCCACGCTTAACACACTGCTTAACGTGGTGGTGACCGCGCTGGCGTCAGCGTTTATTGCGTTCTTTATCGCCATTGCTCTCGAAGGGCCAGCACGGCATTTGCGTTTTATCCGTACCGCGATTTTTCTGCCCGCAATTACCAGTGCGGCTATCGTGGCGGAAATGTGGAAAATCATGTTCAACCCGACGCCCAACGGCGTGATTAACCACATGTTGTCATGGCTTAGCATTGATGCTCAGGGCTTTCTCACCGATCCGAATCAGGCGATGCCGATGGTGATGCTGCTGCAAATCTGGAAAGCTGTCCCGTACAACATGGTGATCTTTATTGCCGGGCTCGCCACCATCAACCGCGAACTGTATGACGCAGCCAACGTTGACGGTGCCAGTCGCTGGAATCGTCTGCGCTATGTGACGTTGCCGGGGCTGATTCCTGCCATGTCGGTGATCATTATGCTGTCCTTTATTCGCGGTTTTCGCGTGTTCGCCGAAATCTACGCCTCTACCGGGGGCGGACCGTCTGGCTCGACAGAAGTGGTCATGACGCAAATTTATAAGGCCGGATTCGTTCAGTTTGATTATGGCTATGCCTCGGCGGTGTCGTTTGTGCTGTTCATCTTTACCGTGTTGCTGACGCTGGTTCATTTTGCCGTCAAGAAACGCTACGTGAAGTATTAATTTGAAAGGCACCAGAGGTATTAGCAGATGAAAATGAAACTGTGGGATCGTATCGGCTGCGGCATTATTTATGCGGCGGTACTGATTGTTTTCGTGGGGCCGTTTATCGGTATCGTCATGACCGCGTTCAGTGGTGTCACGGTGAAACCGGGAGAGCTGGTGCTGTGGCCCTCACATTTTACCTTGGAGAACTTCCGCCGCGCCTGGTTTGAGGTTGGGGTATGGAAATTTTTGTTCAACTCGCTGGTGGTGGTGGCGTTTGGCTTGATCTTACAAGTCGGGGTGAGCGCGCTGGCGGCCTATGCGCTGTCACGTAAAAAGTTTCGCGGCGCATCCGTTGTCGGGCTGATTATCCTGTCTACGATGATGCTGCCGGAAGAAGTGATCGCCATTCCGTTGTACGTGATTATCAACTGGAAGTTACCGCTGTTGGATGCGTCGATTGCCAACAGCTACATGGGCATGATCTTGCCTATCGTTGGTTGGGCATTCTCGATTTTCGTGTTGAGTGAATTTATGTCTGCCATTCCCAAAGATCTGGAAGATGCAGCGCGCGTTGACGGGGCATCCGAATGGCAAATTTTCTGGAATGTGATTCTGCCGTTGGTGCGTCCCGCACTGGGGACGGTGGTGATTTTTGGCTTCATCATGATTTGGGATCAGTACCTGCTGCCGTTGATCGTGGTGAACCAGGAGAGCATGTACACCATTCAGGTGATGTTGCGTGTGCTCAGCTCCGATGAAAACAGTTCACCTAACGTATTTATCGCCATCACCCTGCTGGCCATGTTGCCGAGTGCCATTGTCTATCTGGGACTGCAAAAATATTTCAACCGCGGGCTGATGTCCGGTGCGGTAAAAGGGTGATTTCCCGTTGGGTTGCGGCGTGCAGGCAGTGCGCCGCCGGTTGTCTCTGGCGGCAGTCATGCGCGCCCTGTGAAGTAGACTGAGGATTATTATGGGTTCTGTCATTCTTAAAAACGTCAGCAAATCTTTTGATAGCACGAAAATTATTCGCGATGTGTCACTTGAGATCCCTGACGGGACGTTCTGTGTGCTGGTCGGCCCCAGCGGTTGTGGTAAATCCACCTTGTTGCGCTTGATCGCGGGTTTGGAGGAAGTGACCTCGGGTGAGGTTCACATCAACGGCCTGAATGTGACCGAGCAAGAGCCCAAATTGCGCGATATCGCTATGGTGTTCCAAAGCTACGCGCTCTATCCGCAGATGACGGTGCGGGAAAACATGGGCTTTGCGCTCAAATTGGCGAAGATGCCGAAAAAAGAGATTAACCAGAAAGTGGATGACGTTGCCGTTCTGCTTGGGCTGGAAAAATTGCTCGACCGCTTGCCGAAAGAGTTGTCTGGTGGTCAACGCCAGCGTGTGGCGATGGGACGCGCGATTGTGCGCAACCCACAGGTGTTTTTGTTCGATGAGCCACTCTCCAATCTGGATGCCAAACTGCGGACTCAGGTTCGGGCAGAAATTCGTGAACTTCACCAGCGGCTACACACCACGTCGGTTTACGTCACCCACGATCAGATTGAAGCCATGACCATGGGCGAAATGATAGTCGTGTTGCGTGATGGGGTCATTGAACAGGTAGGGTCGCCACTCGAACTGTACGATCGTCCAGCCAACCGGTTTGTGGCCGGATTTATTGGCTCGCCCGAGATCAACCAATTGTCTGGCTGGGCGGTTGAACACGAGGGAAAATGTGTGCTGCAACTGGATGAGCACACCCTGATGCCTGTGCCGCAAGATGTCACGGTAACAGTGGGCCAACAGATCGTCTATGCCGTGCGCCCTGAACACTTTGAATGGGTAGAAGAGGGCGGAGACACCATCGCCGCCACGGTTGAAACCGTGGAAAACACCGGCAGTGACCTGCATGTTTTTTGCTTGTTGAGCGATCGCCGTCGCATTACTGTCAGCCAGAAAACACGCTTGGCGTTGCACGCGGGCGATCGGGTTTATCTACGGCCCAAAGCCAATACGGTTCACGTCTTCGATCAAGCCAGTGGCAAACGCCTTAATGCCTAAACGTCTGCCCGCCTGTTTTCTTCAATGGGTGGGCAGCGGTACTGTTCAGGTGCGACAAACTGATCGATGCTCGACGGTCGGCCAAAATACCACCCTTGCACAATCGCATTCGGGCAGTGTCGCGCGACATAAGCGGCCTGTTCCTGCGTTTCCACCCCTTCAACCACGATGTTGGCATCCAGTTTTTGCACCAGTGAGAACAGCACATCCGTGAAGGCGGCGTTGACGGAATCTGTGCCAATCGCGCCCACAAAAATCTTATCTATCTTCACCAGATTGAATGAGAAGCGGCTCAGGTAATCCAGGTTTGAATAGCCAGTGCCGAAATCATCCAGCGCGATTTTATGCCCTTGCTGCTGCAACGATTGCAGCGCAACCTCCAACGCCTGCGGCGATGCGGTAGAGCGTTCCGTCAGTTCTAAAATCACCCGCTCGCGCATCACCCCATTGCGCTCGCACTCACGCTGCAAAAAGCGGTGGTAGTCGGGAGAGATGATGTCGCTAACCGCAAGGTTTATGCTGAGCGTAAAGGAGGATGGCTGCGTCAGATAAGGCCGCATATCCCGAATTGCGCAGCGGGTGATGGCGCGGGTTAACTCATCGATCATGCCGTTTTCTTCGGCGATGCGCACGAACAGTTCAGGCGAAATCTCCTCGCCTGAACTGTTGCGCCAGCGTGCCAAGGCTTCAACGCCAATCAGCGAGCGCGTGGCAAGGCTGACCAGTGGCTGGTAGTGGGCGCGCAGTTGATCGTGCTTCAGCGCTCGTTCCAGTTGGCAGGGCAGAGAGCGCTGCTTTTCACGGTAAAGTGAGTAACACAGCGTGAAACTGCCGCCTAACGCTGCCCCCATCAGAATGATGCCCGCTATTACATACCACGGGCGATATATCACACCCGCATCCTCAAATTGCGCCAGCACACAGATATCAAAGCTGTTTGAGCAGGTGAAAAAATGGCGTGTACCTAGGGTGAGCCAGCCATTCTTTAATCTGCTTAAGTCTTCTTTACGGGGGAGGGTCAGGGAACCGAAGGTTTGGTAGGGATGGTCGAAATTTTTATTGATTAAGGTGGCACTGTATCCCTGCGGAGGTTGTGAATAGCGGCGAAAGGCAGCTGAAGCGGTGATTGTCGCAACCCCTCCACTGCTGGCAATATCGGCGGTGATCCTAGGATCGACCAGCCTTTCCATGGCGGTCCACAGCTGTGTGCCCGTCGGGGTGGTCAGATCGGGCGGCAACAGCGCGATAGGGGGATTCAGCCTTCCCCATCCCGCAGAGCAGATCAGGCGATCGTTTTCGATGCGACCTACGTCGCGTAGATTAAGTGCGTAAAAGGACAGCAGGCGTAGTTCGCGCAGATCGGCATCAGAGCAGGGTACATTGCCCAGTAACAGTATGCGATGCATGGTGTCTTGGCTCTCTTGTGCGACGGCAACCCCTTGCGCCAATACCTCTTGTGCGTAGCTCACCAAACGCTTTTGTTCTGACTGTGCAATAAAGGATTGTCCAATGAACAGCGCCAATACCGCGCTGAGCAACATGAAAATGATTAATCTGAACCATAATCCGGCATTGTTGGAGGATAGCATCGTTATTATCCAATCAGTGGTGATGAACATAACTCGGCATGTGGATTCAGATATCGCATCCGTGCCAATCTGGTGAAGTTATCGGCCATGTCTACCGTGGCTTGAGAAAAGGTGTTTCAGTTTGCCGCATGGCGCAATGTTTAACCTGTATGTGTTGAACCGGTTGCAAGATAACGCAGTGGGGAGGGGCTATAAGCCACTGAATACCGTCTCTGAATCCTGCCATGCTATCGACGTTGCTGAGAATGATAATTATAAATGCCGATTATCAATCAGGGTAATTTTTTAATTAATATAACTTACTTGAAGTGTTAGGTTTTTTATACAGATATCCGTACCGACATCGTGCATCGGTACGTTTTTTGGCAACGCCGGTGTTGCCGACGCAGGTGATCACGGTTGGGATTCGGCGTATGGTTGGCGAAGCATTAGGCGAAAGGGAGACAGGGATACCATGGTTGATATTCACATCAAAACGCTGATTGAGCGCGATCCGCTCATGGCCAGTCTGGTTGCGCTGCGTGAGGTGAGCTGGTTTAACCCAGAGAGCACCACGCTTGCCGAGGGATTGCCCTACGTCGGGCTTGGGCACGCGGATGTGCAGGCGGCGGATGCGCGCTTACGCCGTTTTGCTCCCTATCTCCGCCAGGTTTTTCCCGCGTTGGCGGCGAGTGAAGGCATCATTGAATCCGATATGGTTGACATCGCCGCGATGCAAACCGCGCTGGATGCTCGATACGGCAAGGCATTGCCTGGAAAACTGTGGCTGAAAAAAGACAGCCACCTGCCAATTTCTGGCTCGATCAAGGCGCGCGGCGGTATCTATGAAGTGCTGGTGCACGCGGAACACTTGGCGTTACAGGCGGGGTTGATTCGCGCCTCAGATGACTATCGCCAACTGGCGAACGAAGACGCGCGGCACTTTTTTAGCCAATACCGCATTGCCGTGGGGTCGACCGGCAATCTCGGTATGTCGATCGGGATTATGGGAGCGACTCTGGGCTTCAAGGTTTCGGTACATATGTCGGCGGATGCGCGCCAATGGAAAAAGGACAGATTGCGCGCACACGGCGTTGATGTCGTGGAATATCAACAGGATTACGGCGTTGCCGTTGAACAAGGTCGCAAAGCGGCGCAGGACGATCCCTACTGCTTTTTTATTGATGACGAGAACTCTCGCTCGCTGTTTCTGGGTTATGCGGTTGCCGGTGACCGACTCAAAGCCCAGTTTGCTGAACGCGGCATGGTGGTAGATGCGGAGCATCCCCTGTTCGTCTATCTCCCGTGCGGCGTGGGTGGGGGGCCGGGTGGGGTGGCGTTCGGTCTGAAACTGGCGTTTGGCGATCACGTGCACTGTATTTTTGCTGAGCCGACGCACTCGCCCTGTATGCTACTGGGCGTGTATACCGGCTTGCACGACGGCATTGCAGTGCAGGATTTGGGCATCGATAACCTGACCGCTGCCGATGGATTGGCGGTGGGGCGTCCATCCGGTTTTGTCGGGCGTGCCATGGCGCGACTGATCGACGGTTATTACACCCTGAGCGACGACGAAATGTATCGCTTGCTGGTGATGCTGGCGCAAACGCAAGCGCTCTGTCTGGAGCCCTCGGCGTTGGCCGGAATCGCCGGGCCGTGGCGCGTGGCAGGCAACGCGGAATATCTGTCGCGTTTGTCGTTATCCGCGTCGGCGATGCAACAGGCAACGCATCTGGTGTGGGCCACGGGCGGTGGCATGGTGCCGGACGCGGAGATGCAGAAATATCTGGCGCAAGGGACGAAATAGCCCGTACGCCAGATGCCCTGTTTACTTCATGCTGGCGGCAAGGGTGTCCACATTGTGTTTGAATGCCGCGGTGTAGCTGGCGGCTGGGCCGGTGCTGTCGGTTAATGCTTCCGGGTAGAGTTCACCGCCCGGCTGCGCGCCGCTTGCCTTAGCAATCTGTTTCACCAAACGCGGATCGGTCTGGTTTTCGATAAAGTAGCTGGCGATCTTCTCTTGTTTGATCTGGCGAATAAGTTCAGCAACCTGTTTGCTGCTGGCCTCCGCTTCCGTTGAATAACCCAGCGGTGCCAGAAAGGTCACGCCATAAGCCTGGCTGAAATAGCCAAACGCATCGTGGCTGGTGAGTACTTTGCGTTTTTCTGGCGCAATGGCGGCAAAGGTTTTCTTGGCATAATCATCCAGTGCCTGAAGTTGCTGAATATAGGCTTTTCCCTGCTGGCGAAAATAGTCAGCATCCTGCGGTGCCGCGCTGGTTAACGCATCAATGATATTCTGGGCGTAGATAACGCCATTTGCCGCACTGTTCCAGGCGTGCGGATCGGTCTGGGTTTTTCCCTCTTCTTCCATCGACAGCGTGTGGATGCCCTGCGAGGCGGTGACCACTTTTCCCTGATAACCGGAAGCGGAGACCAGACGCGTTAACCAGCCCTCCAGGCCCAGTCCGTTAACCACAACTAAATCCGCGCTCGCCAGCGTTTTGCTGTCTTGCGGCGAGGGTTCGAATTCATGGGGATCGCCGTTGGGTTTGACCAAATCGGTGACGACGATGCGATCGCCACCAATATGGCTGACCATATCACCTAAAACAGAAAAGCTCGTGACAACCTGCAACGGTTTTGCCATTGCAAACGTGCTGAATAACAGGCTGGAAAGTGCCAGTGCGATAACAGGATGTTTCATGATGTCCTCATTGATGACACGTGGATGATATTAGTGGCGCAGGCGAAGCATGCCGCCCTCAGCGCCGAAAGCGACCGAGAACGCGAAAAACAGCGTGGCGGTCAGGATGATGGCGGGTCCGGCGGGCAGTGAGGCATAGTAGGACCACAGCAGGCCGATAAGGCTGGATGCGATGCCCACCAGCACCGAGACGGCCAGCATGACGGGCAAGCGCGTTGTCCAGAAGCGGGCGCAGGTCGCGGGGAGCATCATCATGCCGACCGTCATTAGCGTGCCCAGCAGTTGAAACCCCGCCACCAGATTGAGCGCCACCAGCGCGAGAAATAACGCGTGGATCAGCGTGCGCCCTCGCGGTGAGGCGAGCTGCATAAAGGTGGCATCAAACGACTCGATCACCAACGCACGATAGAGCCACGCCAACAGCAGTATCGAGACTGAACAGGTCAGACCTATATCGATCAGCGCGCCGCGATCGACCGCCAAAATCGATCCAAACAGCACGTGCAGCAGATCGACGCTGGAGCCGCGCAGTGACACTAAGGTTACGCCGAGCGCCAGCGAACCCAGATAGAGTCCGGCGAAGCTGGCGTCCTCTTTTAACGCTGTCTTACGACTGACAAAACCGGAAAGCAGCGCCACGGTGAGCCCAGCGATAAACCCGCCTGTCCCCATTGCCAACAGCGACATGCCGGAGAGCAGATACCCGATGGCAACGCCGGGCAATACCGCGTGCGACAGCGCATCGCCGATCAAACTCATGCGGCGTAGCAACAAAAAGCAACCCAGTGGCGTGGCACTGAGCGTGAGTGCGATACACCCTACCAGCGCGCGCCGCATAAACCCGAACTCCACCAGCGGTGAAAGGAGCGTTATTGTCATCACACCACCGCCCTGATCCGCATCTGTGCGCTGAGGGATGCGGAGCGCGCGGAGGTGAATATATCGTGAGTTGCCCCCCAGCGATGGCCTGCGGTGCTGAGCTGTAGCACCAGCGGAAAATGGCGTTCGACAATGTCACGATCGTGCAGCACCGCCAGGACAGTACATCCTTTCTGATGACGTTGGTGGATCAATGCCAGAAGAGCCTGCGTTGTTTCGGTATCTACACCGGTAAACGGCTCGTCCAGCAGCAGCACTGGTGCGTCCATCAACAACAAGCGGGCAAACAGGACACGCTGGAGCTGGCCTCCCGACAAATGGCCGATGGGACGGGGGGCGAAGGCGGTCATCCCAACCGCCTCCAACGCGGCATACGCGTTACGCCGCCAGATATTCGTGAGGCTACCGAACAGGCCGCGCTGTGGCAGGCTGCCCATCAACACCAAATCCATGACGCTCAACGGAAACTGGCGATCGAACTCCGACAGTTGTGGCAAATAGCCAATGCGCGGCAGTGCGTTGCCATCGTGCGTCAGCGAGCCTGCCAAGGGAGGAATCAATCCGGCAAGGGTTTTTAACAACGTCGATTTGCCACTGCCGTTTTCACCGACGATGGCCGTCAGTGAACCCACGCTGAAGCTGCCGCTCAGCGTGCCAAGCGGTGAAGCTGCGGTGTAGCCGAATGTAAGGTTGTGCAGCGCGATCATGGTAGCAATACCGCCCAGGCGACCAGCGCCCACAACAACGCCAACAGTGCCAGTGCGATGCTGATACGCGCCCAGGCGGAAAGAGAATAGAAGCTCACTCGTGAGTGCCATGCAGAGAAAATGTTTTGTTATGTTATAATATAACAATTTGAGTGCTAGCAGAAAGGCGTAAGAGAATGTGACAGGGTGGCTTTGACCCTTGTCGGCGTGCAAATGTTCTTATGGTTGTTATTGCGTTAACCCTCGACAGTGTAGAGATAAGCGATAGGAAAGGGGGGCTGATGCGTTGAGTGCTTTCTTGCTAAAGCCGTCTATCGTGAGCCTCGCAAACACAGGGATAAAGGAACAATGGCAACATTAAAGGATATCGCGGAGTGTGCAGGCGTCTCTATCAGTACGGTTTCTCGTGTATTAAATGGTACTGCGCCGATCAGTGCCAAAGTCAAACAGCAGATACTGGCGATTGCCGCTGAACAAGGCTATCCGCTGCATAAACTGGCGAAACCGGTAGCCGAAGCCTTAGATCCCTTGCGCCATGTTCTGTTGGCCGCGCCACGTAGTCTGATGCTGGAAAGTGATTACAATCTGGTTTCCCTGTCATTGATCAATGCGCTTAAAACCTTGTGTGTACAGCGTAATATCCGACTGCGTCCATTTCCCTCGGATCATGATGCCATGACGGAAGAGCAGATGAGCGCATCGCTGCAAGGTATGCGGCAGAGTGGCATTGTGATTGTCAATGATGAACGTATCTCCTTGTTGCAGGCTGTGGTGAAAAGTGGAATACCTGCCGTGCTGATCAACGGTGAAGACCCCGCGATGCGTTTAAACCGCGTTACCCCCGCTAACCATGCCGCCGCAGCCTGTGCGGTTCGTCATCTGATAGAATACGGGCACCGGCGAATTCTGCATTTCACCTGGTCGTCTTGCACCACTATTAAGCAGCGGGAACGCGGCTACCGTGATGCCTTGCTGGAGGCAGGGATTGATGTCGATGAGTCACTGATTCTTGCTTTGCCTGATTTTCATCCCCTCACTGCGCGCGATGCTATGCTGCGCTGGCTTTCCACACATCCTGACCGCCTTGGCGTGACCGCGATTTTTTGCGCGGCGGACAATCAGGCGGTGGGCGTGGTGGATGCGCTGGCGCAGTGTGGCATTCGCGTTCCAGATGATATGTCGTTGGTGGGCATGGATAATATTTTGCCACTGGATATGCTGTCGGTATCACTGACCACGGTGCACATGCCACTTGATGCAGTTGCCAGAGCCGCACTACAATTATTAACCCAGCAACTGGTTCCCGCACAGTCGCTGGGAGTGACGCAGCATGTTGAATTGGCGGGACATTTGGTGGTGCGAGAATCGGTAAAGTGCCTCAGCGCACTCCCTTGATTGCCGACTAAAATCGTGCAGTGGTGGCCTCGACCAGTACGCTAACCAGCTCGCCGCGCTCTAGCTACTGAATACCTTTATCAACATGATGTTGGGCTCTCCCGCTTGCGCGAATAATGCAAAAAGCAGCAAAAGCACAGGTAGCAGAGCGGGAAACACAGCACGCGTTGCGATAATCGATTCAGACGCCGGACGGGGCCCTGATAGCGAACTGTAAATGGAAGATTATCCGTCGATCACCTTATAGCATTTCCGCTGAATTTAATAACGCAAGGGTATCAGCGGTAATGATAAGTATCTCGACAGCAAACAGTAATCAAACCAGTGCGGCCAATAGAGAAATTACAACCAGCGCCAAAACGGTCCGTATGAAGGATATCCTGGGATTGAGAAAGGCCATGAAATACGTTGAAAATCAGGTGACGACGTTTAATCGCAATTTGCGAAATCCGACACTCTGGCAGCGTCCTAGTGCAAACAGCCTTATGCAGGTGTTAACCGATATAGATACGGTAAGCGCGCGTGTAAAGCAACTGACAGGTAAAATAGAAACCTCTTCTTACCCACATCATGCATCAAAAATGGCCAACCTGGAAAATATCAAGGCAACCATTGATACGTTGAGTAAAAGCGCCTGCGCCAGCTTTAATCGGTCACAAAAAAACATGCAAGTGATGCGCGAACGAGAAGATCAATATCTGGAAGATCGTGCTCAGAGTGCGAGAGTACGCTCTGAGCGTCGGCAGTATGTTAATGGAATGATTAATTCGGGAAGGGGCGATGAGCTGTATAACGGGGGAATGGTGAAATAGCGGATGGTGGTTGGTGTCGTGCCATTATGAATATTTCAACATGAATCCTTCAACCATAACGTCCTGCTAAAGCAGGGCGTTATGGTTTTGCTGAACCAACAACTTAGAACGGAATATCGTCGTCAAAGTCCATCGGAGGTTCATTGCCGCCAGGCATCGGCGCATTGTTCTGTTGGCGCGGTGCTTGCTGTGCACCGCCGCTGAAGGCCTGACCGCCCTGAGGCTGCTGCGGTTGTCCCCAGCCACCCTGCGGTGCGTTGTTGCCTGCGTTGCCGCCTGCCGGTGCACCACCGCCTTGGCGACCGCCCAGCATCTGCATGGAGCCAGAAATGTCTACCACCACTTCCGTGGTGTAACGATCCTGCCCGCCCTGATCCTGCCATTTACGCGTGCGCAGTTGACCTTCAACATACACCTGTGAACCTTTGCGCAGGTATTCTCCAGCTACTTCAGCCAGCTTTCCGTACAGGGTAACGCGGTGCCATTCGGTGCGCTCTTTCTGCTCGCCGGTCTGCTTGTCGCGCCAGGTATCTGACGTGGCCAAAGTCAGGTTAGCAACGGCACCACCGTTCGGCAGATAACGGACTTCCGGGTCTTGCCCCAGATTCCCGACAAGAATCACTTTATTAACGCCTCTGCTGGCCATGCTTGTGTCTCCTGATGAGTCAATACGTAAAGTCTAAGCCAGAAATCATAACATGCCAGCACTGTGCTGAGTACCCGCGATGTTGCATCCACACTTTTTTTATTGGTTACATTGTTGCATTAGAATACTGGATATTTATTCAGTTTTTTGTTAGCGTATTTTTTCTGCTTGTCCCCCCACTGCGCCGCCCTCGGCGGTGCTAAAAAACGCAGCGGGTGTTTTTTTGTGTCATAATTGCACGTTTCGTACCGGTTATCTCCGCCTGCGGGATGATGAAAATAGCGTTAACTCCGGGATGTATGTGAATGGATAAGATCGAAGTTCGTGGTGCCCGTACTCATAACCTCAAAAATATCAATCTGGTAATTCCGCGCGATAAACTGATTGTGGTCACCGGGCTGTCGGGGTCCGGTAAGTCGTCGCTGGCGTTTGATACCCTGTATGCGGAAGGGCAGCGGCGCTACGTGGAATCCTTGTCTGCCTATGCGCGCCAGTTTCTCTCTTTAATGGAGAAACCGGACGTCGATCATATCGAAGGGTTATCACCGGCGATTTCCATTGAGCAAAAATCCACGTCGCATAACCCGCGCTCAACCGTGGGCACCATCACCGAGATTCACGACTATTTGCGTCTGCTCTTTGCCCGCGTGGGTGAGCCGCGCTGTCCGGAGCACGATGTACCGCTGGCGGCGCAGACCGTCAGCCAGATGGTGGATAACGTGCTGGCACAGCCGGAAGGGACTCGCCTGATGCTGCTCGCCCCCATTGTTAAAGATCGCAAAGGGGAGCACACAAAAACGCTGGAAAACCTGGCGACACAGGGCTATATCCGCGCGCGTATCGATGGCGAGGTGTGCGATCTTTCCGATCCGCCCAAGCTGGAATTACAGAAGAAACACACCATTGAAGTGGTGGTCGATCGTTTCAAAGTGCGTGACGATTTGGCACAGCGTCTGGCGGAATCGTTTGAAACCGCGCTGGAGCTTTCCGGCGGTAGCGCCATTGTGGCAGATATGGATGACAGCAAGCAGCCTGAACTGCTGTTCTCCGCCAATTTTGCTTGCCCGCAGTGTGGCTACAGCATGCATGAGCTGGAGCCGCGCATGTTCTCCTTCAACAATCCGGCTGGTGCTTGTCCGAGCTGTGATGGGTTGGGCGTGCAACAGTTTTTCGATCCGGCACGTGTGGTGCAAAACGGCGAGCTGTCCCTGGCGGGTGGCGCGATTCGCGGCTGGGATCGACGCAATTTTTACTATTTTCAGATGCTGCGTTCACTGGCGGAGCATTACCGTTTTGATGTCGAGGCACCTTACGACAGCCTGAGTGAAAAAATTCGTCACGTTATTCTTTACGGCTCCGGGAAAGACACTATCGAGTTCAAATACATCAACGATCGTGGCGATACGTCCGTGCGACGCCATCCTTTCGAGGGCGTGTTGAACAACATGGAGCGGCGTTACAAGGAAACTGAATCAAGTGCGGTGCGCGAAGAGCTGGCCAAATTTATCAGTAACCGTCCTTGTGCCAGTTGCAGCGGAACACGCCTGCGTAAAGAAGCACGCCATGTGTTTGTGGAAAAGACTACGCTGCCACAGATTTCCGACATGAGCATCGGCCATGCGATGACGTTCTTCCAAAACATGAGACTAAGCGGGCAGCGCGCGCAGATTGCTGAAAAAGTGTTGAAGGAGATCGGCGATCGCCTGAAATTCCTGGTGAACGTAGGATTGAACTACCTGTCGCTGTCGCGTTCTGCCGAAACGCTTTCCGGCGGTGAAGCGCAGCGTATCCGACTGGCGAGCCAAATCGGTGCCGGGCTGGTGGGGGTGATGTACGTACTGGATGAGCCTTCCATTGGTTTGCACCAGCGGGACAACGAACGCCTGCTGGAGACATTGATCCATCTGCGCAATCTGGGCAACACGGTGATTGTGGTGGAACACGATGAAGATGCTATTCGTGCAGCGGACCATGTGATCGATATCGGGCCGGGTGCGGGGGTGCATGGCGGTCAGGTGGTAGCGGAAGGGTCGGTAGAACAGATTATGGCGGTGCCAGAATCGTTGACTGGCCAGTACCTGAGCGGTGAGCGAAAAATCTCAGTGCCGTCGCAACGTGTCCCTGCAGATCTGACCAAAGTGCTGAAGCTGGTGGGAGCCAAAGGCAACAACCTGAAGGATGTTACGCTGACGCTACCCGTCGGGCTGTTCACCTGTATCACCGGTGTCTCTGGCTCCGGTAAATCAACGCTGATTAACGATACGCTGTTTCCGCTGGCTCAACGTCAACTCAATGGCGCAACGCTGGCGGAACCGGCACCGTACCGTGAAATTCACGGTCTGGAACATTTTGATAAAGTGATCGATATCGATCAAAGCCCGATTGGGCGCACACCGCGTTCCAACCCGGCGACCTACACCGGCGTGTTTACGCCAATTCGTGAGCTGTTTGCCGGTGTGCCAGAGGCAAGAAGCCGCGGATATAACCCCGGGCGCTTTAGTTTCAACGTGCGCGGCGGGCGCTGTGAGGCCTGTCAGGGCGATGGCGTCATCAAAGTGGAGATGCACTTCCTGCCGGATATTTATGTGCCGTGCGATCAGTGCAAAGGCAAACGCTATAACCGTGAAACGCTGGAAATCAAATACAAGGGTAAAAGCATTCACGAAGTGCTGGAAATGACCATTGAAGAGGCGCGTGACTTCTTTGATGCCATTCCAGCGTTGGCGCGTAAGCTGCAAACCCTTATCGACGTCGGACTTTCTTATATTCGTCTTGGACAGTCGGCGACCACGCTCTCCGGTGGTGAAGCACAGCGTGTGAAACTTTCCCGAGAGTTATCCAAGCGAGGAACGGGTCAAACCCTGTATATTCTTGACGAACCAACCACCGGGCTGCATTTTGCTGATATTCAGCAATTGTTAGACGTGTTGCACCAGTTGCGCGATCAAGGGAACACCATTGTGGTGATTGAGCACAATCTGGATGTGATTAAAACCGCAGATTGGATTGTGGATCTTGGTCCAGAAGGAGGCAGCGGTGGCGGTCAAATACTGGTGTCTGGCACCCCGGAGACAGTAGCGAACTGTGAATTATCACATACTGCCCGTTTTCTTAAGCCAATATTGATCCGTAGCTAGTATGACTTGCGATACCTGGTGCAAACTGGGTATCGTAATTTTCCTTACAGAGTCGTTTGGAAAATTCACTCTCATGCTCTCTTAGGTTTGCATAAACCACCTCATTAAGTGAGGGCTTTTGTTATATTTCTCTCTAAAAATGGCATGATTTTATAATCACGCATTTCCTATGCAACTTTCTATTTCCTCTTTCGTGTATATATCATTTCCACATTGTTAAATATAGTTAATCAGAATATTGCTAAATACTTTGATATTGTCGATCAATTATCTCGTATTGATAGGTGAATACTTTTAATTGTTTATTTTTAAATGATTATAACGATCAATAGGTAAAGATGGTGATGCTGCTGCCGATACTCTATGTGGTATCTTGGGGCGAGGTAGAACTAACGGGCTAATCAATAAAATGCTGTGAGAGTATTTACTTATGAAATACAGAGTAATGCCTATGATCTGTTGCTTAACGTGAGTTTCAGGATAAAACAT
Organism: uncultured Symbiopectobacterium sp.; assembly: GCA_964293225.1. Classification (GTDB taxonomy): domain Bacteria; phylum Pseudomonadota; class Gammaproteobacteria; order Enterobacterales; family Enterobacteriaceae; genus Symbiopectobacterium. The sequence goes on along the minus strand of CAXYYB010000001.1, from coordinate 142,126 downwards.
GATGTTTTACGCCTGGTGTGGAGCTTTCCTTTCGGAATGTGAAGGACGCGTGCAGCTAGCGTTTTGGCCATGTTAAGCGTATGAAAAAATAGCATCAGATTATTATTTTATGATGATAGCACCGTATTTATGGTGAGGGGGGCTATTCCCCTTAATTCTGACAACAGTTCTGTAATATTTTTAGTTGGGTATTTTGCTTGATTTTATATTCCTCTGTGTTTGCACGGTATTCATTTTTTTTCTGAATCTGTTAAGGAAAGGCCCATTCCCCGCTCTGATGATATCTGGCAGTAAGCAGCAATCTGACTATGGTTCTCAATATCAAAAAGGAGTAGTTGATGAATATAAAGAACTGGCGTATTGGCTATCGTCTAGGCTTGGGGTTTGCATTTTTGGTGCTGATGCTCTTTGTTGTAAATGGATTATCGATTGCAAAATTATCTTTGTTTCATGAGGATACCAAAACCATTGTGGCAGATGTATATCCAGATACCGTTGTCGCAACGGATTTGATTGATGTCGTAAACAGCACATTAATCGCGTATCAACGTTTGTTGTTGGTGACCGATCCCGATCTCATGCGCAGTTCCATTGAATTGGCCAATAATTATCGAAAACGTGGTGGCGAATTGATGGATGAGTTATCGTCGAACGAAGGTTCCGACGCCTATAAGAAAATTGTGCAAGAGATCCAGCTGATTCGTCCACGCTTTCTGGCATCAGGAGACAAAATAGTGGCTCTTGTTCAATCGGGGGATCGTGACGGCGGCACTCAGGAATTTATTTCTACAATGAACGAGGTTCAGCGTGAATACCGTACGCGTGCCCGTGAGTTGGTTGCTCTTGAAAATGACATTATGACGCAGACGCTTGACACGATGACGGGGGTTTATAATCAAACGCGTTTGTTATTGGTGGTTATTGGGCTTATCGCTGCCATTGCTGGAGGAATCATTGCCTGGTTAATCACGCGTAGCGTTACCCGTCCTATTAATCAGGCGCTCGCGCTGGCTGGCCGCGTTGCCCAAGGCGATCTGACATCGGTAGTCCATGCCTCAACACAGGATGAAACCGGGCAGTTGCTTAAAGCACTGGACAATATGAACAGTAATTTACGTCATATTGTCGGCCAAGTGCGCGATGGGGCGGAAGCCATTTCTACTGCGGCTTCTCAGATTGCAGCAGGCAATCAGGATCTCTCAGCCCGCACGGAGGAGCAGGCCAGTTCATTGGAACAAACGGCTTCTTCAATGGAGGAGCTAACGTCAACCATTAAGAACACTGCGGACAACACACGTCAGGCAACTTCAGTCTCTTATCAGGCCTCGGATGCGGCGAAAAATAGTAGTGAAGTGATGCTATCTGTTACGCAAAAAATGCGTGGTATTCAAACGTCATCACAGCGCATGGCAGAGATCATTGGCGTGATTGACAGCATTGCTTTTCAAACCAATATATTGGCGCTGAATGCGGCAGTCGAAGCGGCCCGTGCGGGTGAACAAGGACGTGGTTTTGCGGTGGTAGCAAGCGAGGTGCGTTCATTGGCGCAGAGAAGTGCGACTGCCGCTAAGGAAATTAAAGAACTGATTGATGACTCCGTCAGCAAAATTCAGGATGGTATGCATTTGGTAGACAATGCCGACGAAACAATGGGGCGTTTGAGCAATCATGTGCAGGAAGTGAATGCCATTATTGCAGAGATTTCACAGGCGAGCCAGGAACAAAGCGATGGCATCAGCCAGATGAATATCGCGGTTGGGCAGATTGACACAACGACACAACAAAATGCTGCCCTGGTAGAAGAATCTGCCGCCGCTGCGCTATCGCTGCAAGCGCAGGCCTCTGCTTTAACGGAAACGGTGAGAGCATTTAAACTCAGCGTAGGGGAGATGACGTCGACACCGTCAACGCAATGTGACCCCCTTATTAGTGCACGAACAGCGAAACCTGCGCTGGCATTGACCTCAAATTCTTCTGCTTCAAATAATCAGAACTGGACGTCTTTCTGATTTCTCTGTAGATGCCGCCGATGCGGCATCTCTATATTTAAGCGACCTATTTGGCAAAGAGCTAATAAGTCGACAGTCGGCAATCTTCCCAACTTTTCTTCGCTGTGTATAGACAGATAAGAAAGGGTTATTGGTGAGAGTCTGCTGGGTGTATTTCAACGTCTCCTGAGGATGTGAGTTACCCGTAATTTGTGTAATCCGCTGCGCATCGCTTAGCACTAATCCTTCTGCTTATGCAGCATTAGCCCCAAGTCCTCCGGGATATCCTGTACAATCACTTTGTTACGCCCTGCCTTTTTAGCGTGATACAGCGCGTTATCAGCGGTTTTAAGGGCCGCGTCGATAGGGACTTCTTTCGGTAGGAACGAGGTTACGCCAATCGAAATGGTGATGTGTTGGCAGATGGGAAAACTCATTTCCGCGACATTTTTGCGTAGCCGCTCAGCAATGACCACGGCCAGGTGGATATCAATGCCGGGCAGCAGCATTAGAAACTCTTCCCCGCCGGTTCGGCACACCAGATCCGTTTTGCGTGAGTTGGTTTTTAAATGGCGCCCCAGCATTTTAATCACTTCATCACCCACATCATGTCCGTAGGTGTCGTTCACATTTTTAAAGTGATCAATGTCGATAACAATCACTGAAACCACGCTGTTGTTGAGCAGCGACATTTCGATATTTTCATGCAATCCACGCCGGTTGAGCAGGCCGGTGAGCGGGTCAGTGTGAGCCTGTGAGCTGAGTTTTCCGATACGTTTATGCAACAGAATCGTGCCCCATAGGATGACGCGCTTAAGGTGCTCGACTTCGAAATACCACGAGGACACCGCACGAATTTTACTGATGACATCGGGATCGTCCATGCGGCTGGCTGCCAATCCCAGCATTCGCAGCGGTTTGGCAATGTAGATCGTCAGTAAAGTGATCATGAACAGGGTGATGAGCAGCACGGGAGCACTTTTCTTTGTCACATCAATCATTACGTTATTTAATGCCTGCGTGACAATTTGTTCTGTTTGTAGCGTAAGAATAATCCAATCTGCGCGTTTAACTTTGGCGAATCCGGCTAGAAATGTGGCTCCTTGTGAATCGGTCAAACGAAAATTACCTTTATTTCCCAATAGCGCCATGTGCTTCAATGACGTATCGTCTATTTTTTGCCCAATTCGACTTTTGTCATGATGATAAATAATGGTGCCATCTTTATTGAGGACAAAGGTATCGTAATTATCATCATCAAACTGCGAATTCATAAATTCATTTGTCGCATTGCGGTTGTTGAGATAAATAGAACCGCCGACGTACCCTAGCTGTTCTCCCTCGGCATTATGGATAGGAACAGAAATATAGACAATCAGGTTACCAATCAGAGAAACATAGGGCTGACTGATAAAAAAGGTGTTGGCTTGAACGGCGGCCGCATGGGAAGGGGATGTCAGGTGCGCATCAATGACCCCAGGCTGCAATGGGGAGAACGCACGAATGTAGCCTTGTTTATCAATGACCGAGACAGAATTGAAACGATGACCAATATGCCGAATGCGATCAACTTCTTTTTGCAGCGTTTCGGCATTTTTCATGTTATCGGCGAGCAGTTGAGCGCTAAAACTGAGCTGTGATTGGGAAGAAGAAAAAAAAGTCTCGACAGTATTAGCGAGTTTTAATGAATAGTTGAGGTTTATTTTAAAAAACTGATCGGTCAATAATTTTTTTTGTGTGTCGTAGACGGCGAAATAGCTATTTATAAAAATAACTGACATACCTGAAAGTGCGATGAAAAGAATGAGACGTCGTAAATTGACCTGAAGAATAAAATGCTTCTGAAATGGTTTCATTTATTATCTTTCTGCTTATTATTGTTGTCGCAAATCAGCGAGCGATCGGCTGTTCAACATCATGATGTAAGTTAGTGATTAAGAAGGTAAATGTTAAATATACCCTTTCTCTTTCACAGTAGGGGGAGACGTGCTCCCGTACACCTCAGACTCAGCTGAGGACTGCGCCCTATCCATCGAAATCTGTTGGGTAATAAATTATGGGATATGTCTTAAGTAGTAGTTCAGCGCAAGCGGAGTGTCAATGTTGCGCTATATAAAAATTTCTTATGAATCACGGCGAAAGGAGAATAGTGAGATCAGTGGAAGGGCAAAAAGAAGAGGCTTAACGCTGGCGTTAAGCCTTTGATAGGTTATTGAACCGCAGCGAACGCTTTGGCAACGCGTACGACGTTACCCGAATTCAGGCCCGCAACACACATTCTACCGCTGGCGATCAGATAAACACCAAATTCGTCGCGCAGGCGATCTACCTGTAGTGGGCTGAAACCGGTGTAGCTGAACATGCCGCGCTGTGTCAGGAGGTAGTCAAAATTGCGCGTTGGCAGTTCTGCTTTCAGCGCATCTACCAGCGCTTTACGCATGGCGAGAATGCGTGAACGCATTTCTTCTACTTCTGCCTTCCACTCCGCATTGCGCACTGCATCGTTCAGCACGTTAGACACTATCTGAGCGCCGTAATTCGGTGGTGTCGAGTAGTTACGACGCACTGTGGCTTTCAGCTGCCCCAATACGCGTTCTGCGCTTTCGGCATCTTCACACACCACGGAAAGCCCGCCAACGCGTTCACTATAAAGAGAAAAAATCTTGGAGAAGGAGTTGGCAATCAAGGCGGGAACGCCCGCGCTGGCAACGGCGCGCAGTGCATAGGCATCGGCGTCAATACCGCCGCCAAAGCCCTGATAGGCGATATCCATAAACGGAATCAATTCGTGTTTGATCACCGTTTCAATAATGCGATCCCATTGCGAATTGGTCAGATCGGAGCCGGTCGGGTTATGACAGCACGGGTGCAGCAGTACGATACTGCGTGCTGGTAGGCTTTCGAGCGTAGCAACCATGCCATAGAAATTTACGCCTAACGTCTGCGTATCAAAATAGGGGTAAGTGTGTACCTTGAATCCGGCACCGGCAAAAATAGCGATGTGGTTTTCCCAGGTTGGATCGCTGACCCACACCTCGGAGTCCGGGAAATAGTGTTTCAGGAAGTCAGCACCCACTTTCAGCGCACCGGAACCGCCCAGTGTCTGGATAGTGGCAATGCGGTTGGCGGCCAGCGCCGGGTGCGCTTTACCAAACAGCAGCGTCTGGATTGCGGAACGGTAGGGTTGGAGACCTTCCATGGGCAAATAGGAGGAGGCCACTTTGGGCTGCGCTTCAAGCACACCAATGGCATCGCTCACGGCGCGTAATGGCGGGATGGTATTCTGTTCGTTGTAATAGAGCCCAATACTGAGATTGATCTTATCTGCGCGCGGGTCCTGTTTGTATTTTTCCATCAGAGACAGGATGGGATCTCCGGCATAGGCGTCGACATGTTGGAACACAGTTTTTCTCCTGAAATAATGATCTGCCACGCTTAACGCGCAGCGCACAACCCCTGAGCGCCATTTAGACCGTATAGCGCCCCGGTCGGTGATTCATCGCAATGATTAAGTTAAGCATCACGGCACCTAATACGGAAACCACCAGCATAGGTATGCTTACCACAAACAGTGAAGCCAGCACAATCACCACATCAACCGCCATTTGTAATTTGCCAGCGCGTATGCCGTAGTGATCCTGAAGGTAGAGCGCCAAAATATTCACGCCACCCAGACTGGCCTTGTGACGAAATAGCACGATAAAGCCCAACCCGATGATGATGTTGCCAAACAGCGTGGCATAGAAAGGCTGAAGTTTATCGAAGTGAATAAACAATGGATGCACGTCTGACAATAGGGAAACCAACCCGACGGCACAGAACGTCTTGATGGTGAAATGCCAGCCCATGCGGCGAACAGCCAGATAATAAAACGGCAGGTTGATCAGAAAGAAAATGGTGCCAAATGAAATATGCGTGATGTAGTGCAGCAGGAACGCCATCCCTGCCGTACCGCCGGTAAGCGCGCCGGATTGGCGTAACAGGATGATCCCAAAAGACACCATCAATGAGCCAATCAACAATGCCAGAACATCTTCCAGCAGTGTGTGTTTTAGATTTTCAGTTGCAACAACGTTATCCATGGTGTGCTCAATGGCAGAAAAAATAAAAATATGTCGCAAACAAAGCAAAAAGTGCACCAAAAATCGCGCTGACAGCAGAGTTGCTGGCGTATTAGCCGTGCTAATAAGTATAAGTTATTGAAATGCTGCAATTACTCATTACACGAAAAATGCAAGAAAATTAAATTTATGCGTGATTTGCGCATGATTGATGGGGTATGTGCGCGATCTCATTCTTCTTGTGCACTAAAAGGAAGCACCCCGCCCCAATAGGGTGCAAACATTCAGTTAGGCAACACGACGCCATTCTCTTTCAGGCGATTCAGCACAACTGAGGTCTTTAGGTGAGAGACGCTTTTATTCTGCGACAAGATGCGACTGATCAGATCGCTCAATCCTTGCAGATCGGCTACTGCCACTTTCAGTAAATAGTCGGCATCGCCGGTGGTTTTGTAGGCATCAATGATCGCATCCACCTCTCCTAACATTTGGTGGAAGCGCTCCACGTAGTCCGCGGTATGGTTGATCAGACGCACTTCGATCAAACCGAGGCACTCCAGACCGATGGCGTTGGGGGCAAGGCGGGCGTGGTAGCCCAGGATCTGCCCAGCCTGCTCAAGCGCAATGCGGCGGCGCGAACACTGCGATGCGGATAACCCGATCAGCTCGCTTAACTCCTGATTGGTCAAACGGCCGTTGGTTTGCAGTAAGGTCAGCATTTTCAAATCATAGTCGTCTATCTGGTACATAGTGCTTTATCCGCATGATGTATCGGGAGATAAAACAGACTAACAGCTTTTTATCACCGCGTGCCGCTTCTTTTTACATCTTGGTTCTCGAGGGGATTGCGCAACCAATGGGCATGCACCGTGTTGGCGCAATGTCGTGCGTAAAGTGATGCAATTAAGGGCGTTATGTGCATTTCATTGCTTTTTTATGCATCAATCTGTTTTGTGCTGCCATTACGTACCACGTAAAGTGATAATAAAAATAATGAATATATTCATGGTATTAGTTTCTTTTATGGCACATATTCACCGCGTTATTGTTGGGGCTGGCCTGATTGTTGCTATGAGATTGCCAACACAACATCTTGTTCGGGGAATGTCATGGATACGTCGCAGACAACGGATCAGCTTAAAAGAGGGTTAAAAAACCGCCATATCCAGTTGATTGCATTAGGGGGCGCGGTAGGCACCGGGCTGTTTTTGGGGATTGCGCAGACCATCAAAATGGCCGGGCCATCGGTATTGCTGGGCTATGCGATTGCCGGGGTTATTGCTTTTTTCATTATGCGTCAGTTAGGGGAAATGGTGGTGGAGGAGCCCGTAGCCGGTTCCTTTAGCCATTTCGCCAATAAATATTGGGGCAGCTTTGCCGGTTTCATGTCCGGTTGGAACTATTGGGTACTGTATGTGCTGGTCAGCATGGCAGAGCTTTCTGCGGTCGGGATTTACATTCAATACTGGTTTCCCGATGTGCCAACCTGGGTTTCGGCGGCCGTTTTCTTTCTGCTGATTAACGCCATTAACCTCACGAATGTGAAAGTCTACGGCGAAATGGAGTTCTGGTTTGCCATCATTAAAGTGGCGGCAATTATCGGCATGATTGCATTCGGGTGTTATCTACTGATAAGCGGGAGCGGTGGGCCGGAGGCCAGCGTGGCTAACCTGTGGCAACACGGTGGTTTCTTCCCTAACGGTTTTGGTGGCATGGTGATGGCGATGGCGGTCATCATGTTCTCCTTTGGCGGTCTTGAACTGGTCGGGATTACAGCCGCCGAGGCCGATCGGCCAGAAAAAAGTATTCCACGCGCCACCAATCAGGTGATTTATCGCATCCTGCTGTTTTATGTGGGCGCGTTGGCGGTGCTGCTGTCGCTGTACCCCTGGCAGAAAGTGGTGGAAGGTGGCAGCCCGTTTGTGCTGATTTTCCACGCGCTGGATAGCAACGTGGTGGCAACCGTGCTGAATCTGGTGGTGCTGTCTGCGGCGCTCTCGGTGTACAACAGTTGCGTCTACTGCAACAGCCGTATGCTGTTTGGCTTGGCTAAACAGGGCAACGCACCTCGCGCACTGTTGAGCATCAACAAACGCGGCATTCCGTTGAATGCGCTGGGCGTATCGGCGCTGGCAACCGGGCTGTGCGTGGTGTTGAACTACCTGATGCCGGGCAAGGCGTTTGAGCTGCTGATGGCGCTGGTGGTGTCCGCGTTAGTGATCAACTGGGCGATGATTTGCATTACACACCTCAAGTTCCGCCATGCGATGCAAGCTGCCGCAAAGGAAACGCGTTTCAAAAGCTGGGGCTATCCGGTGACCAACGTGATTTGCCTGCTGTTTCTGGCGGGTATTCTGGTGATCATGGCGATGACGCCCGGTATCCAGATCTCGGTATGGCTGATTCCCGTGTGGCTGGTGGCAATGGCGGTGGCTTATCGGGTGAAGAACCGTAACCGCACGCCGGAAGATATCGCAGTCAGTGACGTGTAATTGATGAGAAAGGCGTACCTTGCGGTACGCCTTTCTTAAGTTCTAATCGTCGAGGTACTCCAGCGCCAGGCGCTGTGTCACACGGGTAATCAGCTCGTAAGCGCTGATCTTGGTGTGTGCGGCGATCCGCTCGACGGGCAGCGCCTCTCCCCACAGTATCACCTCATTGCCGACCCGCTCTTGGGCATCGGGCCCCAGATCGACCGTCAACATATCCATCGATACGCGTCCCACCAACGGCACTTCACGACCATTGACCAGTACTGGCGTACCAAACGGCGCTGTGCGCGGATAGCCATCGCCATACCCCATTGCAACCACGCCCAGCAGGGTATCGCGTTCGCTGGTCCAGATGCAGCCGTATCCTTCGGCTTCACCCGCTTTGTGCTCACGCACAGCGATCAGGTGTGAGGTGAGCGTCATGGCCGGTTGGAGCCCAAAATGCGTGGCGGTTTCGGTGGCAAGCGGTGATACGCCGTAGAGAATAATCCCCGGACGTACCTGATTACGGTGCGCCTGTGGCCATAGCAGAATTCCGCCGGAAGCCGCGATAGATTGCGCGCCCGGTTTGCCTTCGGTAAAGGCATCAAAGCAAGCGATCTGTTTCAGGGTGGTATTGAACTCAGGCTCATCGGCGCGGCAAAAATGACTCATGATATTCACCGGTTGCACCACATTGCGGCACTGTGTCAGCCGTTGATAAAACGCTTCCGCTTTATCTGGACGCACACCCAGACGGTGCATGCCCGTATCCAGCTTCATCCACACCGTCAGGGGATGCGGTAAATCGGCCTGTTCTAGTGCTTCCAACTGCTCGACGCTGTGCACCGCGGTTTCCAATTGATGCTGCGCCAGTAAGGGAAGGTCATCGGCAGAGAAAAACCCTTCCAGCAGCAGGATGGGTTTGGTGATGCCCGCTTGGCGCAGTGTCAGCGCCTCCGAGAGTCGGGCGACACCAAAACAGTCGGCATCCTGAAGGGTGGTGGCGCATTCCACTGCGCCGTGGCCGTATGCATTGGCCTTGACGACGGCGACCAGCCGACTGTTAGGCGCTAACTGGCGCACGCGCTGCATATTGTGACGCAATGCGCGGCGGCTGATGACGGCGGTTGCCGTTTTCATTTCTACTGTCCTTAGCGCTGCCCGCTCAGGTGCGCTATTTATTCATCATCGTATTGTGGACCGGCGTAATTATCAAAACGCGACCACTGCCCGTTGAAGGTCAACCGAACGGTACCGATAGGGCCGTTACGTTGTTTCCCCAAGATAATCTCAGCGATGCCTTTCAAATCGCTGTTTTCATGATAAACCTCATCACGATAGATAAACATAATCAGGTCGGCATCCTGCTCGATAGAACCGGATTCACGCAGGTCGGAGTTGACCGGGCGTTTGTCCGCTCGCTGCTCCAAACTACGGTTAAGCTGAGAAAGTGCGACCACAGGCACTTGCAATTCTTTTGCCAATGCTTTGAGAGAACGGGAAATTTCGGCGATCTCAAGGGTTCGGTTATCCGAAAGGGCGGGCACCCGCATCAGTTGCAGGTAGTCGATCATGATCAGGCTGAGGCCATCATGCTCGCGGAAAACACGGCGTGCACGGGAGCGCACTTCCGTGGGCGTCAGGCCGGAAGAGTCATCGATATACATGTTCTTCTTCTCCAGCAGGATGCCCATGGTACTGGAGATGCGCGCCCAGTCCTCATCATCCAACTGCCCGGTACGGATGCGGGTTTGATCCACGCGCGATAGCGAGGCCAGCATACGCATCATGATCTGTTCGCCGGGCATTTCCAGGCTGAAGATCAGCACTGGCTTCTCTTGCATCATGGCGGCGTTTTCGCACAGGTTCATGGCGAACGTGGTTTTCCCCATTGAAGGGCGCGCCGCGACGATGATCAAATCCGATTTTTGCAGCCCGGCAGTTTTTTTATCCAGATCCTGATAACCGCTGGAAACGCCGGTGACCCCGTCGTGCGGGCGTTGATACAACTGCTCGATGCGAGAGACGGTATCTTCCAGAATGCGGTCGATGCTTTTCGGGCCTTCATCCTTGCTGGCACGGTTTTCGGCGATCTGAAACACGCGCGATTCCGCCAGATCCAGCAGATCTTCACTGCTGCGGCCCTGTGGATCATAACCCGCATCGGCGATTTCATGGGCAACGGCGATCATCTCACGCACTACCGCACGTTCGCGCACAATATCGGCGTAGGCACTGATGTTGGCGGCACTGGGGGTGTTCTTCGCCAGTTCTGCCAGATAAGCAAAACCGCCGACCGTGTCCAGTTCGCCTTTTTGCTCCAGCGACTCGGACAGGGTGATGAGATCGATGGGCTTGTTCAATTCCAGCAGCCGCTGCATTTCGCTGAAAATCAGACGGTGGGCGCGGTTGTAGAAATCGTTGGCGACGACGCGTTCTGCGACGTTATCCCAGCGCTCGTTGTCGAGCATCAAGCCGCCCAGAACCGACTGTTCCGCTTCCAGCGAGTGGGGCGGAAGCTTTAACCCCTCCACCTGTCGGTCGCGGGGCTGTTTCGATGGGGGTGCGGTGCGCTTTTCTGCCATGGGATTACGTTCTTTATTGGTTGATTTGCCATTCCATAAGGAGGCATTGTATACGAAACTGACGTGATAAAAACGCGCCCGTGTGTTTATCGCACCGGGCTGTATCAGGAGAAAACATGGCGAAACGCATTCAATTCAGCGCCCACGGCGGCCCTGAGGTGCTGGAGTACGTTGATTTTACCCCGCGTGAACCGGCGGCGGGTGAAGTACAAATTGAAAACCGCGCTGTCGGGATCAACTTTATCGACACCTACGTGCGCAGCGGGCTTTATCCGGTACAGGCCTTCCCGTCGGGGCTGGGCACCGAGGCGGCGGGTGTCGTGGCGAAAATTGGCGCAGGTGTCAGCGGTTTTCAGGTCGGCGATCGTGTGGTGTACGCGCAAGCGGGTCTGGGGGCTTACAGTGCGGTGCACAACGTGGTGGCGGATCGCGTAGCGCATCTGCCGGAAGCTATCAGCTTTGAGCAGGGCGCGGCGTCGTTCCTGAAAGGGTTGACAGTATACTACTTGCTGCGTGAAACCTATGAGATTACGTCCGGTGAGACATTCCTGTTCCATGCGGCTGCCGGTGGCGTTGGCCTGATTGCCTGCCAGTGGGCCAAGGCACTGGGTGCGAAACTTATCGGTACGGTCGGGTCAGATGACAAGGCGGCGCTGGCGCGTCAAGCGGGTGCCTGGGCGACCATCAACTATCGCAGCGAGAACATTGCGCAGCGGGTACTGGAATTAACCGATGGGCAGAAAGTGCCCGTGGTGTACGACTCGGTGGGCAAAGACACCTGGGAAGCTTCGCTCGACAGCCTGCAACGTCGCGGTTTGATGGTGAGCTTCGGTAATGCGTCCGGTCCGGTGACCGGCGTGAATCTGGGCATTCTGAACCAGAAGGGCTCGCTGTACGTGACGCGCCCGTCGCTGTTTGGCTATGTGACCAATCGTGCAGAACTGGATAAAGCCAGCCGCGAGCTGTTTTCGCTGATTGCCAGCGGCGCTATCAAGGTCGATGTTTCAGCCAACCAGATCTTTGGGTTGTCGGAAGCGCAAAAGGCGCATCGTGCACTGGAGAGTCGCCAGACGCACGGTTCCTGCCTGCTGATCCCAGGACGATAAGCGAGCCGTTGTCGTCTGTCGTCATGGTTAGTCAGTCGTAATGATAAAAAGTAAGGGCCCCAAAAACGGGCCCTTGTTGCTGCATTATTTTTGATATTTCATCATGCTGTATGTAGGGTACAGCGTGGCGAACGTCAGCGCATCGAGGCGTAATTTTTTTGGATGATGATGCTCTGACGCGGATGAAATCATTTTTTACTGATTCGCGCAGGCCGCGTGTCCTGTGCGTGTTGCCGGTTACGTAAACCGCCTTGCTACATGGAGGCAGTCATAGTGACCAAGAGCCGCCATCCTAACAGCGGCTCAGAGGAAAAAATATCTGCTGGCGCACAAAATTGGCGTAAATTAGCGGGGATAGTGGTGCTCAGTAGCGGTATTTGCTGCTGCGGTCACAACGCGTGGGTGGCATCAGCGGTAATCACGCAGCGGTTTTTGCTGCCAGTAACGCCACAGCCAGACGATAGCCACCGCCAGTAGCAGCCAGGGCAGTACTTTGATAGCAGTAACAATCAGCCCACCTACCAGCATCACCACCGCCGCAATGACCAGTGCGCCCAGTACGCCAATCAGTGAAATCCCGGTGACCATTAACATCACGAAAAAGCCCACTACGAACAAAAACTCCAGCATGATTTCTCTCCTCAGTCAGGTGTGCCGTACTAAAGACGTGCTCTACGGGAGGTATTACAAGAAGCATGCCAACCTTTCTCCTCTGATAACGTATTGATTTATCAGAGGGGAGTGTTGATGCGGGGAACAGCCTATGGCTATTTTGACTAACTGTTGGTGTTTTTTATGCTACGCGATCGCGAACCAGCGCCAGTGCCGCTTCCACCACCGGGATGCCTGCGCCGGGTTTGTGTGCATTTTCGCTTAAGTGACGACGCCATTGACGCGCGCCGGGAATACTTTGGAACAAGCCCAGCATATGGCGGGTGATATGACCCAAATAAGTTCCGTTCGTCAGTTCACGCTCAATGTATGGGTACATCGCTTCCACCACGCTAAACGGGCTGACGGCAGGCGCATCAATACCGAACAGTTGCGCATCGACATCCAGTAGCAGGCCAGGATTTTGATAGGCTTCACGCCCCATCATCACCCCATCGAGCTGTGCCAAATGGGTTCTTGCCTCTTCCAGCGTTTTTACACCGCCGTTAATGGCGATGGTCAATGCCGGGAAATCGCGCTTGAGCTGATAGACACGCGGATAATCCAGCGGCGGGATCTCGCGATTCTCTTTCGGACTGAGGCCCGAAAGCCAGGCTTTGCGCGCATGGATGATAAAGGTATCGCACTGGCCGCGCTCGGCCACGGTATGAACAAAATCGCACAGGAAAGCGTAGCTATCCTGATCGTCGATACCGATACGGGTTTTTACCGTGACGGGGATCGATACCCGATCGCGCATTGCTTTGATGCAATCCGCCACCAGTTCGGCTTCTGCCATCAGGCAGGCGCCAAAGCGTCCATTTTGCACGCGGTCCGAAGGGCAGCCGACGTTGAGATTGATCTCATCGTAGCCGCGCTGCTCGGCTAACTGCGCGCACTGCGCCAACGCAGCTGGATCGCTGCCGCCCAACTGCAACGACACCGGATGCTCAGTATCACTGTAAGCCAGATAATCGCCCTTGCCGTGAATAATGGCACCAGTGGTGACCATCTCGGTGTACAGCAGCGTTTGACGGGTCAGCTGGCGGTGAAAATAACGGCAATGACGATCGGTCCAATCGAGCATCGGCGCGATGGAGAAGCGTTGTGCGGGGAAGCGGTGCTGAGTATCAGAAGATGGGTGCATACGTCTTACTGTGTCTGGTCAATCGTGATCCCAATGCAGGGAAACCTGAGCACAGTGTATCATTGAAAGCCGGTGTCATCGACACCGGCTTTATCGTTATCAACCCGGCTTATTCAGAGAAGTCACCGATTTTAGCCTGCAAAAAGGCGCGCCACGCATCAATATTGCCCAGGAATTCGACCGTCTGAACAATCTCTCTGTTACCGTCGGCGGTTTCCAGCACAAAGGTGGGGAAGCCGTGCCCGCCCACGTCTGCCAGTAATGCGCGGCTTTCCTTAATATGTTGCTCCAGACCGTCTGCGTTAACGAAGGCATACTCATTGGCAAAAGCAACCGGGTCCAGTCCGATCTCATCGGCGCACTGTGTCAATACGCCGACATCAGCGATTTTTCTGCCCTGTTCGTAATGCGCGCGTTGCACATGGTGCAGCATCTCATAGCCTTTGTTGGCCATACGCTCTGCCGCGAGAACGGCAGCCGTCGGCGGCGCGGAGTCCAGCACAACGCTGGTATCGCGCAGCAGCTTATCGAAGTAAGGCCGACCAAATGGCTGACCGGTCAGTTCTGCGATGCGCTGGTCATGGGGCAGCACGTAGTCGTGCCACTGCGGGGTGACCTGACGACGGTTGTTACCTGTCATCATGCCGCCACCGTGCAACTCCACATTGACGCCTGACATGGCCTGTGCGGCCTGTGCCAGCGGTGCTGCACCGTAGCACCAACCACACAGCGGGTCATAAATGTAGTGCAGCGTTACTGCGGCCATTTCATTTCACCTTTAAGCACTTTGGCACTCAGTTCCAGGCTGGACTCTTCGTGCAGGTTGGGGTACTGCTTTTTCATGGTATCGATCAACGCGGCAGAATCTTTACTGGTAGCCAGCGCTTTTTCCAGCGTGTTCAGGTATTGCAGGCTGAACGTGACGCTGCTCAGGCTGTAATCCATCGGCGGCAGGAAGTGACCCGGCACCACTTGTTTCGGCTTTAACTGCTCAATCTGTTGTAACGTCTGACGCCAGTCAGCGCGCGATTGCGGCGTTTGGGTATCGGCAATCCACAGGTGGATATTGGCAGACACCGGAATCCCGCCTACTACCGTGCTCATCGACGGGATCCACACAAAAGTGCGATCCGGCGTCGGCCCTGTCAGACCTTTTACTTCCAGTTTCTGGCCATCAACGGTGAAGCTGTCACCCTTCAACGGCGTTGGCACGATAATTTTTTGCGGCGCATTTTCTTTCATGATCGGACCCCAGTAGGCCACTTTACCCGCTTGGCTGGCCTCGAGCGCCGCGATGGTTGCTGGAGTGGCAATCACTTTTGCGTCCGGGAAGGCGGCCTTGATCACATCCAGACCGAAGTAATAATCCGGATCGGAATGGCTGATATAAATGGTTTTCAGCGGTTTGCCAGTGGCTTGAATGCGACCCACCAACGTTTGTGCATCGTTACGCTGGAACTGGGCGTCAATCAAGGCCACTTCATGTTCGCCAACAATCAGCGCGGATGAAACCGGGAAAATACTGGCTTCGCCGGGGTTAAAGACTTCAAGCTTCAACGGGGACGCGGCGTGGGCTACGGTGGTCATACTCAGGACGGCGGCTGCAACCAGCGTTAAGGTCGATTTTTTCATAGCAGGAACTCCATTCATTATTCGTTAAAAGTACGCAACGGGGTCTATCTTAATTTGCAATTATCGTAATAAAAATGGCTAAATGGTGGCTTCTCTGTTGCATAAATCGAGCTAATCATGGATCGCATTACTGCTGCTGAAGTGTTTGTCGCAATTGTTGAACGGGGGAGCATGAGCGCTGCCGCCGAAGTATTGGACATGTCGCGCGCCATGGTAAGCCGCTACCTTAGCGAAATGGAAACCTGGGCACAGGCACGCTTGCTGCATCGCACTACGCGTAAACTGAGTTTAACCGATGCGGGTGAGAAAACCTTGCAACGCTGTCGTGAGATGCTGGCACTGGCGGGTGATATGCGGGTGGAAAGCGCCTCGGATGTGGCGTCCATCGGCGGGCTGCTGCGCGTCAGCTGCTCGCAATCCCTTGGGCAAACTGTGCTGGGTGTGGCGGTCACGGCATTTTTGCAACGCCACCCGCGCGTGGCGGTGGATATGCAGATGAATAACCGCGCGGTCAATTTGGTGGAAGATCGCATCGATCTTGCCCTGCGCATCACCAATGCGCTCGATCCCAACCTGATTGCCCGCCCGCTCGCCCAATGTGCCTCCGTGCTGTGCGCCGCGCCCGCTTACCTGGCGAAGCAGGGGATGCCACGCCAATTGAGCGATCTTTCGCTGCACAACTGCCTGACCTACACCTACTTTGGCAAAAGTCTGTGGAATTTTACCCATGATAATGAGCCGGTGACTGTCCCCGTGAGCGGCAATTTGAGCGGCAATGAATCGCTGGTGTTGTTATCCAGCGCGCTGGAAGGGGCGGGTATCACGCTGCAACCGCGCTACTCGGTTCAACGCTATCTTGCCAGCGGCGCGCTGGTGCCGCTGCTGACAGAGTACCGACCACAGGATATGGGCATCTACGGCATCTACGCGTCTCGTCAACATATGCCGCCTGCGCTGCGTGCGTTGCTGGATTTTTTAGTGCACTGGTTCTCTCATGAGCCGCGCTGGCTGGCGCTGCAAGCGGAATAGTGAGCCGCTCAGCGCGTCAGCACCGCGTCCAGTTGCTCGGCAATGCCTGCCGTATAGCGCGTTAGATGAGCGATTACGGTATCCACCAGCGCGGAGGCCGGGCGGTGCAGTGGGCGAATCAGGCTGACGGTAAAAGGCACCGCAACGCTGAACGGGCGCACCACTACGCCGGAGGCGGCATAATCCAAAGCGGTGAGCGGATTGACGATAGAAATACCGACACCGGCGCGCACCATGGCGCACACCGATGCTGCACTGTGCGTTTCCAGCACCATATCACGCGCGATCTCGGCACTATCAAACAGTTTATCCAACAGTTGGCGATAGCTATCGCTGCTTGAAAGGCTGATAAATCGCTCATGGCGAAAATCGTCTGGCGTCAGCATCGGACGCGCCGCTAAACGGTGCTGTGCGGGCAGCACACACACTTCGTTCAACGTGAGCAGGGTATGGCGCTCTGTGCCCGCGGGCGTCACGCTGTTCTCCGTCAGTCCCAGATCGTGGCGCTGTGCTGACAGCCACTCTTCCAGCAGCGGTGATTCCTGAGGTATGACGTTCAGGCTGAGCGAGGGATAGCTGTCGAGCAACGGTTTGCACACGTTAGGCAGCAAGGACTGAGAAAATACCGGCAGGCAGGCGATAGAAAGCTGTGCCTGTTCAAAACGCCGAATGTCACGCGCGGCATTGATGATGCGATCCAAGCCGTAGTAGGAACGCTGCACCTCTTCGAACAGTTGCAACCCCTGTGCTGTAGGGTGAAGGCGTCCACGTACCCGCTCGAACAAGGGCATCTGCACCAGATGCTCGAAGCGTGCCAGCTCGCGACTGACAGTGGGTTGCGAGGTATTGAGTAACGCGGCGGCCTCTGTGAGGTTACCGGTGGTCATGACGGCATGAAAAATTTCAATGTGGCGCAGTGAAATGGTCGGCATCATCGCCTCAGTTGTGGTTACCTCGCTAACCGATATCATAAATGAATGGCTTAGGCAGTGTTTATTTATTTTTTCACCAAATGCGGAGGGAATCGCGCTTGGTGATTGCTCCATCAATCGCGAAGCACATTTTCTGCGGTTAATGTCACATGACGGTAATGTTATTGCTGTGGTTCACAGCCTGTGAATGGATGAAGCCATGAGGCTGAACTATCATCGGGTTACTGCACTTCGTGCAGGCGTATTTCACCAGAATTAAACACCGATATCGCGCAATGTGCACCATGACAGGGAATATCTCGCCTGGCTTGATGGGTATGCTCCCGTCTCACCTTGCGCTGACATGCGGTTGTCATACATCCGACATATAACTTTCATCCCGCTGTGCTGAATTGGCGTAGTTATTGCTGGCTAAGACCAGCGTCGCGAACCTATAAAATCAGGAGCATCATGATGAAGAAATTGTTGTCTTCCGTGTTAATCAGTAGCGCACTGTTCTCCTCCATCGCTTTTGTTTCTGCCCCGGTGTTGGCACAGGATCTGGCAGCACTGGAAAAAGCCGCGCGGGCAGAAGGCGCGGTCAACAGCGTAGGGATGCCGGACAGTTGGGCCAACTGGAAAGACACCTGGCAGGATCTCTCCACAAAATACGGTTTGAAGCACAGTGATACCGATATGTCTTCCGCGCAGGAAATCGCCAAGTTTGCGGCCGAAAAAGAGAACGCCAGTGCTGACATCGGTGACGTCGGTGCCGCGTTCGGGCCGATTGCGGCGCAAAAAGGCGTAACCCAGCCCTACAAACCGACCACCTGGGAACAGGTGCCTGACTGGGCTAAAGATAAAGACGGACACTGGGCATTGGCTTATACCGGGTCTATCGCCTTTATTATCGATAAACAGCAAGTGAAAGAGATCCCGCACAGCTGGGCCGATTTGCTTAAAGGCAATTACGTTGTGACCATCGGTGACGTTAACTCTGCCTCGCAGGCGGTAAGCGGCGTGCTGGCAGCCAACTTTGCGCTGGGTGGTGATGAGAAAAACCTGAAACCGGCGTTGGAGTTCTTCGGCAAGCTGGCGAAAGCGGGGCGTCTTGGTGTTACCGATCCGGTTATCTCGAATATCGAAAAAGGGGAAGTACAGGTTGGTGTGGTGTGGGATTTCAACGGCCTGAACTACCGCGACAAAATCAACAAAGATCGCTTTGAAGTGCTGATCCCTTCCGATGGTTCGGTGATCTCCGGTTATACCACCATCATCAATAAATACGCCAAAAACCCCAACGCAGCCAAGCTGGCGCGTGAGTACATCTTCTCTGATGCCGGTCAGATCAATCTGGCGCGTGGCTATGCGCGCCCGATCCGCGCGCAGCACATCACACTGCCGGATGACGTGAAGGCTAAACTGTTGCCGGAAGAACAGTACAAAAGCGTGCGTCCGATTTCTGACGGCGAGGCCTGGGATAAAACCGTGAAAACCTTGCCGCGCCAGTGGCAAGAGCACGTGATTATCAACATGAAACAGTAAGGCCTGCTCCTGTACGCCCCCTGTTCTGGTACGGAGAGCGGGCGTGCAGGGGATAGTGATCCACGCCGCAGAGGGAGGATAACGCGTGAAAAAAAACTGGCTGGTCGCAGGGATCCTGTTGCCGTTCTTTGCCGTCTTTTTTGCGTTCCAGATAGCGCCGCTTATCTGGATCCTGGTAAACAGCTTTTACAGCCAAACGGAAGAAGCGTGGGGGGTGGCGAACTATACCGATATCCTTTCCTCGCCGTTTTACCTTCAGGCGATCCGTTTCTCACTGGATATCTCATTTTGGTCCAGTTTCTACGGCGTCATTATTGCCTTGATTGGCGGCTACTCGCTACGTCAGTTGGGGACAGGGCGTTTGCGGCGCTTCGTGTTGTCGTTTGCCAACATGACCAGCAACTTTGCGGGCGTTCCGCTGGCCTTTGCTTTCGTGATCATGGTGGGGTTGAACGGCTTTTTTACCTTATTACTGAAAAAATATGGCGTGATCGACGGGTTCAACATCTACTCCCGCGACGGCTTGATCCTGATATACACCTATTTTCAGATCCCGCTGGGGATATTGCTGCTCTATCCCGCGTTTGACGGGCTGCGCACGGAGTGGCAAGAGTCGGCGGCGCTGCTGGGCGCACCGCGCTGGCGCTTCTGGCTGCACATCGGCATTCCGGTGCTGACCCCCGCGCTGCTTGGCACCTTTGTTATCTTACTCGCCAATGCACTCGGGGCTTACGCCACCATCTATGCGCTCACAACGGGTAACTTCAACGTGGTGCCGATACGTATTGCTGCGCTGGTCGCTGGGGACATCACTCTGGATCCTAATCTTGGCAGCGCGCTTTCCGTGCTGCTGGTTCTGCTGATGGCGCTGATTACCGTTGTCCACCAGTGGTTGCTGCGGCGGAGCTATCTCCATGCTGCACCGTAATTTTCTGACCGGAGGCTGCCATGTCATCCTTTGAACGGCGCTACCATCAGACGGTGGTATTACTGGTGCTGCTGATTTTGCTGTTGCCGCTGCTCGCGACGTTGGGCTATGCGCTGGCGACAGAGTGGGGAGCCACCATTCTGCCCAACGGCGTGACGCTGAAGTGGTTTATTGCCCTGTGGGGCGATAACCGTTTTTTGGTGGCGCTGGGCCATTCGTTACTGATCTGTTTTGGCGCACTGCTGTTTTCGCTGCTGCTGGTATTACCTGCGATGTTTGTTATCGCCTGGCGATTTCCGCGTTTGGATGGGGTGATGAACGTGCTGATTTTGCTGCCGTTCTCGGTGCCGCCGGTGGTCTCTTCCGTGGGATTATTGCAGCTCTATTCCTCAGGCCCGCTCGCCATTACCGGCACGCCCTGGATTCTGATCGGCTGCTACTTTGCTATTGCACTCCCTTTTATTTACCGCGCCATTTCCAACAACATTCAGGCCATTAACCTCAAAGAACTGCTCGATGCGGCGCATTTATTGGGGGCGAGTACCTGGCAGGCGGCGCTGTGGGTGGTGCTGCCGAATCTGCGTAAAGGGGTGATGATTGCGGTGTTGCTCTCGTTCTCTTTCCTGATTGGCGAGTTTGTGTTTGCCAACCTGCTGGTAGGCACCCGTTTTGAAACGTTGCAGGTGTACCTCTACAACAAACGTAATGACAGCGGGCACTTTACCAGCGCGCTGGTGATCTCCTATTTCCTCGTCGTGCTGCTGGTGACCTGGCTGGCCAATATTCTTAACCGGGAGAAATCCTGATATGCCCTATCTTGATGTAAAACAGCTCAATAAACACTACGGGCCTACCAAGGTGTTTCACAATATCGATTTCTCAGCGGCCGAAGGGGAGTTTGTTACTCTTTTGGGGCCGAGCGGCTGCGGCAAATCGACGCTGCTGCGTTGCCTGGCGGGTCTGACGCCCGTGGACAGCGGACAGATCCTGTTACAGGGGCAGGATATTGTGCCGGTGTCTCCGCAAAAGCGCGGCATTGGCATGGTGTTCCAGAACTACGCGCTGTTCCCCAATATGACAGCGGAAGGGAACGTGGCGTTTGGGCTAAAAATGCAGAAGCTCGGCGCAGGGGAGATTCGCCAGCGGGTGGCCGAGGTGCTGGCGCTGGTAGAACTGAATGAATTTGCCCACCGTTACCCGCATCAGCTTTCCGGCGGTCAGTGTCAGCGCGTGGCGCTGGCGCGCTCGTTGGTTACGCGCCCGCGTTTGCTGTTGCTGGATGAGCCGCTTTCCGCGCTGGATGCCCGAATTCGTCGCCACCTGCGTGAACAAATCCGCCGCATTCAGCGAGAGCTGAACCTGACGGCCATCTTTGTGACCCACGATCAGGAAGAGGCGTTGACGCTCTCCGATCGTATTGTGCTGATGAACAACGGCGAAATCGTGCAGGATGGCGATGCGGTATCGCTGTATACCCAGCCGGCCAATCTGTTTGCCGCCAGCTTTATCGGCAGCTATAACCTGCTGAGTGCCGCGCAGGCGCAACAGTTGACGGGAGAACATTTCACCGGCCAGGTGGCACTGCGTCCTGAATCCATCACGTTGGGTGCCCCTGAGCAGGGTATCGCAGGGAAGATCCTCAATCACAGCCTGTTAGGTAACGTGGTGCGATACCGTATCGAGGTTAACGGCGTTGAGCTGGCTGTGGATGTACTGAATCGTGCGCCGGGCGATCTGTACCGCGCGGGCAGTACGGTGGGGGTGCATATTACTGCCGATGCGCTGCGCGAAGTGGCTTAGTGAATCTATATCATGGGTGAATAGAGTACGCGAAAATCGATATTTGTTTAAATCGTTGCAGCCCGTTACCGTAGGGTCATTGCTCCCTTTTGTTGCACGGAAACCCTATGCCGCACGATCTGAATGACCTTACCCACGCGCTCAACGCGCATAGCCTGCGTGAATTACCCGCGCGTTTTGGATGCCCGGTGTGGGCCTATGATGCGAACACAATCGTGGCGCGTATTGCACAACTCCGTCAGTTTGACACCATCCGCTTCGCGCAAAAAGCCTGCTCCAACACGCACATTCTGCGTCTGATGCGCGCACAAGGCGTAAAAGTGGATTCGGTATCGCTGGGGGAGATTGAGCGCGCCCTGGTGGCCGGGTTTGTGCCGGGTACGGCAGATCACGAGATTGTGTTCACCGCCGATATGCTGGATACGCCGACGCTGGCTCGTGTGGTGGAACTGAATATTCCGGTCAATGCCGGTTCAGTGGATATGCTGGCGCAGTTGGGGGCGGCTCAGCCGGGTCACCCGGTGTGGCTGCGCGTCAACCCGGGATTTGGTCACGGTCACAGCCAGAAAACCAACACCGGCGGTGAGAACAGCAAACACGGTATCTGGTATGCCGATTTACCGCTGGCGCTGGCGCAGATTCAGCGCTACTCCCTGAAGCTGGTTGGCATTCATATGCATATCGGTTCTGGCGTGGACTACGGCCATCTTGAGCAGGTATGTGATGCCATGGTGCGCCAGGTGGTCGAGTTCGGTCAGGATGTTGAGGCCATTTCCGCAGGCGGTGGGCTTTCCATTCCTTATCGTGCGGGTGAACCGGTTATTGATACCGAGCACTACTTTGGCCTGTGGCACGCAGCGCGTCAGCGTATTGAGACACACCTTGGCCACCCGCTGACGCTGGAAATCGAACCGGGACGTTTTCTGGTGGCGGAGTCTGGCGTGTTGGTGGCGCAGGTGCGTGCCGTCAAAAATATGGGCAGCCGCCACTTCGTGTTGGTGGATGCCGGGTTTAACGATCTGATGCGCCCCGCCATGTACGGCAGCTATCACCATATTTCGCTATTGCCCGCAGATGAGCGTTCTCTTACTGGCGCGCCGTTGCGCGATACCGTAGTGGCAGGGCCATTGTGTGAATCCGGTGATGTGTTTACGCAACAGGCTGGCGGCGGCGTCGAAACGGTGGCGTTACCTGCGGTTGAGGTTGGCGACTATCTGGTGTTCCACGACACCGGGGCCTACGGTGCCTCTATGTCCTCCAACTACAACAGCCGTCCACTTCTGCCGGAAGTGCTGTTCGAAAATGGCGAAGCGCGCCTGATTCGCCGCCACCAAACTATCGAAGAATTACTGGCGCTCGAGGCGCTATAACCGTCCCTGATGGTTGCAGACAAACCGCTCTACTCCCTCCGTCATTCCCGCCACCTCCGTCATTCCCGCGAAAGCGGGAATCTCTTGCCGAAGAAACGCGTTTATCCTCACAGAGATCCCCGGCTTTCGCCGAGGATGACGAGGTAAAGTGGCGTTGTCATCAGTCTGAATCCGAACCTCCTCCCCTGCAATGTGATAAACCTCTCGCTTTCTTGTTCTGCAACACAAAAATATTTATACAAATGCCCAATTTTTTCGTGTTGCAACACATAGGTTATTTTATTGCCAAGTCATAGAATAATTCTCAATCCCTAAGAGCATGTGATAAGGAATTATTTATCGATTCTGATTTCTGCCAAAAGAAAGCTATTTAGAACGGCGTAATTTATTACCACATTAAATAATGCAGATTCCACCAGGAATGTATTTGCATTAGCACCCTATTGTCGAAGACATATATACCTTAAATAATTCGAGTTGCAGGAAGGCGGCAAGTGAATGAATCCCGATGAGCTTACTCAGGTAAGTGATTCGGGTGAGTGAACGCAGCCAACGCATCTGCAGCTCAAAGAATGACGGGTATAAAATATAAGAGGTCTCATTATGCATACCCTAGAACCCTTAGCATGGTACGGGGCGTTGATTGGTCTTTTTATTGCCATTGCGCTCATCCTGAAAAAAATTAACCCTGTGTATTCTTTGTTCCTCGGTGCCATTCTCGGTGCGGTGATCGGCGGTGGCAACCTTGAGCAGACCATCGGGCTGCTGACATCCGGCACGCAGAGCGTGATGGGCACGGTGATCCGCGTGTTGGCTGCCGGTGTACTGGCGGGTGTGATGATGGAATCGGGCGCGGCGGAAACCATCGCTCAGGCCATTGTGAGGAAGATGGGGGAGAGCAAAGCGATTTTAGCGCTGGCGCTGGCCACCATGATCATTACCGCCGTGGGCGTCTTTATCCCCGTTGCGGTATTAATTGTTGCACCCATTGCATTATCGGTAGGTAATAAAATGGGGATTTCAAAACTGGCATTATTACTGGCGCTTTCCGGTGGCGGTAAAGCCGGGAATATTATATCGCCGAACCCCAATACCATTGCCGCCGCAAACGGTTTTCACCTGAATTTAAGTGATGTAATGATCGCCGGTTTTATTCCTGCCGTATTCGGTTTGATTATTACTGTCGTTGTCGCCTCGATGTTAAAAAATAAAGGGATCATGGTAAGTGGTGAGGAAGCCGCCGCGGCCTACGGTACCCAGAGCGCAAAAAATGACAAAACCTACCCGACGCTGGGCAAGGCCATCGTTGCGCCCGCGGTTGCTGTTATCTTATTGATGATTAACCCCATTGGTTCCATTTTTCACATCAGCGCGCTGACCGCCTTTAAGCTGGATGCAATGTATGTATTGCCGATCGCCGGTATCGTTGGGCTGATTGCCATGGGGCAAAAGCACAAGGTGATTGCCTACACCGCTTCAGGTCTGGAAAAAATGACCGCTACCGTGCTGATTCTGATTGGTGCAGGGGCGATTGCGGGGCTGATTGCCGCATCCAACCTGTCGGCTCAGGTGGTGCAACTGATTAACGTCATGGGCATTTCCGGCACCTTCCTGGCACCTATCTCCGGTATTTTGATGGCGGCAGCCACGGCGTCCACCTCCACCGGGACCATTCTGGCGACCGGTACCTTCGGTAACGCCATCGCTACTATCGGCATTGCGCCGATTGCCTCTGCGGTCATGGTGCATACCGGTGCCACCGTTATCGACTCCTTGCCGCAGGGCAACTATTTCCACGTTACAGCGCAGAGCATGAATATGACCATCAGACAGCGTATGGGCTTGTTGCCTTACGAAGCGATTGTCGGTGGCACCATGACCCTCGTCGCTACCGTGCTGTACGGCTTTATTCTTTAGTTTGAGGCAACCCACAATGAAAAACGAAACGTTTGTATTAGCGCCCGATTCATTTAAAGAGAGCATGACGGCGAAAGAAGTGTGTAACGCGATGGAAAAAGGGTTGCGTAAGGTATTCCCCGAAGCGAATTTCGTGCACGTTCCCATGGCGGATGGCGGTGAAGGCACCACCCAGTCGCTGATTGATGCCACCGACGGCACGCTGTACGCGTTAAACGTGACCGGACCGTTGGGAGAAACGGTTGAGGCCAGCTACGGCATCATGGGTAACGGCGAGATTGCGGTGATTGAAATGGCGTCAGCCAGCGGTATTCAATTTGTTAACCGCGACACCAAAAACCCGTTGGTGACCACCACCTACGGCACCGGCGAACTGATCCGCGCCTGCCTGGATAAAGGCATCAAAAAAATCATTCTGGGTATTGGTGGCAGCGCAACCAATGACGGCGGCGCGGGCATGGCAGAAGCGCTGGGCGTGCGTTTTTATGATGAAGCGGGCAACACCCTGCCGCACGGCGGCGGCGCGCTGGATCGTTTGCACCACATCGATCTTTCCGGGCTGGATAGCCGTTTGGCACAGGTGGATATTCAGGTGGCCTGTGATGTGACCAACCCACTGTGCGGTGAACAAGGTGCATCAGCGATTTTCGGCCCGCAGAAAGGGGCAACGCCAGAGATGGTTGCACAGTTGGATAACAATCTGGCGCATTACGCGGCGGTGATCCGCACGCAGTTGGACAAAGAGATTGCTACTGTGCCAGGAGCCGGTGCGGCGGGCGGTTTGGGGGCGGGTCTGATGGCCTTCACCCAGTGCACACTGCGCCGAGGCATTGATATTGTTGTCGAATTCAGTGGGCTGAGTGACAAGCTGGCCGGTGCGGATTTCTGCTTTACCGGTGAAGGGCGTATCGATTACCAAACCAAGTTCGGTAAAACCCCTTACGGCGTTGCCAGAACCGCCAAAGCGCAGGGCGTACCGGTTATTGCGGTATCCGGCTGCGTTGGCGAAGGCGTTGAAGCACTGTACGGCGAAGGTATTGACACGATTTTCGGCATTATTCCGCGAGCAGACAATATTGAAGCGCTGTTGAAAGATGGCCCGATTAATATGGAACGTGCGTGTGAGAATATTGGCCGTCTGTTGAAAAAAGCGGCAGCATAATTAAGCGCCAGTAATAAAAAGGGAAAGAATATGACTGAAACTATTCGGCGCACCAAGATTGTGGCTACCCTCGGTCCGGCAACCGATCGTGATAATAATCTGGAAAAAATAATTAGCGCAGGCGCTAACGTAGTCCGCTTTAATTTCTCGCACGGTGTGGCAGACGATCATATTGCTCGTGCGGAACACGTGCGTGAAATTGCCCAGCGTTTGGGTAAGTCAGTGGCTATTTTGGGCGATTTGCAAGGGCCGAAAATTCGGGTATCAACCTTTAAAGAAGGTAAAGTATTTCTGCATGTTGGAGATACCTTTATTCTTGATGCATTATTAGAAAAAGGCTTGGGCGATAATGCTCAGGTTGGCATCGATTATAAGGCGCTGCCGCGAGATGTAGTGCCGGGTGATATTCTGCTGCTGGACGATGGCCGCATTCAACTGCGTGTCGTGCGTATTGACGGTGAAAAAATCATTACAACGGTCACCGTAGGCGGAACCCTCTCCAATAATAAAGGCGTCAACAAGCTCGGCGGCGGGCTTTCCGCCGAAGCGCTGACGGAAAAAGACAAGGCAGATATTCTGCTGGCAGCCAGAATGAAGGTAGATTTTCTGGCGGTCTCGTTTCCTCGCACCGGCGACGATTTACGCTATGCGCGTCGTTTGGCACGTGAAGCGGGCTGCCAGGCGGCGATTGTTGCCAAAGTGGAGCGTGCGGAAACCGTTGCCACGCCAGAAAACATGGATGACATGATTCTGGCTGCGGATGTCATCATGGTAGCGCGTGGCGATTTAGGCGTAGAAATTGGTGATGCCGCGCTGGTGGGCGTCCAGAAGCGTCTGATTCAGCGCTCGCGTCAGTTGAACCGTGTGGTGATCACCGCGACGCAAATGATGGAATCGATGATTTCCAGCCCGATGCCGACGCGTGCTGAAGTGATGGACGTCGCCAATGCGGTGTTGGACGGCACCGATGCCGTCATGTTATCGGCTGAAACCGCCGCAGGCAGCTATCCGGCGCAAGCGGTAGCGGCGATGGCGAACGTGTGCCTCGGTGCTGAGCGCAGTCCGAGCATCACCACCTCGAAACACCGCCTCGACGTACAGTTTACCAATATCGAAGAGATGGCATCGATGTCTGCGATGTATGCGGCTAACCATTTGCAGGGCGTCAAAGCCGTGATTGCGATGACGGAGTCGGGCCGTACCGCCCGCATGATGTCTCGCATTAGCTCCCGTTTGCCAATTTATGCGCTATCGCGTCATGCCGAAACGCTGAATCAGGTTGCGCTGTATCGCGGCGTTACGCCCTTGCCGTTCAACGGCCGTGCCGAAGGGCTGGGCGCGGCGCAAGATGCTATCGCGCTGCTGAAAGCGCGCGGTGCGCTTGCGACCGGTGACAGCGTCATTTTGACGCAGGGTGACAGCGTCGGACAAATTGGCAGTACCAACACCTGCCGTATTTGCATCGTGGAATAAGCGCATGACGATCATCGCCGTCGGCGGGTTATGGCGGCGATGTATCGGGCTAATTTCCTGTATCGAAATTCATGATTTATTTTTTTATCGCTGTTGAAGTCTTTATTTTTAAACCGAAATAAAAGGCACGGCACGTTATGAAATAAAGATATTTATCTTTTCCATTATAATAATCAGGTTGGCATAAATATACCCGTCATACTTCAAGTTGCAGGTGTGTTGGCTGCGTTCACTCACCCGAATCACTTACCTAGGTAAGTGATTCGGGATTCATTCACTTGCCGCCTTCCTGCAACTCGAATTATTTAGGGTATGACTTTATTAAATTACAAAAGGCAGTGGTTATTGATGTGGCGTATTTACATGCAGGTTATCTCCTGCTGGTGAAATATTTTTGCGCTGCACCAGGGGAATAGTAAATGACAGATTATGATTTCGACGCGAAATTAGCTTATTCGATCGTTGAACGTACCATGAAAATTATTGACTGCAATATCAACGTCATGGATGCCAGAGGCCGTATTATTGGCAGCGGCGATCGCGAGCGTATTGGTGAAATTCACGAAGGGGCGCTACTGGCGCTCAGTCAGCAACGGGTGGTATCGATTGATGATGCGTCAATGCATACGTTGCACGGTGTCAGGCCTGGCCTGAATCTGCCGCTGCGGTTAAATAACCAGATCGTCGGCGTCATTGGCCTGACCGGCGATCCCGATGGTTTGCTGCAATTTGGCGAGCTGGTGTGTATGACGGCGGAAATGATGCTGGAACAGGCGCATTTGCTGCAACTGTTGGCGCAAAACAGCCGTTTGCGTGAAGAACTGGTGTTAAGCATGGTGCGTAACGACAGCTACTCCGCCACCATGCAGGAGTGGGCGCAACGTTTGGGCGTCGAGCTGGCTTTGCCGCGCGTTGCCATGGTGGTGGAACTGGACAGCGGCCAACTTGGTGTTAGCACGGCAATGAGCGAATTGCAGCAGTTGCAGTCCCTGCTGATGGAAACCGGTAAAGATGACCTGATGGCGATTGTGTCACTCACCGAAATGGTGGTGTTGAAACCCGCCTATCTGCACGCAGAACGCTGGGAGCCTGAAGAGCATAAGCGCCGCATGGCACAGCTTTATCAGCGTTTACAGCAGGGCAGCCCGCTAAAAGTACGCCTGGCGCTGGGGAACTTTTTCCCACAGCAAGGGGGCGTGGTGCGCTCTTACCACACGGCAAAAACCACCATCAGTGTAGGCAAGCAGCGGATGCCCGACGTGCATTGCTTCTGCTATCAGGACATCAAACTGCCAGTGCTGCTCGATAGTCTGCGCGATGGCTGGCAGGCGGCAGAGTTGGTAAGCCCGTTGCAGCGGCTAAAAACCAATGACGGCAACGGGGTGTTTCGAAAAACATTGCATACCTGGTTTCGCCATAATCAGCAGGCCGGTGAAACAGCCAAGGCGCTGTTCATCCACAAAAATACGCTCGAATACCGCTTGCGGCGTATTGCGGAACTGACGGGGCTGAATCTGGCGAATTTTGAGGATCGCTTTCTGCTCTACGTGGCTGCGCAGTTGGATCAAGAGTAGCGCAACCTCGCGTTATGCTACTCAGGCGGCACCCGCGAACTCCTGACGCAGCATCACAATCTCTTCAGCCAGATCGCGACACAGCATCGCCGTCATCAGATGATCCTGGGCGTGTACCAGGATCAGATTGACCGGTATCTTCCCTTGCCCTTCATCTTCCCCAATCAACTGCGTCTGGATCAGATGCGCGGCGCGCACCGCGTCCTGGGCGGCGGCTAAGGATGCGGCGGCCAGTTCCCACTTCTTCTGGCGCGCAGCCTGAATAGCCATCATCGCCTGAGAACGTGCTTCTCCGGCGTTGATGATCAACTCCATTACGGTGGTTTCCATCTCGATCGTCATTTTTAGCCCCTTATGGTATGCCAAATGTTGCGTTGATCATCATATTGGAATTCCAATATTGGTTTATGGGAGTGTTTTCACAGAAAAATAACGCATATTAGTCGAATTTTGGTATGCCAAACGCACATGCGCGATGAGCGGTATGCATTCTGCGCGTAACGGCTATCTGGGGCGCTGTCCCACACGACACAACCATTGTGATGAGGTGCTGTTATGTCATTCAAGGACCAAGTGATTGACGCATTGGGTTCTTTTGCCAATAAGTTCAATAGCCTGCGTTATATTATGGCCATTAAGGCCTCGTTTATTACCCTGATGCCGGTGATTATCGTCGGTGCCTTTTCCGTGCTGATCTCCAACATGGTGCTCGATCCGAAAAACGGTCTGGCCAGTTTCGCGATGTTCTCTTTTTTGGCACCGCTCAAACCCATCATGAGCGGTATCAACTATGCGACGCTCAATTTTCTGACCATTGGTGCGGTGTTTCTGATCGGGATCGAACTGGGGCGTATTAACGGCTCACGCAGCCTGTTTCCCGGCTTGCTGGCAGTGATTTGCCTGATCTCGATTACGCCTACCACCATCGATATCGTGGTCAACGGACAAACGGTGCCGGTAAAAGACGTGTTGGCGCGGCAGTTCTCGGATACCAAAAGCCTGTTTCTCGGCATGTTTATCGCCATCCTCTCGGTGGAGATCTACAGCAAACTGGAAAAAGTAGACCGTTTGCGCATCAAAATGCCGGACAGCGTACCGCCCAACGTCGCCGCATCATTTTCGGCGTTGATCCCCGGCATCATCACCGTGACGTTCATCGCCACCCTCGGTTTCACGTTCCACGCGATTACCGGTATGCACCTGTATGACGCCATTTATAAAGTGGTGCAGCAGCCGCTGGAGTCGGTGGTGCAGAGTCTGCCGGGGCTGCTGGTGCTGATGTTTGTTGCACAGCTGTTTTGGGTTATCGGTATCCACGGTAACCAGATGATCAAACCGATCCGCGAACCGCTGCTGCTGGGGGCGATCGCTGTCAACATGACTGCGTTTGAGCAGGGGCAAGAGATCCCCAATATCATCACCATGCCCTTTTGGGACGTCTATATGAGTATAGGGGGTTCCGGGCTGACCATCGGACTTTTGCTGGCGGTGATGATTGCCTCTAAGCGGCGGGAAATGAAAGAGATCGCCAAGATCTCCTTTGGCCCCTGCGTGTTCAATATCAATGAGCCGGTGATTTTTGGTATGCCTATCATGCTAAACCCGATCCTGGCGATTCCCTTTATCATCACGCCGTTGGTTACCGGCACCATCGGGTATTTTGCCACCAGCATGGGCTTCGCTGGTAAAGCGGTAGTGATGGTGCCTTGGACCACGCCACCTATCATCAACGCCTGGCTCTCTACCGCTGGTTCCATGGGCGCGGTCGTGACGCAACTGGTGTGCATTCTGACCGCTACCCTGATCTATCTGCCTTTCGTTCAGGTGGCATCACGTCGTGCCGAACTGGCGCAGCGCGAAGCGGAGCAGGCGGCACAGCAGGCTAACGCGGCGGGAAAATAACCAGAGTGAGGAACTGAACGATGAGTAAGGTTACTGTCACCATCCCCGAGGATTTTATCCTGGGCGCTGCGGCATCCGCCTGGCAGACCGAAGGGTGGAGCGGAAAGCGGGCAGGGCAGGATTCCTACCTGGATCTGTGGTACAAGCAGGATCGCCAGGTGTGGCATAACGGCTATGGCCCGGCGCGTGCCACCGAGTTTTATCACCGCTATCGCGAAGACATCGCGTTGATGAAACAGTGCGGATTGACACACTACCGCACCTCGATCAACTGGTCGCGCTTTATGATCGATTATGAACAGGGCATCGTCGATGAAACCTATGCCGCCTATGTGGGTAGCGTCATCGATGAACTGCTGCGGCAGGGGATTACCCCGATGCTGTGTCTGGAACACTACGAACTGCCCGCTATTCTGATGCAGAAATATCAGGGCTGGGCATCGAAGCAGGTGGTGGAGTGGTTTGCCACCTATGCGCAAGCGGTGTTTGCCCGCTATGCACATAAGGTGAAGCGCTGGTTTGTATTTAATGAGCCGATTGTGGTGCAAACCCGCGTCTATCTGGACGCTGAGCGCTATCCTTATGAGCAGAACACTGGCACCTGGATGCAGTGGAATCACCACAAAAATCTGGCGACAGCGAAAGTCATCGCCTGCTTTCGTGCCAACGGTCACGATCGCGACGGCGGGCGTATCGGCACCATCCTCAACCCGGAAGTGACCTATCCGCGCTCCCATGCTGCGCACGACGTTGAGGCGGCGCGCCTGTACGATCTGTTCTTCAACCGCGTGTTTCTCGATCCGGCGGTGAAGGGCGAATATCCGGCAGAGTTGTTGGCACTGTTGGAAAAGCATCAGGTGAAATGGGTCTACACCGACGATGAACTGGCTGTCATCCGCGATAATCGGGTGGATGAACTGGGCATTAATCTTTACTTCCCGCACCGGGTGAAAGCGCCGGAGCGGGCATGGCATCCTGATACGCCGTTTCACCCCGCCTACTACTATGAACATTTTTCCTTGCCGGGGCGCCGCATGAATCCCTCCCGAGGTTGGGAAATTCAGCCCAAAATCATTTATGACATGGCGCAGCGTATGACGCAGGAGTACGGCAATATTCCCTGGTTTGTGGCGGAAAACGGCATGGGAGTGGAGAACGAGGCGCGCTTTAAAAACAGCGACGGCGTGATTCAGGATCACTACCGCATCGATTTTATTGCCGAACATCTCTACTGGACGCTGAAAGCGCGAGAAGAGGGGGCGAACTGCCAGGGCTATATGCTGTGGGCCTTTACCGATAACGTCTCCCCGATGAATGCGTTTAAAAATCGCTATGGCCTGATTGAGATCGATCTTGAGCAGGAACGGGCGCGTCGACCAAAAGCCTCGGCAGGGTGGTTTCGGCAACTGCGTGACACGCGCACGCTCACGCTTATGTTGGATGATGAAGACAAATAGTCTCCAAGGAGATTCGCCATGAAACGTATCGTATTGGCCTGCTCGGCGGGCATGTCCACCTCGCTGGTGGTGACAAAAATGGAGAAAGAAGCCACGGCGCGCGGCTTGGAGCTGAAAATTTACGCGATTCCTGAACAAAATCTGCGTGAGGAACTGCAAGATTACGGTCAGGACATCATCGCGGTATTGCTGGGGCCGCAGGTTCGCTTCAAACTGGCAGAAAATCAAAAGCTGACCGACAGCTATCAGGTGCCGATTGCCGTGATCGACCCCGTGGCTTATGGCACATTAAATGGTGCCAAAGTGCTCGATCAGGCGTTGAATTTGGTAAACTAGCCGCAATATCCTGACGCGCGGCATGCCGCGCGTCGTTGTTAACCGGTGTGTCGTCGTGCTCTGGCACGCTGGCATCCGGTCAACGTGCGCGTTATCTGTTGGGCTGCGGTAGCTAGGGTGAATGTGTGGCGAAAGATGTGGTTCTGCAAGAAAAGAAACAGTATCAGGAGATCGGCAGCGATCTGCGCGTGAAAATTCAGCAGGGAAAATTCCCGGTGGGGTCGCGCCTGCCGCCGGAAAGAAACATTGCTGAAACCTACGGCGTGAGCCGCACCATTGTGCGTGAAGCGCTGCTGATGCTGGAACTGGAAGGCACCGTTGATATTCGTCAGGGATCGGGTGTCTACGTGCTCTGCATCCCTGATGAGGAAACGCAAGAAAGTCAGGCGCATCACCGCATTGGCGCGTTTGAAATGTTGCAGGCGCGCCAACTGTTGGAGAGTAACATTGCGGCATTTGCCGCACGCATGGCGACCCGTGCGGATATCGACAATCTGCGCATTACGCTGGAAAAAGAGCAGGCGGCGATCGCGGCAAACGACTACCGCAGCGATTACGACAAACTTTTTCACCTGCAAATTGCCGGCGCGACGCAAAACCAGATGCTGCTGGAATCGGTCAGCCATATTTGGACCTGCCGTGACGACAATCCCCTGTGGCAACAGCTTTATGCTCACGTTGGTAAACACGGTTATCGTTTGAAATGGCTGGCGGACCACCAGACTATCCTGGCCGCACTGCGCCGACGCGACGTGCCGGGCTCCTATCAGGCGATGTGGGAACATCTGGAAAACGTCAAAAGTACGCTGATGGCGATTTCCGATGCGGACGCGCCCGAATTTGATGGTTATCTTTTCGATTCGGTACCGATTTTTCAAGGAAAACTGGTCTGAATATTTATCGTGGGCGCTTGCGTTGCGCCGGTATCAGGATTGCTGGGTTATGGTTGAGATTGTTCCTTTAGCCTCCCATCCGCACCATCAGGAACAGGTGACGGACTGGCTGTGGCAGGCGTTCGATCGCCACAATGGACGTGAATTTTTCGCCAGTATTGTACAAAGCAGTATGCGGCAAGAGGGGTTACCTCTGACCTTTATCGCACTGGATGAGGGACAACTGGTGGGCACCGTCGGGCTGTGGCTGTGCGATCTGCAAAGTCGCCAGGATCTCTCTCCCTGGTTGGCTGCACTCTATGTTGATGAAAAATATCGGGATAAAGGATTAGGAAAAACGCTGCAACAGCATGTGTTGGCCTATAGTCGTCACGCCGGTTTTTCATCCCTTTATCTGTATGCCACCTTTAGCGGTTACTACGAAAAAATGGGCTGGCACTATATCGGTGATGGGCTGGAATACCCGGCCAAACCGGTACGGCTCTATCATCAGGCGTTGGTATAAACCCAAAATAATTCGAGTTGCAGGAAGGCGGCAAGTGAGTGACAAATCTGTCTGGAACAGATTTGAACAGCGCTTGCGCTGGCCCGTAGGGTGAACCTCAGGGATGAGGTTCATAGTCCCGATGAGCTTACTCAGGTAAGTGATTCGGGTGAGTGAGCGCAGCCAACGCACCTGCAACTTGAAGTATGACGGGTATAAACCCAAGAAAGCTCGCCCCTGAAGGCGAGCCTAGTCAGGCATCACATCAGAACGATGTCCAATCCCCTTCTTTGTCTGCGGCAGGTTTGTTGACGCCGAGCGCTGGCTTGAGCAGAAGCACATTAGGTGCCGCCGTTGCAGGCAACGGTTTAGCGGCTAACGCGGCGTTGTTTTCTCGGTTACTCAGGCGGAAAATACTGACGGTACGCGCCAACTGTGCCGCCTGCTGTTGCAGCGATTGGGTTGCCGCTGACGCCTCATTCACCAGTGCGGCGTTCTGATGGGTGGTGGTTTCCATCTGGTTGACGGCCACATTCACCTGCTCAATACCCAGCGTTTGTTCCTGACTGGCGGAGCTGATTTCGCCGACCAGATCGCTCACCTGACGCACACCGTTAACGATCCCAACAATCGATTCACCCGCCTGTTCAACCAGACGATTACCGGCTTCCACCGTTTGCACGGAATGGTCGATAAGTTCTTTGATCTCTTTGGCAGCACCCGCACTGCGCTGTGCCAGATTACGCACTTCGCTGGCGACCACGGCAAAACCGCGGCCTTGTTCACCGGCACGGGCGGCTTCTACGGCGGCGTTCAACGCCAGAATGTTGGTCTGGAAGGCGATACTGTCAATCACGCCAATGATATCAACGATTTTTTTCGATGAAGCATCAATAGCGCCCATGGTTTTCACCACGTCCGTCACCAACTGCCCGCCCGCTTGTGCCTGACCGGCGGTGGATTGTGCCAGGTGATTCGCCTGTTTGGCGTTGTCGGCGTTTTGACGCACGGTGGAAGCCAGTTGTTCAATGGACGCTGCCGTTTCTTGCAATGCGCTGGCTTGTTCTTCGGTGCGGCTGGAAAGATCGATATTGCCCGCCGCCAGTTGCCCTGATGCTCCGGCAATGGATTCAGACCCTTCACGCACTTCACCCACGATATTACGCAGGCGCTGGGTCATGTTGTGCAGCGCGTGCAGTAGCTGCGCGGCTTCATCGCGCCCTTCCGGTCGGACGTCATGGGTCAAATCGCCATCGGCTACCGCTTGCGTCGCCTGTACGGCGCGCCCTAAGGGGTGCACAATGCTGCGCGTTAATATCCAGGCAATCAGCACGCCGAGCACGGCAATCAGCAGGCCGATAACCCCGAGAAACAGATAACCGTTGCGAGCGCTGGTGTCGATGGCTTTCCCCATCTCATCGATGGCGCTGCGCTGGTGCTCGCTCAACGCTTCTACGCTGGCCAGATAGCCGCGTGATGCGGACATAAAGTCGTTTTCAAACAGTTGCTTGGCCTGTTGCATATTGCCCGCTTTTTTAGCCGCGGTGATGGCGTTGCGCTTGTCCAGATAGCGCTGACGGAATTCACCGAGTTTATCGAACAGGGCTTTCTCTTCGGGCGTCGAAATCAGGCTAGCAAAGGCATCCTGACGTTTGGTGCTCTCTTTACTCGCGGCGACATTCTCCGCTTCGAACAGTTTTGCCAATGCCGGGTCGTCACTCATCGCAACGGCCATACTACGCTGTACGCCGGCCACCAGCGCGCCGTGCCAGTCTGCGGCCAGACGCTCTTTCTGCAACGGTGCCTGCATCATCCAGGCGGTGCTGCTTGAGATTTGTTTCAGTTGGTATACCCCGGAGACCAACATGACCAGAGAAAAAAGGATCAGCAAGCCGAATCCCCCAGCGAGCCTGGTGCCAATCTTATAATTCTTCATTATTTTCCATAACCTTTATACGATTTTATGAACTTGCCCGATGCAAGCGTGATTGATAGTAGCGCGTGAGTGGGAAACAATTCCGTTGAAAAAAGCGCCTAAATACACGTTATTTGTGTGGTTATTTGCTTCTGTAAAATGCAGTGCTGTTTTCCCTTACGAGGACAACTGCATCCAGAAATCCACCGAGCAACGTTTGATAGCTATCGGCAAACAGGGCAGTTTAGCGTGAGATATAGATCACGTTTTAGGCTGGAAGGTGATTTTTATCAC
Organism: uncultured Symbiopectobacterium sp.; assembly: GCA_964293225.1. Lineage (GTDB taxonomy): Bacteria > Pseudomonadota > Gammaproteobacteria > Enterobacterales > Enterobacteriaceae > Symbiopectobacterium. The sequence continues at coordinate 105,492 of CAXYYB010000001.1, read as the reverse complement.
CCTTGGGGAGGCCGACTTTACATGACTCGGCAGAAATTTACAGTTGGTTGCACTTAGAGCAAAACTCTTGCGATTGTCCACTGGCCTCATCCAAGGCGAGTCTCTAGAGTAGACCATCCCAGAGGTATTGATTGGTGGTAAATCGATGGGCTCTGTCGAGTGAATCGCAGAGGCACATTGAACCATGAAATTGCACCAACCTACGCGGATGCGTAGGTTTTTTTTTGCCTGTCGTTCGCTCCTCCGCTTTTCCTATTTTTTCTCGTTATTTCCGCATCATGCGTGCGGCACAGTTGCCCTTACACTCGTCTGATAGCTATAGTAGTTTGAATGTCCCGCCGTTTTTATGTGGTCGTTTAACTGTGAAGGGCTGGCACGCTGATGGCCTGACTATGGGAGAAGGAATGGTATACACCCTGCTGCGTTGGTTGTTCCAGCGCCTGTATCGCATACGGATTGAAGGCGATAGTGCGGTATTTAAACAATCAAAGCTGCTGATTACGCCAAATCATCAGTCATTTCTAGACGGTGTGCTATTGGCGCTGTTTTTGCCGATTAAGCCGGTATTTGCCGTCTATTCCAGCATCAGCGATCGCTGGTTTATGCGTTTCCTGAAACCCTACATCGATTTTGTGCCGCTCGACCCTACTAAGCCGTTGGCGATCAAAGGGCTTATCAAAGTGATTGAGCAAGGGCGCCCGGTGGTGGTGTTCCCTGAAGGGCGTATCACTGTCACTGGTTCCCTGATGAAGATCTACAGCGGTGCGGCCTTCGTTGCGGCAAAATCGGGCGCAACGCTGGTGCCAGTGCGTATCGAAGGCATTGCGTTCAGCCCGTTCGGCCGGCTCAAAGGCACGTTTAAGCAGCGCCTTTTTCCTCAGGTTACCCTGTCTTATTTGCCGCCGACCACCTTACCGATGCCAGTGGCGGGCAGTGCGCGTGAACGGCGCGAACTGGCGGGTGATCACTTGCACCGCATCATGATGGCTGCGCGCATGGAAACGCGCCCGCGCCAGACGCTGTATCAGGCGTTTCTCTCTGCCTGTCAGCGCTATGGCTACAGTTCGCCGTCCATTGCGGATATCGCTTTTAGTGAAGACAGTTATCAAGGGCTGCTGAAAAAATCCCTCGGTGTCGGTCGTATTCTGCAACGATTTACCCGGGAAAAAGAGCATGTTGGCCTGCTGCTGCCGAATGCCACGGTAACGGCGGCGGCCATTCTCGGTGCGTCGCTGCGCGCCCGCGTGCCTGCCATGCTGAACTACACGGCGGGGGCAAAAGGCATTAAGAGCGCGATGCTGGCGGCAGAAATCAAAACCATCGTCACCTCACGCCAGTTTCTGGAAAAAGGGAAACTGACCCACCTGCCGGAGCAGGTGAACGAAGCCAACTGGGTGTATCTGGAAGATTTGAAGGGCACGGTAACGCTGGCCGACAAAGCGTGGATTTTATTCCACCTGCTGTTTCCGGTGCGGGCCATGGTGCCACAGCAGCCAGATGATGCCGCGATGATCCTGTTTACCTCCGGTTCTGAAGGCAACCCGAAAGGCGTGGTGCACTCCCACGCCAGCCTGCTGGCAAACGTCGAACAGATTCGCTCCGTGGCGGATTTTACCCCGCGCGATCGCTTTATGTCGGCGCTACCGCTGTTCCACGCCTTTGGCTTGACCGTGGGTTTATTCACGCCGTTGCTGACGGGCGCTCGGGTTTTCCTTTACCCCAGCCCGCTGCATTACCGTATCGTTCCTGAGTTGGTTTACGATCAGAATTGTACCGTGCTGTTTGGCACCTCCACCTTCCTTGGACACTACGCGCGCGTGGCGCATCCTTATGATTTTGCTCGCTTGCGCTACGTGGTTGCCGGGGCTGAGAAGTTGTCTGAGAACGTGCGTAACGTCTGGCAGGATAAATTCGGTATCCGCATCCTTGAAGGCTATGGTGTTACCGAATGCGCACCGGTGGTGGCGATCAACGTTCCGATGGCCGCAAAGGTGCACACCGTAGGGCGCTTGCTGCCAGAGATTGAATCCCGCTTGATTCCGGTGCCGGGCATTGAACGCGGTGGCCGGTTGCAATTGCGTGGCCCCAATGTGATGAAGGGCTACCTGCGGGTAGAAAATCCTGGCGTGCTGGAGCGGCCTGTGGCGGAAAATGCCGAGGGTGAACGGCAGGAAGGGTGGTATGACACCGGCGATATTGTCGATGTGGATGCGCAGGGCTTTTGTTCCATCGTGGGTCGTGTGAAGCGCTTTGCCAAGCTGGCCGGAGAAATGGTGTCGCTGGAGAGCGTTGAACAACTGGCGCTGCACGTCTCCCCGGATAAACAACATGCTGCCAGCGCGAAAAGCGACAGCAGCAAAGGGGAGGCGCTGGTGCTGTTTACCACTGACAGCACGCTGACCCGTGAGCGTTTGCTGGCGCAGGCGCGCAGCAGCGGCGTGCCTGAACTGGCGGTGCCGCGTGATATTCGCGTGCTTAAAGCGCTGCCCCTGCTGGGCAGCGGCAAACCGGATTTCGTGACGCTGCGCCAGATGGCAGAGCAGCCGGAGGGCGCAGAATGAGTTCGCCGGAAGGCGCCGTGCCGCCGCTGCTGTCGCGCAGCATGAATGCGGTCATCGTTGCGCAGTTTTTCTCTGCCTTTGGCGATAATGCGCTGCTGTTTGCCACGCTGGCGCTGATCAAATCGTTGCTCTATCCCGAATGGAGCCAGCCGGTGCTGCAAATGGGCTTTGTGGCGGCCTATATCGTTCTGTCCCCTTTTGTCGGGCAAGTGGCTGACAGCTTTGCCAAAGGACGGGTGATGATGTTCGCCAACGCCTTGAAGCTGTTGGGTGCCCTGTCTATCTGCGTAGGGGGCAATCCCTTCCTGGGCTATGCGTTGGTGGGCGTGGGGGCAGCGGCTTACTCACCGGCCAAATACGGTATTCTCGGCGAAATCACCCATGGCGATCAGTTAGTGAAAGCCAACGGACTGATGGAAGCCTCAACCATTGCGGCCATTCTGATTGGTTCGGTCGCTGGCGGCGTGCTGGCGGACTGGAATCTGTATCTGGCGTTGGGGGCCTGTGCGTTGGCCTATGGTATTGCGCTGGCGGCCAACCTGATGATCCCGCGCCTGAAAGCGGCGCGACCGGGCACCTCTTGGCACCCGAAGCGTATGGCGCAAGGCTTCTTCTCTGCGGCTATCACACTGTGGCGTGATGGGGATGCCAGACTCTCTTTGATTGGCACCAGTCTGTTTTGGGGCGCGGGCGTCACGCTGCGCTTTCTGCTGGTGCTGTGGGTGCCGTTGGCGCTCGGTATCACCGATAACGCTACGCCGACGCTGCTCAATGCCATGGTGGCGGTGGGGATTGTGTTAGGTGCGGCGCTGGCGGCCAAAATGATCACGCTGAAAACCGCGCGCCGTTGTCTGCCTGCCGGGGTGTTGATTGGCGTCGCGGTGGTCTTTTTCACCTTGCAGACCCATTTGGTTGGCGCTTATGGCCTGTTGGTGATTATCGGTGCGTTGGGGGGCTTTTTTATCGTGCCGCTCAATGCGCTGTTGCAAGAACGCGGACGCATCAGCGTAGGGGCCGGTAACGCCATTGCGGTACAAAATCTGGGTGAAAACACCGCAATGCTGCTGATGCTCGGTCTCTACTCATTGGTGGTGAAACTGGGCGTTCCGGTTCTCGGCATTGGCGTTGGGTTTGGCGTATTATTTGCCTTAAGCATTGTGGTGCTGTGGGTGACGACGGCGCGTGCGCGACGTTCAACCGACGGAGCGAAGGAGTAGACGAAAGGGTGGCTATGGCACAGGAAATGAAAATGAACCTGATTTGGCACGACTGGAGTGCCAAGGATCTGAACCTGTATGCGCTGTATGACATTCTGGCGTTACGCAATCAGGTCTTTGTGGTGGAGCAGAAATGCCCGTATCAGGATATTGATGGACAAGATCTGGTGGACAGCCACCGCCATGTGGCCGCTTATCATCAAGGAAAAATGGTGGCTTATGCCCGTTTGCTCGCGCCTAAGACGATAAAAGACAGCGTGAAGATAGGGCGCGTTATCGTTGCGCCCAGCGCGCGCGGGCAGCATGTGGGGCATTTGCTGATGGAGCATGCGCTGGTGGTGTGCGCGCGTCATTGGCCAGGAAAGCCGCTCTTCCTTTCGGCGCAAGCCCACTTACAGCATTTCTACAGCAGCTTCGGTTTTACGCCTTGCAGTGAGGTGTACGATGAGGACGGCATCCCACACATTGATATGCTATCACCGCGTTAAACCTGGTTGCCGCAGGAAGAATATCAATAGATATCTATACCCGTCATACTTCACGTTGCAGGTGTGTTGGCTACGCTCAGTCACCCGAATCACTTACTTGAGTAAGCTCATCGGGACTATGAACCTCATCCCTGAGGTTCACCCTACGGGCCAGCGCAAGCGCTGTTCAAATCTGTTCCAGACAGATTTGTCACTCACTTGCCGCGTTACGAGACTCATAAATGAGCCTCGCCCTAGAGGGCCAGCGCAAGCGCTGTTCAAAACGTAAACGTTTTGTCCTGCAACGCGAATTATTTAGGGTATACCGTCTTTGCGAGTTCCGAACGGATTTTCCATAGGCCCGTAAATTGATCAATATATGCATTTAAGTGCCCTTAAGGGCAACCGCGTTATCGTGCCGCAGAGAAGCTAACGTGGTACGAAGATCCCAAACGGTTGAGAATTTATTTATTGCCATTTGATCAATAGAAGCTGGATTGGCACTATTTTTTCTCATGTTATTCCCGATAGTTAGCAACTGCGCATAACTTATCTTATCGACAGGCGTTTTCTTTGATGAAAGAAACGCGGAAGTAAAATTATCTCCTCGCAGTAGATAAGCGTCATCATGTGTGAAGTTTCTATTTTTATCCACGGGGAGCGCTTCGCCGATATTTTTTATTTTTTCGGTAATAGCGACATTAAGCGTTGGTTTATTCTCGGCATGGGGTAACTCTTTTTTGGTCACGTGCTCTAAGGCCGTGACGGCAAGTCCGATAGTGCGCAGGCGTTCCCGTTGACTTTTCAGGACGCCGGGTGTGCTACATAAAATGTCGTCGACCAGCAAGTCATATTTTAATGATATTTCTTTTGCTTTTGTTTTGATGTCATTACTGGAGTTTTCGGTAAAGCTGATACATCGAGATAGATTGTTTTTTTGTGCTGTATTCTTTGTGTTTTGAACAGTAAGTTCGGTATGCATTGTAGGTGGAGAATATAATTTTATTATCATTGGTAATGTCCTTCGAGTCCGCCAAAGGGCGTGAAATTATCACTGCGAAGGTGCACTCACAATAAAATAACAGGCATTATCTATTTCTGCGGTGACAGGTGTCGGTTCATGTTATCTGCCGTTCACCTGTTTTTGCATTTGATTGCGTTTATTCCGTCAAAAACCCTTCCAGCAAGGAATTTAAAAATAGCTTGCCGTGATCGGTCACCTGCCAATGGGTAGTGGTTTCCGTCAGGTAGCCTTGCGCCAACGCCGCGTCTATTTGTGGGCGTACCACGCTTTCTGCCAGGCCGGTGTAGGCACTGAACTCACTGCGCGGTGCGGGCTCCAGTAGCCGAAAGCGGTTCATAAAGAACTCGAAGGGTAGATCTTCCGCTTGCACTTCATTGCGCTGGTCTAGATAAGTGCCGCGCATATAACCGCGCGGATGGCGGGTTTTTACGGTTCTCAGAATACGCCCGTCAGCGCGTGTGATCTTGCCATGTGCGCCACACCCAATCCCCAGATAATCGCCAAAACGCCAATAGTTGAGGTTGTGCTGACACTGATAGCCCGGTTTGGCGTAGGCAGAGGTTTCATACTGCTGATAGCCTGCGGCAGTGAGCAATGCATGACCCTGTGCGAAGATATCCCACAATGCGTCGTCATCGGGCAGCACCGGCGGGCGCGAACCAAACAGGGTATTCGGCTCAATTGTCAATTGGTACCACGACAGGTGCGGTGGATTGAGCGCAATCGCCTGCCGTAAATCATCCAGCGCTTCTTCCAGCGTCTGATCCGGCAAGCCGTGCATCAGGTCCAGATTGAAACTGCGCAGCCCAAGCCCGGCCGCGAGACGCGCAGCCCGCTTGGCCTCTTCTGGGCCGTGAATACGGCCAAGACGCGTCAGTTTTTCCGGGCTGAAGCTTTGCACACCAATGGAGATTCGATTAATCCCCGCACGTTGGTAGCCACTAAAGCGATCGGCTTCTACCGTACCGGGGTTGGCTTCCATGGTGATTTCGGCATCCGCGCTAAGCGGCAGACGGGCACGCACGCCATCGAGCAGCGACTGCATGCCTTCTGCGCTCAGTAGACTGGGTGTACCGCCGCCAATAAAGATTGAACTGAGAGCCCGATTGCCGCTCAGCGGCAGATCTGCATCCAGATCCGCCAATAAGTGATCCACATATTCCTGATGCGGCACCTCGCCTTTGAGGGCGTGGGAGTTAAAATCGCAATACGGGCATTTTTGTACACACCAGGGAATGTGAATGTACAGGCTGAGCGGCGGCAGTTTATGCATGACGCAGTGCATCCAGCAGTAAACGCAGCGCCTGACCACGGTGCGACAGCGCATTTTTCTCATCGCGCGTCATTTCTGCGGCGGTTTTGCCTGCACTCGGCACGTAAAAGATAGGATCATAGCCGAAGCCGCCTTCGCCCACAGCTTTACGCGTCAGCACACCCTGCCAACGGCCGTGGCAGACCAGCGGCGTCGGGTCATTGGCGTGGCGCAGATAAACCAGTACACAGTGGAAGCTGGCACCGCGCTGTTCGTCAGGCACATCCTTGATAGCCTCGAGCAGTTTATCCAGATTGGCTTGATCGCTGGCGTCAACCCCGGCGTAGCGTGCGGAGTAGATACCCGGTGCGCCGCCCAATGCGTCAACCGCCAGACCCGAGTCATCGGCCACCGCAGGTAACCCGGTGATGTGCGCCGCGTGGCGCGCTTTGAGCAATGCATTCTCGATAAATGTCAGCCCGGTCTCTTCGGCAGAATCAACGCCCAGCTCGGTTTGTGCGACGATATTCATGCCAAAATCCGCCAGCAGATCGGCGAGTTCGCGAACTTTTCCGGGGTTGCCGGTGGCTAAAACGACGTTTTGCCTCGTGGTATCCATGCGTGTGTCCTGCATTCTGTTAATGCCATCGTGAGGAATGGCGGGGCGTTATCTGTTGCGATGCGCAGTTCCCTGCGGCGGGTTACTGCGAGATCAATGCGGCGATTTCCGTAGGAATGTGCTGCGGATTAACAATTCTAATCTGTTTATGGCGGCCCATCTCACCTTTTTCAATGCTCACCGCGCCTTTTGCTACCCTAAACTCCTTGGCAAGGTATTTAACCAAATGCGCGTTGGCCTGACCATCAACTGGCGGCGCGGTGATGGCGACTTTCAGCTCATCACCGTGCAGGCCGACTATCTGGTCACGGCTGGCCTTCGGCTGAATATAGAGCCGAATAACCAGTCCGTCTGGCAGCAGTGCGATTGCACTCACAGCAGGAACCAAAATTCCGGAAACAGATCCATGCCGAGGTAGTTCAGGAGATACAGGATCAAAATCACCGCCATGGCAGAGAAATCGATGCCACCCATGGCCGGAATAATACGACGAATCGGTGCCATAAACGGCTCGGTAAGCTGGAACAACAAGTAGTCCACCGGGCTGCGTCCCTGGCTCACCCAACTCATCAGCGCTCGGATGATCACCACCCAGAACACCAGATAGCCTGCGGATTTCAACAGTGCTAACAACCCCACCAGCAAGTTCACCGGGCTTATCGCGAAAGCGCCTACCTGAATCAGCATCAGCAGCGGGTATTTCAACGTGGTCAGCAGAAACGCCAACAGCAGCGATGCGCTATCGATAGGGCCGAGTGCAGGCAGAATACGGCGCAGCGGTCTGACGATAGGTTGCGTAATTTTCACCACAAATTGCGACAACGGATTATAAAAATCACTGCGTGACCATTGCATCCAAATGCGTAACAGCAGCACCATTACATACAGGTCGACCAGTGTCTTGACCAGAAACGTCAGGGTTAGCATAGAAACATCGATTCCTTATCAGCTATATAGAGAATAACGGTGCGTTAAAACAATTTTTCCATTTCCTGCGCGCGATGCACGGCAGCCTGCATGGCATCGGCGACGGTTTGTGTCAGTTGGCGTTCATTAAACACGCGCAGCGCTTCTGCGGTGGTGCCGCCTTTGGACGTCACATTCTCACGCAACGTCGCAAGCGGCGTATCCGGGCTGGCTTCTACCAGTGCGGCTGCACCCAGTGCCGCTTGCTGCACTAACTGACGTGCACTTTCCGGTGTGAACCCCTGGCGAATAGCTTCTTGCTGCATCGCTTCCATAAACAGGAAAAAGTAGGCCGGTGCGCTGCCTGCGACGGCGATAACGCCGTTGATGCCGCTTTCTTGCTCAACCCAGCATACTTTCCCCACGCTTTGCATCAGTTCAGCGCTAAAGGCACGGTCTTCCGCCGATACGTTATCAGGGGCGTAAAGGCCACTCATGCCTTTGCCCACCAACGACGGCGTGTTTGGCATAATGCGCACCAGCGTTAGCGGCTCTCCTAACAGCGCTTGAAAGCGCGTTACGCTGACGCCAGCGGCAATAGACAGCACTAACTTGCCCGGCACGTTCAGCACACCGCGCAGCGGCTCGCATACGCTGGCCATCAGTTGCGGTTTCACCGCCAGCACCACAACGTCGGCGTCTTGCGCCCCTGCCAGATTGTCGTCGCTGCTGATCACACCATAGCGCTGTGCCAGCGCATCACGTCGTGTGGCACTCGGTGCGCATACGCGGATACGATCGGCAGGATAACCGCCGTTAACCAGCCCTGCAATGATGGCCTGCGCCATGTTTCCGGCACCAATAAAGGTAAGCTTGCGGTGTTGCATCTTTATGTTCTCTCGTGTTCGTCAACCGGCAGTCGCTGGGTTCAACCCCGACGGGGATTATCCATGCTGAGACCTATCCATGTGACGGATAGTCACGCGCACCGAAAATGGCTGTGCCGATACGTACCAACGTACTGCCTGCCGCAATCGCGGCGCTCATATCATCCGTCATTCCCATGGAGAGGGTGTCAACCTGAGGATAATGTAATTTTAACTGCGCAAACAGGTCATTCATCGATTGAAACACGGCTAGCTGCCGTGCGTAGTCACTTTCCGGAGCCGGAATTGCCATCAGGCCCCGCAGTGTCAGGTGTGGCAGCGCCGCGACGGTGGCGGCCAAGGCGGGAAGATCGGCGGGAGCGATCCCCGATTTGCTGGCTTCACCGCTGATGTTCACTTGCAACAGCACGTTCAACGGCGCTAATGCCGCCGGGCGTTGTTCACTCAACCGTTGGGCGATTTTAGGGCGATCGACGGTGTGACACCAGTCAAAATGTTCGGCAACCAAGCGGCTCTTATTGGATTGCAGCGGTCCGATAAAGTGCCATTGTAATGCCATCTGAGGCAGGGACTCACGGAAATAAAGCACCTTGTCCACGCCTTCCTGTACATAATTTTCCCCAAAGCCGCGCTGCCCGCTGGCAATCGCTTCTTCGATCGCTGCCACAGGTTTGGTTTTACTGACGGCAAGCAATGTCACCGCGTGCGGGTCGCGTCCACATGCGGCGGCGGCGGTGGCGATCTTCTCTTTGACGTGCTGTAGATTCTGCTCAATCGGGTTCATGGTCATGCTAAGGATGGGATCTATGGATATCAATGAGTGGATAACCTGTAGTGTAAAACAGAATGCCTCCGATCTGCACCTGTGTAGCGGATATCCGCCGATGTGGCGTATTGATGGCGAGCTACAACCGATACAGACCAGCGCCTGTTGCAACGCTGCGCAGTTGGAGCGTTGGGGAGAAAGTTGGATGACGGCGCTTCAGCGTCAGCAATTGCACGCCGAGGGGCAGGCTGATGGCGCATTGACCACAGCCGATGGCATTCGGCTGCGCGCGCATTTGTTTCGCCAGCATGCCGGGCTTTCCGTTGCGTTGCGCACCATTGCGACGACGGCGCATGCGTTGGAAACACTGCATGCGCCACCGATTCTGTCTTCATTAATCACACGGCCCGCCGGGTTGATTCTGGTGACAGGCGCAACCGGCAGTGGAAAATCCACCACATTGGTGGCGATGGTGAACGCGCTTAGGCAGCAGCAGGCGTGCCATGTGGTCACCTTGGAAGACCCGATTGAATTCGTCTATTCTCGCGAATGCGCTGGCGATCGTGGGTTGATTCAACAGCGTGAAATCGGCGTGCACTGCCCGTCATTTGCCCACGGTTTGCGCGGTGCGCTGCGTGAAGACCCGGATGTGATCCTGCTGGGGGAACTGCGTGACGGTGAAACCATTCGGTTGGCGTTAACGGCGGCAGAAACCGGGCACTTGGTGTTGGCGACGCTGCATACGCGCGGTGCCGCACAGGCGGTAGAACGTTTGTTGGATGTGTTTCCCGCCCAAGAGAAAGATTTCGTGCGCAGCCAACTGGCGCTGTGTCTGCAAGGTGTGGTGGCACAGCAACTGGTGCCACGACGCGGCGGAGGGCGTATCGCCCTGTATGAAGTCTTGTTGGCCAATACGGCGGTGGCTAACCTGATTCGTGAAGGCAAAAGCCATCAGTTGCCGGGCCTGTTGCAGATGGGCGGGCAAAGCGGGATGCAAACTTTTGCGCACTGCTGGCAACAGCGTTGGAAAGCGGGGTTGCTGCCACAGGATGCGGAACTGGCGCTCACGCCATAAATAAGGCGGTAAGTTACGGTGAAAAAAGCCCCGCGGCGGCCCGATTCGCCACGGAGCTGCCAGAATTTGGGCCTCAGCACAAGCTACTTCAGCCCGGCTAATGCCTCTGTCAACGCCAGCATGGTAAGCGACTGACCATACGCGCGCTGTTTGATGGCAATCTTGCGATAGTGATCGAGATCGTGCCCGACCGACGTTCCTGCGGAGACATCCTCCACTTCCCCCTGTGGACTGATACGGCTCAGCAGAGCCTCGACGCCTTTCCAGGCGGCATCGTGATAGCGTTCGTCGAGCAGACCGAGGCGTATGCCTTTCAACAACGCGTAGGTGAAACCGGCGGTGCCGGAAGCCTCCAGATAGCTGTCAGGCTGGTTAAGCAGGGTACGCCACATCCCACTGGCATCTTGATAGCGCACGGCGGCATCCGCCTGACGGCGGAAGGTGTTGAGGATCATCTGGTAGCTGGCATCTTGGTGGTCCAGCATCTCGAGGAAATCGACGGTGCTGATGGCTGCCCAACCGTTACCGCGTCCCCACAGCGCCTTGCCGTAGTTGCCGTTACCGGTGAAGTTCCAGCCGTGCATCCACAGTCCGGTATCTCTGTCGATCAGGTATTTGATGTGCAACAGGAACTGATAGCTGACTTCGTCCAAATAGGAAGGGCGATTGAGGTAGGTGCTGGCGCGGGCATAGAAAAGGCCGCTCATAAACAGCGTATCGACCCAGAGTTGTTCTTCATTAAGGTGATCGCTGGTGCAATGAGTGAACCCATTCTCTTGGGTGCGCAGCAGTTCGTGTTCAATCCAGTGTGCGTATTCCTCGATCAGCGCTTGATGCTCGCGGGTTTCCTGGGCGATCCCCATGGTTGTGAGCGTCAGCATCGGTGCCATGCGGTTGATATTTTTCTCTGGCAGCCCTTCTGCCAGGCGGCGTTGATACCATGCCAGCACATAGTCCAGATAACGCTGTTCGCCCGTGACCTGATAAAGGCGCCAGATACCGTAGATCCCCACGCCTTGCGACCAGTCCCAGTTTTCGATCGAGAGATCGGAGGCGATCACCTTCAGCTTCTTCAATGCGGCATCGTTCGTGCGAACGGTGATGATCTCATTGAACAATTGCTCAAGTTTTTGATAAATCGCGTCGTAGCGGCGGGCGGCCGCCGCGGTGTCCGTGTGCGCAGTGTCAAAGGCGTTCATAGTTTTCTCGCATGTTTACAAATAACGTAGTGACAGAATAAAACGGTTTACCCATTGCGGATAGCACCTACGCCACACGGAAGCGTAGCGTAGGTACTGGTATTACATGATTTTTTTCAGGATGCGCTGCCCCGATTTGGGGAATGATTGTGCCATCTCTTCCAGCGTCATCTGGCCATAATCGTATTTTTGCAGGTGTTCCAGGAACGAGGCCAACAGCTGTGGGTTTTCCATATAGGGAGACGGTGCAATATTGCCGTACAGCGATTCTACCTGTTTCAGCCCCTGCACGGGCAGCTGTGTGGCATTGAGCGTACCCGCATCCATTAACTGTTTGCTGGCAACCTGACTCAACGGCACGCCGCGTTGCAGCCCCATGGCGCTGACCCCTTCCGGCGCATTCAGCAAGAAGTTGATCAACAGGGCAGACTCCTGCGGATAGCGGGTGTTTTTGCCGATGGAGAGCATCATGGCTGGTTTGTAGAACATGCCGCTGTCTTTGGCCCCCGGCAGTGTCGGATAGGGCCCGACTTCCAGCGTAGCCGGTGCTTTCAGGCTACCGGAGAACGTGTTGTCGGTGCTCCAGGTGTGCACGCCGCCAATCTTGCCTTCCAGCCAGTTAGGAATTTCCCAAGCGTTGGTTTTGCCGTAGGCGGCGAAAAACTTCATGTTCGGGATGACGTGCCCGTCCACCAGTTTTTTATACATCCCGAAGTAGTCCAGCCACTCCTGCGGGGTAAAGGTGAAGGACTGGGTTTTATCATCGATCATGGTTTTGTTGTATTTCTGAATCATGTACGAGTTCAGAAACGTCATGATGGTGGTGTCGTGATTAGCCAGCACGAACGGGTAGTGATCATCGCCCAATTTCTGTTTAAAAACCGGACCCGCCGCCAGCATGTCATCCCAGGTCTGCGGATAGCTCAATCCCGCTTTTTTCCACAACTCCGGGTTGTAATACATGGAACGCCCCGTCATCGCGACAGGAATGGCGTTAAGCTTGTTGTCCACGCTGGTCATTTTGAGCGCCTGTGGGGAGAACTGTGTTAGGTCTATCCCTTTGGCATTGTTGAGGTTATAGAAACCGTTGCCGTCCTTGGAAAACAGCACCAGCCAGTTCCAGTTGGTTTGCATCACGTCCGGTTCAGTGTTACCCGCCAACTGCGTGGTTAATTTGGAGAGGTAGCCATCCCACCCCGCGGGTTCTGCTTTCACCTTGATGTCTGGGTGCGCTTTTTCAAACGCGGCGATGGCAGCGAGCGTGGCCTGATGGCGCTGGTTGCCTCCCCACCAGGAAAAACGCAGTTCTTTGGTTTGAGCGTGTGCACCAGCGATTCCGGCTACGGCAAAACTCACAGCAAAACATAAGGGCAGTAATTTTATTTTCATAGCAACCTCATTATTTTTTGTAGGGTAAGGCATTCATCCGATGATTCCGCAGAGTGAGATTAAAACTCCACGACCGCCTTCAATAGATTTTTATTATTGACTATTTCAGTTTCATAAATCACGGCGAGGGATGAAAAGTCAAACCGATGGCTTAACATCATTTCCGCACTGATTTTTCCTTCACTCATCAATCTTGCCACTTTAGCAAAATCTTCATGGGTGGCATTTCGGCTTCCTTTCATGGTCGTCTCCTTTTTATGAAAATCAGGATCGGAAAATGAGAGATTTCCTTTAAATAAACCAACAAAAATAATTTGTCCACCGTGACGAATAAGATTAACGCTGTTATTCATCGCGATTTCATTTCCGGTGGCATCAATCACTTTATTAGGCAGTTCTCCCTGGAAATTGGCACGAAGTTGTTGTTCAAACTGGGGAGATGCCGGGTCCAATACCGGTATGCCCAGCAGGTTATGGGTATGCGCCCGCCGTTCTGGTTGGGTATCAGCCAGCGCGATATTCAGGCCGTCCGCCAGGCCAATGGCCGCGATGCCCAGCCCAATCGGGCCGCCGCCGACCACCAGTACGCTATCGCCCGGCGCACATTCGGCGCGACGGATAGCGTGAGCGCTGATGGCAAAGGGTTCAATCAGCGCCGCTGCGGCCGGGTCGATGCCTTCTGCCAGCAGCACGTTACTTTCCGGTACGGCGATATATTCCACCATACCGCCATCCTGGTGTACGCCGATAACCGAGATATTTTCGCAGCAATTTGGACGATGGTTTAAACAGGCACTGCATTTGTTACAGGCGATATACGGAATAACGGCCGCCTGTTGGCCTATATGAAAGTGGGTGACATTATTTCCGATGGCCACAACGTCACCACAAATTTCATGACCGAGCACGCGAGGATAATTAAAAAAGGGCTGCTTCCCCGCCCAGGCATGAATGTCGGTGCCACATATGCCGACCGTTTTAACTTTTAATAATACTTCGTTTTCCGCTGGTGTTGGCACGGGTCGTTCTTTATATTCGAATTGTGTGGGTTGGCGGCATATAAGACTTTTCATTTTTTTATTCTCTACATCAATTTCCCCTGGTGCCGTTATCTTTTCCTAAAACACGGCCCTATGTTGCACAGTGTTTTCAGTAATGTGATAAATCACACTGACTTCGGCTCTTAATCGGTTTTTAATGAATAAAAAACCAAATAAGGTCCTGTATGAGCCGCATACCTACCTTACGCCAGCATGTGATTAACCAGTTTATCGATGCGATAAATCAGGCTTCGCTGGTCTCCCCGTTGCCCTCTCAGGCAGTGCTGGCGGAGATGTTTAACATCAGTCGCACTACCGTGATGCACACGCTGGATTACCTGGCGGAGCGCGGTATCGTGGTGCGTGAACGCGGCAAATATCATATTGCGCGCGTGCCGGAGAACAATGACGGTTTTGATGTGATCGCCGAAACGCTGGAGGAACAAACCGCGCTGTTCGAAAAGCGCTTTTATCACATGATCAACCAGCGCCAGATTGTGCCGGGCGATGCCTTTACCGAACTGCAACTGGCGCGCCGGTGCCACGTCCGGCCAATGGTGGTGCGTGAATTTCTGCTGCGCTTCTCACGTTACGATCTGATCGAGAGCCTGCGCCGGGGCTATTGGCGCATGAAACAGTTCGATCAGGCCTATGCCGAAAAGCTGTTCGAACTGCGGGAGATGCTGGAAACGCACGCGCTGAACGCCTTTATGAACTTGCCTGACAGTGACCCGCGTTGGATCACGGTGAAAGAGTTGCTGGAGAGCCATCGCGAACTGCGTCACCATATTCAGCAGTACTATCGCCTGTTTTCACCGCTGGATCAGCAACTGCACCAACTGATTATTTCGGCGGCGGATAATCCGTTTTTCGATCAGATGAGCGAGATAATTTCCGTGGTGTTCCATTTTCACTACCAGTGGGACGAGCGTTCGCTCAAACAGCGCAACACGCTGGCGGTGGAGGAGCATTTGGCATTGCTGAGTGCGATGCTGTGTCGCAACGATCTGCTCGCGATGCGTGAGTTGCGCCGCCATTTGGATACCGCAAAACAGTCGATGATCGATTCGATGGAACGGCAAATGCCTGCCAACGCGGCGTCCTGAGTGCCGCGTTGGCGGGAGGGCGGTTATGCTGGGTAGATCAACTGTTCCGGTATACGTAGCATGATGACCTTGCCATGACGAATGGATACGCGCGCTTTGGCCTGCTTGCGCACGGCTTCGTAGTCGTTTTCTGCATCCAGGATCACCAGATTCGCCGGGCGGCCCACAGCAATACCGTAACGGTTACCGAGGTTAAGCGCTTTGGCGCTGTTATCCGTGACAAAATCCAGACAGCGTTGCAGGTCGTCATACCCCATCATGTGGCAAATGTGCAATCCGGCATCGAGCACGCGCAAGATATTGCCATTGCCCAGCGGGTACCACGGGTCTTTGATGGAGTCTTGCCCGAAGCAGACGTTCATGCCCGCGCGATCCAGTTCCGCCACGCGAGTCACGCCACGACGTTTCGGGAAGGTGTCAAAGCGCCCTTGCAGGTGGATACTCTCGGTGGGGCAAGAGACGAAACTGATCCCTGAGCGCTTCAGCAGACGGAACAGTTTGGAACAGTAGGCATTATCGTAAGAACCCATCGCCACGGTGTGGCTGGCGGTCACTAATTCACCCACTTGACGCGCACGCGCCTCTTCCGCCAGTACTTCGAGAAAGCGCGATTGTGCATCGTCAGTTTCATCGCAGTGCACATCGACCAGACAACCGGTGCGTTCAGCCAAATCCATCAGGAACTTGATAGAGCTGACGCCTTGTTCACGGGTATATTCGAAATGGGGAATGCCGCCGACCACATCGGCACCCATACCGATCGCAGCCTCCATCAGGCGGCGGCCATTATCGAAAGACTCAATACCCTCCTGCGGGAATGCGACAATCTGAAGATCGATCAGATCGCGCGCTTCTTCTTTCACTTCCAGCATCGCTTGCAGCGCAGCCAGCGTTGGGTCGGTAACATCGATGTGGGTGCGTACATGCTGAATGCCGTGATCGCGCAGCATACCGATGGTGGTGTGTGCGCGACGTTTGGTGTCTTCATGGTCGATGGTGGCTTTACGCTGGCTCCAACGCTCAATGCCTTCAAACAGTGTGCCGCTCATGTTCCATTCTGGCTCACCCGCTGTAAGGGTGGCATCCAGATGGATATGGGGTTCCACCAGTGGAGGAATGACCAGATTGCCTGCTGCATCCACTACCTCAGAGGCAGTAACGGGCGCGATTAAGCTCGGTTGCGCATCGATAGCAGCAATTACGCCGTGTTCCAAAGAGAGGGTGAACAGGCCTGATTGATGACGCAGTGCGGCATTGATGATTTTCATAGAAACTCCTGCTGTTGCGCATGAGACATGCGCCAGATTAAGAGGGCAACGGAGACGTTCAGTCGCCACTGCGGATCGTTCACGCGGTGGTCGGATTGACGTTCTATGCGTTGCAAACGTTGATTGAGGGTGTTGCGGTGAATACCGAGCCGCTCGGCGGCTTTGATAACGTTTCCGTTTTCTTGCAGTATCGCCTCCAGCGTGTCGATTAACAACGCCGGATGTTTACGGTTGGCAGCAAACAGCGGCCCCAGTGTTTCCTTCATAAAGCGGTTGACCAGCTCTTGGTCGGGAATAGCGGTCAGCAATTGCAGTACGCCTAACGCGCTAAAATCACAGATCCCTTTGTCGGGACGCATGCTTTCGGCCACTTCCAATGCACGCCGCGCCTCACCCAACCCACGCCGATACTGATGTGCCTGGGTTACGGTGGCGGATAGACCACAAAATAGCGTCAGCGGTTGGATCGATGGACTTAGTGACTGGCGCATTTCCCCTAGCCAGGCTTTGCCGTCGAGAAAAGCCGCGTCTTCTTCAGGCCAGAACAGGATAAACAGCTCACCGAGTGTGACCAGCGGCAGTGAGGTAGCCTGTGCGGTAAGTCGCTCTTCCAATGCCTGTTGCAGTGCCTGACGTGCACTTTGGAGTTGCGCTTCTGCACTATCCGGAGGATGGTTCTCAAACAATGCAGGAATGCCAGACAGACGCAGGGTAATCACTCGGTGCGGGCGGTTGAGTGTTAATTGCAAATGCGAAGCGCGCTGGTGCGTCAGTTCGATGCTGGGGTAATCGCCGGTAAGCAGTTGGGTCAGAATCTCCCGCTGTGAACGTAGTAGGCTGTCACGTTGTACCAACGCCGTGCCCACAAGCTGAGTGACGATAACCATCTTCAGCATGTAGGGCTGTTCAATCAAGGGGATCCCCAGCAGATCCGCCTGTGCAACGACAGAATCAGGGATCGCATGAATAAACGCCTCACCGGTGAGAATCACCATTCCGGCGATGCCGCTCTGGTGGCCTTCCTGCAACAAGCGCAGCAGGTTCGCTTCATCGCGAGTATGGTTGATGCCAGTAACGAACACCAGTTCACCCCCCATGACCCAATCCGCAATCCCTTCGTTTTCTGCCACGTAGTACCAGCGTGTCGGTCGATGGCAGTGGCGTTGGCCTGCTCGCAGTCGCAAGGCTTCAAGCCCTGGCAGTGCTAGAATGTCGCCCACCGTGAGGTTCATGACTTACTCTCCTGACAGCGCCATCGTTGGCGCAAAACGTTTTGCCAGCACGCTCAGCAGTATATAGCTGCCTGCCGAGGCGGCGATCCCCACCAGTGGCGCAATCCACGGTGATAAATACGCCAGAACAGCACCGATGCCATAGGCACTGAGGCCGATGTAGTTGAAGCGGGGCAGCGTAGTGGATTGAATGGACGGATACTGGCCGCGATAGCGGAACACATAGTCCGCCATGATAACCCCGCCAATCGGTGGAATGATTGACCCGAGCAGGATCAGAAACGGAATCAGCATTTCATACATGCCACCAATGGCGAGCACGATGCCGATGGCGGCACCTATCAGCGTCAAGGTACGACGCCGCTCGCTGCGTAGCAGGTGACAGGCGGCGGCAGAAACGTTGTAGATGGTCGGCCCTTGAATGGTCCACAGGTTCAGACACAGCATGACCACCGCAGCGATAGAGAGCCCCTGTAACATCATCACAGCGACGATATCGGCCTGTTTATAGACGATGGCACAGTAAGCACCGGAAATGATCATCAGCCCATTACCACCGAGGAAACTGATAAAGCTGGCGCTGACGGCGATGCGACCACTACGCGCCAGGCGTGTCCAGTTGGTGGCTTGTGTTGCGCCACTGGCGAAGGTGCCGAACACCATCGTGATAGCAGCGGAAAAGCTCATGGTTTGGTCTGGTACAATTTTCGCCAGTCCTTGCCAGCCGCCGACGTCATGTGTGGCAATCCACATGGAGACAATCAGCATCACAAACATCAGCGGTACGGAGATACGTGACAGCGCATCCAGCCCTTTGTAGCCGACGATGGCGGTAAGGCAGAAGCCGAGACCAAACAGCACCATCAACAGTGATGTGACGCTCTCCGGCAGTGCCAGCAACTTGACCAGTGCAATCGCCACTGTGGCGGTTCCCCAGGCGTACCAGCCCAGTTCGGCAAAACCGAGCAGGAAATCGGAGAGTTTACTGCCGTGCTCTCCAAAGCAAAAACGGCCCATCAGCACTGAGTTCAGGCCGCTGCGCGCGGCGATCAGTGCCAGGGCGGCAGCATAAGTGGCGAGCAATACATTACCGATAATCGCCACCCACAGCATATCGACGATATTGAATGCGACGCCGATTTTTCCGCCAGCAAACATGGTGCCTGTAAAAAAGGTGAAGCTGAACAGTACCATGGAGATGGAGAGTAATCCCTTGCGTCCCTCTTTGGGTGCTTCGCTAAGGGGAAATTCGTTTTGAGCCGACATCATTGCGTTCCTCTGGTATGCCCGCAGCGGGGCTGATAAAAACGCGGGAGATGCAGCAATATCCGTGCCCGTTTTACGGCAGAAAAAGAGGGATAAACAGAATAACGTTACCAGTGCATAATGCACATTTATAGACGTTTTTTTCTGTTTATATGCTCTTTGATTGTGCAAGGTGGCGTGCATTGCACAAAAATGGGGGGAGGCGCTTTGGCTGGAAAAAAGGCAGATCCCATACCCAAACCGAGGGAATATGCTAAATAATTCGCCGGATCATTTGCGACTGGTTTATTATTGCTAGTAAATCTGGCTGTTATGTTGTTTATCGTTCATGTTGGTGGCGTATTTTCTTTCTGCGGCGTTGCTGTTCTGACCATAAAAAAGCAGAAGTGCGTTGTCAGCATGGGTTTTGATGATTTGATGAACGTTGTTGTGATGAACATGGTTGCGATGAACATGGCTGCTATGAACACTGATACGATGTTCCTACCGATACCCGAGGGTATCCGAGGTTTCTGTGCAGTTAACCAGTTTTACGGATTACGGATTACGCGCGCTGATCTACATGGCATCACTGCCTGAAGGGAAGATGACGAACATTACTGAGGTGACGCAAGTGTATGGCGTCTCTCGTAATCATATGGTCAAAATTATCAATCAACTTAGTCGGGCTGGCTTTGTCATGGCCGTGCGCGGTAAAAATGGCGGCATCCGTTTGGGCAAGCCTGCACAAACCATTCGCATTGGCGATGTGGTGCGCGCGCTAGAGCCGCTGTCTCTGGTCAACTGCGACCATGCTTTCTGCCACATCACGCCGGCATGCCGCTTAAAAGGTGTGCTGCAACAAGGTGTTCAGCGCTTTCTCTCCGAACTGGACCAGCATACGTTGGCCGATATGGTGAAAGAGAATCCGCCCCTTTATAAATTATTGTTGGTTGAATGAAGTCCGTTCAGCCTTCTGCTGAAGACAACGGAGGAACCGCAATGTCCCAAGATCCATTCCTGGAACGAGAAGCAGAAAAATACGAATCACCCATCCCCAGCCGCGAATACATTCTGGCCCACATCGAAAAACGCAATACGCCCATCAGCCGCGACGAACTGGCTGCCGATTTGGAACTCACTACGGAAGAGCAGCAAGAAGCGCTGCGCCGTCGTTTGCGCGCCATGGAGCGTGATGGTCAACTGGTGTTTACCCGCCGCCAATGCTATGCGCTGCCGGAAAAATTGGATTTGCTGCGCGGCACGGTGATCGGCCACCGCGACGGTTTTGGTTTCCTGCGTGTAGAGGGGCGTAAAGATGACCTCTACCTGTCGGCTGAAGAGATGAAACGCACCATGCACGGCGATGTGGTGCTGGCGCAACCGCTGGGTGCTGATCGTAAAGGGCGGCGCGAAGGCCGTATTGTACGCGTACTGGAACCCCGTACTGGGCAGATTGTCGGTCGCTACTTCCTCGATGCTGGTATGGGATTTGTGGTGCCGGATGACAGCCGCCTGAGCTTTGATATTCTTATCCCGCAGGAGAACATCAATGGCGCCCGCATGGGCTACATGGTGGTGGTGGAATTAACCCAACGCCCCACGCGCCGTACCAAAGCCATCGGGAAGATTGTTGAGATTCTGGGCGATAAAATGGGTACCGGCATGGCAGTGGATATCGCACTGCGCACCCACGATATTCCCCACACCTGGTCGAAACAGGTTGAAGAACAGATTAAAGATTTCAACGAACAGGTGCCGGAAAGCGCGAAAAAGGGGCGCGTTGATCTGCGCGCGTTGCCGCTGGTGACGATTGACGGTGAAGATGCGCGCGATTTTGACGATGCGGTCTACTGCGAGAAAAAACGCGGCGGCGGTTGGCGTCTGTGGGTTGCCATCGCGGATGTCAGCTATTATGTACGCCCTAACACGCCGCTGGATCATGAAGCGCGCGCGCGCGGCACCTCAGTCTATTTCCCTTCGCAAGTGGTGCCGATGCTGCCGGAAGTGCTGTCTAACGGTCTGTGTTCGTTGAATCCGGACGTTGACCGTTTGTGCATGGTGTGCGAGATGACAGTTTCTGCCACCGGCAAACTGTCGACGTATAAATTCTACGAGGCGGTGATGCGCTCTCATGCACGCCTGACCTACACCAAGGTGTGGCATATGCTGCAAGGAGATGCGGAGTTGCGTGCGCATTACCAGCCGTTGGTAGGCGGGTTGGAAGAGCTGCACAAGATGTATCAGGTGCTGGATAAAGCGCGCGAAGAGCGTGGTGGCATTGCCTTTGAAACCGAAGAGGCGAAGTTTATTTTCAACGCGGAACGCCGTATCGAACGCGTGGAATCCATGGTGCGTAACGACGCGCACAAACTGATTGAAGAGTGCATGATTCTGGCCAATATCTCAGCGGCAAGATTCGTTGAGAAAAATCAGGAGCCTGCGCTGTTCCGTGTGCACGATCGCCCGAGCGAAGATCACGTGCTGGCGCTGCGCAGTGTGCTGGGTGAGCTGGGTCTGGAGCTGAAAGGCGGAATGAAGCCGGAGCCAAAAGATTATGCGGAACTGATGACGCTGGTGGCGGATCGTCCCGACCATGAAATGCTGCAAACCATGATGCTGCGTTCCATGAAACAGGCCATCTACGATCCAGAAAATCGCGGTCACTTTGGTCTGGCGCTGACGTCCTACGGTCACTTTACCTCTCCGATTCGCCGCTATCCCGATCTGTCACTGCACCGCGGCATTAAGTATCTGTTGAGCGATCGCCGTGAACGCTGGACGCCGACTGGCGGTTGGCACAGCGATCTCAATGAGATGCTGCAACTGGGCATGCACTGTTCACTCACTGAGCGGCGTGCCGATGAAGCTACACGCGATGTTGCCGACTGGCTGAAGTGTGACTTTATGCAGGATCACGTCGGTGAATCCTTTACCGGGATCATTGCCAGCGTGACCGGCTTTGGTTTCTTCGTGCGCCTCAACGATCTGTTTATTGACGGTCTGGTGCATGTCTCCACGCTGGATAACGACTATTATCGCTATGACAATGTGGGCCAGCGCTTGATCGGTGAATCGAGCGGGCAGGTCTATCGTCTTGGTGATGAGGTCGAAATTCGCGTGGAAGCGGTCAATATGGATGAACGCAATATCGATTTCTCGCTGCTCTCCAGCACCCGTAAAGTGCGCGGTGAAGGCAAGACTGCACGCGATAAGGCGAAAAAACCGGTCCGCCGTGAGGCACGGCCAGCACGACGCGGCGGTAAGAAACCGGCTAATTTTGAACCTGATAGCGCGTTCCGCAAGGACGATAACGCAGGGAAAAAGGCGGCGCCTGATAAGGTGAAAGCGAAGGCCAAAGCGAAGAAAAAGACCGACAAGGCGCAGAAAAACGCCGAGAAAACACGTAAAATCGCCGCCGCCACCAAGGCGAAACGCGCCAGTAAAAAGAACGCGGCACAGTAAATGCCCGCAGCGAACGGCGGCATTGCCGCCGTTCGTTAACACACCACGTTTGAAGAGTATCAATGAGCGAAATTATTTACGGTATTCACGCAGTCAACGCCCTGTTAGAACGCGATCCACAGCGTTTTCTGGAAGTCTTTATCCTGAAAGGGCGTGAAGATCGCCGCTTGCAACCGGTGATCGCCGCCCTGGAAGCCAATGGCGTCGTGATTCAGGTTGCAAATCGTCAATGGTTGGACAGTAAGGTCGAAGGGGCCGTGCATCAGGGGATCGTGGCGCGCGTCAAAGAGGGGCGTCAGTATCAGGAAAACGATCTGCCGGATCTGTTGGCAAGCGTAGCACAGCCGTTTCTATTGGTACTGGATGGCGTTACCGATCCTCACAACCTCGGTGCGTGCCTGCGTAACGCCGATGCTGCCGGGGTGCATGCGATCATTGTGCCGCGCGATCGTTCTGCGCAACTCAATGCCACCGCGAAAAAAGTGGCCTGCGGGGCGGCGGAAAATGTGCCTTTGATCCGTGTGACCAACCTGGCGCGTACCCTGCGTTTGTTGCAGGAAAATCAGGTGTGGATCGTGGGGACGGCGGGTGAAGCCGATCACACGCTCTATCAGAGCAAGCTGACTGGCCCGCTGGCGCTGGTTATGGGCGCGGAAGGGGAAGGGATGCGCCGCTTGACGCGTGAACACTGTGATGAGCTGATCAGTATCCCGATGGCCGGTAGCGTCTCGTCGCTCAACGTTTCGGTTGCGACCGGCGTTTGTTTGTTTGAAGCGGTCAGACAGCGTCTGGCGTAACCTCGCCCCTTTTGTGCATCAACGCGCCTGCTTAGCGGTACAGCACGGCGCGTGATGTCCACATGTTGGTTAGTTCATGCTCTTGCTTCAACGTGATGGTGTAATAGCGTGCGCCGTAAGCGTCTGCTTTTTGTTGAATGGCCCGATCGGCGTCGTCGGTACTGCCTCGTACGTTGACCGATATCGATCCCATTTTCTCTAAGGTGCCGGTTTGGGCATAGACGATAAGTTGCGCCCGCTGTGTTGGCGGTGGCAGCGGCATTGGCTTGCCTTGAAAAGCACTACAGGCGCACAGCAGCGCTGTGAGAGAAAAGGCGATGAACCGCGTGAGCGCAGTCATAAGTTCCTTGCAACCGTAAAAATGGCGTGTGGTGTTGCTGAGTGTAGCGCGGCTTGCTCTGGGTGAACAGGGGCGCTAAGCCCCTCTGTGGGGACGCGTTATTTCACCAGATGTACTGATTTAACGTCGATCTCTACGCTATTCCAGTCTTTATCCACTTCACCTTCGATGCGGATTTTGTCGTTAGGCGTGACTGTTTGTCCTGCCCAGCGTTTGTCATCGATATCAACATTGACAGTGCCAGAGCTGTCGCGGAATTCGTACAGTTCATGTCCTAACTGCCGTACCAGATGACCTTCCAATACCACCCAGGCATCGTCCCTGAGTGTTTTAGCCTGTTCTACGGTGGTCAAACCGGGCACCGGGCTTAAATCCACCCGACGTGGTGCCTGCGTTGTTCGGTGCGATAAATCCTCCTTGCTGCGCAAGCGCACCAACAGAAACGGCACCCAGCAAAAGGGCGATAAACGTTCTCTTCATTATGATGTCCTTGAGGGTTATGGCCTGAGGTAAGTGTGGATGGTTATGCTACTATTCTCAAGAAATTAAACGCTTTATTTCTGCCATTGAGTATTTCCTAGAATTATTGGGTGATATTGATTTATGTAATACACTATTTCCATTGTCGTTTATAATCCCTGTTAATAATAACTTTGAGTTATTATTAACAGGGAGTGTTATGTTATGCCCATATTTTCACTGGATTCGTTTTCAGGTCGGTATGAATTTGTTGCTGACTCATGTTTTACATTGTCTGACTCTGCTTATGAAAATGAAGAGATTAAAGATTTTTGGAAGATGCTATGTAGTGTTAGTACACACCAACAACCTGCGTTGTGTCGCTTGAATGACAGCAATGCAATAAGCCCAACAAGAAACACCTGTAAAACAACGAGATCTCGGATAAATAAAAAAACAGGATTAGGTTTGTTGTTATTGTTGGGATGTATCTCTTGCCACGGGAGTCGTATTCTATGCCAAAAAGAAAGTGCACTCTCATATCATAAAAATGAATTTTTACAAAAATATCACGTTGATACAGTTAGTGATCCGTTTTTATTCTATTCTTCAACCATGGTGAATCCATTGTATGCTGAAGGTCCATATGGAGGTGATTCACACCTATTAGTCTTTTCAGAAGACGAGTTGAATTCGATAATAAATTTCTCAGTAGATTTTCTCCCTCTTTCCTCATCTATACCAATGAAAAAAAAGAGGTGTCGACGTAGTGAAAAAAAATTATCGTTAATTAATAAATTAGTTAATGATATTTTTGATAAAGCTGATTTACCAGCGAAAGAGAGAGCACGCTTAGTCGGTATATTGAATGCTGAGTATCTTCAATACGAAAAAAAAAGCAGTATTAGTATCGATAATGTTTCAGATACATTGATTGTTCTAGATATTTTGCTCCTGGCACTTGGCGAAAAAAAATCATCCTTTCGCACTTATTATCAGCGCATGGGGGAGATTTCCCGACAGAGTTTGATGGAATTTAAGAATAACAGTATTGTTAAAAAATATCTTGAGGAGGCTCCTCCACATTTATCATTCCGCCGAGCCACTATTCCTTTCCAAGAACTCATAAAAAAGTTTGAAATAGAGTCTCATAAAAATCCTATTGTTAAATCTGATTATCTTTCCATGAGATCAACGGAGTTGGCTAGTATTATAACAACAGTCTGTAATAAGTATTTTCATCCTACTGCGACACATTTTTTTCCTCCAGCATTAAATCAATCCCATGATGTGATGTTTAGCCATCGCCAAATGGTTGGTGGTATATCTTTTTCATCAAAGGCTTTTACGAGTATGGAGGTTTATTTAGGTGCCCACATTCGCTATGCTTCTAATTTACGTGATTCATCATTCTTTTTTTTAAACGATTTTAATAAATTTGTTTACCTCGTTAGTATCGCTAAGCCCAATATCAGTGATTATATTCTTAAAGAACTCAACGATTTGTTTAGTAAGCTAAAATCAGATTTTTTATTTAAAAATTTATTTGAATCCACTCTTGATTTTCGTGTTATAGGTGTTCTGATTGGCGAATTGAAAATGATACCCCATAACGATGTGCCACATTGCGTTTATCATTTTCTTAATGGGAAAATAAACCCACAGTTGATTATACTTAATGGCGAAGTAATTCCTAATCTACTTGCCATATCTACAGTCAGTGACTCTCGTATTGTTTATATTTCGTTGGCTTACTCTGAGATTAAAATTGTTACGCGTTTCGTTTTTGATGATGATTTTGAAAATTTTATCCGTAAACATCTATCAATATTTGATAGTCAAAGACTACCTGTAGGGGGACTCAGACCTGAATTAATGTGTAATCCTGATATTTATCGAGAGAGAGGGGTTCCTCCATATTGTTTCAAGTCTGTTGTGAGTTTGCGTTATGTGAATGAATATCAAAATAAAATTTATTCCGTGCTTCTTGATAAAATTGAAAAGAATATTAATTCAATTATTTACACTAAAGATGAATATATGCGCGATCTAAGGTTTTCGTCTTACAAGGATTCGCTGATAGCTGTCGGTATTGTGGCTGGAATATTATCTACGGCAGTCACGGGTCCTGCTGGTGCTGCGATATTAGCCACTGTGGGGTTTGCTACTGGTTTCGGAGAGATCGCTGTCAACCTGCAGCATGCTTCGCTCACTGATGACGGTTCACTCTACGAAAAAATGCTCTTTGAAGCAAAATTAGGTGCTGCATTTCTCGCATTTGGAACTGTTTCTGATGTGATCGGTGTCGGGCGCTTGAGCAGCAGGCAACTGCTTGCTCATTACCAAATGGGTCAGACTAAAAAGATAATACCTTATACAAAGGGAAAGAAATCTAAACGTTATGGTATGACCCCCAGAGGAAAAATGTTATATAAAGAAAGCCCTGATTTTACTGCGATTAAAGTTCGCGGAGATGAGCATGTTGGTCAGGTAGGATATCGGACTTTGGCAGATAACCATTATGTTCAACTTTTTACTAAATCTAATGGTATAGAGAAACAACAAGGAAGTAAGAATTTAGTTATTTCTGCACATGGTGGATACATTACTAAAGATATTGAAAACCCTGCGGTCGTACTTCCAGCGGATGTCACTGTCATATTATTTACACCTCATGGAACACGACTATTTGATCCTGGTATTGAAGAAACACTCAATAATGCTTCTAATTTTGAGGCGTTTTTAACGATCGATGGAAAAGAAGTCAAGACTAAATTTCAAGCGCAAAATCATAACCATTGGAGACATTCATCGGATTATCAGCCTGATGCTGTAATGAATAGTTTAGGTCGAGCAGATGGTTTACAGAATTATCGCCATTTTCATTTTGAACAAGAATCTAGAGGAAAACTGGGGCGAGCCTTGGTTTCAAATCGAAAATTGGCCGCAGAGGGTAAAGCAACATTAAGCGACATCCTAATCGTTAATGGGATGATCGAGCGAGATGTGGTGACAAACCCAAAGTTGGCAAGCATACAACGAGTGATCGATTTAATACATGATGGCAAATTACGTAATGTAGCGGGTGAACCTTATGAGCGTCTGATATTTTCTCATTGCCGGTGTGATTTTGATTTGGATGAAGCACAAGTATCGAGCTATAGATTGCAGTTTCCTGCGCCAGAGCCACTTCCTCAAGGAAGTTATTCCACCAAGGTTGTACGTTCGATTTTTTCACTAAAAAATGATTATAAATCAGCGGTATATAGTGAGGAGAATGTTGGTGAAATAGCGATATCGCCTTATTCGTTTGAAAACATTTGATGGTTTGCTGCCCCATTCCGCTCGCGAGTTGTAGGTAGGGGGCAGCGTGTCTATCTCTATTCGTTAATCTGAAACACACTGACCAGTTCGGTAAGATGATGGCCTTTTTGGCGCAGCCCCTGTGCCGTGTACTCCGAATTACTCACCAGTTCAGTGCTTTTCTGCGTTGCCTGACCAATCTGCACCACGGCGATATTGACCTGTTCGATGCCTGTCGATTGCTCACGAGAGGCGGTGTCAATTTCATTGATGATGGTGCTGAGCTGATGAATACGTTGTAGTAAATCGTCCATCGCCGACTGGGTTTTGGCGGAAATACGATAACCCGCTTCAATTTTTTCCAGCGATTCGTTTATCAGCGTTTCAATCTCCTTCACCGCGGTTGCGCTGCGCTGGGCCAGCGCGCGTACTTCGGCGGCCACCACGGCGAAACCTTTACCGTGCTCTCCGGCGCGCGCCGCTTCTACCGCCGCGTTCAGTGCCAGAATGTTGGTCTGGAACGCGATGGATTCGATCACTGATGTGATGTCGGAAATACGTTGCGAAGAGTCCTTAATGTCACTCATGGTAGAGACGCTATCGCTCACTCGCTCGCTGCCGTGCTGTGCGGCGTTGGCGCTCTCTTCTGCCAACTGGCGCACGCTGGAAACGTTGTCCGCATTTTGCCGCACCGTCGCTGAAATCTGCTCCATGCTGGCGGAGGTTTCTTCCACGCTGCTGGCTTGACGGCTGATCTGCTCGCTGATGTTTTCGCTATCTTGTGCCAGCGCGTCTGTACTGGCGCTGATCTCTTCTGCGGAGGCGCGGACCTGGGCGACGATGCGTGTCAGCCCTTGTCCAATACCGTTGATGGCACCGATCAGGCGGCCCACTTCATCATTGCGTTGTGTGGTCAGCGTGGCTTGCAGGTTCCCGGCAGAGAACTGTTCCGCCACTTTTACCACGTCTTCCAGCGGTCGGCTTAGCCACTGGCGCGTCAGTAACATAAAAAACACGGCAAAAATCAGCGTCAATAAGGCACCGCCAGCCAGGAACAGATTGCGTGTGTGAGTGATATTAGCCAGCAAGCTGCTGTTGCTCAGCGTACCAACGATCACCCAACCCCACTGCGGTACCGCCTGAAAAACCATCACCTGTTCCTGTTCGTTCGCCGACAGGCTGTTGTCACGGTACTCCAGCGTGCCGTTATGGGTACCCAGAATATGGCTCAGTGCGCCTTCGGACCAGTCTGGACGCTGGTTAGCACGCGTAGGGTGGTAGAGGTAATTGCCGAGTTCGTTGCCTTTTTTCGCATTAATCACGAAGAAATGCCCATCTTCGCCAATGCGTTTTTCCAAAATGCGTTGCTGCATCAGGGTGAATTCACGCGTGATATCGATGCCGACAAACTGGATCCCGATAATCTGGCCTGATGTATCCTTGATGGGCGTGTATTGGGTGATGTACTGCTTGCCGAACAGCGGAGCCAGACCGCTATAGGTTCCACCCTTCATAATAGCGGTGTAGGCGGCGCTTTCCCTGTCGAGCCTGGTGCCTATGGCACGGGTGCCATCTTCTTTTTTCAATGAGGTCGTCGTGCGTATAAAGTCATCGTCGTCACGCACAAACAGTGTTGAAATCGCGCCAGTGCGGCTGAGAAAATCATCCACGATGGCCGTGTTCACATTCAACTGCGTATCACCCGCTTTCAGCGTGGGCTGTGAACCATCGCCGAACGGCACCCGCTGGGTGGTATCAATGCTGTATTGGGTGGGAAGGAAACTGGCGAACAGCGTGCTGTAGTTACCCACTTCCGCTTGTAACCCAGCATCGTACATAGCGATCATGTCTGTCACACCAGTTACCTGGCTCTGCATATCGTGCAGCGTCAGCGCTTTTAACTGATCGCCTGCAGAACGCGTCAGTGACAGAGTAAAAACCAAAAACAGCACGGCCACACTCAGCGAGGCGATCGCTGAGAGCTTGATGCCTAAACCCCAGTGTCGAAAAGAAGAAAATTGCAGCATGCTATGTCTCTTTTATTAGTGCAATCCGTGCTGGAAAATGACCCATGATATTGTCAACCGCCGCACAGCCAAGCACCAGCAGTTAACGCCAGTAACGGCAGAGTAAGTAAATAATTCATCTGATTTGTGTAACTTTACATTGCAGTCTTTGTTATAAATCATTGCGAATTTGTATTTAAAAAAAATTTATTTTTGGTGATAGGGTGTTAGGCAACCCGAGTTTATGCTTAACGATGTGCGGAAAGAAAAAAGAGAGAGAACCCACATGGTAGAAATTTCGCCAGATACCTTGAACGGGATTGATGTCCTGCATGCAACCCCCAGCGGTAAGCAGGCGTATCCGTTACCGACGATATTCTTTTTTCATGGCTATACCTCGTCCAAGGAAGTATACGCCTATTTTGGTTATGCGTTAGCCCAAGTGGGGTTTCGTGTTATTTTACCTGACGCGGCGATGCACGGCGCGCGTTATGATGGTGATGAGGCCCGTCGTTTACGTCATTTCTGGGATATTCTGCAATTTAACGTGCAGGAACTGCCGGGGCTGGTGGATGCCGCGCGTCAGCGCGGGTGGGTTGCGGATGAGAAAATTGGCGTTGCGGGCGCATCGCTTGGCGGCATGACCGCGTTGGCCAGCATGGCGCGCTATCCGTGGATTTCAGCCGTCGCGGCGTTTATGGGGTCCGGGTATTTTTCTGCGCTGTCGCGTTCGCTTTACCCTCCGGTCCCCGCAGGCAGTCCGGGGTCTGACGATCTGCTGCGCCAGTTGGCGCAAACGCTGGTCAATTATGATGTCGCCGATCGACTGTCTGCGTTAGCCAATCGTCCGCTATTGCTGTGGCATGGTGATGCCGATGATGTAGTCCCCGCCGCTGATAGCGCGCGCTTATATGCGGCACTGAAAGCGGATAATCAGCACCATAACATCACCTACCTGACTGAACGTGACGTGGGGCACCGCATTACCCCGTTGGCGCTGACGGCGGGCAGCCGCTTCTTTACCCGGCATTTTGCCGCCGTACCCTTGCCTGAGGCGCCGATAGCCTGATTCGCCGGTAACGGGGACTGCCTGACGTGTCCCGTTGACGCGTTGTGGTTACTGCTCAGAATAGATAGATGCCATCTGCCAGTGGTTAAAGGCCTGGCAGTACGCCTTCCCATTTTCGGCATAAAGCGCGATACCGCGCCCTTCTGTTGGCGGATAAATACGGCTGGTGAGACAGGTTTCCCCTTGATTGACAAAGACTTCCACTGAGGAATGATCAATAAAAATCTGTAGATCGAGTGAGTCGCCGTCGGGCAGTGTCACACTGCGATAGCCGCCGACGCCCAACCCCGATTGGCTTCGATCCAACACCAAACGACGAGACTGGGTATCGACATAAAACCGGGTGACGTAGCGCCGATCGTCGCTGATGGCAATCTCGATGCCGAAGCGCTCCGCCTGGCTTTTTTGAATATCCCACGTCATCTGAATTTCCGCCTGAAGCGCGCTGATTCCCAGTCTGCGCCGTTGGTTGTTCAGTGAAAATGCGGGCAGTGAGTGTGCTTCTCGGCGCAGTGCTTGCAGTTCCCGCACCGGCATCATTCTGACGCGCCCTTGCGCATCCAGCGTCAGTTCGCGCGGCAATGTCAGACATCCGGCCCAGCCGTCGGCCTGCGTGGGCCTTTCGGACTCCCACATATCCATCCAGCCGAACAGTAAGCGGCGTCCATCGGCGGCGACAAAAGAGTGTGGCGCATAGAAATCGTGGCCGGCATCCAATTCCTGAAAATGCTGCTCAAGCGTAAAGGGATGGTCCGGCTGCCAGCGTCCCAAAATATAGCCGCTCTGAAAGCGATTGCGGTAGCGATAGCCTTCAGGCGTCATGCCCTGCGGTGAAAACATCAGCAGGTATTTATCCCCAAGCGGGAAAAAATCCGGGCACTCCCACATGTAGCCCAACCAGCGATCGGCTTTAGCCAATACCCCTTCCAGACGCCATTGGAATAGTGAGGTGCCGCTATAAAGCAAGACTTGCCCCCGATCGTTGGCATCACGCGCGCCGATCACCATAAACCAGCGACCATTCTGCTTCCAAACCTTGGGATCGCGGAAATGCATGATGCCATCGGGTGGGGTGACGATTACGCCGTGTTTAGTGAAATGGAGACCATCTTCGCTGGTGGCAATGCATTGTACCTGGCGGACAGCACTGTCATTACCGACACCCTGTAACCATACGTGACCGGTATAGATAAGCGTAAGAAGGCCATTGTCATTCACGGCGCAACCGGAAAAACAACCGTCCCTGTCGAACGCGTCGCTGGGTGCCAGCGCAATGGGTTGATGCTGCCAGTGCACCAGGTCGTGGCTTGTCATGTGCCCCCAATGCACGGGGCCCCAGTGTTCATCATAAGGATGGTGTTGATAAAACACATGATACAGGCCATCACAGTACGCCAACCCGTTCGGATCGTTCATCCAGCCTGTCGGGGGAGCGAGATGGAAAGCCGGGTAAAAACGCGCTTTCCGCTGCTTTTCCAGCAGACGCTGGGCCTGACTGGTATCGTGAAGCGTTTGGTTTTTTATCATGGCATGCACCTGTCATCGTTGTTGAACAACGGTTCCACTGGAGAGAGCCGCCTGAATTGGATGATAAAAAGTGTCGACGTTAATACTGAGGCTGGCAAACGGTCGTGTCGGGTAACTGAGAGATATATCACGATTATTGGCGCTAACTCGTTAATAATGCTTGATTTGTATTGATTTTTGTAAGTTTGGTTTCCAAAAGGCAGCACACAAGTCACGCCAAAATGGCGAGAGAACGCCTTGCGCTTAATCACGGGGGCAAGTATACTGACGCGTCATTTTTTCAGCCGCATACACACACGTTCCTTGCTTCCATGGGCCGCGGCTGACCCTGACAGGAGGCTGAAAAATCCGTAAGGAGCTATTCGATGCGTCATTACGAAATCGTATTTATGGTCCATCCTGACCAAAGCGAACAGGTTCCGGGCATGATCGAGCGCTACACTGGTGCTATCACTGGTGCAGAAGGCAAGATCCACCGTCTGGAAGACTGGGGCCGCCGTCAGCTGGCTTACCCGATCAACAAACTGCACAAAGCTCACTACGTTCTGCTGAACGTTGAAGCTCCGCAGGAAGCGATCGATGAGCTGGAAACTAACTTCCGCTTCAACGACGCCGTTATCCGCAGCATGGTAATGCGTACTAAGCACGCTGTTACCGAAGCATCTCCGATGGTTAAAGCGAAAGACGAGCGCCGTGAGCGTCGCGAAGATTTCGCCAACGAAACCGCAGATGATTCTGAAGCTGGGGATTCTGAAGAGTAATCCTGATGACCAACCGTCTGGAGCTGTCCGGCATTATTTGCAGGACTCCACTTCGTAAGGTCAGCCCGTCAGGAATTCCTCACTGCCAGTTCGTGCTTGAGCATCGTTCAGTGCAGGAGGAAGCCGGTTTTCACCGGCAGGCATGGTGTCAAATGCCCGTGATTATTAGCGGACACGAGAACCAGGCCATTACTCACAGTATAACGGTCGGTAGCGCAGTGACCGTTCAGGGGTTCATCTCTTGCCACAAGGCAAAGAACGGCCTGAGCAAAATGGTTCTGCATGCCGAGCAGATTGAATTGATAGATTCTGGAGACTAGCCATATGGCACGTTATTTCCGTCGTCGCAAGTTCTGCCGTTTCACCGCGGAAGGCGTTCAAGAGATCGACTATAAAGATATCGCAACGCTGAAAAACTACATCACCGAAAGCGGTAAGATTGTCCCAAGCCGTATCACCGGTACTCGTGCAAAATATCAGCGTCAGCTGGCTCGCGCTATCAAACGCGCTCGCTACCTGTCCCTGCTGCCGTACACTGATCGTCATCAGTAATCGGTCACGGTCCATTAATACGACTTTGAGAGGATAAGGTAATGCAAGTTATTCTGCTTGATAAAGTAGCAAACCTGGGCAGCCTGGGTGACCAGGTAAACGTTAAAGCGGGCTATGCTCGTAACTTCCTGGTTCCGCAGGGCAAAGCTGTGCCGGCAACCAAGAAAAACGTTGAGTTCTTCGAAGCGCGTCGCGCAGAACTGGAAGCCAAACTGGCTGACGTTCTGGCTGCTGCTCATGCGCGTGCTGCGCAACTGACTGAACTGGGTACCGTTACCCTCGCGTCCAAAGCGGGCGATGAAGGCAAACTGTTCGGTTCTATCGGTACGCGTGACATCGCTGATGCGGTTACCGCTGCTGGTGTTGCTATCGCGAAAAGCGAAGTTCGCCTGCCGAACGGCGTACTGCGTACGCTGGGCGACCACGAAGTGAGCTTCCAGGTTCACAGCGATGTGTTCGCTACGCTGAACGTGCTGGTTGTTGCTGAATAAGCAACGCCACGGTGCCTTTGGGTGCTGAGCGTTATGCGTGAAGCGCCGGCCTTTGGGGCGGCGTTTTGCGTTTTATGGGCTATCAGTAAGCACAGCAAAGGTCATTGGGCGTATGCTAATCCGGTTTATCACTGGAGGTTATCGTTATGTCCGTAGTCGCTGATGTGCCGCGTATTCGTTTACAGCGGGTTTATGACGCGCAATTGCCTTTTGCGCACCCCACGTTTCTGGTGGACCGACTTTGGCCGCGTGGCGTTCGAAAGGAGCGCCTGGAAGGCGCACAGTGGCTTAAAGAGGTTGCGCCCAGCACCGCACTGCGTCAGGCATTCCACGCAGCACCCGACGCGTGGGGCGCTTTTGTCGCGCAGTATCGCGTCGAGCTGGCGCAACAACGCCACTGGCAGATCATTACGTCGGCGTTAGCCCACTCTGGTGAGGTCACACTGCTTTATGCCAGCAAAGACCCGCAGCGTAATCATGCGCAGGTACTGCGGGATTTTCTGCTCGCGCAGTGTAACGTCTGAACGGACCCTAACGTGTGCGGAGAAACACGCCGTCGGATTGGCGCGTGAAGTGCACCCGCTGACCATCCGCGGTTTCAATCTCCAGCTCTGACACCATTCCCTGCGCATTGAGCCGCAGTTTGACCTGCTGCCCGGCACGCAGGTTGCTCAGCGGCTTGTCCCTTCCTTCCACCTGAGCCATCGCAAAGACATCGTTAACGGGCAGATTGTTGTCCCTGAACAGTTGAGCCAGCGTTTGCCCTGCGGCAATCGGATAGGTCTGCCAAACCGGTGTGGCTGTTTCCACTGGCGCTGGCCTGCTGTCGGCGAGATTGGCGTGCATCGGGGCTGATTCATTCAGTGCGATGGGGGTAGCAGGTGACGGGGTGCGCGACGTTTGCGGCGAATAGGGCCACAGCAGCGCGATCAGCAGCAGTGCGAGGGCAATCAGAATCGCACGGCGGTGGAAGGCTGGCAGCGGATCCATCCAATGGTAGCTATCAGGGTGATGCCACAGGTCTCTCAATACATCACGCACGCGTTCACGCTGTGATGACAGGGTGAAAGAGGGCGCATTACGCTGTTTTTCGGCCCGAGCCAAAGGCAAACGCGGAAGAACGCGTAGAACGCTGCGAATCAGCGCTTGATAATCCCTGGCGGGGGCTACTCGTTTCCTGGGCGCGATTCTGCCCATGGTGACCTCTCTTGCAACGATAGCAACCTGTAAAGCTGCCCAGTATATAGGTAACGCGCCAACGAAGGTAATACAAGAGTCATAATCGCTAACGTGTTGATGCTTAAGGTAACAAATTTGAGAGAAAGTGGAACCCTTAGTATAGAATAGGGCAGCGTATTCGCTCTCCTTTTATACTGGCAGCACTGATTTTCTTGACTGTACGCCGGCTTTCACGGTAGCTGCGCACCGCCAATGCCTCTGCAATTAAAGTATGACGGGTATAACAATCGCACAGAAGATTTTACCCTGCCGTTCAGCGCTGTTATGCTGCGTTTTCATTTTTTTACACAATGAGGAACATCCATGAGCACCCCTTCTTATGAGAGCGTTGAGGCGCAGGCCAGTTACGGTATTGGTTTGCAGGTTGGCCAACAGTTGCAAGAATCTGGCCTGGAAGGGCTGATCCCTGAAGCCTTGGTGGCAGGTCTGCGTGATGCACTGGCAGGCAATGCGCCCGCCGTGCCTGTGGATGTTGTACATCGCGCGCTGCGTGAAATTCATGAACGTGCTGATGCGGTGCGCCGTGAGCGCCAGCAAGCGTTGGCCGTTGAAGGGCAAAATTTCCTGGCAGACAATGCCGGTAAAGACGGCGTCAACCAGACTGAATCTGGTTTGCAATTCCGCGTGCTGACGCAAGGGGAAGGTGCTATTCCTGCGCGTCAAGATCGCGTGCGTGTACACTATACGGGCCGCCTGATCGATGGCAGCGTGTTCGACAGTTCCGTGCAGCGCGGGCAGCCAGCAGAGTTTCCGGTGAGCGGAGTTATTCCAGGCTGGATTGAAGCGCTGACGTTGATGCCGGTCGGTTCCAAATGGGAACTCTATATTCCGCATAATCTGGCCTATGGCGAACGTGGTGCCGGTGCATCCATTCCGCCGTTCAGTGCGTTGATTTTTGAAGTCGAACTGCTGGAAATTCTCTAATGCAGGCGCAGGGGGGCGTTGAAGGGTGCCCCCTGCAAACCCGGATATAGACGGTTCAAACCGGCGGGTTCAAGGCCAAGTGCGGTATGATATTGCTGACGGCTTCATCAACGGTGCT
This sequence comes from uncultured Symbiopectobacterium sp., assembly GCA_964293225.1. Classification (GTDB taxonomy): domain Bacteria; phylum Pseudomonadota; class Gammaproteobacteria; order Enterobacterales; family Enterobacteriaceae; genus Symbiopectobacterium. The sequence continues at coordinate 69,188 of CAXYYB010000001.1, read as the reverse complement.
TTTATTTTTCATCCTGCAACCAGCGTGCCACAGGCTGCGGAACTATTCGCCGCGTAGCGCGCGGGGGAACAGGATGTTGTTCTCCAGATGGATATGCTCCATCAGATCGCTGATAAAAACATTGATACCAGCGTACAGCGCGCGCCAGGTGTTGCAGGCATTTTCCGGTGGCGTCACGTTGTTGGTTAGGCTTTTCACCACTTCCAACTGTTGTCCTGCGTCATCATGCTCATGTTCCATCACTGAGATAGGGCCTGAGGCTTGTGCGCCCATACCCGACTGGATCATGGGGAACAGAATGCGTTCTTCTTTCATCATGTGCTGGGACAAATCGTCAAGGATCAACGCTAACTGCGCGGCCACCCCGCGTGGGCACGCCGGCTTTTCATGGTGAACGCGTTCCACTTTTTCAGCCATCAGGATCAATTCCGGCAACTGCTCACGGTGACGATCGTGATAACGCTGGATGATGTGGGGAATGATGTCGCCCAGCGGTGCTGAGGGCCAGTGGGTTTCCGTTGAAGGCTGCTCCGCCAGAGCGCTCAGGCGCGCTTCTAGTGCTTCGATATCCAGCTCCAGCTTGTTAGCTGCACGCAGCAGCGTTTGCTTGCCGCCGCAGCAAAAATCAAGATTGTATTCACGGAAGAGAACAGTAGCGCGAGGAATGGCGATAGCCAGTTCCCCGAGAGTACGATCGCGGTAATTCATGATAAGGCCCCCAGTGTTAAAAAACCATAAGATGCATTTTATATACATCTTATGGTGATGGATATAACCAAAAAGAAGTACATCGAGGGGATCACTGAGGTTTAAATTTAACCGGGTGATAGCCAGACCAGAGCTGTTGCTTTTCCGGCTCCTTCGGTAGCGTTTTTCGCACAAAACTCCTGCCGGTATTGGTGAGTAAGCGGTTCAGATCAATCTGGGGGTTGCCTTCACTTTTGAACGCGTGGTTAAACTTTTTTTCTTCAATCGATTCTGGACTTAACGAATCGACATAACCAGAATATGCTTTTGTCTCCCGTTTGAAAGCGTTGGCAATTTGTTGACCCAAAGGGTTTGATCCATCTGCTGAGTAACATGAAATGACGCGGATGTACTGATAAAGCGTTAGTGTTTCTGCTCGGTAATGATAGTCATACATGTACTTTAGATCTGCACCATCAACCCTATCCGGTTTTCCCTCTAGCAACAGACTCATTTCTCCTTTGCCGCTGGCATTAATGCGGCCATGGCCAAGGATGTTTAATCGTTTGGTGCCTTTATACGTATCATCGAACCAATAAAGACGAAGTTCATTTGGATTGGTTTTTAAGTCACGAAAATGATGGCCCCAGCGGACATAGCGATCGTCCGACTTATCAGGGCTGAGCAGAGTAATGCCCGAGTCATGAGCAATGGCGGTTAATTTTTGCAAAAAAGGCGATGTAACGCGTTCTTTGGTCGCTGATGACCGAATGCCAGAGGGCTCGTTTGTTGGCTGCGTGGCGGTGAATGGCGTAATAGGCATCGTGAGTCACTGATAATCACCTGATGTAAACACGTGTACATTTTGACAGGAAGGCCGTTAGTTAATCATTCATAAACAGATTGCTGGGCGACCGGGCCGCACTTCCCGTCGTCACGGGCCCGCAATCTGATCGCTGACGTTGTCAACAGGTTGAGAACGCCGCATTGAGCGGCGCTCTGTAGACGATTACTGTTTTTGCAGATCGAGTCGGTATAACGCAAAGCCGACGTCATCATGGCCGAGGGAGGTCATCGGATATTGCGCTTTCTCTTTGATAAACGCCGCGGCCTTCGCAGAAGGTGCCGTTTCCACGCGGATATCCAGCGGTGTGTCGCTCTTGATCGGTGCCAAACGCCAATTGTTGTCCGCTTGAGGTTTCACCTCACCCTGTTTTTGCGTTTCTGCGCTTATATAAGCAGCCAGCACAGAACGGTTTTCATCAGGTGAGGCAAAGGCCACGTACTTTTCTCCGGTTCCGGCAAATTTTTCACCGTAGGCACGATAGTTGTTGGTGGCGATCAGGAACGTCATCTTGGGATCGATAGGCTTGCCCTGATAGGTCAAATTAACGATGCGCTCGGCGTTGGGGTTACGCGGCGCGCATTCCCCGTCGTAACGGGCGGGTTGCGTCACATCGATCTGGTAGTTGACACCGTCAATCACATCAAAGTTATAGGTGCGGAAACCGTCCCAGTTAATCAGGGATTGCGGTGCCTTGCTGTGCACATCGATTTGATTGAACTGGCCCGCAGAGCACTCCAGCCACTCTTTCACCTGCTGCCCGTTCACTTTCACCACCACCAGCGTGTTGGGGTAGAGATAGAGATCGGCGGCGTTACGGAACGTCAGCTCACCTTTTTCCACTTCCACATAGCTGTTGGGATCGTTCTTTCTGCCGCCCGCTTTAAACGGTGCTGCGGCGGAAAGCACCGGGATATCAGCCAGATCGGGGTCGCCCTGAATAAAGTGCTGCACATAGGCGCGCTGCGCGTTATTGACGATCTGCACGGTGGGATCATCCTGCACCAGTGACAAATAGCTGTACATGTTGTCAGCAGCCTTACCGATGGGTTTGCCGACAAAAGTACGTGTTTGCTGATGCGCATCGGACAGCACGTTCACCAGTGTTTTATCTGCTTCGGCACGCGATTGCTTTTGTGCTTTGTCGAAAATAGGGCGCGCTTGGGCTTTCCCTTGCGTCACCTGCCATTGGCCGCTGTCATTGTTGACCACGAGATCGACAATGCCCAGATGATCGCCCCATTGGCCGGGCATCACGGCAGGAACACCGTTCAAGGTACCCTGTGCGATATCACTGCCAGGAATGGCGGCAAAATCTTTGCTGGGGAACACGGCGTGAGCATGGCCGAACAGAATGGCATTGATGCCCGGTATCTGGCTCAGATAGTACACCGAGTTCTCTGCCATGGCCTTGTACGGCTCGCCAGAAAGGCCGGAGTGGGGGATGGCAACCACAATATCCGCACCTTTCTGGCGCATTTCGGGCACCCACTTCTTCGCGGTTTCGGTTATGTCGGCCACGGTCACTTTGCCGCTCAGGTTGGCCTTATCCCACACCATGATTTGCGGCGGTACAAAACCGATATAGCCGATGCGTAACGTATGGGTTTTGCCATCTCGATCTTTTACCGGCGTGTCCTTGATCAGATAAGGCGTGAACAGCGGTTTGCCGGTTTTTGCATCGAGCACGTTGGCGTTTACGTACGGGAAAGCGGCACCGGACAGCGCTTTGTGCAGATAATCCAGACCGTAGTTGAACTCATGGTTGCCGATGTTACCGACTGCATAGTCGAGCCGGTTCATGGCGAGATAAACCGGGTGCACCTCTCCCTGTTGCAGTCCCTTTGCCGCCATGTAATCGCCCAACGGGCTGCCTTGGATCAGATCACCGTTATCCACCAGAACACTGTTGGTGGCCTCCTGACGCGCGCCGTGAATCAAACTGGCGGTGCGTACCAGACCGAATTTATCAGTGGGGGTATCTTTGTAATAGTCAAAATCCATCATATTGCTGTGCAGATCGGTAGTTTCCAAAATGCGCAGATCGACGGTGGCGGCGTGCAGTGTGGTGGTAACAAACAGGGCCACTAAACCTGGTGCGAGCGCGTGCTTCATATTGCCTGACTCCTTCATGTTGGCGTTGCACTTGGATTTGATACTCGTAAAGTATCCTACCAAAGGCAGTAAATTGGCATAGAATCATGACAGGTCAGTGGCGCATCTCACTCTTTTGACTGAGAATAGGTCCGTTACCGTGTTGGATTGCACACGCTGCGTGCACCAGAAAGACGAGGTTCATTATGTTGGAACAAATTTGCCAGTTGGCGCGCGACGCCGGTGCCGCCATCATGCAGGTGTATGATGGTGAACGCCCCGTCGATGTCGCGCATAAGAAAGATGCGTCTCCGGTGACCGCCGCGGATTTGGCGGCGCATCACATCATCAAGCAGGGATTGGCGCAGATGTTTGCCGATATTCCCCTGTTGTCGGAAGAAGATCCGCCAGCCTGGGACGTCCGTCAGCACTGGCAGCGCTACTGGCTGGTGGACCCGCTGGATGGCACCAAAGAGTTTCTTAACCGTAACGGCGAGTTCACCGTGAATATCGCGCTGATTGAAAATGGCGCGCCGGTGCTAGGCGTGGTATATGTGCCAGTTACCGGTGTCATGTATGCGGCGTCGGGGGGGAAAGCGTGGAAAGAGGTGGATGGTGTGCGCCGTTTGATCCGCGTTAACCATGCGCATCCACCGCTGGTGGTGGTGAGCCGTTCTCATCTGGACGCCGAGTTAAAAGATTATTTGCTTCAGCTTGGTGAACACCAGACGGTAGCGATTGGATCTTCACTCAAATTTTGTCTGGTGGCGGAAGGCAAAGCTCAACTGTATCCGCGTTTCGGGCCAACCAGCGTGTGGGACACCGCTGCCGGGCACGCTGTCGCTGCGGCTGCGGGTGCACAGGTGCATGATTGGCAGGGCAAAACCCTCAATTATGTGCCGCGTGAATCCTTCCTCAATCCAGGGTTTCGCGTGTCGTTGTTTTGATGTGCGCCGCGAGGTAAGCGAGACTGGCGTGGTAAGATGGCCGTCCACGCCAGTTCTCTCTGCTGAGCGTTATTCTTTCAATAATTGTGGCAGCAGGTTCATCACTTGCTGCACGTCTTGCGCACCGAGCGCCCCGTCTTTGACATAGCGTACCTGCCCGCGCTTATCGAGCACCACGATCGCTGAACTTTTCTGCTCCAGCTGCCAGGCCTTGCGCACGTTGCCATTGCTGTCGACGATAAACTGTGACCAGGGAAAGGTTTTTTTACTCTCTTCAAGACTGCTGCGAACAAACGGGCCAGTACCGATGATGGCGTCGTCGGTATTGACGATTGTCGTCGTTTGGTAATATTCACGCGCTAGATTAGCAGCCTTGATGGCACTGATCAGCGGATCGTTCATCTCTTTAGCCGATGTTCTACCTGCAATATGCTGGATAACACGCACCTTGCCCACGAGCTGTGTGCTGTTCCAGTTCTGGTAGCTAAACTGTTGGTTTTGGTAGATAAGTTCCCCTTTATCGGCAACGCCGGTGGGGGGCAAGGTACTGTTGAGCGTGAGGTTGTGCGCCATGCAGGGCAGAGCCAGCAGGGTACACAGGCTAAACAGGGCTATTCGCAGACGCAGCGTCGAGGTGTGGCAGGCAGTCATAATGTGTCCTCTGGTTGAGAGCAGCGAAGGTTACGCGAAACCGTTGCTTAAGCGTAGAGGAGGATATCTGGTCTGTCCTGTCTAAATTGTGACCAAAGTTCACAATTTTTGTTACGCAAAAGTAAAAAATAAAACTATGCTGATCGATAACGGAACTATCTTATAACAGTCTGAAAACCCCGTGAATTATGCTGTTTTTTTGTGTTGAACTAAATGCCATCTGGCGACACTAATAGTTAGGCGTTCTATTAACGCGTTACTTTATACCCCAGCGTGGGGCCGAGAGAAAAATGAAAACGGGAGGAGAGATACAATGCGGATCTTCGAACGTTACAACCCGTTAAAAGTTGCGAAGTACGTGAAAACGCTGTTTCGCGGCCGGTTGTATATCAGAGGCATCGGTGCTTTCGAGTTTGATTACGGCAAAATATTATTGCCGAAAAACCAAGACAAACAGCATTTGCTGGTGATGTCTGAGGTGAACCGTCAGGTGCTGCGGCTGCAAGCCGACATGGGCTAACGGTTCAAGCGGAGTGCTGCTGCCGCCAGCGATGGGCAGCAGCAAAGGGCCAGAGGTTCAGACTGGCACCGGTCGAGGGCTAATTTTTGGGCTCTGTCGCAGGGTCTGTATCGGCGATGGCCGTTGACGCTGTGTTCTTCTCTTCAAGGCGGGTGACCAGCAACTGGTCAATCTTATAGCTGTCGATATCCACCACTTCAAATTTATAACCTGCAAAGCGGACATAATCGGTGCGTTTCGGAATCTTGCGCAACGTATACATCATAAACCCGCCGATGGTTTCGTAATTGTCCGAATGGGGAAAATCGTCGATATCCAGCGCACGCATCACGTCCTCAATCGGCGTGCCGCCATCAATCAGCCACGAATTTTCATCACGCGCCACAATCTGTTCTTCCATGCCCTGACCCACCAGATCGCCCATCAGCGTGGTCATCACATCGTTTAGGGTGATAATGCCGACCACCAGCGCATATTCGTTGAGGATCACTGCGAAATCTTCGCCCGCCGCTTTAAAGCTTTCCAGCGCTTCCGAGAGTGTCAGCGTATCGGGCACGATCAGCGCGGTGCGGATTTGAATACCGCCGTTAAGCGCCAGACTCTGGTTACCCAACACGCGGTTAAGCAGATCTTTGGAGTCAACATAACCGACTACCTGATCGATGTTGCCGTTGCACACCAGAAACTTGGAGTGCGGCTGCTGGGCAATCTTCTCTTTGATTTGCGCTTCGTCTTCATGCAGATCGAAAAACACCACGCTTTCCCGCGATGTCATCGATGAGGGCACCGTGCGTGATTCCAGCTCAAAGACGTTTTCAATCAACTCATGCTCTTGCTTACGCAGCACGCCTGCCAGCGCCCCGGCTTCTACCACCGCGTAAATGTCATCGGAGGTGATGTCGTCGTTGCGTACCATTGGCAGTTTGAGCAAACGGAAGATCACGTTCGACAGGCCGTTAAAAAACCACACCAACGGGCGGAAAAAGAACAGGCAGAAGCGCATAGGATTGATAATCCGGATAGCAACGGCTTCCGGTGTCGTCATGCCAATGCGTTTCGGCGTTAAATCGCCTAGCAGAATAAACAGGCTGGTGACCAGCACAAAGGAACAGGCAAAACTGACGGAATCGGCCATTTCTGGCGTCATAAAGCGTTGGAAAAATACGGTGAAATAGGGGGAGAACGCTTGATCGCCGATAATACCGGCCAGAATGGCCACGGCGTTAATACCGATTTGGATAACGGTAAAAAATATGCCGGGCGTTTCCTGGAGCTTTAGCACCATAGCGGCGTTGAGATTGCCCTCGTCGGCCATCTGTTTAAGTTTGATTTTGCGTGAAGCGGCCAGTGATATTTCGGACAACGAAAAAAACGCACTGAGCGCGATCAGAAGAACTATCAGTAATAAACTGTTTAACATATGTTTTCCGGCCGTCGTGGCCAGATCCTCAGGAAGGTCATGAATGCATGAATAGTCATAGCCGCATTATATCCTAAATAATTCGAGTTGCAGGAAGGCGGCAAGTGAAGGAATCCCGAATCACTTACTCAAGTAAGTGATTCGGGTGACTGGGCGCAGCCAACACTCCTGCAACTCCAAGGATGACGGGGATAGATGACAGAATGAATAACGCCCCCATACGGGTGTCAGGCGGCGCAAGCATTATAACGGTGTTGATGGGCCATTTGGCAAGCATGGCGTAAAATATGAACAATATATCAGGCGTTGGGGGGTAAACACAGGCCGATGCCCGCCAATCCGCAATAGCCGCCGGGGTTCTTGTGCAGGTATTGCTGGTGTTCATCTTCAGCGTAATAAAACGTGCCCGCCTGAACGATTTCTGTGCTGATGGTGCGTGCATCACCGCTGGTGCGCATGGCGTGTTGAAAACGCGCCAGACTGGCCTTCGCCAACGTCATCTGTTCTGCGGTGAGCGTGTAGATGGCTGAGCGATACTGCGTGCCGAGATCGTTACCCTGACGCATGCCTTGCGCCGGATCGTGATTTTCCCAAAACAGTTGTAACAGACGATCGTAGCTGATGACGGCCGGATCGTAGACGATGCGCACCGCTTCGGCGTGGTCGGTTAACCCGCTACAGACTTCACGGTAGGTGGGATTGGGCGTAAAGCCTCCTGTGTAGCCTGCTGCGGTGCTGTATACGCCCGCCTGCTGCCAGAACAAACGTTCTACGCCCCAAAAACAGCCCATGGCGAACAGCGCAACGTCCATATTATCAGGTACATGCGTCATGGAGTGTTGGCTGACAACGTTCAGGCGTGCCAGCGGCATCGGCGTGCCTCGCCCTGGCAGCGCTTCTGATTGACGGATACGTTGGTTTTTATCACTGTGCTGTACCACGTTGTTACTCCCACGATAATCCATGTTATTCATAGGTAACAGAATAACTAAGAAAGTTCACGCTGTCTTTATGGTTCAAGCCCGTTTAAGGTTAAGGTGTTGCGTAACCTGCATTTTTGAAATTACTCATTACACTTTAGAGTGGGTGTAGATGAGGATGTTAAGTGGGATTGTTTTTACCTGATTTTCAACACACGCCTGTGTAGAACAATATAAACGAACGTGGGGAGTTGGCGTGTCACGATACCGTACTTTATTTTTGGTGTGCCTACTGGCAACTGCATCGTCCTATGCAGCGAATGTGCGTTTGCAAGTGGTTGGATTAGAAGGGAATTTGCAGCGCAATGTGCGTGCGCGGTTATCGACCATCGGCCCTGATGAGGTGAGTGCCGACGGGCGCTTTCGTGCCCGGGTTGATGATGCGATTCGGCGCGGATTGCGGGCGCTGGGGTATTACGATCCACAAATCAATTTTGAATACCGCCCGGCAGAAAACGGTGGACGCCCACTGCTGTTGGTGACGGTGACGCCCGGCGAACCGGTAAAAATCGCGGGCACCGACGTTCTGCTGCGGGGCGATGCCAGCAGCGACAGCGATTTCCTCCAACTGCGCCGCCGCAGCCTACCTGCGATAGGCAGCGTGCTGAACCACGGCGACTATGATGATTTTAAACGTTCATTAAATAACCTGGCGCTGCGTAAAGGCTATTTTGATGCGCACTATGATAAAAGCCAGTTGGGGGTGATCCGCGAAACGCGGGAAGCGTTCTGGGATATCGATTATGACGGCGGCACCCGTTACCGTTTCGGCGATGTGCACTTTCAGGGCAGTCAAATCGATGAAGCTTATCTGCGCAATTTGATCCCGTTTAAGCGTGGCGATGAGTATACTAGCGAAGATCTGGGTGAATTTAACCGACGTTTGTCCGCTACCGGATGGTTCACGTCGGCGGTGGTCTCGCCCAATTTCGCGGCGGGGAAAACCGATAAAATGCTGCCGCTGGATGCGGTTGTCACACCGCGTGCGCGCAATTTGCTGGAAACCGGGGTCGGCTTCTCCACGGACGTGGGGCCGCGCTTTCAGACCACGTGGCGCAGGCCGTGGATCAACGAGCGCGGACACAGTCTGGAAAGCAGCCTGAGCGTTTCGGCACCGGAACAGTCGCTGGATTTCAGCTACAAAATCCCCTTGTTGAGAAGTCCGCTGGAGCAGTTCTACTTGTTGCAAGCCGGTTTTAAACGCGAAGACCTGAATGACACCCAGTCAGACGGCACCATGCTTAACGTGGCGCGTTTCTGGACGCTCGACCGAGGTTGGCAGCGCTCCATCAACCTGCGCTGGAGTCTCGATCACTTTACCCAGGGCAGTGTCACCGATACCACCATGCTGCTCTATCCCGGCCTGACGTTGAACCGCACGCGGCAGCGCGGCGGGACCATGCCCACCTGGGGCGATTCTCAACGTTATTCGCTGGATATTTCTGATACCACTTGGGGATCGGATATCGATTTTGCCGTGATACAGGCGCAGAACGTCTGGATCCGCACGCTGGAGGATAAACACCGCTTTGTGGCACGTGGCAACGTCGGTTGGATTGAAACCAACAGTTTTTCCCGTGTGCCGCCGTCGCTGCGTTTCTTCGCCGGGGGCGATCGCAGTATTCGCGGCTATAAGTTCCGTTCCATCTCACCGCGCGATGACGAAGGCAAACTGACCGGTGCGTCAAAATTGCTGACCGGTTCTCTGGAATACCAGTACAACTTTACCGGACGCTGGTGGGGGGCGGTGTTTGTCGATACCGGTGATGCGGTAAACGATCTCAAGATTAACGACCTGAAAACCGGTGCCGGGGTCGGGATCCGCTGGGCCTCGCCGGTGGGTCCAGTCAAATTCGATTTTGCCGTTCCGGTTAATGATTCCGAGAAACGTAACGATCTCCAGTTCTACATTGGTTTGGGGCCTGAGCTATGAGCCTGATAAAGAAAATAGCCATTGGGGCCATCGCATTTCTGCTGCTGTTGCTCATTACACTGGCGGGATTACTGTTTACCACACCGGGGTTGCATTTGCTGCTTAATGGCGCGGCGCGCTGGGTACCGGGGTTGGAGATCGCCGAGGTACAAGGCGGTTGGCGCGATTTGACACTGCGCGGTGTCGGTTACCAAACGCCGGGTATTACACTCAACGCCGGTGAACTGCACCTCGCGCTGGAACTGGGCTGCCTGACGCGCAGTCAGATTTGCATCAATGATATTGCCTTACGCGATGTTGATGTCGTCATCGACAGCAGCGCGATGCCGCCGCCTGCGCAGACGCCTGCCCCTAGCGAGCCAGTGGGCGAACTGACGGCACCGTTCCCTATACGTCTTAGCCAGCTGACGCTCAATAATATCCGCGTCACGTTGGATGATACGGCGGTCTCGCTGGGTGAACTGCACACCGGTATGCACTGGGAAGGGCGTGCATTGAGCTTACTGCCAACGCAAATCAATGCGCTGCTGATAGCATTGCCGAAAACCAAACCGGCAGCGACGGTCGCGGAAAGTACGCTGGCGGCTACCGAAGATGGCAACGTCACCGCATCGGAAGTGGGCGCTATTGCCTCCGCCACGGCGCAGGCTGCCGTCGCGCCGCAGCCTGAAGCAACGCCACCCGCACCGGAAAAAGCGGTGATGCCCCCCGCCTTGGGCGAGCAGCTACAGGCGCTGTTTGCCAAGCCGCTGTTGCCAGCGTTGCCCGAATTCACGCTGCCGCTTGATATCGACATCAGCGATTTGCGCGGGGAACAACTCCGGCTGACGGGTGACCAGGATATCACCATCACCACGCTGCAACTGAAAGCCGCCACTCAACAGCAGCATATCCAATTGGAGAAGCTGGCAATTCAGTCGCCGCAAGGTGCCCTGCACGCGGCGGGTGAAGCCACGCTCAGCGATAACTGGCCGCTGTCTTTTGTTCTCAACGGAGTGGTGAATACCGCGCCGTTGAAAGGCGAGAAGATCAAACTGACGGTGGAGGGCAGCCTGCATGACTGGCTGAACACCACGCTTAATCTGTCCGGGCCGCAGCGTGCGCTGCTTACCCTGAAAGCGCAGTTGGCCCAGCCTGAATTGCCCTTGGCGCTGACCGTGCAATCCGAGCGTCTCGCCTGGCCGTTAACGGGAGAGGCGGAGTATCAGGTTAATAATCTGGCGTTAAGTCTCACCGGGAAGGCTACGGATTATGCCTTGAAGGTCAACGGTGATATTCGCGGTAGCGCCGTGCCGCCTGCCACGCTGGCGTTGGAAGGCAAAGGCAATGTGCAGCAGTTTGATATAAGTCCGCTACGACTCTCTGCGTTGCAAGGTACCACGGAATTGCGTGCACTGGTGGACTGGAGCAAGGCCATCAGTTGGCGCAGTGAACTGGTGCTGGATGGCATTAACACAGCGAAGCAATGGCCGGAATGGCCTGCGCGCATTGACGGCAAGATCAGTACGCGCGGCAGTTTCTACGGCGGTAACTGGCAGGTGGCGGTGACTGAACTGCGCCTGAACGGCAATATCAAGCAAAACAAACTGACGGCGCAAGGCGCGTTGAACGGTAATGCCGCCGGTCAGTGGCACATTCCCGGCATCAATCTGGCGTTGGGACGTAACCAGCTTGATGTTAAAGGCGATTTAGGTCAGCAATGGCAACTGGATGGCGTCATTGATGCCCCTGCGCTAAACGGCGCGTTGCCGGGGCTGGCAGGCCGCGTTGCTGGCACGGTGCGGCTGCGTGGCAACCACACCGCACCGCAACTGTTGGCGGATCTCAATGCCACAGGGCTGCGCTGGCAGGGCTTATCGATCAATCGCCTGACGCTGGAAAGCGATGTGCGCTCGGATGCACAAATCAATGGCCGAATGGCGTTGCGCGTTGAGCAATTGCAACAGGAAGGGCTGAAGGTTTCTCTGCTGACACTGAACGCGCAGGGCAACGAGCAGCAGCATCAACTGCGATTGAATGTGGAAGGCGAACCGGTCGCTGGGCAGTTGACGCTCACCGGACACGTTGACAGAGCACAGCAGCGCTGGCGCGGTACGCTGGATCAAACCCAGTTCACGACGCCAGTGGGGGAATGGCGTTTGTCGCCCTCACTGTCGCTGGATTATCAGCAAGCGCTGGCGCGCATTACGCTCGGTGCACACTGTTGGCAAAACCCGAATGCGGAACTGTGCGTGCCGCGTGCCGTCGATATTGGCCCGAGCGGACAAGCCAGCGTGGTGTTACACCGTTTTGATTTGAAGATGCTGGAACCGTTTTTGGGGGCAGACACTGCGCTGAGTGGCGTCTTTACCGGCCGTGCTGACGTGGCCTGGCAGCCGGGCGGTGGGTTGCCGCAGGCAAAAATTGCACTCACCGGGAACAAGATTGCACTGCGCCAGCAGATGAACGGCAACACGCTGCCTGTCGATTTTGATACTTTTACGCTGAATGCGGGCGTCGATCGCGGTCGTGCGACGCTGGGATGGCGTATCGCCATCCATAATAATGGCCAGTTCCGCGGTGATATTCAGGTGACGGACCCGCAGGGGCGACGCCAACTGGGAGGCGATATCGGCATCGATAACATCTCCCTTGCGCTGTTGAATCCGGCGTTAAGCCGGGGGGAAAAAGCGGCGGGCATGCTGAATGGTGCGTTGCGCGTTGGTGGTAATGTACGTCAGCCGCAGTTAAACGGGCAACTGGCGCTCGAAGGGCTGGACATCGACGGTCACTGGATGCCGGTCGATCTGACCGATGGTCGTTTGGCGGTGAACTTCAATGGCATGAGTTCCACGCTACAGGGCTTCCTGAAAACCACGCAAGGGCAGCTTAACCTTAACGGTGATGCGGATTGGCATCAGCCGGAAGCATGGCGGGCTCGTGTTGCGGCGAAGGGCGACAGGGTAAGGGTGACGTTGCCGCCGACGGTGCGGCTTGATGTTTCCCCAGATATTGAGTTTGAAGCCACGCCGCAACTCTTTACGCTCAATGGTTCGGTCAGGGTGCCGTGGGCGCGTATTACCGTACAAGAGATGCCGGAAAATGCGGTGGATGTTTCCTCCGATGAAGTGCTGTTGGATGAACAACGCCAACCGCTCGCCCGCACCAGCGCTGCGATCCCCATTAACAGCAATCTGACCATTCGCGTGGGGGACGATGTTCGCCTTGATGCCTTTGGCCTGCACGCCAGTTTGCAGGGCGATCTGAAAATGGTGCAGGACGAGCGCGGTTTGGGGTTGAACGGGCAAATCAATATTCCTACCGGGCGTTTCAAGGCCTACGGGCAGGATTTGATCGTGCAGAAGGGCATTTTGGTGTTCTCTGGACCGCCCGCCGAACCGAATTTGAACATCGAGGCGGTGCGCAATCCTGATAATACGGCGGATGGTGTGACGGCGGGTGTGCGTATCACCGGTGCAGCCAGTGCGCCGCACATTGAAGTGTTTTCCACCCCGACATTATCGCAACAAGAAGCATTATCTTACCTGTTACGCGGTCAAGGGCTGGACAGCACCGGTTCAGACAGTAATATGATGACCTCGGCCTTAGTAGGGTTAGGGGTTGCGCAAAGTGGTCAAGTTGTGGGTAAAATCGGCGAGGCCTTTGGCGTAAGTGATTTAGCTCTGGATACACAGGGCGCTGGCGACGACTCTCAGGTTGTGGTCAGCGGTTACGTCCTACCCGGCCTTCAGGTCAGATACGGCATTGGCATATTTGACTCTTTAGCAACGTTGACGTTGCGTTATCGGTTAATGCCAAGACTCTATTTGGAAGCGGTGTCTGGTCTCGATCAGGCACTGAATGTGCTCTATCAGTTCGAGTTTTAGCGATGCGAATTATTGTTTATGGCAGTTTACGACGCAAACAGGGAAACAGTCACTGGATGACGAACGCACAGTGGCTAGGGGATTGTCAGCTCGGTGGTTACGAGATGTATGACCTTGGCCATTATCCTGCGGTGGTAGTCGGGGAGGGGGAAATTTCTTGCGAAGTTTATCGCATAAGCTCATCCATCCTGACAGAACTCGATGCGCTAAAGCGTGATGGTCACGATTATAAGCGCGAGTTGATCAACACCCCGCTCGGCAGTGCGTGGATCTATCTGTATCAACACTCGGTAACGGGGTTGCTGCGTATCGACAATGGCGATTGGTTGACGCGCGAGCTGTAGCGCTACTGGGTAGTTTGTAAATAAAATCGTAACCGGCATCGTGTCGGTTACGGTTTACTTCTTCTCCTCCATCCCATACCTCGCTATTCCGTTATCTTTTCATTAACAATAATGTTTCTCATTATCAATCTCGAGTGCTAAGGTAAACGCCCCTTTGGGCCCGACCTGGGGCCATTCTGGCTGTCCCTACGGGATACGATGAGAAAGAACATGGCAGATAAACAGAAATACCGCATTTTTAACGTTGTTCTGGCGCATAAAACTTACCTGACCCCTTCCCTGATGCGCTGCGTGTTCTCCGGCGAATCGGTACGTCAGATGAAAATGGATGCGCCGGATCAACGCATCAAGCTGCTACTTCCTCCCGCCGAAGGCGTTTACCCCGATTTGCCGGACAGTGATGAGTGGTATCGTCAGTGGCTGGCGCTGCCCAAGGCGCAGCGGCCGGTGATGCGTACCTATACCCTGCGTGAGGTAGATGCGGCTAACGGTGAAATGGCGGTAGAGTTTGTGGTTCATGGCACCGAAGGGCCAGCATCTGCCTGGGCAATACAGGCGCAACCGGGGGAGGCATTGCGCATTGTTGCACCGTGCGTTGGGGAGTACGAGGGGGATAGCGGCGGCTATGAGTGGTTGCCGCCCGCGGAAATGACCCATGCCTTGTTAATTGGCGATGAAACTGCATTGCCTGCTATCAAGGGCATTCTGGAACAGTTGGCGCAGCAGTCTCCTCCCGTGCGGGTTCAGGCGTTTATCGAAGTGCCGCTGGAGGCCGACTGTGTGGATATGAGTGCCTTTACCTTTGCCGAGGTGCACTGGCTGCCGCGTAAACCACAGGGTGCCTCTTACGGTGAACGGCTGCTGCACAGCGTGCGAGCGCATGTGCGTTTGCCGGAGATACGTGCGGAAGCAGAGACGACCGAATTGCATGAAGTGGCAGAAGGTGAGTTGCTGTGGGAGTCGGCCAGTCAGACGCACGGCCAGTTCTTTGGCTGGGTGGCGGCGGAGTCTTCGGTGGTGAAAAACCTGCGGCGTTACTTATCCGGTGAACGTCAGGTGCCACGCGATATCATCACGTTTATGGCTTACTGGAGCCGCGAACGGCGGCGCGAACTTTGACTGCGTACTGAAAAAAAACGGCGAGGAAATCCTCGCCGTAAAACAGGTTGCGCAGTGCGCTACACGCTTATTTTTTCGCGCGTTCGAAGGAGGCAACGATCTCGGCTTTGGCCGCGTCCACGTTTTCCCAACCTTCTACTTTCACCCATTTGCCTTTTTCCAGCGCTTTGTATTGCTCGAAGAAGTGGGCGATTTGGCCGCGCAGCAGTTCCGGCAGATCGTTCACATCGTTGATGTGATCGTATTCTTTGCTCAGTTTGGTGTGCGGCACGGCAACTACTTTGGCATCTTCACCGGATTCGTCGGTCATTTTCAGCACGCCAACCGGACGGCAGCGGATCACTGAACCGGGTTGCAGCGGATAAGGGGTCGGCACCAGCACGTCAACCGGGTCACCGTCCAGAGACAGGGTATTGTTGATGTAGCCGTAGTTGCACGGATAGAACATGGCCGTTGCCATGAAACGGTCTACAAACAGGGCGCCGGTTTCTTTATCGACTTCGTATTTGATAGGGTCAGCGTTGGCCGGGATCTCAATAACTACATAGATATCATCCGGCAGTGATTTGCCCGCCGGGACGTTGATCAAACTCATGTCTGTTTCCTTTTTTCTAACGTCAGAAATGGAGTGGCGGCCATTATAGCCAACCCATTAGTAAAGTGCTGCGGTTTTTCACTCTCGGGGCGTCTAGTCAGCGTCATCGTGTGGCGGGGTTTCTTCTTTGCTACGGCGCTTCCAAATCTTGCTTTCCTGCCCGCGCCACAGACGTTGAATATTGTCGTGATGCCGCATCAGGATCAGGCAAGAGAGCATGGCTACCGGAAAGGTGAACTGGGGTTTAAACCACCACACATAAAAGGGCGCGATCAGCGCACTCACGATGGCACCGAGGGAGGAATAGCCGCTAAGCAGTACGGTAAGCAGCCAGGTGACGGTCATCACACCGGTCAGATCCCAGCCAATGGGCGCGATGGCACCAAACGCCGTTGCCACGCCTTTGCCACCGCGAAAACGGAAAAATACCGGGTAGATATGGCCCAAACAGGCGGCAATTGCGGTAATACCAAGATAAAGCGGGGTAACACCAAGCGCATAAGCGCCCCAGACCGGTAACATGCCTTTCAGCACGTCAAACACTAATACCGTAGCGGCGGCGGTTTTGCCTCCGATACGCAATACGTTAGTCGCGCCGGGGTTTCCTGAACCATGCTGACGTGGATCGGGCAGACCCGCGATGCGGCACACCAGAATCGCACTGGAGATGGAGCCGCACAGATACGCGAAAATTATCATGCCAAGCGCGGTAGCACTCATAACGCGGTTCCGTTGAATAAAGGTCGTTTTACAGTTGCCATCCGTGGATAATACGCATATTCCGGCGGAAGTGATACCAAACAGCGCCAAAAACAGAGAATGACGTGATGGATATTGTATTTATAGAAGAACTTACCGTGATTGCCACTATCGGCGTTTACGATTGGGAACAAACCATTTCGCAAAAGCTGGTGCTCGATATCGAAATGGGCTGGGATAACCGTAAGGCTGCCGCAAGCGACGATGTCAACGACTGCCTCAGCTATGCCGATGTCAGTGACGCGGTGATTGCCCATGTCTCCAGCCAGCCGTTTGCGCTGGTCGAGCGGGTGGCGGAAGAAGTGGCGCAATTGCTGATGCAGCGCTTTGCCATTCCCTGGCTGCGTATCAAAGTGAGCAAGCCGGGTGCCGTCGCGCAGGCGCGCCAGGTGGGCGTAGTGATTGAGCGCGGCACACGATAAGGGCGCACGGGTTTGCTCATGCGGTTTTTTTTATGAATCTTTTTTGTCAGTGAAACTAACATCCCGTTTTTTAGTCTATTGTGGTGGTGTTTAAAGTGGCACACGCGGACAGCGTAGCCACTTTTTTTATGGGTGCTTCTTTTATTTCGGTTCGGAAAGGCAGGGCGCGAGCATGGCAGATCTCCACACGCTGGTGGTGGCATTTATTCTTGGGGTTGTTGAAGGGTTAACGGAGTTTTTGCCCGTGTCATCGACCGGGCACATGATTATTGTTGGCAGTTGGCTGGGGTTTGATGATGAGAAGGCGAAAACCTTTGAAGTCATTATCCAATTGGGCTCTATCCTGGCGGTCGTCGTGATGTTTTGGCGTCGTCTGTTTGGGCTTATTGGTATCCACTTTGGTGCCGTACCCCATGAGAGACGCGGTAGCGATCGTCTGAAGCTGGGGCACATTCTGCTGGCGATGATCCCGGCGGTGGTGTTGGGATTGGTGTTTCACAGTACAATCAAGTCACTGTTTAACCCACAGAATGTGATGTACGCCCTGATTGTTGGCGGTTTCCTGCTGCTGGCGGCGGAATGGCTGAAGCCGAAGACGCCGCGCGCCGGCGGGCTGGATGATATCACCTATCGTCAGGCATTTATGATTGGCTGTTTTCAATGTCTGGCGCTGTGGCCGGGGTTCTCCCGTTCGGGGGCGACCATTTCCGGCGGGATGCTGGTAGGTGTCAGCCGTTACGCCGCCTCTGAGTTCTCCTTTATTTTGGCGGTGCCAATGATGATGGGGGCGACGGTGCTGGATCTGTACAAAAGCTGGCATTTCCTGTCGCTGGCCGATGTGCCGATGTTCGCCGTGGGCTTTATCACTGCGTTTCTGGTTGCGCTGGTCGCTATCAAAACCTTCCTGAAACTGATCAAGCGTATCTCGTTTGTCCCGTTCGCGATTTACCGCTTCTTCGTGGCGGGCGTTGTCTATCTGGTGTTCTTCTGATTCAGAAGGGGCGCTGTGCCTGCGCGGCCAACGCGTGCAGGTAGCCCAGATTGCATAACGTGATGTAACTGGCACGGCAGGTGATGTAACCCTGCCGCTGCCACTCCGCCATCAGGCGGCTCAAGGTTTCTGGCCGAATACCCAACTGTGTTGCCAACTGCCCGCGATTGAGCGGTAGCCGAACCTGCGCGTTTGGCTGCGTGTCTTGCTGGGTGCGATGCAGACGCAGCAGGTAATCCGCCAGCCGCTCACCTGCCGAACTGGAGGTGAGCCAGTCGATCTGGTTGATGGTGGCGTAAAGTTTTTGACTGAGGTTGCCCAGCAACTGCAGCGCCAGCGTCGGGCGTTGCAGACAAAACTGATGCAGCGTCTCTCGTGGAATCAATATCGCCTGTCCTGCGCTGAGTGCCCGAATGTTCATCGGGAAGCGGCCGTGCTCCATAAACACGGCGGCGAGCGCCACCCATTCGCCGCGTACAAACTGCCCGAACACCTTGTCATCCCCTTGATAGGTATGACGAAACGCCTGTAGTTCACCCTGTTCCACCAGCGGGCAGTAGCGCATCTTATCCCCTTCGCGAAACAGCGTTTCCCCTGCCTGAAAGTGGATACGACAGCACGCGCGCTGTAAGGCGAACACCACATCCACCGGTTCGTTACGCAGCCACTGATGGGAAAACAGCACCTCGCAATGTTCCTCTGGCGGTAGGGGTATTTTGACAAACGTCATTGGCGTCTCACTTACGGGGTTCTACAGTGTTGGGTAATCAAACAGAAATAATAATCATTTGCTTGTTTTCAGCAAGCACCTGAGCACGGTAATCGCGAGGAGGAGGTAAGCATGTCAGAGAAACTGGCGGGACATAAATTTCTGGCGAGGTTAGGTAAAAAGCGCCTACGCCCCGGCGGACGTGCGGCCACCGAGTGGTTGATGCAGCAGGGTGCGCTGACGCCATCGACGCGTGTTCTGGAAGTGGCGTGCAATATGGGCACCACCGCTATTGAGATGGCGCAGCGCTACGGTTGCGCTATCGTTGGGGTGGATATGGATAAGGCGGCGCTACAGCAAGCACGGCACAACATTCTGGCCGCGGGTGTCGAAGGGCGTGTGACGGTGATGGAAGCGAACGCCTTGGCATTGCCGTTCCCCGATAACCACTTTGACGTGGTAATTAACGAAGCGATGCTCACTATGTATGCCGACAAAGCCAAGCGTCCGCTGATTCAGGAATATTTACGTGTGCTAAAACCCGGAGGGCGGTTGCTGACCCATGACATCATGCTGCTGCCGCAGGCCTCGGGTGATGTTACGGCGCAGATGCGTGCGGCCATCAATGTCAACGTTCAGCCGTTAACGCAGGCGGGGTGGCGCAGCCTGTTTCTTGACAGTGGTTTCAGCGAGGTTGAGAACGCACAGGGCGTGATGACGTTGATGACGCCGTCTGGCATGATTTACGATGAAGGCTGGGGCGGTGCGATAAAGATTGTGCGCAATGCGTTGAAGGCGGAAAACCGCGCCACCTTCCTTCGGCTGTTTCGCACCTTCCGCCGCTACCGGCACCAGCTTAACTACATTGCGGTCTGTAGCACCAAATAAGCCACCTACGGGGTTGAGGCGGGAATTTTCTGCGCTTTCCATGCGGTAAGCGCAGCAATACGTCGCCGATGCAACTCATCGCGCACGCCAATGCCCTGAAAACCGTCGGCCACGACTTCACCACTGGTGACCGCGCTGGCAATGGTGAAGGCCTCGCGCAGGTAGTCGCCTTGCGGATAGGGGGATTCTTCAAAACCGGTGCGGCCACGGGCATCCGCTTCACTGGTGAGCACCAACTTCTCCAGCCGCTCCGGTTTGCGCCACACGTCCAGCGCATCAAACAGCTTCATCAGCGTTTTGGGCTGCAATACCGTTACGGTATGCGCCAGGTCATGATATTCCGCCACCAGTTTAGCCAGGTCGCGCAGTGCATTAGGTACGCGCAAGCGCTGGCACAGTTGCTCCACCAGTTTCACGCCCGCCGGGCCGTGTCCGTGGTGGCGCGGCCAGAGCGCGGGCGGCGTCAGCGCTTTGCCCACATCGTGGCACAGCGTGGCAAAGCGCACATCGATCTCGGGCGTGAGGCGAGCGGCAATCATCAGTGTCATCAGCGTATGAACGCCGCTGTCGATTTCCGGGTGCCATTGCGCCGGGGCTGGTACGCCGTACAGATTGTCGATTTCAGGAAACAGCACCGCCAGCGCACCGCAGTCGCGCAGCACCTGAAAATAGACGTGCGGCGAGCGGGTTGCCAGCGCCTTTTCCGTCTCTTTCCACACCCGTTCTGGCGTCAAAAAAGCCAACTCGCCCTCGCGCGTCATAAACTGCATCAGCGCCAGCGTTTCCTCCGCGATGTGAAAACCGAGATGGGCAAAACGCGCAGCAAAGCGTGCCACGCGCAGTACGCGCAGCGGATCTTCCTGAAAGGCTGGAGAAACATGGCGCAGCAGACGCTGTTGCAGATCGTACCGACCGTGATAGGGATCGACAAGTTCACCCTCTACGGTTTGGGCGATGGCGTTGATGGTCAGATCGCGCCGCAGCAGATCCGCTTCCAGCGTAACGTCGGGTGCCGCATGGCAAATAAAGCCGGTATAGCCGTTACCGGATTTGCGTTCAGTGCGTGCCAGCGCATACTCTTCTTTGCTTTCCGGGTGCAAAAAGACGGGAAAATCCCGCCCGACCTGTTGGTAGCCAAGCGCTAACATCTGTCCCGGCGTGGCACCCACCACCACCCAGTCACGTTCTGACACCGGGAGATCGAGTAAGGTGTCCCGCACTGCGCCGCCAACCAGATAACTCTTCAATACACACTCCTGGTTTTACTCATCCCGTCATTCCCGCGCAGGCGGGGATCTCTTACAGGCCAAACGCCTTCCTTCTGCAAAAGATCCCCGGCTTTCGCCGAGGATGACGGGAGTACTACGTTAACATAAGGTTAATAGTTACATACCCACCGGCCTGCCGCAATCTATGCCGCAGGCCAATGTGAGGCGTGATGTGACTTACGCCTCAGCGCATCCAGCGATCGTTTTTCTTTCTGCTGGGGATCAGGTGCGGTAACAGCAAACCGATCAATAAGCCGATGCCCGCCACACCGCCGCCGTACAGGAACCATTGCAAAATGATTTCCCGTTGCTTGTCATCCAGTTGCACATTGGCCGCATCGACTTTCTTTTGCGCGACAATCAGCTGATTTTTTAAATCCTGATTTTCGTTACGCAGCGCGGTGATGATATTGTCGCTGGCAGACACTTTTTGCTGCATATCGGCAGTGCGCTGGTTCCATTCCTGATCGATATTGCCTAACCGCGCGGTGAGATCGGAAACCTGCTTTTCCAGCTCTGGCACACGCAGGCGCAGGCTGGGCGTTTGGCTCAACTGGTTGAGCGGCAACCAACTGGTGCGATCTTTGCTATCGCGAATTTGGGCATAGCCGGCATTTTCATTCACGCTGAGTACGGTGACTTCTTCACCAGCATTGAGCGTGCCGATGATGCGGTACTGGGTGCCGGGGCCGGTATGAATGTAGGTCGACAGCTCATCGGAGATGTAGCGTTTATCTTCTGCGTGACTCGCCCAACTCAGTGTGAGGCTGACAAAGGTGAAACAAACGAGGCCTAATTTCTTCATAATTTCATCATGTTGCGCGAATGGTTGGGTGATAGTAGAGGCATAAGTCTGACGAGGCAATGGGTAAACCGAAATGAGAAGACTCCTATTACCCATGTAGCGTTGCCTGACATCGCCGCTCGGTAGGTTTTTTCTGCCAGGGGTAAGGTGGTGTAATATAGCAAGTATCCGTATTTTCCGTCGCTGATGAAGGGCTGTCAGCATCCGACCCGCAGGGTCATGCTTTTTAGATTGAAATGATGATGAGTGAAGAGATCGAACTGAAGTTTATTGTGCACCCGGACATGGCCGCTACGCTGCCGCGCAAACTGACGGCCTGGCAAACTGATTACAGCCACAGCGAGCATCTGGAAGGGCGATTGCTGAGTAACACCTATTATGAAACGGCGGATAACACGTTGCGCCAGCTTGGCATGGGGCTGCGTGTGCGCGGTAAAAACGGCCAGCATGAAATGACGCTGAAAACCGCCGGCACGGTGATTGGTGGGCTGCATCAGCACCCTGAATACAATGTGCCGCTGGCGAATGCCACGCTGGATATCCGGTTGCTGCCCGCAGACGTCTGGCCGCCAGAGTGCGATGTTGACGCGCTGGCGCAGGCGCTGCATCCGCTGTTTAGCACCCATTTCCAGCGTGAGCAGTGGGTTATCGCTTATCACCAAAGTTTGATTGAAATCGCCTTCGATCAGGGGGACGTCACCGCGGGTGAATTGAGTGAGCCCATTTTGGAATTGGAGATGGAACTGAAAGCCGGGCAAACCGATGATTTGCTGGCACTGTCGCAAGAGCTGGCGGAGTGGGGCGGAATGCGCCAGGGTAGCCTGAGCAAAGCGGCCCGCGGTTATCATCTGGCCCACGGTGCCGCGCCGCGCGAATGCCGGGCACTACGTATGCTGACGCTGCCTGCAAAGAGCACCATCGATCAGGCGATTGGCGCTGCGCTGGAGCATGCGCTGGCCCACTGGCAATACCACGAAGAGCTGTGGGCGCGCGGTGAACGCAAGGCGCGTTTGCAACTGTTGGAAGCCGGTGCATTGATGCGTGAAATGCTGGTGCTGGTGGGCGGCGTGGTGCCGCGCAAAGTGACCACGCTGTTCCGTGCGGCGCTCACCCATCTGGAAGAGCAGGTTGAACGTGAAACTGACGCCGAGAAGGTGTGTTATGACGCCAACTATCTGAACAGTAAGTTAGTGCTCACCTCATGGTTGGTGAACAGCAACTGGCGTGAACATATGGATAACAAAAGCCGCATGCGCCTCATGGGCTCGTATAAACGCTTTTGTGACGTGATGCTAGATCGCGCCATGGCGGAGTTGCGCTCCGTATTCAGTCACCCGCTGGATGCGGAGCACTACCGGCAACAGTTGGCGCGTTTGCAACGCAACATCAATGCGTTCCTGCTGCTCTCCAGCGCTTATCCGGAAACCACCGTCGAGTCCTTTATTGCGCCGTGGCGTGCGCTAGAGCACACGATCAAGCACCTTCCTGCTGACAGCGTGCTGGAAAGTGCGCGCCGCCAGGCCGTGGAGCAAACGCCGTACTGGCTAAGCAGCGCCAGCGTGTAACCTATTATTGTTTCCCGGTGCGCCGGGATTATCAGGGAGTTGCCATGTCGAATTCGCCATTCTCCTCTGCGTTGCCGCCGCTGCTGGCGGAGCAGACGCAGCGTGTGTTATCCCGCCTGCAAGAGACCATGACGCTGCCTGCGTCCATCGCGCCAGAGGATCTGGCGGTGCTGGCCTCCAGTGACTTTGTCAGCGAAGCGCTGGCGCGCTACCCCGATTGGTGGGAAGAATTGCACCAGCAGCCGCCGTTGCCGGAGGAGTGGCAGCAGTATGGGCAATGGTTGGCGCAGGCGTTGGAGAACGTGAGCGATGAGGCGACGCTGATGCGCGTGCTGCGTGAGTTTCGTCGCCGGATGCTGGTGCGTATTGCCTGGTCGCAATCACTGGCGGCCAGCACCACGCCGCAAACGCTGCGTCAATTAAGCGAATTGGCTGAGACATTGATTGTGGCGGCGCGCGGTTGGCTGTATGACACCTGCTGTCGCGAATGGGGCACGCCCTGTAATGCGCAAGGGGAGCCGCAGCCGCTTTTGATATTGGGCATGGGCAAGTTGGGGGGCGGTGAGCTGAACTTCTCCTCTGATATCGACCTGATTTTTGTCTATCCCGAAAACGGACAGACGCGCGGCGGACGGCGCGAATTGGATAATGCACAATTCTTTACCCGGCTGGGGCAGCGTCTGATCAAAGCGCTGGATCAGATGACGGTGGACGGCTTTGTTTACCGTGTCGATATGCGTTTACGCCCGTTTGGCGACAGTGGCCCGCTGGTGCTCAGTTTCGCTGCGATGGAAGAGTATTATCAGGAGCAGGGGCGCGATTGGGAACGCTATGCGATGGTGAAAGCGCGCCTGATGGGTGGCATGGAAGATGCCTACAGCCAGGAACTGCGTGCGCTGCTGCGCCCGTTTGTGTTCCGCCGCTATATCGATTTCAGCGTGATCCAATCGCTGCGTAACATGAAAAGCATGATTGCCCGCGAAGTACGGCGACGCGATCTGCGTAACAACATCAAGCTGGGTGCCGGTGGCATTCGTGAAATTGAGTTTATCACCCAGGTTTTCCAACTGATTCGCGGGGGACGTGAACCGGGGTTGCAAGGCAGGGAACTGCTGCCGACATTGCAGCACACCGGCAGTCTGGGCCTGCTCTCACCGCAGCAGGTGGATGAACTGAGCAATGCCTATCTGTTTTTACGGCGGCTGGAAAACCTGTTGCAAGCGATTGCCGATGAGCAGACACAGACCTTGCCGCAAGAGGCGTTGAATCAGCAGCGTCTGGCGTGGGGCATGAGGTTTGACAGCTGGGAGGCGTTAAATGAGGCCTTACAACACCATATGCTGGCGGTGCGTCGGGTGTTTAACGACCTGATCGGCGATGATGCGCAGGACGGGCAGGATGCGCCGGAGTGCAGTGGTTACAACAGCGTATGGTTGGATGCGCCCGACGAGGTGGATATGGGCGCATTGATGCCTCACCTCAGCGAAGAAGCACGTAACGCGTTGCTGCGCGCCATCACCGATTTTCGTCATGACTTGGTCAAACGCACCATTGGCCCACGCGGGCGTGACGTGCTCGATCACCTTATGCCGCTGCTGCTGGCCGAAGTGTGTGCTCACCAGCAGGCAGAGCTGATTTTGCCGCGCCTGACACCGTTGTTGCTCGGCATCGTGACGCGCACCACCTATTTGGAACTGCTGCTGGAATCGCGCCCTGCGTTGATTCAATTGGTGCGACTGTGCGCTGCCTCACCGATGGTGGCAAGCCAGTTGGCGCGTTATCCGCTGCTGCTGGATGAACTGCTCGATCCGGCGACCCTTTACCACCCGCTGGCACCGGAAGCCTATCACGATGAGCTGCGCCAATACCTGATGCGCGTGCCCGAGGAAGACGAAGAGCAGCAACTGGAGGCGGTGCGGCAGTTCAAACAGGCGCAGCAGTTGCGCATTGCCGCAGGCGATATCGCGGGCGTGCTGCCGGTCATGAAAGTGAGCGATCACTTAACCTATCTGGCTGAAGCCATTATTGCCGCCGTGGTGCAGCAAGCCTGGACACAAATGGTGGCACGCTATGGGCAACCGACGCACCTGCAACAGCGCGAAGGGCGCGGTTTTGCGGTTATTGGCTATGGCAAGCTGGGCGGATGGGAACTGGGCTACAGCTCCGACCTCGATTTGGTGTTCCTGCTGGACTGCCCGGATGAGGTGGTAACCGACGGTGAGCGCAGTATCGATGGTCGCCAGTTCTACCTCCGTCTGGCGCAGCGCGTGATGCACTTGTTCAGCACGCGGACCTCATCGGGCATCCTTTACGAGGTCGATGCCCGCTTGCGCCCGTCTGGGGCGGCGGGAATGCTGGTCAGCACCGTCGGTGCTTTTGGTGATTACCAACAGCATGAAGCCTGGACCTGGGAACATCAGGCGCTGGTGCGCGCGCGCATGGTCTACGGTGAGCAGGGGGTACAGGCGCAGTTTGAGGCGATACGTCGCCAGATTTTATGCCAGGAACGCGAGCCGGAGACGCTGCGTGCAGAAGTGCGCGAAATGCGCGAGAAGATGCGCCAGCATCTGGCCAATAAAGACCCCGCGCTGTTTGATCTGAAAACCGATGAGGGCGGTATCACCGATATCGAATTTATCGTGCAGTATCTGGTGTTGCGTTATGCGGCACAGCAACCGCGCCTAACGCGCTGGTCGGATAACGTGCGCATTCTGGAGCTGATGGCCCAGTGCGGCGTGATGGACGAGGAAGAAGCGCGGGCGTTGACGCTCGCTTACATCACGCTGCGCGATGCGTTGCACCATTTGGCGTTGCAGGAACAGTCAGCGCGTGTGGGCGCAGAAAGCTTTATGGCCGAGCGCCAACAGGTGAAAACCAGCTGGGAAAAATGGCTGGGTGCCGGAGCGCAGTAGGCAACGAATGTTGTTTCGAAGGGCTGCGGGGGCTGTGCTATTATCGCGGCCAACTGTATGACAAAAAACATCTTGGAGTAGGTGCATGAAAGTTTCATTACCTGATTTTCGTCAGGCTGGCGTGCTGGTGGTAGGGGATGTGATGCTGGATCGCTACTGGTACGGCCCTACCAGCCGTATTTCGCCAGAAGCGCCTGTACCGGTCGTCAAAGTCGATACCATTGAAGAACGTCCCGGCGGTGCCGCCAACGTGGCCATGAACATTGCGGCGCTGGGTGCCAATTCTCGTCTGGTCGGGCTGACGGGTATCGATGACGCGGCACGTGCGCTGAGTGCCAAACTGAGCGATGTGAACGTCAAGTGCGATTTTGTTTCCGTCCCGACGCATCCCACTATCACCAAACTGCGCGTGCTGTCGCGCAACCAGCAGTTGATTCGTCTGGATTTCGAAGAAGGTTTTGACGGTGTCGATCCGCAACCGATGTTGGAACGCATTGCGCAGGCGCTGCCGAAAATCGGCGCACTGGTTCTGTCCGACTACGCCAAAGGCGCGCTGGCACACGTACAGGCGATGATCCAAACCGCGAATGAAGCCGGTGTGCCGGTACTGATTGACCCGAAAGGGACTGATTTTGCTCGCTATCGCGGTGCCACCTTATTGACCCCGAACCTGTCCGAGTTCGAAGCGGTTGCCGGACGCAGCAAAACCGAAGAAGAACTGGTGGCGCGCGGCGAGAAAATGATTGCTGATTTTGACCTTTCCGCACTGCTGATCACCCGTTCTGAACAGGGTATGACGCTGCTTCAGCCGGGCAAAGCACCGCTGAATCTGCCGACACAGGCGCAGGAAGTCTACGATGTGACCGGTGCGGGCGATACCGTGATTGGCGTATTGGCAGCGGCGCTGGCGGCAGGCAATTCGCTGGAAGATGCCTGTTTCCTGGCGAACGCCGCAGCCGGTGTGGTGGTGGGCAAGTTGGGTACCTCTACCGTCACGCCCATCGAGCTGGAAAATGCTATTCGCGGTCGCGCTGACAGCGGTTTTGGTGCGATGGATGAAGCGCAACTGAAAGCGGCCGTCGCGCAGGCGCGTCTGCGCGGTGAAAAAATTGTCATGACCAACGGCGTTTTCGATATTTTGCATGCCGGTCATGTTTCTTATTTGGCGAACGCGCGCAAGCTGGGCGATCGTTTGATTGTGGCGGTGAACAGCGATGATTCCACCAGCCGTTTGAAAGGCCCCACGCGTCCGGTCAATGCTCTGGCGCAACGTATGGCGGTGTTAAGTGCCCTCGGTGCGGTGGACTGGGTGGTGCCCTTTGAAGAAGATACCCCGCAGCGCCTGATTGCTGGCATCCTGCCGGATATTCTGGTCAAAGGCGGTGACTACAAGCCGGAAGATATCGCAGGCAGTAAAGAGGTATGGGCCAACGGTGGTGATGTACAGGTGCTGAACTTTGAAGATGGCTGTTCCACCACTAACATTATTAATACCATCAAAGCCAATACGCCGCGATAAACCAAAAGAGTACGGGTAACCATCCAGTGACAGTTGAACATCTGACATCGCGTGTGGCTGAGCTGCACGCGCAATTGCGCCACCACGAATATAAATATCACGTTGAAGATGCGCCGGAAATTCCTGACGTGGAATATGACCGCCTGATGAATGCGCTCAAGGCGATCGAAGCGGAGCATCCTGAACTGATTACGCCAGATTCGCCTACGCAGCGCGTTGGTGCTGCTCCCCTGTCGGCGTTCGAGTCGGTGCGTCATGAGGTGCCGATGCTGTCGCTGGATAACGTATTCGATGATGAGAGCTATCTGGCGTTTTACAAACGCGTGCAGGATCGCTTGAAAAGCGGTGACGAACTGACCTTCTGCTGTGAGCTGAAGCTCGATGGTTTGGCGGTAAGCTTGCTGTATGAAAACGGCCTGTTGGTTCAGGCGGCCACGCGCGGCGATGGTACGACAGGGGAAAATATTACCGCCAATATCCGTACCATCGGTGCCATTCCGCTGCGGCTGCACGGTGATAACATCCCCGCGCGCGTGGAAGTACGCGGTGAAGTGTTTATGAAACACCGTGGCTTTGAAAAGATGAATGATGAAGCGCGGCGTACCGGTGCCAAGATTTTTGCTAATCCGCGCAATGCGGCGGCGGGGTCATTGCGTCAGCTCGATCCACGTATTACGGCCAAACGCCCCCTGACCTTCTTCTGCTATGGCGTGGGTCTGTTGGAAGGCGGCACCTTGCCAACCAGCCATCTGGCACGCCTGAAACAATTTAAAGCCTGGGGATTGCCGGTCAGCGATCGTATTCGTTTGTGCACTGGCAGTGCAGAGGTACTGGCGTTTTATCGGCAGGTGGAGCAGGAGCGCGCGACGCTCGGCTTCGATATTGATGGCGTAGTGGTCAAAGTCGATGACCTTGCCTTGCAGGAACGACTCGGATTCGTGGCGCGTGCGCCACGTTGGGCGGTGGCCTTCAAATTCCCGGCACAGGAGCAATTGACCTGGCTGCACGGCGTTGATTTTCAGGTTGGGCGCACCGGTGCCATTACGCCGGTGGCACGCCTTGAGCCGGTTGCTGTCGCGGGTGTGATGGTGAGCAATGCCACCTTACACAACCGCGATGAGATTGAACGTCTCGGCATACAGATTGGCGATCGCGTTATTGTGCGTCGCGCTGGTGATGTCATTCCGCAGATTGTTGGGGTGGTGGAAGCAGAGCGCCCTGCGGATGCGCGTGCTATCGATTTTCCTGAACAATGCCCGGTGTGCGGCTCCGAGGTAGAGCGCGTTGAGGGTGAGGCGGTGACGCGCTGCACTGGCGGGTTGATCTGCGGTGCACAGCGTAAGGAAGCGTTAAAGCACTTTGTCTCCCGCCGTGCGCTGGACGTTGAAGGCATGGGCGACAAGGTCATCGATCAACTGGTGGAAAAAGAGTACGTCAAAACCCCCGCCGACCTGTTCATGCTTACTGCGGGTATCCTGACTGGACTGGATCGTATGGGGCCGAAATCGGCACAGAATCTGGTCAACGCGCTGGAAAAAGCCAAGTCCACCACTTTTGCTCGCTTCCTGTTTGCGCTGGGTATCCGTGACGTGGGGGAAGCGACCGCAGGCAATCTGGCACAGCATTTTGCTACGCTGGATAACCTGCTGGCAGCGGATGAAGAGGCACTGCTGGAGGTGGCGGATGTGGGGCCGATCGTAGCGAAGCATGTGCGCCATTTCCTGCAAGAAGCACACAATCAGCAAGTGATTCACGAGCTTGTCAATCCTGAGGGGATCAATATCCACTGGCCGGAAATCGAAAGGGTGGATGTTGCGACGCTCGATAACCCGTTTGCCGGCAAGACCATTGTGCTGACGGGGTCGCTGAGCGTGCTATCCCGCGATGAGGCCAAGGATCGTCTGACGGCGCTGGGCGCGAAAGTGAGTGGCAGCGTGTCCAAGAAAACCGATATGGTGATTGCCGGGGAAGCGGCGGGCTCCAAGCTGGCCAAAGCACAAGAACTGAACATCCCGGTGATTGATGAGGCTGAGATGATCCGCCTGCTCGGAGCCTAACCGATGGAAAAAGAGGATTTGATCGCCATCGCCACCCAGCAGATGCCGTTTGGCAAGTATCAGGGCCGAGTTCTGATCGATTTGCCCGAGGAGTATTTGCTGTGGTTTGCCCGCAAGGATGTGTTTCCCAAAGGGCGATTGGGTGATTTGATGCAACTGACGCTGACCATCAAGATTGAAGGGCTGCAAGGATTGGTGACGCCGCTTAAGCCGCGTTAGAAGCAGCACCGCGCTTGCGGTGCTGCACGTGTGACTAAACGGCTACACGTAAATGTTGATTTTGTTCTCTTCAGTCGGCTTGTTAACGCCTTCCTCTCTGGCAGTAGCGGTGGATGCCGCCTGCTGCTGTTTACTCTCTGATGACTCGTTCTGTAACCGGGCAAGTTGGGCCTGAAGCGCCTGAATCTGCGACTGAATCAACTGCTGCTGCTCCTGAATACTGGCCTTTTCTTCGTCCGTGCTGGCTTTCTCGAGGGAAGTAGAAAGCGTTTTGGCCTGCTGCGTTAGCGTTTTAATCTGCTGATTAAGACGAGCAATTTGTTGCTCATTGCTGGTCCCTGAGCTCGCGCTGCTGCCAGAGGCAGACGTCACTGCGCTGATGCTGGTCATTTTTTCTCCTTGTCATTACGGCACTGGTTGTGCTTATAGAGTATCGACGCTTATTCCCTCTAGCTTGACAGGGATTTTGTCGGAATACAGAACGATAGAATCAGGTTTTTTACAGTAAATGTAACAATGTGTGTCATCTGTCTGTACAGAGAAAAACAGGAGGGGCTATCGGTATTGCGCGGGACGCACGGCGAGGGAATTATCCTTATTCCCAGCCGTATCGTGCGTTGAAATGGGGGCTAATCAACTGCCATACACGTTGATGGCGCTGGTGAGTCGCTGAGCCTGACGGTTTAAACTTTCTGCCGTATCGGTTGATTGCACCACCATTTCAGTATTGCTTTGGGTCATGATTTCGATTTGGGCAATGGATTGGTTAATCAACCCTAATGCCTGCGTCTGTTCTTGCGTGGCGTTGCTGATCTCTTTGATCATGGTTGAGACTTGCAGCACTTCACTGACGATATCAGAAATGTGCTTACCCGCATTTTCCACCATTTTACCGCCTGACTCCACGCTTGCGACGTTAGCATCGATCAGTGTTTTGATCTCTTTGGCGGCAGAGGCAGAATGTTGGGCCAGGTTGCGAACTTCAGCTGCGACCACGGCAAAACCACGACCTTGCACACCGGCTCTGGCGGCTTCTACCGCGGCGTTAAGTGCCAGAATGTTGGTTTGAAACGCAATGCTGTCGATCACGCCGATAATATCGACGATCTTATCGCTCGCCTTGGAGATGGACTCCATCATACCGATGGTTTCCCCCATGATATCCCCGCCTTTTTGCGCCGTCTGGCTGGCGGCTTCCGCCATGCTGGTGGCCTGGATTGCCGTTTCAGCGCTTTGCTGTACCGCAACGGTAATTTCTTCGATGGCAGCGGCGGTTTGTTGCAGGTTAGCAGAAGTTTCTTCGGTACGGGCATTGAGTGACATATTGTTTTCTGTCAGGCGCTGGCTCACGTCGGTCATGCCTTGCACCTGAGTGCCAACGTCATCCACCAGCGAGTGAAGATTAAGGCCAAACTGGTTAATGGAGCGCATTAACAGGCCTATCTCATCCACGCGGTTAAAGTGAACGTGTGACGTTTTGCGTCCAGAAACCACGCTCTGGGCTTGTTTTTGCATGGTTTTCAGCGGGCGACTGATTTGGCTTTGCAAAAAGGCATCCAACAACAGAAACAGGATGACCGCTGCCAACGCTGACCAGACGGGATCGAGGCCGAAATAGGTGAGCAGAACGGGGGCCAGCGCAGCGATAAACAGCGGGCAACGGATGCGCCAGCGCACGGAGATTTTTTGCAGCACAGAGAGCGGTGCAAATAACCCGGTGCGAACCACCAATCCTTTATAGAAGGCGCGACTGCCTGCCCGCTTTTGCTGTACGGCTTCATACAGGGGTTCTACAAATTTGATCTCTTCCGCGCTCGGCGTGTTGCGCACGGAAATATAGCCACTCAACTGATTGTTATGATAAACCGGCGTGACGTTGGCGCGAACCCAGTAATGGTCGCCGTTTTTACGTCGGTTTTTTACCAGCCCTGTCCAGCTATCGCCTTGTTGCAGGGTGTACCACATATCTCCAAACGCTTCGACGGGCATATCCGGGTGGCGCACCACGTTGTGGGGCTGCGTGATAAGTTCATCTTCGGCATAGCCGCTGACGCGGATGAAAGCGGAGTTGGCGTAGGTAATGTAACTTTGAGTATCGGTGGTGGACATCAATGTTGTGTCCACGTCCAACAGATACTCCTGTTGCGTAACAGGCGTATTGACCCTCATTTGTAACCCCTGGTGCAATTATGGTGCTGTGTTAATAAATTCATGCCAGATTAAAGGCATGCAAAATTAAAGGTTATTAATTTATACCCGTCATCTTTCAAGTTGCAGGTGCGTTGGCTGCACTCGCTCACCCGAATCACTTACCTGAGTAAGCTCATCGGGATTAATGAATCTCATCCCTGAGATTCACCCTTCGGGCCAGCGCAAGCGCTGTTCAAATCTGTTCCAGACAGATTTGTCTCTCCCTTGCCGCCTTCCTGCAACTCGAATTATTTAGGGTATATGTCACTGAGCTAATGATCATAAAAATGTAATAACTTCACACTGATGACGTTTGCCACGTCACTGTGGGCACGGGGTGCAAAAATCCCGCGTTCGAATTTGAACACGCAGACATCAGAGCGTGTAAATTTATGATGTTGCTGAGGATGCTGTCAACTCATTCATTTCCAAATAGCACTTTTTTAAATATAAAACCCAGTGAATA
Organism: uncultured Symbiopectobacterium sp.; assembly: GCA_964293225.1. Taxonomy (GTDB): domain Bacteria; phylum Pseudomonadota; class Gammaproteobacteria; order Enterobacterales; family Enterobacteriaceae; genus Symbiopectobacterium. The sequence goes on along the minus strand of CAXYYB010000001.1, from coordinate 36,418 downwards.
TAATGAGTTAAAAAATACAGCTATAATAATTTCATGTGAAAATACAGGATGGGATAGAATGCCTAATTGTTACGTTGGTTTGCAAATTTGTTCAAATTTGTAAATAAAATGAGGGGTGTTATTCGTGGGAAAAATCTTATAATCCTTCCAAAGGGTTACAGGATAAACAGAAAGAATTAATCAGCGATAGAATAAAAAAATAAACGCCGGCCAACGATAAGTGGGCCGGCGAAATATAAAAAAGTTTATTTATCAAGTTACAGGCGCAGGGTTGAATACCGCCAGCGCGTTATGTAGGCCCCATTGATCTGACCAGGTTTTCTTCCTTCCGCTGGCAATATCAAGGATAAAATGGAACAGCTCCCAACCTACTTGCTCGATGGTGGCATCACCGGTGGCAATTGTGCCCGCATTGATATCCATCAAATCATGCCATCTTTCCGCTAATGCGGTGCGTGTTGCCATTTTGATCACGGGCACGGCCAACAGACCATACGGTGTACCACGACCTGTGGTGAAAACCTGCACGGTAATGCCTGAGGCTAACTGCTGGGTGCCACAGACAAAATCGCTGGCAGGCGTTGCCGCATAAATCAACCCGCGTTTGGTTGGGCGCTGCCCCGGAGAGAGCACTTCGGAAATGGCGCTTTGACCTGATTTGGCAATTGAGCCGAGCGCCTTTTCTACCACGTTCGCCAGCCCACCCTTTTTATTGCCGGGGGACGGGTTGGCACTGCGATCGGTTTTTCCGGTATCCAGGTAGTCGTCATACCAGGCCATCTCTTCAAGCAGACGGCGGCCCACTTCTTCGGTCGCGGCGCGCGGTGTGAGAAGGTGGATGGCATCGCGCACTTCGGTGACCTCAGAGAACATCACGGTCGCACCACAGCGTACCAGCAAATCGGAGGCATAACCCACAGCCGGGTTGGCCGTCACACCGGAGAAGGCATCGCTGCCCCCGCACTGCATCCCCACCACCAACTCAGAAGCCGGGCACGTTTCGCGACGGCGCAGATTAAGACGTTGCAGGTGGCGATCCGCCATGGTGAGAATGTCATCGACCATAGACTGGAACCCCACATGGTGCTCATCTTGCAAACGCACAATACTGGTGTCATCCAGCGAAATGGCGTGTACATCGGGGGTGCCTTCCAGCAGACGTTCCGGTTGCAGTTTTTCACAACCCAGACCGACAACCAGGACTTCTCCGCCAAAATTGGGGTTCAACGCCAGATTGTGAATGGTACGAATGGGAACCACGGCAGCTGGCGCGTTAATGGCAACGCCACAGCCGTAGAGATGGTTCAACGCCACGACGCCATCAACATTCGGATAGCGGGGCAGCAGATCGCGTTCGATCAGTTTCACCACGTAGTCAACCACGCCAGCGACGCAGTGCACGCTGGTGGTGATGCCAAGCAGGTTTTTGCTGCCCACGCTGCCATCTGGATTGCGATAGCCCTCGAAGGTATAGCCTTCCAACAGCGGTAACGGTGCAGGCACTTTTGTCGCCAGCGGCAGTGTTTCCAGCGGTGGCGCATCCGGTAATTCAACCAGAGATTCATCAATCCAACTGCCACGTGCAATCGGCCTTACGGCATAACCAATAATTTCGCCGTAACGAATAATGGCCTCTGTGGCATTAATGTCACTCAGCGCAACTTTATGCCCTTGAGGGACATGTTCAATTAATTCAAGCCCGTCTGAAAAACGGGTGCCAGCACGTAATCCATTATTATTGACGACAATAGCAACATTATCGGATTCGTGGACTTTAATATAAAGCGGTTTTTCCAGTGCGGAATCTGTCACTTTTTTTTCTGACATGATGTAAGCCTTTATTCTCGGTCTGTAAAATAACGTTCGTTACTATCGCTGTCGGCTAATTCTTCATTGCTCGTGGACGAGTATAAAGCCCATACTCTGGGGGTGCATTATGCAAGTGACCTATTTTTTGCCGTTAATCCCGTTTTTTCTGTGGCGTTAGGACAACAAGAGGTGAGTGCTATCACACATCGCCCCGTGTGGGTTCTTCGGGGGCGAGAGGGGATTATCAGCAATGTGACGTATCGCGCGAATCGTCGATTTTCGTGAAATACCTCCCAGTCGATAGGGCAACTGCACCAACATATTTAAAAAACGATTTTCAATGTTGTGCCTTTCGCTAGTGAGCCTGCAATTGACGGAATTTATAATCTTCTGGCGAGTGAATGATTCGGTTAACTATTTCAAAGTGACAACACTGAAGCGTTCGCAATATAAAGCTTAAAGGCTAAATAATTAGTGATTTACCACACTTTCATTCTGATAACCCTACGGCATTCTGTTTTCATGAATGCGTTATTGAGAATGAATGAACTAACCGTGATCGACAGCAGGAGTTCATCATGAATACAGTAAGCTCAGCAGCTGGCGCTATACAAAAGAGAACAAACGCCCGCTACTGGATTGTCGTGATGTTATTTATAGTCACGTCATTTAACTATGGCGACCGCGCCACCATCTCGATTGCTGGCTCCGCCATGTCAAAGGAAATTGGCCTGGATGCCGTGGGGATGGGGTATATTTTCTCTGCATTCTCTTGGGCCTATGTGATCGGCCAAATTCCAGGCGGTTGGCTGCTTGACCGTTTTGGTTCCAAACGCGTTTACTTCTGGAGTATTTTCACCTGGTCACTGTTCACCTTGCTGCAAGGCTTTGTTGACCTGTTCCAGGGCTCGGCCATCGTGGTGTCCTTGTTTGCACTGCGCTTTATGGTTGGCCTGTGTGAATCGCCCTCTTTCCCCGGTAACAGTCGTATCGTTGCTGCCTGGTTCCCGGCGCAAGAGCGTGGCACTGCCGTGGCGATCTTCAACTCTGCGCAGTACTTTGCGACCGTGATCTTCGCTCCCATTATGGGTTGGCTGGTGCACGCGGTGGGCTGGGCACACGTGTTCTGGTTCATGGGCGGTTTCGGTATTCTGATAAGCTTCCTGTGGCTGAAAGTGATCCACGATCCGAAAGATCACCCCAGCATGAATCAGGCTGAACTGGATTATATCGAAGCGGGTGGTGCACTGATCAATATGGATGCGGCGGCCAACAAGGCCAAAGTACCGGGTAAAGAGAAGTGGTTCCAGATTAAACAATTGCTGACCTCGCGTATGATGATGGGGGTCTATCTCGGCCAGTACTGCATTAACGCATTGACCTACTTCTTTATCACCTGGTTCCCAGTGTATCTGGTACAGGCCAGAGGCATGTCCATTCTCAAGGCCGGTTTTGTTGCCTCCGTGCCTGCCATTTGCGGTTTTATTGGCGGGGTATTGGGCGGGGTGATCTCCGATTACCTGATGCGCCGTACTCAAAACCTGACGCTGGCGCGCAAAACGCCTATCGTACTGGGGATGTTGCTCTCCATGTCGATGGTTATCTGTAACTACGTGTCGACGGAGTGGGTGGTTATCGCCGTGATGGCGCTGGCGTTCTTCGGTAAAGGCATTGGAGCGTTGGGTTGGGCGGTGATGGCGGATACGGCACCGAAAGAGATCAGCGGGTTGAGCGGCGGTCTGTTTAATATGTTTGGTAATATTTCCGGTATCGTTACCCCGATTGCCATTGGTTATATTATTGGCATGACCGGCTCCTTTAACGGTGGTTTGATTTATGTGGGTGTCCACGCGGCAGTGGCTATTATCAGCTACCTGTTTATTGTGCAGGATATCAAGCGTATCGAATTGAAACCTTTCAAAGGGTAATCGATTCAACGGGTCAGGCGGATAACGCCTGACCCGTGCTATTTCAGGCTCCATGCCCGTTCCCCGCGTTATCAGCACCGCTTGCGTGCTTATCAGCGTCACGTATCCTTGCGCTTTTCGCTTGTTATTTTCATGCCTCTCTTTTATTCCCTCTGTGTTCACTGTTTTTTGTTTTATAAAAAATGAAATAATAATGAGAGCGGTCATTAAAATATTCTCGAGCGTTATTTTTCTCGAACAGCAATTATTGGCCGTGTGCCCTTTTTCACGTCCACTTCACATAAACGCTAATTTCGTGAATGACTTCGCAATGCATTGTGCCGAGTTACCATTTAATCATTATCTTGAGACAAAATGTTGTGCACTCGCCCAATGAGCCGGCGCATGTCAGTCATTATAATTTGATGCAGTAGAGCAACGACGGTGCGCGGAGATACGTTGCCCTGTAGTGAGAATCTGTCTCTTCCGCGCTGACACTGACCTCGTCTGGAACACACGATGATAAATAATACCCAGAGTACCCCGGTCATTACCGACATGAAGGTTATCCCGGTTGCCGGCTATGACAGCATGCTGTTGAACATTGGCGGCGCACACGGCGCCTACTTCACGCGCAACCTGGTGGTGTTAACCGACAGTGCGGGTCACACCGGCGTGGGTGAAGCGCCGGGCGGTGAGGTGATTTATCGCACGCTGGTCGATGCAATCCCCCGTGTGAAAGGGGAACAGATTGCGCGTATGAATCGTCTGGTGCATGACGTGCATACCGGTAACCAATCCTCCGATTTTGACGCCTTCGGCAAAGGGGCCTGGACGTTTGAACTGCGGGTCAACGCCGTGGCGGCGCTGGAAGCCGCACTGCTGGATTTACAAGGCCAGTTCCTTGGCGTGCCGGTTGCCGAGCTGCTTGGGCCGGGCAAACAGCGTGATGAGGTCACGGTGCTGGGCTACCTGTTCTATATCGGCGATCGCACCAAAACGGATCTGCCTTATCTGGCGGGAGAAACCGGCAAGCACGAGTGGTATCACCTGCGCCATCAGGCAGCAATGGACAGCGATGCCATTGTGCGGTTGGCCGAAGCCTCCGCCGATCGTTACGGTTTCAAAGATTTCAAACTGAAAGGTGGGGTGCTGCCGGGCGAACAAGAGATTGAGTCGGTGAAGGCGTTGAAAAAGCGTTTCCCGGATGCCCGTATCACCGTCGATCCCAACGGGGCTTGGCTGTTGGATGAGGCCATCCGTTTGTGCAAAGGCATGAACGGCATTCTGACTTATGCCGAAGATCCCTGTGGGGCAGAACAAGGTTTCTCGGGCCGTGAGGTCATGGCTGAGTTCCGTCGCGCGACTGGCCTACCGGTGGCAACCAATATGATCGCCACCAACTGGCGTGAAATGAACCACGCCGTGATGTTGCAAGCGGTGGATATCCCGCTGGCAGATCCGCATTTCTGGACCATGCACGGCGCAGTGCGCGTCGCGCAACTGTGTAACGACTGGGGCCTGACCTGGGGTTGCCACTCTAATAACCACTTTGATGTGTCATTGGCCATGTTTACCCACGTTGGCGCAGCGGCGCCGGGTAATCCTACTGCGATTGATACCCACTGGATTTGGCAGGAAGGGCAGCATCTGACCAAAGAGCCGCTACAGATCGTCAACGGTAAAATTGCCGTACCCGATCGTCCAGGGCTGGGTGTTGAGCTGGACATGGCGCAAGTCATGAAAGCCCATGAGTTACACAAAAAGCTGCCGAGCGGCGCGCGTAATGACGCTGCGGCCATGCAGTACCTTATTCCCGGCTGGACATTTGATCGTAAGCGTCCCGTTTTCGGCCGTTAGTAAACGGGCCTGCGCAACGTGCAGGTAAACGCTTGAGTAAAGCACGCTTCATAACGACAGCTACCGAAAGACAGACTAAAAGGATAACAACATGACCCTACAACAATCCACACCAGTTATTACCCACATGCAAGTCATTCCCGTTGCGGGACATGACAGCATGTTGCTGAACCTGAGCGGTGCGCATGCGCCTTATTTCACGCGTAATATCGTGATTCTGAAAGATAACTCAGGTCATACCGGTGTGGGTGAAATTCCCGGCGGCGAGAAAATTCGCCAAACGCTGGAAGATGCATCGGTTTTGGTGATCGGTAAAACGCTGGGCGAATATAAGAATGTCATGAATGCCGTGCGTAACCAGTTTGCCGATCGCGATGCTTCCGGGCGCGGACTGCAAACCTTCGATCTGCGTACCACCATCCACGTAGTAACGGGGATCGAAGCCGCGATGCTGGATCTGCTGGGCCAGTTCCTCACCGTGCCGGTTGCCGCCCTGCTGGGTGATGGTCAACAGCGTGACGCCGTGGAAATGCTCGGTTATCTGTTCTACATCGGCGATCGTACCAAAACGGACCTGCCGTATCAGAGCCAGCCGGATGAGAAATGCGACTGGTACCGTTTACGTCATGAAGAAGCGCTGACGCCGGAGTCGATAGTCCGTTTGGCCGAAGCCGCTTATGAAAAATACGGTTTTAACGATTTCAAACTGAAAGGCGGCGTGCTGGCAGGTAGCGAAGAGGCGGAAGCGGTCACCGCGCTGTCCAAACGTTTCCCGCAGGCACGTATCACGCTTGACCCCAACGGTGCCTGGTCACTGGAAGAGGCCATTCGCCTTGGTAAGCAACTGCGCGGTGTGCTGGCGTATGCAGAAGACCCGTGCGGTGCAGAACAAGGCTTCTCTGGCCGCGAAGTGATGGCAGAGTTCCGCCGTGCCACTGGCTTGCCGACAGCCACTAATATGATTGCCACTGACTGGCGTCAGATGGGCCACACTATCTCTCTGCAATCGGTCGATATCCCGCTGGCGGACCCGCACTTCTGGACCATGCAAGGTTCGGTGCGCGTCGCGCAGATGTGCCACGAGTGGGGTTTGACCTGGGGCTCACACTCCAACAACCATTTCGACGTGTCGCTCGCCATGTTCACCCACGTCGGTGCCGCTGCGCCGGGCAAAATCGCCGCGCTTGATACGCACTGGATTTGGCAGGAAGGCAACCAGCGCATCACCAAAGAGCCGCTGAAAATCGTCGGTGGTATGGTTGAAGTGCCGAAGAAACCGGGTCTGGGCATTGAGCTTGATATGGATCAGGTGATGAAAGCGCATGAGCTGTACAAAAACATGGGGCTGGGCGCTCGTGATGATGCGGTCGGCATGCAGTATCTGATTCCTGGTTGGACGTTCGATAACAAACGCCCCTGCCTGGTTCGTTAATTCACGCTGTACGCCGCCTCATCCGGGGCGGCGCGATAAAGAGTAAGGATAAAACATGAAGACGCCATTGTTGCCAAATCGGTTTCGCCAGGAGTTGACTGAGGGAAAAACCCTGATCGGTTGCTGGTGCGCGTTGGCTAACCCCATTTCTACCGAAGTGCTGGGACTGGCCGGGTTTGACTGGTTGGTGCTGGACGGAGAGCATGCGCCGAATGATATCAGCACCTTTATTCCTCAGCTGATGGCGCTCAAAGGCAGCCACAGCGCGCCGGTGGTGCGCCCGCCCTGCAATGAACCCGTCATCATCAAACGTCTGCTGGATATCGGTTTCTATAACTTCCTGATCCCGTTTGTGGAAACCGAAGAAGAAGCGGTACGCGCGGTGGCGTCTACACGTTATCCCCCTGCCGGTATTCGCGGTGTCTCTGTCGGTCATCGCAGCAATGCGTTCGGCACCGAACCTAACTATTTCGCCACCATCAACGACAACATCACGGTGCTGGTGCAGATCGAAACCCAGGAAGGCGTCGATAACCTGGATGCCATTGCGGCGGTTGACGGTGTGGACGGTATTTTCGTCGGACCGGGCGATCTCTCTGCGGCACTGGGCTATCTGGGGCAACCGAATCACCCGGAAGTGCAGAAAGTTATCCGTCATATTTTTGAGCGTGCGGCAGCGCACGGCAAACCGAGCGGCATTTTGGCACCGGTTGAAGCTGATGCGCGCCGTTACCTGGAGTGGGGGGCCAGCTTTGTTGCCGTCGGCAGCGATCTGGGCGTGTTCCGCGGTGCCACCGCGGCACTGTGTGACAAATTCAAAAAGTCATTTGAATAAATCCGGGCCAGTCAGGCCATTACCGCATTTAACGATCGGACTACGGGGTTAACGTAATGAAAATTGGTTTTATTGGACTGGGTATTATGGGGAAACCGATGAGTAAAAACCTGATCAAAGCAGGTTACTCATTGGTGGTTTCCGACAGAAACAGCGCTGTGGTCGCTGAAGTGGTTGCCGCAGGCGCCACCGCCGCTGACACCGCCAAAGCGGTCGCTGAGCAGAGCGATATCATCATCACCATGCTGCCCAACTCTCCGCACGTCAAAGACGTGGTGCTGGGTGAAAACGGCGTGATCGACGGTGCGCGCGAAGGCAGCATTGTGATTGATATGAGCTCCATTGCGCCGCTAGCCAGCCGTGAAATTGCTGCCGCACTGGCTGAAAAAGGCATCGCGATGCTGGATGCGCCGGTCAGCGGCGGTGAGCCGAAAGCTATCGACGGTACCCTTTCCGTGATGGTGGGGGGGGACAAGGCGGTATTCGATCGCTGCTACGACGTGATGAAAGCGATGGCGGGTTCGGTAGTGCACACTGGCGACATCGGCGCGGGCAACGTGACCAAACTGGCGAACCAGGTGATTGTGGCGTTGAATATCGCCGCCATGTCTGAAGCGCTGGTGCTGGCGACCAAAGCGGGCGTAAACCCGGATCTGGTCTATCAGGCAATTCGCGGTGGGCTGGCGGGCAGCACGGTGCTGGATGCCAAAGCGCCGATGGTGATGGATCGCAATTTCAAACCGGGCTTCCGTATCGATCTGCACATCAAGGATCTGGCGAACGCGTTGGATACCTCACACGGCGTTGGCGCGCAGTTGCCGTTAACCGCGGCGGTGATGGAAATGATGCAGGCGCTGAAAGCGGACGAGCTGGGAACGGCCGATCACTGTGCATTAGCACGGTACTACGAAAAGCTGGCCAAAGTGGAAGTGACGCGCTAAGGCAACAGGTCGGTACGACGACGATTCGATACCGGCCTGACATACTGACCCGTAACGACTCCGCGCCCGTTGATACTGGTGGATCGTTTATGAAATCGGATCGTTTATGAAAATAGTTATCGCACCGGATTCTTATAAAGAAAGCTTGTCAGCACAGGAAGTGGCTACACAGATTGAAGCCGGTTTTCGGGAAATTTTCCCTGACGCCAGCTACGTCAAGCTGCCCGTGGCGGATGGCGGCGAAGGTACGGTTGAAGCCATGGTGGCGGCAACGCAAGGGCGAATTGTCGAGGTTCAGGTTACCGGCCCGTTGGGAGACAAGATCGACGCCTTTTTCGGTCTGTCGGGTGATGAAAAAACCGCTTTTATCGAAATGGCGGCGGCCAGCGGGTTAGAGCGGGTACCTCCTGCGCAGCGTAATCCGCTGCTGACCACCAGCTATGGCACGGGAGAGCTGATTCGCAGCGCGCTGGACCACGGGGTAAAACACTGCATTATCGGTATCGGCGGCAGCGCCACCAATGATGGCGGCGCGGGCATGGCACAGGCGTTAGGGGCAAAACTGCTGGATGCGCAGGGCGAATCGATCGGCTTTGGCGGCGGCGCACTGGATGCACTGAAACGTGTTGACATCAGCGAACTGGATCAACGTATTAAACGCTGCCGTTTTGAAGTGGCATGCGATGTCACCAATCCGCTGACGGGCAAGCTGGGTGCCTCTGCGGTGTTCGGGCCGCAAAAAGGGGCGACGCCGGCGATGATTGTGCAGTTAGACAATGCGCTCAAGCAGTACGCCGAGGTGATCCGCCACAGCCTGGATATCGATGTGGATCAGGTGCCGGGTTCCGGGGCGGCCGGTGGTATGGGTGCCGCGTTATTGGCCTTCTGCGGCGCGGAACTGCGTCAGGGCATTGAGATTGTTACCGAAGCGCTGGGACTGGATGAACTGGTGCGGGACGCGTCGCTGGTGATCACGGGTGAAGGGCGCATCGATAGCCAGACGGTGCACGGTAAAGTGCCGATTGGCGTGGCGCGCGTGGCGAAGCGTTACAACAAACCGGTGGTCGGGATTGCGGGAAGCCTGACAGCAGATGTGGGCGTGGTGCACGAACACGGCCTGGATGCGGTATTCAGCGTGCTTTACAACATCTGTTCTCTGGAGGACGCGTTGGACAACGCGGCAGCCAACGTGCGCATGACGGCACGTAACGTCGCCGCAACCATCAAACTGGCGCAAACGCTCCAATAATGCTCTCTTTGCCGACGGTTTCTGGCGGCTCCTTTCTTCGTCGTCCCCGCGCTGGTGCCGGGGGCGACGTGTCGTATTATACCGCGTCGCATTTTTATTTCGATAACCTAACGGGCACTACTGCAAATGCACCTGCGCCGCCCGCCGTACATTGGCGATTTCATCGAGCAGCTCCAGCCACTCCGGCTCCAGTTCAAGAAAATCCGCCCCCTTACGCAGTGCGGTTTCCAGCGTGTAACACAGTTGCTTCAAGCGGGGTACGCCGCTGTAGCCGCAACTGCCGTGCAGTTTGTGAATCAGCGGGAGCGTGTCTTCCACCGGGTGGCCCGCCAACAGCGTTTCGATGTGTTGCTGAACCTCAGGCAGGGAGTCCAGCAGCATTTGTAGCAGATCGCGCGCCAGGTCGGGTTTATTCGCTGCCTGACGCGTTGCCAGCGACCAGTTGAGCGAGAGCTGGCTGTCATCATGCTCCGCCAGCAATTGCGCCATACTGCCGTTCTCGCTATCAACCTGTATCGCCTGCGGCTGGGTATAACGCGCCAATACTGATGCCAACATCTGCTCATCAATCGGTTTAGCCAGATAACCGTCCATTCCCGCTTGCAGCAATGATTTGCGCTCGTCACTCAGCGAATGGGCGCTGACGGCGATAATCGGCGTTGTCGCGTGGCGGGAAAGTTGACGAATATGCTCGCTGGCGCGAATACCGTCCATGCCCGGCATTTGGATATCCATCAAGATAACGTCGATATCCTGCATGGCCGCCTGCGCGATAGCCTCTTCACCACTGTCACACAGCAGGGTGTTTTCCACCTGCTCTTCCAATAAGGTGCCGATCAGTTTCAGGTTGGCCGGATTGTCATCCACCGCCATCACACACAGCGGCAAGCGCGGTGTGGACAGCGTCATCGGTTGCGTTACTGGCAGCAACGATAGCTGCTGGATCAACAGCCCTTCCTGTATTAAGGGCAACAGGCGTACCGAGGACAGGGGTTTACTCAGACAGGCGTGAATACCGAAAGATTTCAGCTGTTCAGCATCCATTTGCGCCAGACTGGGTAAGGCTAAAATGACACAGTCTGCTTTACGGCTCATATCGCGCAGTTGCGAGGTGTAATCTTGCAAGGTATTACGATGACGAACGGGGACGCCGAGCAGCAAAATATCAAAATGTTGCGGTGGTAGCTGTTCAAGGGTAGGGCTAAAGTGCACCTGCAACGGCGTTTGCCCCAAAATATCTAACCCGGCCTGTGCGGCGGAGGCGTTGGCTTCCACATAGGCAATGCTGTGCCCTTGTAGCACTGAGACGTTATTTTCGACGACAGCGCTGTGCGGATCGCAGGTTAGCGTGATGTGGAACCAAAAGGTGGAGCCCTGATTTACCGTGCTTTGGAAGCGAATATCGCCCCTCATCTCTTTTACCAACCGCTGAGTGATAACCAGCCCCAGCCCGGTGCCGCCGTGGCGGCGGGAAATGCTAGTATCCGCCTGACGAAACGCCTGGAAGAGCTGCGCCTGTTGCCCTTCAGCGATACCGATCCCGGTATCTCGGATCTGAATTTCCAACTCCAGCTGTTTATGGTTCTGGCGGTGGCGTTCAACGCGAATGTCAATATTGCCCTTTTCGGTGAATTTAATGGCATTGCCCAGCAGGTTGGTGATCACCTGTTGCAGACGCATGGGATCGCCGATAAATCGTTCGGGTACGCCGGGTTGAATGTTGAGCGTCAGCTCTAACCCTTTCTCATGGGCAGTGTGCGCCAACAGCGTGATGACATCATCCAGCGTGTTATGCAGTGAGAACGGGATGTTTTCCAACACCAGCTTGCCGGCTTCCAGCTTGGAGAAATCCAGCACGTCATTGATGATGGCCAGCAAATTGTTGGCGGAACGTTCTATGGTGCGCAAATAGTCGGTCTGGGTGGCGGTTAACGTGGTTTTTAGCGTTTGACGGGTGAAACCGATCACGCCGTTAAGCGGGGTGCGCAACTCGTGCGACATGTTGGCTAAAAACTCGGACTTGATGCGCGCGGCCTCTTGCGCCCGCTTCTTCGCCAAATCCAACTCGACGTTCTGGATCTCCATCTGTTCCAGCGTTTCCCTGAGATCGTAGGTGGCCTGATCGATGTTTTGCTGCATCTCCTCGTGGTAGGCCGTCAGGGACATCGCCATGGCGTTAATGCCATTTTTCAGCATATCCAGCTCACCCAGCATGCACCCTTCTGCACGGCTGTCCAATTGACCGCGACGGATACGATCGACGGTATCCACCATATTGCGTATCGGCATGGTGACATCGCGCACCAGACGATAGGCAAACAGACCGGCAATCCCCATACACAGCAGCATCAACAGCGTGGCGATAAAGGTTTCCTGATACTGTTGCAGCATGATGGAATCGGTATCCAACTCCAGCAAGATATACCCCACAGTGGCACCGGGACGTTCGACCTTGCCCGCATGACGGGTAAATTCCGGGCCGATGGTGATAGGCATATGCAGTAACAGCATGTCATCAACCTGATGAGAATGTAGCCCTGACTGCATCGGCTGCTGTTTTACCGCATCAATCAACTGGGTGACATGGCGCGAATCGGTGCTGAACAACACCTGATGTTGTGCATTAGTGATGATAATGGCGCGCACAATGTCGGAATGACGCCGATGCAGCATATTGATCAGCGGCTGAATCATCTCCTGCTGGTTGGCGACCATTGAATAGGCGGCAACGGCGGAAAGCGGCTCAATAATACTGGCCCCCGCGCTGGCGAGCTGGTCCTGCAACTGATTGCTGCGGTGAATAACGAAGAAGGTACTGAGCAGCAATCCGATAATCAATGTCGGAGCCAGAATCAGTATCATCATGCGGGCACGCAGACTGTATTTGGTCATGAGGTTCCAATGTGGGAGAATTAGGCCCAGACGTTCAGCTTAAAGACACAATAGCAAACTATGGCGCAATTCTACTCTCCAAACCGGCGTGTGACGACCCGGCAAACCATTAGCGTGACCGTGACCGATCTCGATCCCTTCGGACAGGGCGTGGCGCGTCATCAAGGCAAAACCGTTTTCGTGCCCGGCGTGCTACCGGAGGAGCAGGCGGAAGTCCGGCTGACCGAGGATAAACGTCAGTACGCGCGCGCTGAACTTAAACGGTTACTGACGCGCAGTGCGCAGCGTGTGGAACCGCGCTGTCCGCATTTTGGCGTGTGTGGCGGTTGCCAGCAGCAGCACGCCGATGTGGCGTTGCAACAGCGCAGCAAAGCGGCCGCGTTGCAAAAGTTGATGACGCGAGAAACCGGACAAACGCTGACGGATATAGGGGTGATTGCGGGGCCGGCCTACGGTTACCGTCGGCGTGCGCGTCTTGCGTTATACTTTTTGGCGGGGGATAAACCGGTGTCTGCGGCCGGAAAAGCGTCAGCCCGCGCTAAGACAGGGCCTCAACCCTCATCGGGTTTGCGCATGGGATACCGCCAGGGGCAATCGCACGATGTGGTGGATATCGCAACCTGTCCGGTGTTGGCACCGGAACTGGATGCCCTGTTAGCGCCGTTGCGTCACTGCCTCAGTCAGTTGCAAGGGGTGAAACGGCTTGGTCATGTGGAACTGGTGCTGGCGGATAACGGTCCGCTGCTGGTGTTGCGCCATCTTGATGCCCTGAGTACGGCGGATACCGATGCTTTGCGCGCGTTTTCTGTGTCACAACAGGTGGCTATCTATCTGGCACCGGAGGCTGATGTTGTCACCGCCCTGACGGGCGACACGCCGGTTTATCGTGTGAATGACATGACGCTCGCCTTCAGCCCGCGCGACTTTATTCAGGTCAATGACGCGGTAAATCAGCAGATGGTGGCACAGGCGCTGGCATGGCTGGATGTGCAGCCACAAGACCGTATTCTGGATCTGTTTTGCGGCATGGGCAATTTCACGCTGCCGCTGGCAACGCGCGCGGCAGAGGTGGTCGGCGTTGAAGGTGTGCCAGCGTTGGTGGAGAAGGGACGAGAGAATGCGCGCCGTAACGGCTTGTCTAACGTCACATTTTCTCACCAAAATCTCGATGAGGATGTTGCGCAACAGTCCTGGAGCGCCCAGGGATTTGATAAGATACTGCTAGACCCGGCACGCGCCGGGGCGGCGGAAGTGATGCCGCAAATTGTTAAACTTGCACCACAGCGTGTGGTCTATGTTTCGTGTAACCCCACCACGTTGGCGCGGGACAGTAAAGTGCTGTTGGCCGCAGGTTATACGTTGGCGCAGGTCGCCATGTTGGATATGTTTCCTCACACCGGCCACCTTGAATCGATGGCACTGTTTTTGCAGCGTTCTGGTAAGGCGGCACGCTCTGGCACAGCGGCATGCTCTGGCAAAGCAGCAATGTAGGGAGAATTTATGGTTGCGGTAAGAAGTGCGCATTTGAATACGGACGGCGAGTTTGTGCCAGATGCCTGGATTGCATCGTTGGGCATCAATAATCAGCAGTCGTGTGAACGCTTAGCCGAGACCTGGCGCTATTGTGAACAGCACACGCAGGGGCACCCCGATGCGATGTTGCTGTTATGGCGCGGCATTGAAATGGTGGAGATCCTCTCCACTCTCAGCATGGATAACGACAGCATGCGCGCGGCGATGCTGTTCCCGCTGGCAGACTCCGGCGTGGTAGATGAAGACACGCTGCGTGACGCGTTTGGCAAAAATATCGTCGATTTGGTGCACGGCGTGCGCGATATGGATGCGATTCGTCAACTGAAAGCGACGCAAAATGATTCTGTCGCCTCCGAGCAGGTGGACAACATTCGCCGTATGCTGTTGGCGATGGTGGAAGATTTCCGCTGCGTAGTGATCAAGTTGGCGGAGCGCATTGCGCACCTGCGTGAAGTGAAAGATGCGCCGGAAGAAGAGCGCGTGCTGGCAGCCAAGGAGTGTAGCAACATCTACGCCCCGTTGGCGAACCGCCTCGGTATTGGCCAGCTTAAATGGGAGTTGGAAGATTTCTGCTTCCGCTATTTGCACCCGGATGAATACAAAAAAATCGCCAAACTGTTGCACGAGCGTCGCATCGACCGTGAACAGTACATTGACGATTTTGTGAAAACGCTGCGCACCGCGATGGCGGGCGAGGGCGTCAAGGCTGAAATCTATGGCCGACCCAAGCATATCTACAGCATCTGGCGCAAGATGCAGAAAAAATCTCTGTCGTTCGATGAACTGTTTGATGTGCGTGCCGTGCGTATCGTGGTGGAACGCTTGCAGGATTGTTATGCGGCGCTCGGTATCGTTCACACCCACTACCGTCACCTGCCCGACGAGTTCGACGACTATGTGGCAAACCCCAAACCCAATGGTTACCAATCCATCCATACGGTGGTGTTGGGGCCGAGGGGCCAAACTCTTGAAATCCAGATTCGCACCAAACAGATGCATGAAGATGCAGAACTGGGCGTTGCTGCGCATTGGAAATACAAAGAGGGCGCGGTTGCAGGAGGACGCTCCGGTTACGAAGGGCGCATTGCCTGGCTGCGCAAGCTGCTCACCTGGCAAGAAGAGATGGCCGATTCAGACGAGATGCTGGACGAAGTGCGCAGCCAGGTGTTCGACGATCGCGTCTACGTGTTTACGCCAAAAGGCGACGTGGTCGATCTGCCGACCGGCTCCACGCCGCTGGATTTTGCCTACCATATTCATAGCGACATCGGGCACCGCTGCATCGGGGCCAAAATTGGCGGGCGCATTGTGCCCTTTACCTACCAGTTGCAGATGGGCGATCAGATTGAAATCATCACCCAGAAGCAGCCGAATCCCAGCCGCGATTGGCTGAACCCGAACCTGGGCTATATCACCACCAGCCGTGGGCGCTCCAAGATCCATAACTGGTTCCGCAAACAAGATCGTGACAAGAATATTCTGGCTGGCCGCCAGATTCTGGATAACGAACTGGAACATTTGGGGATCAGCCTCAAAGCGGCTGAGAAACTGCTGCTACCGCGCTATAACATCAACTCGCTTGATGAACTGCTGGCGGGTATTGGCGGCGGGGATATTCGCCTTAACCAGATGGTGAACTTCCTTCAGGCGCAGCTCAACCAGCCCAGTGCCGAGGAGCAGGATCGCGAAGCGCTGCGTCAGCTTACCCAGCAGAAAGCGCCTCCGCAGAACAACCGCAAAGACAGCGGCCGCATTGTGGTAGAAGGGGTTGGCAATCTGATGCACCATATCGCGCGCTGCTGCCAGCCGATCCCGGGTGATGAGATCATTGGTTTCATCACGCGCGGGCGCGGTATCTCTATCCATCGTGCTGACTGTGAGCAGTTGGACGATCTGCGCAGCCATGCGCCAGAGCGGATTGTCGATGCCGTCTGGGGCGAAAGCTACTCCAGCGGTTACTCGCTGACGGTGCGCGTAACCGCTAACGATCGCAGTGGGTTGCTGCGCGATATCACCACCATTCTGGCGAACGAAAAGGTGAATGTGCTGGGCGTGTCCAGCCGCAGCGACACTAAACAGCAGATCGCGGTGATCGACATGGAGATTGAGATCTACAACCTTCAGGTATTGGGACGGGTGCTGGCGAAGCTTAACCAACTGCCGGATGTTATTGACGCACGTCGCCAGCAAGGGGCGTAATCGTGAAAAAGGCGTCGTTTCCGGCTAGCGCCGGGAGCGGCGCTTTTTTATCATCTACTTTAGGAATCAGGCATGACCGCAGCAGCGATTGAACGTCTTCTTTCCATTATGAAAATATTGCGCGACCCGGAAAACGGTTGCCCGTGGGATCGCAAGCAAACCTTCGACACCATCGCGCCCTACACGTTGGAAGAAACCTACGAAGTGCTGGATGCGATTGCACGCCAGGATTTCGACGATCTGCGCAGCGAATTGGGCGATCTGTTGTTCCAGGTGGTGTTTTACGCTCAGATGGCGCAAGAGCAGGGATTGTTTGATTTTTCTGCGGTGTGCGATGCGATAAGCGACAAGCTTGAGCGGCGACATCCGCATATTTTTGGTGATGCAACGCTCACCGACAGTGACGCAGTGCTTGCCAACTGGGAGCAAACCAAGGCCCAGGAGCGCGCTGAAAAAGCCCGCTACTCGGCGTTGGACGATATTCCTGACGCGTTGCCTGCCTTGATGAAAGCGCACAAAATCCAGCAGCGTTGCGCATCTGTCGGTTTTGACTGGAACAGCCTAGGGCCGGTGGTCGACAAAGTGTATGAAGAAATTGATGAAGTGATGCACGAAGCTCGGCAGGCGGTCGTGGATGAAGAAAAATTGGCCGAAGAAGTGGGCGATTTATTGTTCGCTACCGTCAATCTTTCGCGTCATCTTGGTCAGAAAGCCGAAAACGCGCTTCAGGCGGCAAACCGCAAATTCAGCCGCCGTTTCCGTCAGGTAGAACAGATTGTTATCGCCTCGGGAAAAACAGTCGAGCAGGCGACGCTCGAGGAAATGGACGCGGCCTGGGAACAGGTAAAACGTCAGGAAAAAGCAGATTAGGTCATTTCAGTCACTTAGCGGCTTTTTTTAGCATTTTTGTTATTTATCTTTATGATTTTTAATCCGATGTTTCATGCCATTTGTGCGTGATACATCGGTTTAGTTGCGACCTTACGATCGCCACAATGATGAAAAGCAACATTTGTAGCCTTCATCAGGTTCAGGTATACTACTTTCCCGTCCTGGTACTCCATCGTTATACCCGTCATACTTCACGTTGCAGGTGCGTTGGCTGCGCTCGCTCACCCTAGTCACTTACTTGAGTAAGCTCCTAGGGATTCGTTTGCTTGCCGCCTTCCCACAACGCGAATTATTTTGGGTATATAAACCTAATTTCTCAGGTTCAGCATGACAACTAATTATATTTTTGTGACCGGCGGGGTCGTATCCTCTCTGGGTAAAGGCATTGCCGCAGCCTCTCTGGCGGCTATTCTCGAAGCCCGTGGCCTCAACGTTACCATCATGAAACTGGACCCGTACATCAACGTGGATCCGGGCACGATGAGCCCGACGCAGCACGGTGAAGTGTTTGTCACCGAAGACGGCGCGGAAACCGATCTCGACTTGGGCCACTACGAGCGCTTTATTCGCACCAAAATGACGCGCCGCAACAACTTCACCACTGGCCGTATCTACTCCGATGTGCTGCGCAAAGAGCGTCGCGGCGACTATCTGGGGGCGACCATTCAGGTGATTCCGCACATCACCAATGCTATCAAAGAACGCATCATTGAAGGCGGCGAAGGCCATGACGTGGTGTTGGTGGAAATCGGCGGCACTGTCGGTGATATCGAATCTCTGCCGTTCCTTGAAGCGATTCGGCAGATGGCGGTGGAAGTGGGCCGTGAGCATACCCTGTTCATGCACCTGACGCTGGTGCCCTACCTGGCGGCAGCGGGCGAAGTGAAAACCAAGCCGACTCAGCACTCGGTAAAAGAGCTGCTTTCCATCGGTATTCAGCCGGACGTGCTGATTTGCCGTTCGGACCGCACCGTGCCCGCTAACGAGCGTGCAAAGATTGCTTTATTCTGTAATGTGCCGGAAAAAGCAGTAATCTCCTTAAAAGATATTGATTCGATTTATAAAATCCCGGCGCTCTTGAAATCGCAGGGATTGGACGATTATATTTGTAAACGATTCAGCTTGAATTGCGCCGAAGCAGACCTGTCCGAATGGGAACAGGTTGTCTATCAGGAAGCCAACCCCGGTGGCGAAGTCACCATCGGCATGGTAGGCAAATACGTTGCACTGCCGGATGCCTACAAGTCGGTGATTGAAGCCCTGAAGCACGGTGGGCTGAAAAATCGCCTGACCGTTAACATCAAGCTGATCGATTCGCAGGATGTTGAAACACGCGGCGTTGAAGTTCTCAAAGATCTTGATGCTATCTTGATCCCAGGGGGGTTCGGCTACCGCGGTGTTGAGGGTAAAATCATGGCGGCGCGTTACGCCCGCGAGAACAGCATCCCTTATCTGGGCATTTGCCTGGGAATGCAGGTTGCATTGATGGAGTTTGCCCGTAACGTTGTCGGCATGGAAGCGGCAAACTCTACGGAATTTGTGCCAGACTGTAAGTACCCGGTCGTTGCGCTGATCACCGAATGGCGCGATGAAGAGGGTAACCTCGAAGTGCGTAGCGAAGAGAGCGATCTGGGTGGCACCATGCGCGTGGGTGGTCAACCGTGCCACCTGGCGGAAGGCAGCCTGGTGCGCGAGATGTACGGTGAGGCAACCATTATTGAACGCCACCGTCACCGCTATGAAGTAAACAACATGCTGTTGAAACAAATTGAAGCGGCGGGATTGCGTGTTGCTGGTCTTTCCGCCGACCGCAAGCTGGTGGAGATTGTTGAACTCCCTGACCATCCGTGGTTCGTGGCCTGTCAGTTCCATCCGGAATTTACATCGACACCGCGGGATGGGCATCCCCTGTTTGCCGGTTTTGTTAAAGCCGCTGGCGCGTATCAAAAGCGTCAGGTGAAGTAAGGGTTTTTCAGCAACGCGCGGTCCAGTACCGCGCGTTGTTCGTCTAAGGTTTTAGTTTAAAGCTCGGTTTTATATACAGAATCGGTTTTAGTTTAACTTGTACTGAGGAAAATCTAATGTCCAAAATCGTTAAAGTCATTGGCCGTGAAATCATCGACTCACGCGGAAACCCGACCGTTGAAGCGGAAGTGCACCTGGAAGGTGGTTTCGTTGGTCTGGCTGCTGCTCCGTCAGGCGCTTCCACAGGCTCTCGCGAAGCGCTGGAACTGCGTGATGGCGACAAATCCCGTTTCCTGGGCAAAGGCGTAACCAAAGCCGTTGCCGCTGTGAACGGACCGCTGGCGCAGGCCATTCTGGGCAAAGATGCCAAAGATCAGGCTGCCATCGACCAGGTAATGATCGACCTGGACGGTACTGACAACAAATCCAACTTTGGTGCTAACGCCATTCTGGCGGTGTCTCTGGCTAACGCCAAAGCAGCAGCAGCGTCCAAAGGTCAACCGCTGTACGAACACATCGCTGAACTGAACGGCACCCCGGGCAAATTCTCTATGCCTCTGCCGATGATGAACATCATCAACGGTGGCGAACACGCTGACAACAACGTTGATATCCAAGAGTTCATGATTCAGCCGGTTGGCGCGAAAACTGTGAAAGAAGCGATCCGTATCGGTTCTGAAGTGTTCCATCACTTGGCGAAAGTGCTGAAAGGCAAAGGCCTGAACACTGCCGTTGGCGACGAAGGCGGCTACGCGCCGAACCTGGGTTCCAACGCAGAAGCACTGGCTGTTATCGCTGAAGCGGTAAAAAATGCCGGTTATGTGCTGGGCAAAGACGTTACGCTGGCGATGGACTGTGCTGCTTCTGAGTTCTACAACAAAGAAACGGGCAACTACGAACTGAAAGGCGAAGGCAAAACCTTCACGTCTCAAGAGTTCACCCACTATCTGGAAGGCCTGACCAAAGAGTACCCGATCGTTTCTATCGAAGACGGTCTGGATGAATCTGATTGGGACGGTTTTGCTTACCAGACCAAAGTGCTGGGCGACAAAATTCAGCTGGTGGGCGACGACCTGTTCGTTACCAACACCAAGATCCTGAAAGAAGGCATCGAGAAAGGCATCGCTAACTCCATCCTGATCAAATTCAACCAGATCGGCTCTCTGTCCGAAACCCTGGCTGCTATCAAGATGGCGAAAGATGCGGGCTACACTGCCGTTATCTCTCACCGTTCTGGCGAAACCGAAGACGCTACCATTGCCGATCTGGCAGTAGGTACTGCGGCTGGTCAGATCAAAACCGGTTCTATGAGCCGTTCTGACCGCGTTGCTAAGTACAACCAACTGATCCGTATCGAAGAAGCGCTGGCTGGCCGTGCTGCATTCAACGGTCTGAAAGAAGTGAAAGGCCAGGCGTAATCGCCTGTCTGCTGCCGGGCCTTTTTGCCCGGCTACCGAAACCCGGAAATGCGTGAGCGTCTCCGGGTTTTTTATTTTTGTTTTCTGATTATCCCTTTCACGTCTGTATCTCTATCCACTCCTGTGCTTTCTACCCTGTGATCGCCATAAGCGAACCGCCGGTTTCATTGGTTTAAAATGGCTTTTTATAAAAATCTTGAGGTCGATCTCGGCGTTCTTCCCTAGGTTGCCAGTCCCGACCTTGCTGTGGCAAAAGCACAAAGGTTTTCCCTCTGCCTGAGCGCTATTTTACGAACACGGCAGCATGGGTTTGGCCCTGCCGCATTACCTTCATAAAGACAATGACACAGGAAGGATGGCAAATGAAAACGCGTAAAATTGGGCTGGCCAACTATTTGGCTTACGGTTCAGGTGATTTTCTCGGTGCGGGAACCACGGCGCTAACGGCGGCGTGGTTGCTCTATTTTTACACCACGTTTTGTGGTTTGACGCCTATTGAAGCCACGTTTATTTTCGCGATGGCCAGAGTACTGGATGCTGTCGTCAGCCCGCTGATGGGGTTCCTGACGGACAACTTTGGTTCAACCCGCTTGGGTAAACGCTTTGGCCGCCGTAAATTCTTTATTTTGCTCGGTATTCCCTGCGTGTTCAGCTACAGCTTTATGTGGGTGGGTGACATGGGGTACTGGTACTATCTGCTGACCTATCTGGTGTTTGACGTGGTCTACACCATGATTCTGGTGCCGTATGAAACGCTGGTACCGGAAATGACCGATGATTTTAAACAGAAAACCAAATTCTCCGGTGCGCGTATCGCGCTGGCACAGCTTTCTGCCATTCTAGCGGCATTCCTGCCGGGTATTCTGCTCAGCCACTTTGGCAAAGACAATGCCATTTCTTTCTTCTACTCAAGCCTGGTGTTCTCGGTAATTTGCGCCGCGGTGTTGACGCTGGTCTATTTCTTTACCTGGGAACGGCCACGCGAAGCGATGTCAGCGGCGTCGCTGCAGGCAGAAAAGGAACGCCAATCGCTGACGTTGGGACAAAGCCTGAAACGCCTGAGCGTCGAACTTTCATCCACGCTGCGCATTCGTATTTTCCGTCAACATCTTGGCATGTACCTCGGTGGCTACATTGCGCAGGACGTGTTTAACGCGGTGTTCACCTACTACGTGGTGTTTGTGCTGATGCAAAGCCCCACCGTGGCTTCCAACCTGATGGGCACCATGGCTATCCTGCAATTCCTGGCGGTGATTGGCATGATCCCGCTGTGCATTCGTTTCGGACCGGCACCTTCTTATCGCTTGGTGGTTTGCCTGTTCGGCTTGGCGGCGATCTCTTACTGCGTGCTCTATTACAGCGGCCTGCACGATGTGTTCTCTCTACTGTTGCTGGTCTCTGCGTTGGCGGGGCTGGGGCGTGGTGGCATCAACTACGTACCGTGGAATACCTACACCTATATTGCCGATGTGGATGAAGTGATCACCGCACAACGCCGTGAAGGGATCTTCGCCGGGATCATGACGCTGACCCGCAAGGCTTCTCAGGCGGGCGCGGTGATGCTGGTCGGCATCGTGTTGCAACTGTCGGGGTTTGTTTCAGGGCAGAGCGTACAGGCTCCGGGGGTGAGCCACACCATCCTGATGGTGCTTAGCGTAGGTACAGTCTGCGTGCTGGCGTTGGGTTTTCTGGTCTCATTACGGTTTAAACTGAACCTGCAAACGCACCAGACCCTGCGTGAAGAGACGCTGAAAATGCGTGAAGCCGGACGTCCGGTGCCGGAGCGCGTCACGCCGCAGGCGCGTCAGGTGGTGGAAATGCTCTCTGGCATGTCTTACGAATCGCTGTGGGGCAACAACAATATCGGTTACCTGAATCGTCATAAGCAACCGGCGCATTCAGCAACCCAGGTGACTCAGCATTAACCGCATTAACGCATTAACGATAAAAGTGGATGATAATCTATGACCGTATTCAGTGTTAAACATAGCCCGCTGCTGCGTCAGCCTGAGCACTTTATCTCTCGCGACGATCTCAAAGCGCTGATCTGCCGCATTACCGATAATCTGGTCAATATCAAGGATGAAACCGGTGAGTTTCTGCTGCGGTTGGATGATGGTCGTGTCATCGATACCAAAGGCTGGGCCGGGTGGGAGTGGACGCACGGTATTGGCCTGTACGGCATTTACCAATATTACCAACAGACCGGCGATGACCAGATGCGTGCCATCATTGATGACTGGTTCGAGGCGCGTCTGGCGGAAGGTACGCCCACCAAAAATGTTAACACGGTCTGCCCATTTCTGACGTTGGCCTATCGCTATGAAGAGACGCGCGATGCCCGTTGGGTGCCTTATCTGGAGCGTTGGGCGGAGTGGGTGATGTACGACATGCCGCGAACCCAGAAAAACGGTTTGCAGCATATCGTCTACAACAGCGAAAACACCGATCAACTGTGGGACGACACTCTGATGATGAGCGTGTTGCCGCTGGCAAAAATCGGTAAACTGCTTAACCGCCCCGAATTTATCGAAGAAGCGACCTATCAGTTCTTACTGCACGTACAGTATCTGATGGACCGACGCAGCGGCCTGTGGTTCCACGGCTGGACGTTTGATGGCAAGCACAATTTTGCCGAAGCGCGTTGGGCGCGCGGCAATAGCTGGCTGACGGTAGCCATTCCTGAGTTTATCGAGCTGCTGGAATTGCCGGAAGGAAATGCAACGCGTCGCTTCCTGTTGCAGGTGTTGGAAAGCCAAATTGAAGCGCTGGCGCAGTACCAGGATGACAGCGGCCTGTGGCACACGCTGCTGGATGATGCTAACTCTTACGTGGAAAGCTCCGCTACTGCCGGGTTTGCCTATGGCATCCTGAAAGCAGTGCGTAAACGCTATGTGGATAAGCGCTATGCCGAGATGGCGGAAAAGGCGATTCGCGGTGTGATTGCTAACATCAATCAGGAAGGCGAACTGGTCAATGTGTCGTTTGGTACCGCGATGGGCCGCGATCTGGATTACTACCGCCAGATCCCGCTGACCTCCATGCCTTACGGTCAGGCGATGGCGATCCTGTGCCTGTCTGAGTATCTGCGCGTCTATCTGTAAGCGATAAACCGAAGGTTGCCCCGCGAAAGCACTCCGTTGCTTCGCGGGGTTTGGCGTTATTTCAGTCCGTTCAGGCTGTAATTCACCGGTATCCAACGATAACCGTTGGTGGTGCCATTGCGTTCCACTCGGGTATTCACATGGCCGATGCCTGGGAATGGCAGGTGTGCGCCTGCCACCAGATAGCCTTCACTGGCTGCCTGTGCAAACAGGGCTTCACGGGTTTTGGTGGCCTGATCCATATCTGAATCGAAGCTGATGGTGGTTTCCGGTATCGGCATTTGCACCGCTTCTGCGTGCACGATATCGCCCCATGCCAGCAATTTATTGCCGTCACTGACGATGCTGTAGGCGGTATGTCCGGGTGTGTGGCCTGGCGCAAACACCGGCGTAATGCCAGGCAGCAGTGGGGCATCCCCGGTAAAGGTTTTCACTTTATTTGATGCAGCCAGAATCTTGAACGTGTCCTGTACCCGTTGGAATGCAGGCTTGCGCTCAGGGGCGGCTTGCGCCAGATGCTGCGGATCTAACCAGAAATCATACTCTTTTTGCGAAACGTAAACGGTGGCATTGGGGTAGGAGAGCTTGCCGTTTTGCACCAGCCCGCCAAAATGGTCGCCGTGCAGGTGAGTCATCAGAATGGTATCGACCTGCTCGGGACGATAGCCCGATGCCAGTAGGTTTTTCTGTACTTTCCCGACGTTGCTGTTGGCCTGCGTGCCGTTGCCGGTATCAATCAATACCAGATTTTTACCTGTGTTGATCAGAAACGCATTGATAGACGTTTCAACGGTTGGTGGTAAGGATTTCTCTGTCAGCAACTGGCGAATGGTGTTGGGATCGGTGCGCGTGAGCAGTTTGTCCATCGGCATGGCGTTGGTGCCATCTGAAAGCGCGGTAATTTCATATTGCCCCAACAACTGCCGATAGTGGCCGGGTTGGGTTTTGACTTGCGTCGTGGCTTCAGCCACGGCGACATCGAGGAGACCGAAGGCTGTCATCGCTATCAGGCACGCCGGCTTCAAAGGTTTCATCGTATCGTTCCTTGTCGTAAACACCGTGAAAATGAAATGGGCAATCCTCTTGATTATTAACTGAACTGCAACATTCCTCAAATGTTATCCTGTCTTTCTGAGGGCTCAGCGAGCGCAGCGGCTATTTGGTTATCGTTTACTCAGGGCGGCGGCGTTGCGCGCCAGCGTCCATTTTTTGAACTGAGCGGGAGACATCCCCATCACTTGCTGAAAGGCCCGTCTGAACACGGTTTCTTCATGGTAGCCGCATTGTTCTGCCACCCGCACAATCGTGTTTTTGGGGTTCTCCAGCAGAACGCAGGCGGATTCTATTCGCACTCGCGTGATAAAGGCTTTTGGCGTCTCATTCGTCAGGTCGCTGATTTTTCTATGTAGTGTTCGCGTGCTCATGGTAAGCGCTGCGGCAAGTTGCTCTACCGTCATCGTGGGAGCGTCGTAGCGAATCAACTGCTCTGCCCGTATCAATAGCGGGTGGATGGTATTCACGAAACCGCGCGGAGCGTAGATGTGTTGTGACAGCGGCTGGCTGTCTGCCACCGCCATATCCGCCGCCAGTTTAGCCAATGCGTTTCCCGCGTCTGTTTTGACAATATGCAATGTCAAATCAATCCACGAGAGCGGCCCTCCGGTAGTGATGATGCCATCCTGCTCGACCAGCGGTTTCCCCCACAGTGCTTTAGCGTTGGGATAACGTTGACGAAAGGAGGGAAACAACCACCATGTGGTGGTGCATATTTTCCCGTCTAACAGGCCCGCATCGCCGAGTACGTATCCCCCGGCGCAGGCTCCAGCGATCTGGCTACCTTGCCGGTATTGCGTGTGTAACCAGACTGCGGCTTCTTGTACGGCATCTGGCGCAATCGGAAGTTTATGTTCATTCAGACGCATGCCCGTGACGATGACCCTATCGAAAACCGTGCTATCACCAAAGGATGCCTCACAATCAATCCTTTTCCCTTGTGCATCATGCACCGGTTTTCCATCCGCGCTGACAATCACGGTATCAAATTTGTCCGTAGGAGCGCGCGCGATCCCCGGGTTCATCATGATGGTCTGGTTAGTCAGCCAGAACATGTCTGCTAACCCGGAAATAGCGGACATCATACTGCCGGGCAGTGCCAGAAGCGCGATTTTCATCAGTAACCCTTGTTTAACAATGTTGGCTGATTTTGCCTGATAGGTGTCTTATCTGACAGCTTATAACACGTGCAATGGATGTTTACACTGTATTAACGATCGCGTCAGGGTCGATTTCTAACATAACCAATGAATGACATGAGGTGGAGAGAATGAAGCATTCGCTTTTCTACCGTGTGGTAAGCATCACGCTGGCATTTGTACTGTCTGTGTTCATGGCATCGGCAACCTATGCCCAGGAGGCAAAAATCAACAATATCGTATTGGTGCATGGCGCATTTGCGGATGGGTCAAGTTGGTCAGCGGTGACTGCCCGACTGCAAGCCTTGGGCTACCACGTGACCGCAGTGCAAAACCCGCTGACCTCTTTGCACGATGACGTGGCCGCAACGCTGAGGGTGATTAAGCGCCAACAAGGGGATGTGTTATTGGTTGGTCACTCTTGGGCTGGGGCGGTTATCACTCAGGCCGGAAACGATCCTGCGGTAAAAGGGCTGGTATATCTCTCTGCGTTGATCCCGGATAGCGGTGAATCAGTCAATGATCTGTTACAGAGACTGAATGCGCCGATGGAAGGGCTTAAACCCGATCGCGACGGATTGATCTGGTTAGACGATCCGACGCTCTTTCATGACGTCATGGCCAATGATGTTTCCGACAAAAAATCGCGTCTGCTGAGTGCGGTTCAGCAGCCAATTGCCGCACAAGCCTTTAGCGAGAAGGTGCCGCAGGCGGCCTCGAAAACCAAACCGTCATGGTATCTGCTGACGGAAAGCGACAACGCCCTGCGCCCTGGCATTCAGGAAACGTTGGCGCATGATACCGGAGCAACCCTGTTACGGATCCCCTCCAGCCATATGTCGATGATTTCACACCCAGATGCCGTAGCGGCATTTATTGATAACGCGGCCCGACATCTTAAATAAACGCCACACTGCAAGAGGATGTTTTACGATGAAGATTCTCCATATTGATTCCAGCATTATGCAGCATGATTCCATTACGCGTGAGTTGTCTGCTGAGCTGGTTCGGCAACTGGTCGACGCGCAGGATGATGCCACTGTTATCTATCGTGATGTGGTTAAAGAGCCCATTAATCACCTTACTGATACGATCGCCGCCGGTTTCAGGCCTGTTGCATCCGTAGGGGAAATAGACGCGCAGGCGAGTCGGGAACATGCCATCTCTGATGTGTTAATCGAGGAGTTTCTGGGAAGCGATGTCGTTGTTATCGGTGCCCCCATGTACAACTTTTCCGTCTCAAGTCAGTTGAAGGCCTGGATAGACAGGCTCGCTCAGCCGGGTAAAACATTTCGCTACACCGCGAACGGTCCTGAGGGGCTCAGCCAAGGGCGAAAGATCGTTATCGTTTCTGCGCGTGGTGGTCTCTATCACGATACCCCGCTTGCGGATATGGATTATCAGGAACGCTACCTTCGTGCCTTCTTTGCTTTTCTAGGGATCTACGATGTGAGCTTTATCCGTGCTGAAGGGATGTCAAAGGCTCAGGACATTAAGCAACAGGGCATCGCTCATGCACTCGCCACGATCCCCGATGTTGTGAAAACACTCTCGTACTAACCAGAGGTGATGACCATGTTACATGCAGTGACGCTCTCCTATACACAACCCGTACAGACATTAGCCCCTTACGTTGAAGCACATAAAAAGTGGCTCGCAGAAGGGGTCAGCAAAGGGTGGGTGATTGTTGCGGGTCCGCTAACTGGCGGCAACGCTGGATTTATTCTGTTTCAGGCCGACGATGCGGAGTGGATAACGACCTTCTTGCAAAGCGACCCGTTTGTCGTTCATGAACTGGTTACGGTGGAAATGCACAGTATTTCGCCAGCAATAGGTTCGAAGAACTTCCACGTTGATTGGGCTGCTTCAGCAACGCTTTTGTAAATCACTCAATGCGTTAGAGAGGCGTATCGACAGTTCTACAGCGGCATTTGGCGCACCGCGGGCAATCTGCGATAATAGCGGTTTGCCCGCCTGTTTGGGCGGACACCCGATGACTGAGCCATAGGATGTTATGCTGTACCCGATAAATGAGATGTTCCAAACCCTGCAAGGCGAAGGTTTTTTTACCGGTGTTCCGGCGATTTTTGTACGCCTGCAAGGGTGCCCGGTGGGGTGTAGCTGGTGTGATACCAAACACACCTGGGACAAATTTGCTGAACGTGAAACCACGCTGGCGCATATTCTGGTAAAGACGCAGGAGAGCGATGCCTGGGCACCGGCCAGCCCGGAAGCGATTCTGGCGCGCATCCAGCAAGAGGGGTATAGCGCCCGGCATGTGGTTATCACCGGGGGAGAACCTTGTATCCACGATTTGACGCCGTTGACCGACTATCTCGAACAAAACGGCTATCGCTGCCAGATAGAAACCAGCGGTACTCATGAGGTGCGCTGTTCGTCGCAAACCTGGGTCACGGTTTCACCCAAAGTGAATATGCGCGGTGGCATGGTGGTGCTCGATCAGGCACTCGTGCGTGCGGATGAAATCAAGCATCCGGTGGCGCGAGAGAAAGACATTGAAGCGCTGGATGCCTTGCTGGCCCGCTTACACGATGATAAATCGCGGATTATCGCTTTGCAGCCCATCAGCCAGAAAGACGCGGCGACCAAACTCTGCATCGAAACCTGTATCGCGCGTAACTGGCGTCTGTCGATGCAGACGCACAAGTATCTGAATATCGCCTGATAGCCGGCCGATCCTTTTATTCCCCGCGATAAACGCAGCCCGCCGTGCAGGTTTCTTTCACCATCACGGCGCTCAGCAGAGGCAGCGTGGGTTTTAACTGCTGCCAGATCCAGTGCGCCAGCACCTCGCTGGTCGGGTTTTCCAAGCCGGGGATTTCATTGAGGTAGTGGTGATCCAACTGCTGCCACACCGGGTTGAAGACCGCTTTCAACTCTGCGAAATCCATCACCCAGCCGGTATGCGGATCGACGTCACCGGTGATTTCCAGTCTCACCATAAAGGAATGCCCGTGCAAACGGCCACATTTGTGCCCTTCCGGCACGTGCGGCAGGTGGTGGGCGGCTTCAAACTGAAAATCTTTAAATAGGGTAGTGACCATAACAACGTTCCTGAAGGGATAACCGAGCGTAAACCAAAGCCGTCGCATACTACCGGAAAGTCGTCCTTGAAGCACGTTTGGTCGAAGAATAATCTGATTGATAGGGTGTTCATCTGAGCGGGTGGCCTATAACGCTTTAAGCGTTAAGGATTATCAGAAAAACCATTTAGGCATTTTGGTTATTAAATATTGCCATCGCGTCTTTAATTGTTGCGCGCGGGATAGGTAACCTTATATTCCATACAACTTTGTATTGCATAAAAATCGCTTTATACCCGTCAAGCTTCACGTAGTAGGGTATGCCGCGGGACGACTTAAAAGGACACTGAAATCACGATGACCACTCCGGTTTCGTTGCTGCCGCTTAGTGCCGAGCAGCTTGCGCGTTTGCAGAGCGCCACGGGGGATTTCTCTCCAGCGCAGCTGGCCTGGCTGTCAGGCTATTTTTGGGGCGTCGCGCAGGGCAATGGGGCTCAGAGCGGTGCCGTGTCGGCCGTGCCGCTCCCGGCCAGTGCCGCTGCGCCTGCCCAAAGCATCACCCTTATCTCGGCATCGCAAACGGGCAATGCCCGCCGTGTGGCTGAACAACTGCGTGACGATTTGCTGGCCGCCAAGCTCGCGGTCACGCTGGTGAATGCAGGCGATTATAAATTTAAGCAAATCGCGCAGGAAACGCAGTTACTGGTGGTGACTTCTACGCAAGGGGAAGGGGAACCGCCGGAAGAAGCGGTAGCGCTGCATAAATTCCTGTTCTCCAAAAAAGCCCCTGCGCTGAAAGCCACGTCGTTTGCGGTGTTCGGGTTGGGCGATACTTCTTACGAATTTTTCTGCAAAGCCGGTAAAGATGTTGATAGTCGGCTGGCCGAACTGGGCGCAGAGCGCCTGCTCGATCGCGTGGATGCCGATGTTGACTATCAGGCAGCGGCTGAGCAGTGGCGTCGCCAGATTGTTGATATCCTTCAGGCGCGTGTACCGGCACAAGGTGCGGCGGTAGTTCAGGCGAGCGCCAGCGGAACGCGGGATGAAATTTCCAGCAGCCCTTACAGTAAAACCGCCCCTTACACGGCAAGTTTCGCAGTGAATCAGAAAATCACGGGGCGCGCGTCCGACAAAGATGTGCGTCACATCGAGATCGATCTGGGGGATTCCGGCCTGCGCTATCAGCCGGGTGATGCGCTCGGCGTGTGGTATCAAAACGATCCGGCGCTGGTACAAGAATTGCTGGAATTGTTGTGGTTAAAGGGAGATGAGCCTGTGACCGTGGCGGGCGACACACTGCCTTTATCGCAGGCGCTGCAACGCCATTTCGAACTGACGCAAAACACGGCGCCGCTGGTGGAGAAGTACGCTGCGTTGTCCCGCAACGACGCGTTGCTGGCGTTGGTGGCAGAGAAGCCTGCGCTGCAACAGTTTGCCCAGCGCACGCCGCTGGTGGATATGGTGCGTCAGGCACCGACGGAACTGACGCCGGAGCAACTGATTAGCTGGTTGCGCCCATTGACGCCGCGTCTCTATTCCATTGCCTCTTCTCAGGCTGAAGCTGAAAGCGAAGTGCATATTACCGTGGGTGTTGTGCGCTATGACTATGAGGGGCGTGCTCGAACGGGCGGTGCATCCGGCTATCTGGCAGATCGTTTGAATGAAGACGATGAGATTCAGGTGTTCATTGAACATAACGATCACTTCCGACTGCCTGCCAACCCTTCGACGCCCGTCATCATGATCGGACCTGGCACCGGTATCGCCCCGTTCCGCGCCTTTATGCAGCAGCGCGAAGCGGACGGTGCCGACGGCAAAAACTGGCTGTTTTTCGGCAACCCGCACTTTACCGAAGATTTTCTCTATCAGGTGGAATGGCAGCGCTACGTGAAAGATGGGCTGCTGACGCATATCGACCTGGCCTGGTCGCGCGATCAGGCACACAAAATCTATGTGCAGGACAAACTGCGCGAGAAAGGCGAGCAGGTGTGGCGTTGGATCCAGGACGGTGCTCATCTCTACGTGTGTGGTGATGCCAACCGCATGGCGAAAGATGTGGAGCAGGCGCTGCTGGACATCATCGTTACTCACGGCGGTCTGGATGCCGAACAGGCCGATGAATTTTTAAGCGAACTGCGCCTTGAGCGCCGTTATCAGCGCGATGTGTACTAGCGAGATCTTTATCAATGAGCGAAAAATTACCAATCGATGAACGTTATCCCGGCCCGTTAGTGGTAGAGGGGAAACTCGCTGATGCGGAGCGCCTGAAGCGGGAAAGTAACTACCTGCGCGGTACCATTGCTGAAGACTTGCAGGAAGGGCTGACGGGCGGTTTTAACGGCGACAACTTTTTGCTGATCCGCTTTCACGGTATGTATCAGCAGGATGACCGCGATATTCGCGCTGAGCGTGCCGAGCAAAAGCTGGAACCGCGTCATGCCATGATGCTGCGCTGCCGTTTGCCCGGCGGCGTGATGACGCCGGAACAATGGTTAGGGATCGATAAATTTGCCGCCGAGAGCACGCTCTATGGCAGCATTCGTATTACCAACCGCCAAACCTTTCAGTTTCACGGTATTCTGAAGCCGAACGTGAAACCAGCGCACCAGTTACTAAACCATCTGGGGCTGGACGCGTTGGCGACGGCCAACGATGTGAACCGTAACGTGCTTTGTACCTCTAACCCGGTGGAATCCGAGCTGCATCAGCAGGCTTATGACTGGGCGAAGAAGATCTCCGAGCACCTGTTGCCACGTACCCGGGCCTACGCCGAGATCTGGTTGGATCAAGAGAAAGTCGCTACCACCGATGAAGAACCCATCCTCGGGGCAACTTATCTGCCGCGCAAGTTCAAAACTACGGTGGTGATCCCGCCGCAAAACGATGTGGATTTGCACGCCAACGATCTCAATTTTATTGCCATTGCTGATAATGGCCGTCTGGTCGGCTTCAACGTGCTGGTCGGCGGTGGTCTTTCTATCGCCCACGGGGATAAGGCAACCTATCCGCGCACGGCCAGTGAACTGGGCTATATTCCGATTGAGCATACGCTGGCGGTGGCCGAAGCGGTGGTAACCACGCAACGTGACTGGGGTAACCGCACCAATCGCAAAAATGCCAAAACCAAATATACGCTGGAGCGTGTCGGCGTCGACACCTTCAAACGCGAAGTGGAAAAGCGCGCGGGCGTGACCTTTGAATCGGTGCGCTCGTATGAATTCACGGGCCGTGGCGATCGTATTGGCTGGGTAAAAGGCATCGATAGCAAATGGCACCTGACGCTGTTTATCGAAAATGGCCGTATTCTCGATTATCCGGGCCGTCCACTAAAAACCGGGTTGGCCGAAATCGCCAAAATCCACAAAGGGGATTTCCGCCTGACGGCGAACCAAAACCTGATTGTGGCAGGCGTGAGTGCGCGCAATAAAGCGAAGATTGAAGCGCTGGCCCGTGAGCACGGGTTGATTGACGATAGCGTCAGCGAGCAGCGTAAAAACTCGATGGCCTGCGTCTCTTTCCCAACCTGTCCGCTGGCGATGGCGGAAGCCGAGCGTTTTCTGCCGGAATTCGTCACCGAGGTGGAAGGCATTATGCAGCGCCACGGCGTAGGCGACGAGCATATTGTCCTGCGGGTAACCGGCTGTCCGAACGGCTGTGGCCGCGCCATGCTGGCGGAAATTGGTCTGGTTGGCAAAGCCATTGGGCGCTACAACCTGCATCTGGGCGGTAACCGTGAAGGCACGCGCATTCCGCGCATGTACCGCGAAAATATCACGCAGGCGGAGATCCTGAGCGAACTGGATGGTCTGATTAGCCGCTGGGCGTTGGAGCGTCAGCAGGGAGAAGGGTTCGGTGATTTCGCTATCCGTAGCGGCATTATCAAGCCGGTGCTCGATCCGGCGCGCGACTTTTACGATTAACCGGGAGGCATGATGTCGGTATTCTCACTTGAGGCGCTTAATGCGCTACCCAAACCGGAGCAGGCGCAAGCGCTGGCCGAAACCAACGCCCAGTTGGAAACGCTCTCCGCGGAGGAACGCGTAGCCTGGGCGCTGGAGCACCTGCCGGGAGAGTATGTGCTCTCCTCCAGCTTCGGCATTCAGGCAGCGGTGAGCCTGCATCTGGTCACGCAACTGCGCCCTGATATTCCGGTTATTCTCACCGATACCGGCTACCTGTTTCCAGAAACCTACCAGTTTATCGATACGCTGGCCGAGCAGTTGAAACTCAATCTGAAGGTGTATCGCGCCGAGCACTCTCCGGCCTGGCAGGAAGCGCGCTATGGCAAACTGTGGGAACAGGGCATCGAAGGTATTGAACAGTACAACCTGCTAAACAAAGTGGAGCCGATGAACCGTGGGCTGAGCGAGCTACAGGCGCAGACCTGGTTTGCCGGATTGCGGCGCGAACAGTCGGGTAGCCGTGGACATCTGCCGGTACTGGCTATCCAGCGTGGCGTCTTCAAGGTGTTGCCGATTATCGATTGGGATAACAAGCAGGTGTATCAATACCTCAAACAGCACGGTTTGTCCTACCACCCGCTGTGGGATCAGGGTTACCTGTCAGTAGGGGATACGCATACTACGCGTAAATGGGAACCGGGAATGAGCGAAGAAGAAACGCGCTTTTTTGGTTTGAAACGGGAGTGCGGGTTGCACGAGGGGTGAATGGCATCGTGCTGAAAGAGAAAAGGCCGTTAACCAACGGCCTTTTTTGTACACAGCGCTGGCACAGTAATCAGTAGCCCAGCACCGCCCACCAGAATACGCGCCCGATAATATCGACGTCGCTGAGGGATTTTTCTTCAACAGGGTGCTCGGCGCTGTTGTAGCTGCGGATGCTTACCGTATTCGGCCCAACCTGATACAGCAGCTTGATGCGGTTCCACCCGTTTTGGCTGATGGCGTAGATCTTACCATCAATAATGCGCTTATCGTTGGTGTTGACGGCGACGGTAGTGCCATCGGGAATAAACGGTTCCATGCTGTCGCCCTTGGCGGGGAAACAGAGCACGCCGGAGCCATCCGAATTCGCACCGACGCGGCGTAGGGTCGATTTGGAAAACCGCAGCTTAAACCCGTTGTGATCTTCATTCATGATGCGCCCAGTACCGCAGGCGAATTCAATATCTTTCAGAAACGGCACTTCCACTTCGTCATCCCGCAAGGGGGTGTGGCTGTCCCATACGTCAACCGTTCCCCACTGGGATTCCGGGGGAATGTTGGAGCGCGAGTCGTAAGGTGCTGCTGCAGGTACACGCATCGGTTCATCACCATTTGCTAGCCATTCTGGACGCACCCCCAGCGCATCGGCGATATCAATGATACGCGATGTTCCTTTCGCCTGACCGGAGGTCAAGCGCCAGATTGTCGGCTGAGCCATGTTAACGGCGCGTGCCAGTTGCCCCTGAGTCATTCCCGTCAGAGACATCGGTGGCAGTCTATGGCTGCCGCGCTTTTGTTACTCCAGGGGATGGTGCGGCAAGAACCCAATGGTCTTGTCAGATAACAATATAGAAACAACAAAGGTGGCGAGATGATTCGTGATATCCAAAAGGTGCTCGAGCGCTATGGCGCATGGGCTTCTCATACCGAGCACGGGCTGTATTACTCATCGGTGGCCGCGGGCTTCCGCGGGTGGCTGCCCTCCAGCCAGCGCTCGCGACCCTCGTGCTGCGATGACGATGGGTTGATTGTCAATGGGGCGATGGCGTGTTTGAAAAAGCGTGACCCGTACCTGCATGTGCTATTGGAGTGGCATTATGTGCTTGGCCTGCCGGTGAGGGCGATTGGTACCAAGCTGGGCATTTCACATACGCTGGTGCTAAAACAGCTACAAATGGCAGAAGGATTTATTGATGGCTGCCTGAGCATGATGGATATCAAACTGGATATCGATCTTGAATGCCAGAAAGAGCTGGTTTATACGCCGAAAATAAAAAAGGTGGTGGAACTCCAAAAGGCAATATAGTCTGATAAAAATGATTAATTCATCCTATTCCTAATGCGAAGTTCATTTCCTATGACAAGCGTTTTTTTCGAATGGCACATTGTCCTAATTAACGGATAGGTTAAAGGGTGTGCGAATATTTTTTGATTTTTCGCAAGGAAAGGTGTATTTGTGCGTGTAGTATTGTTCACTATCGAACGCATGACAGAGGAGTGCATTGTCTTCGTAATCACCGACCGAAACAGTAAATCAGGAATATTCCAGATTAGTCTTATCGCAAAAATTGAAAGTCATGTTGCCATTTCGTCCTTTAACGAGACCTATGATGAAGACGCTGCTGTTATTCATGTTGGTTCCTGTGTTGCTTTCTGGGTGTTCGACGCGGTGGGTGAAAATTCGTGATAACCCAACTGATCATGTTACTTCAAGAACCCTGTGCCGGGTTAGCGC
This sequence comes from uncultured Symbiopectobacterium sp., assembly GCA_964293225.1. Classification (GTDB taxonomy): domain Bacteria; phylum Pseudomonadota; class Gammaproteobacteria; order Enterobacterales; family Enterobacteriaceae; genus Symbiopectobacterium. The sequence goes on along the minus strand of CAXYYB010000001.1, from coordinate 748 downwards.
TGAACAGCGATTCCCGGTGCGCAATGAAGTGATCAACCGCACCAACTACCGTACTGTCACTGAGCCTTGTAATTATAAACGGTGGTGCGGTGGGAAAAAGTATAGAACTTATGAAGTTGAGGAATTACAAAGCTATGTCACGGATGTGAACGACGGCAGTCGTAACAGTTCCTATCGCGACTGCATGTGGGACAATGGCTGGCAGCAACAAACCAAATCAAATTGGGAGTGGGATAGAACACCCATGACGCTGCAATATACCGGGCCTGCGAAATAATAACCCGGCGTGAAAATATTGTTGCATATATACAGAGTGGCGATATCTTTTTTATCATGTCTTTTTAGAAAACGGTTGTGGAATTCCAAAAAGCCATTTGCGCTACAAAAATGCTTATTGGGTTCGGCGTCATAAAATATCATCTGAGAATTAAAATAGACATTAAACGTGTTGTGGAATTCCAAATAACAAGGTAGTCTGTTAAAAATCGTTAATTTCAGCAATCATAAAAAAGGCTTCGCGTTTGCGAGGCCTTTTTTTAGTTCGGTGTAATGTTAATAGTGATTTGGCATGTTTGATTTTTTAAATTTACGCTGCATTCCGATGTAACACTTCTCTCGTGCTTCGACATCACGACTATTGAGATGCCGACACGTTATTAATAACCACTTTCCGCTTTTTGTTCTTATCACTGTAGGTGTAAGTATCCCAGTAAACCGAACCATTCACTTTTAGAGATCTTCCGACATA